>JAUYKA010000035.1 GCA_030698495.1 bacterium
CGTTTCTATCCACTTTCGCGGTAGGTAATAGCCGCATGCATTCCCAGATAGTTGGTCTTTGGGCACTTTTGGCTGCTTTTAAGAGCACCACACTCCCTAAGTCAGAGCAGGTAGACACCACCACTAATTGAGAGGAGCCGAAAGCAACTGGCACGCAAACTGCGCCAAAACGGTTACACCCACCGTGAAATTTCCAATAAACTATCCATCGCCGTCGGAACAGCTTGTTTATGGACCAAAGATATTAAACTAACCAAGCTTCAAAAAAACGAGATTACAAGAAGAAAAAAATTAAAAGCTCATCACTGGTCAAAAAAAGATAAGAAAAATATTTCTAAACGCCTGCGTAAATATCAATTTAAGAAAAAACACACGCCAGAATCATTGCTAAAGGAAATAAAAATATTCCATAAAACAAATAAGAGAATTCCCCTAAAGAAAGAATTCGGCAGCAGACGCATCTTTAGGACACACTTTGGAACATGGAATAATGCCATTTATTCTGCCGGATACAAACCAAATCAAGAACTATATTCAAAAAGAACATATGCACAAGATAATCATAAATGCGACTCTTTTGCAGAACAAATTATAGACGACTGGCTAAGTAGTCACGGCATCAAACATATATTACACAAGCGATATCCGGGATCAAAAATGACAGCGGATTTTTACATCCCAAAAGACAAAGTTTTTATTGAATACTTCGGATTACAAGGAGTAAATAAAAAATACGATAACGGCATGACATCAAAGCTACTCTTTATCAAAAAAAACAATTTTGAGCTCATTGACCTTTATCCAAACGACATCAATACAAAAAAATTATCGGACAAATTAAGTGTATTGCTCTATAAATAGTAAAAGGGCTGTCTTGCTCTTCGCAAAACAGCCCTGTGTTTTTTCTCGCCGGTACTTCTTCGCACGCGTCGTCACTCCCCCAAAACCCGACCCGCTACCGCGGTGGCTTCGGCAAAAACACTGAACATTAAGACTGGCTCACTGATAATTAAAATACCATGACTCTTGATCAATTACTTGCCGAACTCAAAGACGAAGGCTTTTTGAAAAATCCAGATCATGCCGCCGCCATGACGGCTATAGACCGCGCCGACTTTGTTCCACCCGCACTTGTCAGCCAGGCCTATCTCAACATCCCGCTTCCTATCGGCCACGGCCAAACCATCTCCCAACCCGCTACCGTTGCCTTCATGATCAAACTGCTCGATCCCCAGCCGGGTGACAAAATTCTCGACATCGGCTCCGGCTCCGGCTGGCAGACGGCCATACTGGCTTACCTTGTCAATCGCCCTAATAATAATGCCAAGCAACCCAAAATTATCGCGCTTGAATTAATACCAGAACTGTGCCAACAAAGCAAAATTAATCTCAACAAATACGATTTTCTCAAAAACGGAGCAGTGACAGTACGTTGCCAAAACGCAACTAAAGGTTTCCCGCCATATGCACCGTACGACAAAATTATTGCCGCGGCATCCATCGTCGCCCACAAAACTCCATTAGAATCAATACCTCCCGCCTGGCTCGACCAACTAAAACCCGGTGGCGTAATCGTCACGCCCATCAATCATAGCATCTACAAATTCACCAAAAAATCCGGCGGCGCTTTTACCGAAAAAGAATACTCCGGTTTTGTCTTCGTGCCGTTTCAAAACTCGTAGATACTTCCGCCAAATTTAAGAACCATAAATATTACCACATATCGATATGTGGTAATATTGCCTATTACAGAAAGCATCTGTGTTCTCTTTTTCCCTCCATGCGTGAAAATAGCACAACTTAGCGCCAGTCCAATATATCCTTTGACCGGATTCCGCGGCCTCTTTTATCCCTTCAAGTGAGAGAAGCATCCTCTGTCGGGTGACGCTCGCGGTATCTGTTCTTGGCGGCCGTCTAAAAGCCTGTCGGCCTGGTCCCCGCCGTTGTTTTGCCGCAGCAAAAACTAGGCGGGGCGACAGGCTTTTAGTCGAGCGCAGCCCGCCGCAGGGGCGGGCAAGTGTGCCGTCCAAGAATAGGTACCGCGAACGTCACCCGCAACACAACAAAATTAATTCTCTCACTCCTTATCCCAGTTTGGGTCGTGTAATACTTTATCCATCACCGTCTGATACTCGTGCAGTTCATCATCCTTAAACCACAGCGCAATCTCCCGCTCTGCCTCCGCCACATTCCCCGACGCGTGCATTAAATTCCGCGCCGACCGTTCTTCGCTGTCCGCTTGCGTAAAATCATCAATCGTCAAATCACCCCGGATAGTTCCTATATCCGCCGTCAGCGGATTAGTGCCGCCCACAATATTGCGTACCGTCTGCACTGCCGTGTTGCCTTGTAATACCAATGCCAACACCGGCCCGGTCGCGACATACCTCATATTCGACTCCCGCACCCGTTTACCAATCTCCAGCGCCGACTGCTTCATCTCTTGTCCTCGCTCACGCGCCGCCGCTAGCGCCTTTTCGCCTACACTGATTAAATAAGCTTCATCATCAGCATAATGCTTACCCACTAACTCCTTATCCGCCCATACCATTTTCATCCCCACCACTTTCAAACCGGCTCGTTCGAATCGATGCAAAATTTCCCCCATCAACCCTCGTTGTACTCCATCCGGCTTAACAATCGCCAAGGTTCTTTCAATTGCCATATTTTTACGTTAACAATAATACTCTAAATATTAGTACACGAGCTAGCCATTTTCGTCCACTCTTTCCCGCCGCACCCCACTAACCACCGACCGCCTTCTTTAACAAACCGCACCGACCCCGACTGATCAGTCCGCAAGACCACCCGCCCCTCCAACCGCTCCAGCGTCTCCGGCGACGGATGATTATAGCGGTTATCTTTTCCCGCGGAAACAACCGCCACTCGCGGATTTATCCTATCCAACCACTGCTGACTCGTCGAACTTTTACTGCCATGATGCCCCGCTTTCAAAACCTGGGCCGCCAACTCGCCGCCTCGTTCATTGTTTACCAGCCAACTTTCTCTCGTCTGTTCCAAATCACCAGGAAGTAAAAATGATATTTCGTCCATGTACACTTTCGTCGCCACCGAATAATCATTCAACCTCTTACCGGCCATTACCGGCATTTCTCTGGTTGGGTTAAGAATATTTATCGTTAAACCGGCCATCTCTATAACCTGCCCCCGCTCGGCAAACCGATAAAGCACGTTTTTTGCCAGTAAAAGATTCAGCCATTCTTCCTGCAACTGCGTAGCATCAGCAACTTTGGGCAGCAGCACCAAACCGATTTCATATTTATTTAAAACCTCCAGCAAGCCCGCCAGATGATCAGTGTCGGGATGCGTCAACATCACCACTTCGATTTTGCGATCGAAGAACGGCATCTCCTCGCTCAACCTCTCCAGTATCTTTCTATCCGGTCCGCCGTCAATTAAAACCTGTCGTGTGCCCCTTTCCAATAAAATTGCGTCTCCCTGACCCACATCCATAAACACCACTTTGTCCTGCGGCGTCGGCACCAGCCCAGCCATAACGGCACCCGCCAAAATCGCCAGTGATAAAAACCAATAGTTCAACTCGCTTTAATTCGATTTCTTTTCGCCCACAACATTAGTCGGCTCGCCCGCCACAAAACCGGCCATGTTTCCAATCGTTGTGTCAAAAATTCTCCGCACGGCTTCAATACTGTTAAAAGCGTTATGCGGCGTAATAATCACATCGTCGCGCGCTATCAAAATATGATTGCGTAGTATATTCACAATGTCCTTATCCTTAGGAAAGTCTTTTGACAAAACCGCTACGTCCTCAAAAGTATCGTCTTCATCTTCAATTACATCCAATCCCGCACCGGATAAAATACCTTCCCCTAAAGCCATTAGCAGCGCTTCCGTATCAATTAAACCGCCGCGCGCCGTGTTCACTAATATCGCACCTCGCTTAATTTTAGTTATATTATCCTTGTTTATTATATGATGCGTCTCCGGCATATACGGTAAATGCAAAGTTATCACATCGCTTTGCTCCAGCAACTCATCTAATGTTTTAACATAAGTAAAACCCAGTTCACTAGCCATTTTTTCGTTAGGAAAAGCATCAAAACCGATAACTTTCATGCCAAAAGCCGCGCCGATTCTAATACTATGCTGTCCGATTCTCCCCGTACCGATTACCCCAAACGTCTTTCCCTGTAAATCAAAACCACGCAGCCCTTCCCGATTAAAATTTAATCGCTCTGTCCTATCGTACGCCTGAAAGATCTTCCGCGACAAAGACAATATCAAAGCAAAAGCATGTTCGGCCACCGTGTTCTCGCCGTAAGAAGGCACGTTAGCCACCACAATCCTCCGACGGCCGCACTCTTCAATATCAATATGATCGAAACCGGTACTACGCGTCGCTATCATTTTAAGATTAGCCATCTTATCCAACACTGTTTTGTCCACTCTCGATTCCACAAACACTGATAGCAACTCGGTGTCTTTCCATTCGCCCTCGACCGTATCGGAACTTAAAATCTCCGCCGATGTTTTCACTTCCATCCCGCCCAAAGACGCCGCTTCCTTTAACCATCTTACTTCTTCCTCGTTAGCTTCAAAATATGCCAGCTTCATAGTCGCGTAATATCACAACAAAAAAAATAAATAGTCCCTTAACCGCGAAAAACGGATCGTTCCAGCCTCGCCACACGCGCCGGCAAATCCTTGTGCTCCCGTAGTTGTTGATCTATCGACTGCACCACCTGTAAAATCGTTGCTTGCCCACGCTCCAAACTATCCATGCGTTGATCCAGTCCGTCCATACGTTTATCTAAACCGTCCATGCGTTGATCCAGACCAATAATCTGCTCCTGCAACCTACCTCCCCACAAACTCAAATCTACTTGTGTCACCGGACTATTGCCATTACCGGAAGGATTCTTTTTAGTCTTCATACTCATGCTTGTAATATAACCTCTGCCGCTAACAACAACAAGACATAAAGACAACTTATCCCCCCATCTGGTATAACAAAGATATGGCCGATCACCTTATCAAAAATTTCGACGCCCTGGCGCAAACCCAACTCCGACGCGACGCCCTAACCATTCTAGAGGCTGGCCTCAACAGCGCCGACACGACCGCTGTTACCAAAAACAAAGTTAGGCTGTCCAACAACGTATTATCCGTAGGCAACAATCAATATCAACTGACGGATTATAAACGCATTTTTGTCGTCGCTATCGGGAAAGTCGCCAACGCCGCTTCATCCGTTCTGGAAAATATTTTAGGCAACCGCTTAGCCGGCGGTATTTCACTATCTACTACACCGGGTAACTTCAAAGTCGTCACAAGCCTCACCGGCACTCATCCCATGCCCAGTGAGCAAAACATTGCGGCCACATCCGAAATTATTAACCTGGTCAAGCAGCTCAACAGCGATGACTTGTTAATCGTCGTCGTTTCCGGCGGCGGATCGGCTCTGCTTTGCCAACCCCTGGGCGTTACCGTTCAAGAACTGGTATCAATCACCAAACATCTCTTCCGTTCAGGCGCCGATATTCACGAGATTAACACTATTCGTAAGCACTTATCCGCCGTCAAAGGCGGGCGCCTAGTCGCCCTGGCCAACGGCGCCGCCATAGCTGGCCTGATTTACTCCGACATTGCCGACAACGATATCAGCCTGGTCGCTTCCGGCCCTACTTTTCCTGATTCAAGCACCATCGCGGACGCGGACGCGGTTATAGAAAAATACGATATTCGTAACACCTGCCATTTGCCCGATTTGTCAGTACAGGAGACCCCCAAAGAGCCAAACATTTTCTCGCGTGTCCGCAATGAACTTATTGTCAGTAATAAAACAGCTATTAGCGACATGAAGAAAACGGCTGCCGACCTTGGCTACCAGGCTAAAATATTCAACGACCATCTCACCGGAGAAGCCCGTTTGGTCGGCGTCGATCTGGCCCGCGCCGTTGCCGCCGGCCAAGCGCTTATCGCCGCCGGAGAAACCACCGTCACTGTTACCGGCCAAGGCACCGGCGGACGCAATCAAGAATTGACACTGGGAGCATTAGCCACCCTGCCTGACAACACCTTGGTTTTATCTTGCGCTTCCGACGGCGTCGATAACTCTCCTCCCGCCGGCGCTATCGCCGACGATCTAGTTAAACAAAAAGCCGCCAATCTAAAATTAGACCCGTCCACCTACCTGCAAAACAACGACTCTCTTAACTTTTTTCAAGCGGTCGAAGCCGCCATCATCACCGGCCCTACCGGTATCAACATCGCCGACCTCATGCTGGCCATCCGCAAATAGCGAGTACCGTGAATACAGTAAATACAGCGAGTACAGCAACTGTATTCACTGTCCTCGCTGTATTCACTGATTACTCCCAAATCTCCCGCCAATTTCGTCCCTGTCTTTTTAAAACCAGGGACACCAACACAAACATCAGAAAATAATATGTCAACCAAATCACCGGCGGCACTGACACCTCCTGCCAAAACGATCCTGGTAACTTAAGCAGTAAGTCGGTAACCGTTGCCGACCACGCCACCAATACATGCACTACCCACGCTAGCCACAACGCTGCCGCCGGCATCAGTAACGACACTACTGCCGTCACCGCACTAAAAAACATTATCGCCGGCACCACCGGCACCACCAACAGATTAACCGCTATACTAATTGGCGAAATCATTCCCAGTCTTACCGCCACGATCGGCCACGTGGCCGCAAACGCACCGCCTGATACCAACAACAAACTAATAATCGCTGAACTTCTACTCTCTCGCCATTTCTTTGTCAAAAACAACGCCAGCCATATACCGGCAACAGCCGCGAACGATAACTGCCAGCTCACTTCCTTGATCACGCCGGGATCCGCGGAAACCGTAACCAAAGCCGCCACCCAAATTGCCGTCGGTAAACCAACCAGCCTGCGCATAGCCAAAAGCAGTAGAGCTAAACTCCAAAACAACCCCGCTCGCACGGCGGAAATCGGCGCCCCCACCAAAACAATATAAAACCACAAAAACATACCGGTCACCAAACCAACACTCCCCGGACCAAAAGGCAACAAACTTACAACAATATAAATCGCACCAGCAATTAATGATATATGCAAACCGGAAATTGCCAACACGTGACTAACCCCACCGGCTTGCAATGTCTTTTTCAAATCAGTCATCACCTCGCCTTTTTCACCCGTAATCATTGCCGCCGCCAGTCCCGCTTCCGGTTCAAGTAATGTTTTACTAATCTGCCCGGCTACAACCGTCCGCCAATAAGGCAATATACGCTTCCGGCCTCCGGATAACTCCACCTCCGGATAACTCCACACCCCGCCGATATTCTTCCCAACCAAATATTCGGCAAACCCCGGTGATTTTTCCGCCACCTCACTGTAAGACTGCCAACTGCCCCGTGATAAATGTATCCTCTCTCCCGGATAATAATTCGTTCGATAACTCGTGTACACTAAAATTTCACAACCCCCATGGCTCCTGACCACATATTGTGTGCCATTTTGTCTCGTCTCCCGGCTAGTGATATCAACTGTCTCTTCCTTGCCAATTACACACCCTACCGTCGGCACTCTAGCCACCGTTCCCCAAACAAACCCCAATAACAACAACATCAATACGGCCGCGGCCACATGCGTTTGCGAATTATACAGCCAACACAAAACTGTCCATCCCACAGCTAAAATAATCGCCGCCAAGAGAGACAACCCCAGAACTCCGGTTATTATCCCGACTAGCCAACCGGACGACAATGCCAAAAAGACTCTCCGCATATGACTGCATCATACAACAGAGCCAAAATTAACTACTCGTTGTCTTCTTCGCCATGCAAACGAGCTTCTCGCTGCTCCCTCATTTTTCGGCAATTGAATTTCGGGAGTTCCAACATCCAGATTAAATGGATCTAAAACGCTACTCCTTCACTTGACTTGCTATGCGATTGGAATCGAACTATCTAGGAAAATAATGCTCCATTTTCAGCCTTGCTGCAAGCAAACTTGTGCACAAAAAAACCGCCAACGCTTCCGAAGAAACATTGGCGGTTAATGAACGAGTCGTCTCAAGGTACTAGGCATGCACTGATGCCTTCCCAGTTTTGCTATCGAACCTTCGTAGTACTGGCCAATAGTCTCCCCTCTGAACTTCAAGCCTATCTCCAATGGCGTACTTCTCGTCGAGGGGCAACCGTATCAGAGTAGGTACGTTCTTGTCACCGCCACCATAGAACTGTGGCCTCAACAAGGCAAAAACATATCCACCAAAGTGCTCAATAGCCACAATATCGTAGGGCTGATTCCAAAGAAGGAAACCCCACCAAGTAGCTCGCCCATCGGGATATGCAATGTGTCGCCGATACATGTAACCGACAACACACCCCAGCACAAACAAACTACTAATCAAAAAGTATTGACCCATCTCAATCATGGCAGATAATTTGGGTGCATTGTTTTTGTACACCCGGGCTCCTTTCAATAGCCTCTAGACCAAGCACGTTGTTCGGGATCTTCTTTTTTCTCCGTCAGTTGCTTTGATTCCGGCCGTAAGAGCATGTACCGTTTCTTTTGTTCATTCCAGTCGAAAAGCGCCTTGTCCCTAGGGCGAGGAACGAGTATTTCTTGTCCGCGCATATCATCAATGCTTACATCCCTGTTGGGCGGAAGGCGCAGATAAATCTCTGCTAGAAATGGTGCCGGCTGTTCCCCCTTCACAATTACGCGACGATACGTCGGTGAAACGCGGTTACCCTCTGGATGCCCGGCGACCTCAAGAATCTCTACCTCAGTCGGCAGAGATTGGCCGTGAAAGAATTCTGGTTTCTTTTCCTCGATCGCTTTCGGCACCTGGTAAGAAGCCGCTCTTTCTGCGTCCATTTTGTTCATTTCGAACCAAAGGAGTGGGCCGAAGAATATTGCGCAAGGCACAAGCAAACCAAAAAAGCTAATAACCGCCAGGCTTCTAATGGCCTGTCTTTGAGTAATGGTCATAATAGACCTCCTTGAATGGGTTTCAGTTGGAAAGTGTACAAGACCAGTAATTACACACATATTTAGTAATTCGTCAAGATTGACAAAATCTTTCGGGCGGCTAATATAGTGAATATCACTACGAAAAAGCTCCCATGCGGGTTTTGTCCCACAGCGGGGCTTTTTCATTTTTGCCTACTTATATACGAACCGTGCGGATTTTTTGTTTCCTATGCTAAAATCCATAATATGATTATCGAGATTGATCAGAGCGGAAAAGTTGAGGAAACGGCAAAAGATACAGTTGTCGCTTTCGTTGATAACAGTAAGAAGAAGCTGTATCGGTCAATATTGTTACCTAAAAAGGAGAAGAGAAAATTACAGCGTTTTTTCCGAGACGTTGGGATGCCGCGCAGATATAACTATCAAGTCTTTTCTGCATTAATCTTCTTACTCATTCGCCCTTATTTACGTCGACTAGATAGAGTTATAGTTGATATTGAGTATCCTGGACAAAATACGTTGATTAGGAATCTCATTCTCGAAAAAGTACGTCCAATTTACGAGAAATTTGATCCTTCTATTATTGTATTCCAGCGAATCGGAAAAGGGTCGCCGGCCCACGACCGTGCTTATTACACATATCAGAAAAAATATAAGCCCAATCAAAAAATTGGTAGTAAAGACGTATTAGGGGCTATTATAGCTCCGGAATAAAAAACCAGGCCCCGCGCTTAACTATCGAGTTTACGATTGGTCGGCGCCGCAGCCTGATTTATACTCTCATTATATTTCGGGATTCGCGAAAGTCAAGAGCAAAAAATAGGCGATAAAAAACCACCCCGCACAATGCGAGGAGGAAACGCCTATTCTAGTTAGCCCCTAGAAGACTTCACTACCAGTAGGTAGTTCCGCCATACGGTCGGTTTTCGGCTTTTTTTGTTTATGACCATATTGTAATCAAATTATGATAGATGAGCCAGCCTAATCTCTATAGCCGCACTATTCCATTAGCGGCTTAGGTAAAAGGAATTATGGTATAATATATTTATGTTTACCTACCCGCATCGCATAATAAGACCATTTACGCATCCCTTCACCGTTGCTACTGCCGGTTTGTATACAATAACGATTAATGCTATCTGCCGCTCCGGCAGACAAATCAACCAGCCCGGTGGTGAAGATTTGCGAGTAGAAATTGACAGTATAGCACTGCGGGAAATACCGGCTGTCGCCCGCACACAAGAATATGATATACCCCCTGCGTGGAATGGGACTCAATTATGCGGATTGTCTAAAACTGTTGTTTTTGTATTGCGTCTTGAGACCGGTAATCATCAAATCAATTTTATACCATATCGTGGCGCAGAAATTGTGGCTGAACCGAAGATCGAATTAGTCAGTGATCCACACTCATTATCCTTAATAATGGAACAGCAAGCCGAAGATAGTGATCGAAGGCCATGGTATACGATTTCGCTTGTTAATTTGCCGTTACAAAGACTCACCATTGATGCAACGGCTAAATGGCACTTAGGCGATAGTGACGATATTAAAATCATTGTTGATAATGCTGTAAAGCCTAATCCTAGCTCTCTGGCAATCCTTCGTCGTGACTGGCTCATATCCGGCAGTCTTCTAAAAAAGCTTTTCAAGAATGAACGCCAGCAATTCAATTTTGAAGAAAATCTGAACCAAGGTATTCACTATATAGAACTTTGGGCGGATCGGGAACCCATAATACATAGCTTTGAGCTAGATTTAGGAGATATAGAGATTGAAGAACCGGCCCAACGCACACCGACAGTAGACGATCCAAAATGGACAGGCAATTTTGATGATGACTCCGAGACCATCCTCCTTGCCCGTCTTATTTTCGGTGAAGCAGAGGGTGAATCTAGAGAGGCTAAAACTTGGGTCGGAGCGAGTGTATTAAACCGAGTTAGGGCACAAACATGGTGGGGCAAAACATTGCGTGAAGTAATTTTGAAGCCAGCGCAATACGATCCATTCGGACTAACCGATGAGCGCTTTAAAACCATCATCAATCCAATGAAAAACGCTAATTCTGGCACAGTACAAGCATGGCATGAATCATACACAGTAGCGGAGGAGCTACTTTCCGGGAAAATTTCAATTCCAACTGAAGCAACTCACTTTCACGGCATCGGTATTGTTCGTGACGAATTTATCAAAAAGGTTGTGCCAAATGGACGTTTCTTACGACAAATCGACAATACATTTTTTTATTGGAGTCCCAATTAATATGAAAACCAGACTAATAATTGTACCTGTCTCGTATGTATTACTTGGCATTATTAGCTCAACACTATTTTTTTATCTAGTGAGGCCAAAAAACAACATTACTTTACCTACCATTACAACACAACCAACAAAACTGCCCGTAACCAGCAATAAAAACCCGTACGGGGAACGTTCATTATTTGATTTTTCTCCCGATCAGAAGAATATTGCTTTTATCGAGGATGTTTTCGAAAAATACGGCCATAATTATGACCGTTATTATGCTGTCAATGTTTTTAATGTAGAAAGCAAACGGGAAAAGAGTCTTTTGATTGATACCTATAAAATATCCGGTTTTGAATGGCGTAATAATGATACGATACGAGTTTTCCTGGATGCCGGCACAGGCATTCGCGCTTATCGTGATATCTCGATTCAAATTTCGAAACCGCTTATTTTCAAGGACTTTGTGGCGAGCAGCCATAAGCCAGAAACGTTCTGGACACCCGACGAGCAATACCTCCAGGAGCTCCAAAGAAAACAGCTAGCCAACCAGAAATACCTAGAGCTTACGTCGCAATAACCTCCGCTAAATCATGTCAGATAATATGCACTAAAAGTGCTCACCGTATTTTGCGATGAGCACTTTCATTGTTCTTAATTTTATAGCGATTGATCTTCTGAATCGCCGTGGTTCCTAGCTTCTTTTTGTTCGCGCATCTTACGGCGGATGAACGTAGGCACTTCCAGGTCTTCGTCATTACCATCCGTTCGCGGAGTCACGACAGGGCGGCTATATGGATTTGGTTTTACTTCCGGCTGACTGCGAACCGGCTCCGACTCCGGTATAGCACCGAAACGAACCGGCTGGGTAGCCATTCCCTGGCTATAGGGAATCGCCCCGCTATAACGTTCTGTCTTACGAACAGCTTCCGGCTTATCAAAACCAGTCGCCACCACTGTAATTTTTAATTCCCCCTCTTCTACCTGGTTGTTATCAATAACCGTCCCGAATATTACTTTCGCGTTATTATCCGCGTGTTCTGTAATCACTCGCGCCGCTTCCTCCACTTCAAACATCTTCAGATCTTCCCCCGCAGTAACATTAAAGATAATACCCTTAGCCCCATCAATCGTAATATCCAACAAAGGACTCTCAATGGCCGCCCTTGCCGCGTCCACCGCCCTATTCTCGCCAGACGCTCGGCCAATTCCCATTAACGCTGACCCAGCGTTAGACGTTATCGCTCTTATGTCCGCAAAATCAACATTCACCATACCATGATGGACAATCAAATCTGATATGCCCTGCACCCCCTGACGCAAAACGTCATCTACCACGCGGAATGCGTCCACTAAACTTGTCTTCTTATCAATTATCTGTAACAATCGATCGTTCGGCACCACCACTGCCGCGTCCACTCTGTCCTGCAATTCCGCCAGCGCTTCTTCCGCAATCGTCATCCGTTGCTGGCCCTCAAACGAAAAGGGACGCGTTACCACCCCCACCGTAAGAGCGCCGCTTTCTTTGGCAATCTCTGATATCACCGGACCGGCTCCGCTGCCTGTACCACCGCCAAAACCGCACGTAATAAATACCATATCCGACCCCTTCAAAACCTCGTAGATTTCCTCACGACTTTCTTCCGCCGCTTGCTGGCCAACAGAGGGATCCATTCCTGCTCCCAGGCCCCGTGTAATAGTCTGACCGATATGAATTTTTGTCGGTGCCCCGGAATAATGCAGCGCCTGCGCGTCCGTGTTTACCGCGATAAACTCAACCCCCTTAATTTGCGCTTCCACCATTCTGTTCAAAGCCGCGTTGCCAGAACCACCCACGCCGACAACCTTAATGTTGGCTACATTCTCTATACTTGGTTTTACTACTGGCATAATGTTTTTCTACACAATTAAACAGTTCTCGTCTCGTTTTGCAGCACGGCATAACAAAACATCACTTATACTTCTTTAAGCGTAGAGGGTTGTTCTAGAATGTCAATAACAAAACCTGTTCACTTTGGACACACTTGTTGTTCACTAAATCCGCGCCTCGTAAAGGCGCGGCTTCATTTCTATCACTCAATTTACGGCATGAAAGTCTTAAGCCAGCCGCGGATACGATGAGCTGTATTTCCCCAATCATGTAAATTGATCAGCGTTCGTTGACGTCCTTTTCCTTCCTGATCAAATGCCCATAAAAGTAAACCCAACACCACCGCGTATCCAGGACTGGCTGCCTTTTCAGATAAACCAGACATTTCTTGTACCCGACCAACTCGGGCAGGCAAACGTAACCTCTTCTTCGCTATCTCCACCACCCCGGGCAACTGCGCGCCACCGCCAGTAAACACAATACCCGCCGGTAAAAGACCAGAACGATTTACTCCCTTAAGCTCCCGATCGACAAAAGAAAAAATCTCTTCCAGCCTGGCCCGAATAATAGTAGCCACTTCTTTTCTTGAAACCGATTCTTGTTCATTGTTTTCATCTCCCTCAATCAGTATAGCTTCGTTGGTTTTTATCTCATCGGCTAACGCCGTACCATGTTCCACCTTAACCACTTCAGCCACATCAATGGACGTGCGCAGACCGATTGCTATATCGTTAGTTATGTGACTGGATCCCAGTGGTAAAACCGCGGTATGTAACAAGGCATTTTCTTCATACACTACCAGACTGGTAGTTCCCGCCCCCAGATCAACCAGCACCACTCCTAACTCTTTCTGTCTTTTATCCAGAAGAATCTGCGCCGCCGCCAGCGGTGAAAACACAAAATCCTCAACATGAACACCAGCCTGGTTCACCGCTTTGGTTATGTTCTTAATAAAAGGAGCCGATCCTTCAATAATATGCGTCTCCACTTCCAGCCTTACCCCCGTCATCCCCACCGGATCATGAATATGTTCCTGCCCGTCTACAACAAAATTTTGCGGCAGTACATGCAGGATCTCCCTATTGCTTGGCAGCGAAATCGCCTGCGCGGCATTAATAACCCTGGCCACGTCATCGGCGGTAATCTCGCCATCCGCTCGACTAACCGCTATAACCCCTCTTGAATTCTGCGACATTATATGAGACCCGTTTATGCTCACATACGCGTGTTCAATCGGCACACCCGCTACTCGCTCCGCCACATCCAACGCCTTACTAATCGACGCTACCGCCGCCTCAACATCGGTAATCACACCTTTCTGCATGCCGTCCATAGGCTCGGCCGATATGCCAAGAATTGTCGGGCTTTGCCCCGCCAGCGCGCCGCCTAGTTGAGCCACCGCTACTCGGACTTGGGAAGAACCGACGTCGATGCCTGTTACGTGTTGTTCAC
This sequence comes from bacterium, assembly GCA_030698495.1. Classification (GTDB taxonomy): domain Bacteria; phylum Patescibacteriota; class Andersenbacteria; order UBA10190; family UBA10190; genus JAUYKA01. The sequence continues at coordinate 14,527 of JAUYKA010000035.1, forward strand.
GAGCCATATTATATCTATATCAAATCAATAATTAATACTAATTGTAAACCGTCGTCTGTTTTTTTGCACGCCCAGTTGCCGCTATAAAGAAGGGCTAAGGACTAATTAAGATAAAATTTATCTATAAGCCAGACACCCAGTAAACAAAACACAACATCACAAGAATAAGTATTGTATAGCCGGGCAAACCCCTAAAAATTTAACTGCTGTAATAGATGGGGAACAAACACCACTATACCGATAACCAACGCGACTAAACTTACGATCAATACCGCCCCCGCCATCATGTCCTTGGCTTTTTGTACCAACTCTCCATAATCCGGATGTACTGCGTCAGCTAAAGCCTCCATTGCCGAATTCATCATCTCCAAACTCAACACTGCCCCGGCCGCCAATAAAACGATTACTGTCTCCGTAACCCCCACCCGCAACCACCAAACCAATCCCAAAACCACCAGCAACACTATGCTCTGCCGTCGAACATTTGCCTCGGACCACAAGCCGATGATTACTCCGCGCACCGCGTGAGTAACCGAAGCAGAAAAAGACCTGCTCTTGCCCGTACGACCGTGAAATACATTACCAAACCCTGAACGCATAACAATATTTTACCACTATTCTGACAGCACTGCTTTGTAGCCGCACTGTTGTAAAATATTTCTTTCCCGTTCTCGAGTCAGCTCCGCTTCCGTTAATGATCTTTCATGATCCATACCCGCCGCGTGCAAAAACGCATGTACTAACAGCCACGCCATATAATCACGCCACGACATTCCGTGCTCTTTAGCTTCTTCTTTTGCTATCTGATCACATAAAGCAACATCATGCTCACCTTCGTCATAGGAAAAAGTCAATACATTTGTCGCCCGATCCAACCCCCGATATTGCTTATTTAGCTTTCTCGCTTCTTCCTTCTTTACAACCACCACTGTTACTAAATCGTCCGTACACCCCATCTCGCCAACCACCGCTTGCCATAAAGTGTTAGCTTCTACTAAAGTCAGCGGCATTTTTCTCCCCTTCAACAAAACCGGCACAACCAAATAACATTAAAGCTTATCGCCGGGCGAAGGAATGAGCGGATTATAACCGTTCTGTATTTCCTCGCCATCTGAATAACCATCACCGTCCGTATCCGGGTTAAACGGATCGCTGCCAAACGCCCGCTCATCAGGATCGGGAAACCCGTCGTTATCCGAATCCAGTTTACCCGGACCCAAAGGATCGTACCCCACCTTCACTTCATCGCCATCACTATATCCATCGCCATCACTATCCACTTTAGCAGGATCAGTACCATAATATTTCTCTTCCGCCGCGGTTAGCCCGTCATGATCCGCATCCAATACTTCGGCCTCGGCATCAACGGACAAAGACGGTTCAGGCGAGGTAGACACTGACGGCTCCAAAGAAACAGACGGACTTGGTGTCGCACTGGTCAAGGGTGGCGGCGTAGAAGTTGGTGTCACATTGTTAAATAATCCGCCCGCACCCGAACCGCCTCCGGCAAAAAATCTGGCCAGAATCAAACCCAGCACAACCAGCAACAAAACCAAAATTATTACTCCCCCTAACAATACCGCCAAACGTTTATTGCGCCGCGGCGGCACCGGACGCTGAAACACTGATGGCGCCAATGCGACACCGCCAACCGGCGTAGAACTCCCCTCCCTCTTTGCCGTCGGTACCGCCAAACCACCCGCTTGGCCTTTTCCGGAAGACATGACATTATTACTATTTACATTTTTCTGAATAAACGGATCAGGTATATCCATGCCTTCGCCTGGACGCTTTACTAACGGTTGCCGACCGACAGGCTCACCCGACATCGTAGCATTTTTCTTGTCATCCGCACGTCCGCTAAAACCGGAGGGTGTTTTTCCGTCAGAAGCTGCGGCAGATAATGGTAAATTTGTCGGCGGAAACCCCTGATTTGCCATAATTCAAATTAACTAACTGCTTAATTGTCATTATTATAATTGACGTCCGAATAAAAGTCACCCCATAGCTTGCGGCTACCAAAACCCCGCATCCTTATAACACCAGGGTAAGTTATTTTTCGGTGGTGACAAACCTATTAACGCCTGCCGCCGGAACGACCTTGCGGCCGATACGACAAAGCACTGAACTCATCCAGCTCACCGATTTTTATCAAATGCTCTCTCTCCGCCTGCAGCTCCGTGCGCCGTTGGGCTTCTTCCCGCATCCGCCGCCGATTCTTTTTCCGCGTATGAAAACGAATTTTCCTGGCCTGCAACAAAACACCGCTCTGTTGCACCTTGCGGCTGAATCTCCTCACTACGCTGTCCGATCCTTCATTGTCTCGCCGTTTTACTTCTACCATTTTAATAAAGACACCTCCCAAGATTGAACATAAAGAGTGAAAGAGGACTCAATGAATTAATCGCCATAAAACACCCTCTTTAGAGTAGCGATTATCTAAAAATCCTCATTAAAATACTGCCACAAGACGGTTTTCCCGTCAAGACAGTTAATCGCGATCAAAATGCGTTTATCATCTCTTTGTCTTAACGCCCTACTATATTTGAGCCTTATCCAGAACAGATTGAATACCACCCCCGCCCAACATACCAATCAACGTATTCACAACCAAGAAAGCCACCGCAATAATAATCAGCCCTACAATCGCCCTGGTAACCGTAGTCTTCGCCGCTTCCAGCTCCCCCGGCGCGTTCTCCATAAAACTCCAGTAAAACATTCTGACGCCGCCGAATATAATAAACAATATCGCCACCAGACCCGCCAACCCTAACAATGTATTATATATATTAACTAACAGTTGAATAATATCCTCAACACCGCAAGGGTTTGAAGACTCCGTGACATCACCATTCGGCAATGTCTTATACCTTATCGGATCGCAATCAGGCAACAACTGAATCGCACTCGCCACCCCCGGTGTCGCTATAAAAATCAATCCCGCAAATCCTGCCGCCACTATTAGTAATCTTATGTTTGCTGAAATTTTTGAAAATTGGTTCATTGGAAATTCAATGGAAATTGGAAATTGATAATTGGAAATTGTCGCGCTAACAGCGCATCGGTCCCAGCCTCTCGCCCCCCAAAACATGGAAATGCACGTGCTTCACCACCTGCCCGGCATCATCTCCGACATTACTGATAATCCTATACCCGCCCGCGACTAGGCCTAAATCCCGCGCCACTTTTGTCGCGTCATGAATTAACTTGCCTATTAACAACTGATCATCATCAGTCATGTGTGCCAGTGACACTATATGCCGCTTCGGTATTCCCAGCACATGCACCTTGGCTTTCGGAGAAATATCACGAAAAAACAACGTGTCCGTGCTCTCATATACCGCCTCCACCGGCGTTTCTCCTGTCACCATCCGGCAGAAAATACAATCCGGATCGTGCGTTTCATTCCTCCTAGCTGTCATACTCTCATTATAAAACTATCCTGCCCCGTCCACAAACCTACCCCCCATTCTGTATATGCAACCGTCTTTGTAATTCTTCGATAAGTTTTTCCTGCGGTATTACTTCCTGCATGCCGCTCTCCATGTTCCGCAAAATAACCGTCTTATCAATAACCTCTTTGTGTCCGATAATCAGCGCCGACTGTACCCGCAACCTGTCCGCCGCTTTTAATTGCGCCTGCATGCCATCGCGATGGATACTCTCGGCAAAAGGAATACCGGCTACTTGTAAATCGCGCATGATACGCAAAGACTGGTTTTTAGCCAGTTCCCCCAGATGAGCAATAAATAACTGCGGCGCGTCGGTCACGGTCAATTCCACTTCTTCCGCTTTCAATTGATCAATCACCCGTTCCACACCAATCGATACACCGGTACCCGGCGTATCGCGACCGCCCAACGCTCTCACCAAACCATCGTATCTGCCACCGCCGGCTAGAGTGTTTTGCGCCACGTCTTCGCGTTTCTTAGCTACAAATTCAAACACGGTGTGGGTATAGTAGTCCAAACCCCGAACCAGCGACGGAGCCACTTCGTATTTTACCTCTAAGGCATCCAGGCTCTTTAACACCGACTCAAAATATTGCTTTGATACATCCGTCAAGTGATCCAACAATCGCGGTGCCGTGTTGGCTAGCTGCTGACATTTTTCCTCTTTGCAATCCAGCACCCGCAACGGATTGGTCTTTAATCTTTCCGCGCAAAGCCGACACATTTTTTTGCGATTACGCCGATAATGATCGCGCAAAACCTTAATATATTCCTTGCGCTCTCCCGGCCCCCCGATACTGTTGATTTTTAAAACATAATCCTCAATCCCCAGTTCTCCAAACATCAAATTAGTCACGTAAATCACCTGCGCGTCCGTTATGGGCGCAGACGAACCAAACACCTCCAAGCCTATTTGATGAAACTGCCGCCAGCGTCCGGCCTGGGGGCGATCATAACGAAAATACGGACCAACATAAAAAAGTTTGACCGGCTTCGGCCAACTGCGCATACCATGTTCAATATAAGCGCGCGCTACCGCCGAAGTTCCTTCGGGACGCAGCGCATACTGACTACTGCCACCGCGCCTCTTTAATTCAAACAACTCCTTGCTGACAATATCCGTTTCCTCACCCACCCCTCGAGTAAACAGTATTGTTTCCTCAAACATCGGTGTATCAATTCTCTGCCAGCCAAATCCTCTGGCCACCGCCTTGGCCGTCTCCACTACATACTCCCAATACTTCTGCTCCTGCGGCAAAATGTCCTGCGTCCCTCGCGGTACCTGCACGGGAAAACCGGCCGGCGGTTTAACCCTGGCGCTAGCTTTATTCTCCTCCTCTTGCTGTGCCTTTGTCTTTTTATTGAACACCATAAGTCTTTTATTCTACTACAAAAATTAATAAATGCAAGACCGGGAAATTTCCCATAAAAATCGGATAAGCCAGTCAAAACAAATCAACCATTGACGATAAAATAACCTTTACTAATAAGCTTATCCAGTTATTGCAAACTAAGGTATCCCGGCTTCATTATCTCAAAAACACTAAAACGATCAAAGGGATACGCCCTGATCCACGTTCTTCCCACAATTTCAAACCTCTTTAACGGCCCCCACGACCTTGAATCGGAACTAGCGGAACGATTGTCACCCATCACAAAATATTCATCAGACCCCAACCTAACATCTAGTTGTCCACCGGTCCTGGTACCTGCCGATAAATAGCCGCTCTCGTCTAGCACAACTCCCTGCTGATATTGATCGTTTTGTATTACCACTCGCCCGTCGTTTACCCTGACAGTATCTCCAGGCAAGCCGATAATTCTCTTGATAAAAAACTGGGAAGGATTATTTGGGTACCGGAAGACAATAACCTCGCCTCGTTGCGGCTCGCGCCAACGATATGATAATTCATCGACCACCAGATACTCACCGTCTTCATAACTCGGCTCCATGCTCGCCCCCCTCACAAAAAACGGCTGCACTAAAAAATAACGAACGGGTATAATAATTACCACCGCGATTAAAAAAACTTTTATCAGCTCCCAAAAAAAACTTCCGATCGACATCAGCGCCGCCTTTGCTCCTACGGTATCGTTTGGCTCATCCATTTTTATTAACTTAATATTTATGCTTCTATTGTACGCCCCGCGCACAATGCGGCAAGGGTTGATAATTATCGAGTTGCCAATTTTGTTTAAATCTTGTTCTCTATAGCCTAACCGAATATATGTTGTATACTCTACCCCAGTCACCGCAATTCCCTAACACGAAGATACACTGCGTTCTCGTTTTTGTCTTTAAAAATTATGCCAAAAGACCAATCTAAATCAAGCGCGGAAAAACGTATTCTCTGGGAAATAAGAGACAAATATCAAATCCCCAAATCCCCGCGCCGCGGCAGTTTGACCGCTGCTGCCCGAAAACCCACTCTGTCTGGCCGACCGCAACTCGCCCACGTATCGCCTCCCCCCGCACCGCCGCGTCGAGACAGCGCCAGGAGCAACTCGCGCCTACCGTCTCGTCCCGCCAAAAAACATTGGCCGCGCCGTTTTTTCATTTTGCTTATAATTGTCATTCTTTTTTCCGGCGGGGTTTTCGGTTATAAAATTTTAGCCGCCGGCAACAAAATAAGCAGCGCCGAGCGATCTCTGATCGGACAGATCAAAGACCTTTTTCTCGTCGGAGACAAACAACTTAAAGGAGAAGCCGACGACCGCATCAACGTCATGCTGATTGCTATTGGCGGCGCCGGGCACTCCGGTGAAAACCTGGCCGACACTGTTATGATCGCCAGCCTAAGACCGTCCGATAATCGGGTATCTCTCCTTTCTATTCCTCGCGACCTTTATGTCCAAGTACCGGGCCAAGATTATTACACGAGAATTAATGCCGTTCACGCTCACGGTGAATCCCAGAAAGAAGGTCAAGGACCCGAGATGCTCCGCGGTCTGGTCGAAGAAGTTACCGGCTTACCTATTCACTATTACGGACGCGTTGATTTCACCGCTTTTAAACAAATTGTTGATGCCGTCGGCGGCATCGACATTACCATTCCTAACGGTTTTTACGACTATTGGCACAAAATTGATTTTCGCGCCGGCACGGAAAAAATGGACGGGGAACGTGCCCTGGCTTACGTTCGCGCCCGCTACATTGAAGGTCCGGAAGGCGGCGACTTCAAAAGAACCACTCGACAGCAACAAGTCTTAATGGCTATTCAGGAAAAAGTTTTCTCCGTTAACACCGCTTTCGATTTCGCCGGGCTCAACAAAATTCTCAACTCGCTGTCGGATAACGTGCGCACCGACATGCAGTTATGGGAAATGAAAAGATTTTACGAAATAGCCCGCCAAGTCAAACATGACAACATCTCTTCAACCGTACTAACCACCGGTCCCACAGCTCCCCTGGTCGGCGCTACTGAAATTCTTGGCGACACCCCCGCTTCCGTTCTTAAAACAAAAACCGGGGACTTCTCCGAAATCCAAAGCATTGCCGCCGGACTTTTTGACAATATTCCGAAGACTGTCACCGCCACCGCCCCACCCCAAGCCTCACCTTCAACCAGCCCCACCCCCCTAACCAAACCTACTATCGCCATCAGAAACGGCACCGCCATTACCGGCCTAGCCAAACAAACCGGCGATGACTTGAAAGACAAAGGTTACACCGTTACCGGTATCGGCAATGCTGCGAGTAAAGATACCTCCCAAACAACAGTTTATGTTATCAACGACGACTACGAAGACCAGGCCCAAGACATTGCGGACACCCTGCACGCCCAACTTTCCCATAACTTGCCGGATAGCGAACAATCCACCGACGCTCAAGTCTTAATTATTCTTGGTACCGATACCGGCGCCTAACTCACCCAGAACAGCAACTTTAGTCAAACTTGCCATCGCCGTCAGTTTTTGTTTACTCATCGTTTCCCGCTCTGCCGCCGAAAATTTTTGCAGCACATATTCTTCAGCCTCCATATTCTGCGGCGGACGTCCTATCCCCAAGCGCAAACGACGAACATCCTTGCTCCCCAACGCTGTCTGCACCGACCGTACCCCATTGTGCCCCTTAGCGCTGCCTCGACCTAAACGAATCTCGCCCAACGGCAGCTCCATATCATCATGCACTAATAATATCTCCCCCTTATCTAATCGCTCGTATCGGATAAACTCGCCCACCGCCTCACCGGAATTATTCATCATCGTTAAAGGAAACATAACCGTTATCTCGCAATCACCAAACACCAACTTGGCGCTGGCCCATTTCCCGCTCGCGTCTGTTTTCCATCCCGACTTCACCGCCGATTCGTTTTCTCCTACCCAGTCACGCAGTGTTGCAATGCCAAAATTATGACGCGTGTTTGTAAAACGCGTGCCAATATTACCCAACCCGACAAACAACATCTTTTTCATATTTCCATCATAACCCGGTTACGGTCTTCTGTGCAGTTCCACTGTCGAGAGTAGTGAGAAGCGTAGGAGGGGTTGCTTCGCACCACAAGCTCGCCAGCGGAACCGCCAAGAACACTCATTACCAGCTTTTCAACCTAGCACATGCGCCTGGTAAGTCAAGAATAGTCTGGTGTTTGTCACGAACCCCACTTCGCTCTCACTGAAGCTCGAGCTTCCAGCCTTCGCACAAGGCTTCGGCCGGCGCGGCGAGGGGTTATCCCCCTTCGCTAAAGCTTCGGAGGGACAGGTATTTTCGCTCAAAATGCGTGGCTCACCTTCGGTGAGCTCACTTATTTTGGCGAAAATATAAAAAAAAGACCCGTTGGCGCCTGAAGCTGCCACACAAACCCTCGAGTTCAGACATGCTGATCTTTGAGGTTTCGCGGCAAGCCATCCACGGCGCCAAGCGGGTCGGGTAACGCCACTCCTCCGAGTGGCATCGACCCTGGGCGTATGCTTCTACGGTATAGATAATAGCATCTCTTTACTGCACACACCCAAGAAAGAATGTCCTGCCCCGGGCTTTTCTATAACAGGCAAACCTGCCTAGTTAAAGCCCGGAAACAGGACAGATCGATTGAAGGAGGAGGAACGTCTGTTCGTTCCTTCTCTTCCTCTTCTCTGATCGTATGAGTAAACCTTTACTCATACTCTCTCCTCCTTTCAATCTAGAGAACTGCTACGCCCAGAGGTCAGTTACCCTCTTTGAAAGGACTGTTTCCCATGACAGGCTCCCTTCCCAAAAAGAGTAACGGATCACCAGCTGTCTGCCTAAACAAACAGACCACCCCAATCAAGAAGTGGTGCCTACAATATATCAATGCTTTTACTCATTGTCAACACTTTCCGATTTGTCCCAAGCTAAATCAAAAAGACGCCTCATCATATCTGCCATAGACTGACTCTCGATAATTACCCCGCCAAGTTTTCCAGTAAACGACCCTATAGCAATTCTGTCTTTAAAAATTGTCATACCACTGGTACTAGGAAACAGATCGGTCGGTACAAACCGTCTCTCAGATAATTTCAAATATTCTTTAGAAAAAAGCTTATTTCTCTGACTTAACGACCTAGTAGAAAAAATTGTCTTTGATTTGATTCTTTTTGCTAAACGTTGACGATAATATTGGTTCTCTTGTTCCGCAAAAACCGCGTCCAAATGATCGGATGGTGTAAAGTTGTAAATAACATCGCCCGGCTCGCTATACATCACAATTTCCTGTCTCATCGCATGCAGTCCCTCTTTGCCGCTAAAATACCTCACCGATGGTCGATCGCCAGCCGACTTCATTAATATCTGTAATGCCGGCAACAGACGCTCTAAATCATGCTCTTTGTCTTGTATTACCTCGCGCTGCTTCTCCAACAGCCTCATCAACTGCCGCGGCGGCTCGGCTGAAAACAGTGTCTTTTTTCCTTCCTTGTATTGCGTTACCAAGCCCCGCTTCGCCAAAGAATCAAGCACTACGTAAGTCGTCGCCCGCACTACATGCGCCTTGCGCGATATTTGCTGTACCGCTGCCGAACCAAGCTCTAAACAAGCCAAGTATACCGAGGCTTCTTTATCCTTTAAACCTAGTTTTTTGAGTTCCGTCTCAAATGGCATAGAATAGTCCTTGACGCTACATTACAAGCCTAACAAAGTCAATGAACACTGCTCAAGACAACTGTCAATTATTATCAACAAATCTTCAGGAAAATCTGATGCCCTTTATCGAGTATTTAAAAAACGACCTGACTGCGAATGATAACACCGCCAAAACAGACATTCCTATACGCCATCTGCCTTTGTTTTTGGCCTACATCAACACTTTCTTTAATCGGATTTTTGCCATAGTTGACACGGGACCGCAACGTGCCCAGAAGCTATCCATAATAACTTCTCAATGGTCATCACTTCTAAATGTCAAAAATAATTGTCAATTAATTTCCGATACCTTAAACCAAGCTGAAACCAGCGGCGATGTTGTGTCCAGTCTCAGTCAGACTTATCACCGTTTGCTTCTCCCCCAAAACCAGGAGAAAAACATATTTATTTTACCGATAGACAAATTAGACATAGCCATACCCGATCCCGCGCAATATCAAAACAACATTATAACCATCACCGTCGGCGAGCCAACCACTCTAAGCCAACTCACCGAAGCCCTTATTAAAACCGGCTACCATCGTTATCGCGAACAACTGTCCGGCCCCGGTCTGCAAATCATAGGGGAACAGATGCATATCAAACACCCCCTTCTAACTGGCTACTATGCCATAACCTTTTACGGCTCGTCTATTGAAAAGATAGTTCACCACCACGCCCGACGCGCTATCCGCCAACACCGCCTTAATATACCACCTGCTTCTTTTTCCCAATCCCGTCAAAACATAACATCAATTTTATCCTCCTTTTTATTAATTCGGCCCGCGCACTCACCCGCGCCAAACCACACCAAAAACATTATCTATAACGCGATCGGTGCCCATCGGCTTTTTCCTTTTCAACAACCTTCAAATCCGATGAAAGTCCTGTCTTCACCAAACAACTTTCTTCTTTATACTAATCATGACCGCGTTGCCAACTTTCTCAAAAATAATCGTTTATCGGTTAAATTATGCTCCTCTCCATTGGCAACCAACAATTCAAGTCTGGTCGGTAACAACCTGGCCGTAGTTTGTGAACAAACACTTTTTCCTTCTACAGACAAGCAAAAAAACGCACCCCTATCTTATCAACAAGGGCTGGCTCTTATCAGCGACTTGCGCGTCGGCCGGCCGGCCGTGCACAGCGACCATGGCATCGGCATATATGAAGGACTGCAGACAAGAACTATCAGCCATCAAACTCGCGAGTATCTGGTTTTGCGTTACGCGCAGGGCGACAGTCTATCCGTACCGGTCGAATACGCCCATAAAGTTACCGGCTATCTAGGAGACACCACCCCCGTCCTCAACCGCCTTGGCGGCAACTTGTGGTTTAAAACCAAAAAAAGCGCCCAACATGATGCCGCCAAGTTTGCTCGCGAACTCCTCGACCTCGCCGCCCGCCGGTCACAATCGACAGCCAATCAATATATTATTGACTCCGAATTGGAAAAAAAATTAGCCGACAGTTTTCCCTATAAACTTACTCCCGACCAATTACGCGCTTGGCTTGATATTCAAGACGATCTCGTCTCACCGCGTCATCTGGATCGCTTAATTGTCGGCGATGTTGGCTTCGGCAAAACGGAACTGGCGCTGCGTACTGCCCGCCACGCCGTTAACAACAATAAACAAGTCGCCATCCTCGCCCCCACTACTTTACTCGTCCAACAACACGTCGATAATTTCCACCAACGCCTGGCCGATATCGCTGATCAAATAGGAGTTTTATCCCGTTTTTCATCCCCTTCCCAACAAACCGCAACCAAAAGACAAATTACTGCGGGCAGTTTAAAAATAATTATCGGCACCCACGCCCTATTGAGCCCATCAATTGACTGGCAAAATCTTGGCCTCGTTATTATCGATGAAGAACAACGCTTCGGTGTTAAACAAAAAGAACACTTTAAGAAAATCCGCGCCCATTTAGATGTACTGGCTCTTACCGCCACCCCTATCCCCCGCACCCTCTCCATGGCGCTCACCGGATTAAAGCAGTTATCCGTTATCAGCACCCCTCCGGCCGGACGGCGCAGTATCAAATCTTTTGTCTGCCCACTCAATGACCAAGACTTCGCCCGCGCTCTTAACACCGAGCTTGTCCGTCACGGCCAAATATATATTATCGCGCCCAAAATCCGTCAGCTTCACGCGCTGGCACATCAAGTCAATCAACTAGCGCCCCAAGCCAAGCTCGCGATTGCACATGGACGCATGCCGGCCAAACAATTATCTGATGTCATGTCCCGATTCGATAACCAAGACATCGATGTTTTGGTGAGCTCATCTATTATTGAAAACGGACTTGATCTACCCCATGCCAACACCATCATCATCGTTAATGCCACTCATTTCGGTCTAGCCGATCTCTATCAGCTACGTGGACGCGTCGGACGACGCCAGCGCCAAGGTTATGCCTACTTTTTTTATGATCAACATAAACTATCTGAACAACAACGCCGCCGGCTCACTGCCCTTATAGAAGCCTCGCGCCTGGGCTCCGGCTGGTCGCTCGCCCAAAAAGACTTGGAAATTCGCGGGGCTGGCAGTCTGCTTGGCGCCGAACAAAGCGGCACCGTCAACGCCGTCGGCATCCAATTATATCTTGATTTAATCAAACAAGCGGCTGACCGGATGGAAGATAATTTCATTCCCCGCCGCGACGTTGATATCCTTCTGCCTTTACCGGCATTTATTCCGCCTCCTTACGTTGCAGACCCAGCCCAGCGCGCCCTCGTTTATCAAAAAATGTCCCGTGCCGACAGTCCCAAAAATCTCGAATTGGAACTATCGCGTTTAATAGAGCAATATGGTCCTCTGCCGCCAGAAGTCAACAACCTGCGTCTGGTCATCCTGCTCCAACATGCCGCTTCCAAAGCCGGCATCTCCCGCCTGGAAAGTACCGTTATCACACCACCCGACGAAGACCCTTACACTAAGATATTTATAACCACCGCTAGTCCACCGGCTGTCCTGCGTAAAATCGGCGGTTTGGGCAATTGGCAGGTAATCGAAAACAAATTAGTGTTAGTCTTAGATGCTGTCACCCCAAAATTCATCTCACAGCTCATCGCTAAACTACTCAATAAACAATTAACCTAACAAAAAATTATTTTGTAATTTTGGATTGTCATTTTGATTTTTGCATTTTAAATTTTGAATTAACGAAATGTCCGAAATCCACCACATAACCGAGAACAGCGACCTCTACCCGCCCCTCCTGCGCGAAATTCATCATCCGCCCGTCGAACTTTTCATCCGCGGCAATATACACCTTCTGCAACACCCTCACCTACTCGCCGTTGTCGGCAGCCGCCGCGCTTCCACTTACGGCAAACAGTGCGTGACCCAACTCCTCCCGCCCGCGGTACTGGCGGGAGCCGTTCCCGTTTCCGGCCTTGCTTATGGCATCGACTCTCTGGCGCATCGTACAGCCGTTGATTTACAACTGCCCACTATTGCCGTACTGGGTTCCGGCATTGACGACGCCTCTATATACCCTCGTATCAATATTGCCTTGGCACATAAAATTATTTCTTTCGGCGGAGCGCTAATCTCCGAATATCCGCCCGGCACCCCCGCTTATCCATACAACTTCCCCGCGCGCAACCGCATCATTTCCGGCCTGTGCCAAGCCACTATTATCGTTCAGGCCGCCCGGCGTTCCGGCTCGCTAGTCACCGCCCGTCTGGCGCTGGAAGCAAACCGGGACGTAGCCATAATCCCCGGCCCTATCAATGATCCCAGAAATGCCGGCACCAACGAGCTTCTTCTGCACGGTGCCATTCCCATTATCAGCCCCGAACAAGTCGCGGATCTGGTCGGACTTACTTTACCCGCAAACAACGCCGCTCCCGAACAAATATCACTCACCGCCACCCAGCAAAAAATTATGGACATCCTTTCCGATAAACCGCTACATCTTGATACGATTACCGAACGCAGTCAGCTTCCTTCTCCAACCATCGCCGCCATTATTACCGAACTGGAACTTTTTGATTTAATCCAACACGCCGGCGGACAGACATACCTAAAAATCAAACAAACAACTTGACATACCAGCAATGTTTCGCTTTACTCCCACTAATGACTTATTATTACCGAATAGCCAACGGCTCATTAAATTAACTTAAATTATCTTCAGATGAAACTAGTCATTGTCGAATCTCCCGCCAAAGCTAAAACCATTCAAAAATATCTAGGCCCCGGTTTTAAAGTCACCAGCAGTTACGGCCATGTTCGCGACCTGCCTAAAAGTAAGCTGGGTGTCGACACCGATAACGACTTTACTCCTTCTTACGTTATCCCGGTTAAAGCTCGCGCGCACGTAGCCTCCCTAAAAAAAGACGCGGCCAAAGCCGAAACTATCTACTTCGCCACTGATGAAGATCGCGAAGGAGAGGCCATTGCCTGGCATCTGTTTGCCATTCTAAAGCCGGATCCGGCTAAAGTTTTTCGCATTACTTTTGACGAAATCACCAAGGCGGCTATAACCAAGGCTGTTGCCAATCCACGCCAGATAGATATCAATTTAGTTGACGCTCAACAGGCACGCCGTATTCTGGATCGCCTGGTCGGCTATGAGCTCTCCCCTCTGCTTTGGAGCAAAGTCCGCCGCGGTCTCTCCGCCGGTCGTGTCCAGTCGGTCGCCGTCCGTTTGATTGTTGAGCGCGAAGATGATATCAAGGCTTTCCGACCGCAAGAATACTGGTCGGTAGAAGCCAATCTCAATCATCAAGATACGGATTTTACCGCCCAGTTGTCCGAACACCAAAAAAAGAAAATCGGCAAATACGACGTCAAAGACAAAACAGCAGCGGAGAACATCAAGCGCGACGTTTCCGGTGTAACTTACACCGTCTCGGACATCCAGACCAAGGATCGCCGCCGCACCCCGCCGCCTCCATTTACCACCAGCACTCTGCAGCAAGCGGCTGTCAACCGCCTCGGTTTCTCCAGTAAAAAAACCATGATGCTGGCCCAGCAGCTCTACGAAGGCGTGGAATTGGGAGACGAAGGATCAACCGGTCTCATAACTTACATGCGCACCGACTCCGTTCACTTGGCTAATGAAGCCTGCGCGGCCGCGCGCCAGACAATTGAAAACCTATTCGGCGCCAAATACTCCTTGCCCCAGCCCCGAGTTTACAAAACTAAATCCCGCGGCGCCCAAGAAGCCCATGAGGCCATCCGTCCCACCGATCCGGCACACACCCCCGAAGCCCTCGCTCCATTTTTATCAAATGATCAATTACGTTTATACCGGTTGATTTGGCAGCGCCTGCTGGCCTCGCAAATGGCGGAAGCGATTCTGCAAAACACTACCGCCCTCATCACCGCCGGCGCCTACACCTTCAAAACCGTCGGCAGTATTGTCGTATTCGATGGCTACGTCAAAGTACTCGGTGCCAAAGCCGCCTTCAAAGAAAACATTTTACCCGCCCTAAAAGTTGGCGACACCCCAAGCTTGGAGAAAATTTCTTTGGAACAGCACTTCACTCAACCCCCGGCGCGTTATTCCGAAGCCACGCTAGTTAAAGCTTTGGAAGAACACGGCATTGGCCGTCCCTCCACTTACGCTCCCACCATCGACACTATTCAGCGCCGTGAATACGTTATTAAACAGGAAGATAAAAAATTCACCCCCACCGAGATAGGTGTCATCGTCACCAATCTGCTCAAAGAACATTTCCCCGATATAGTCGACTTGCAATTTACTGCCAACATGGAATCCGACCTGGATAAAATAGCTACTGGCGACAAACAATGGCAGCCGATAATCAAAGATTTTTATAACCCCTTCCACGCTAATCTCGCCAAAAAACAAACCGAGATCAGCAAACAGGAATTAATGCAGGAATCAACCGGCGAAACTTGTCCCAAATGCGGCCACGAGCTGGTAATCAAACTGGGGAGGTTTGGCAAATTCAAAGCTTGCAGTAATTATCCCGAGTGCAAGTTTACTGAATCCGTCGGCGAAGAAAAGAAGCTCCAGGAAGAACACAGCGGTCAAACTTGTCCCCAATGTGGTAAAGAGCTAATCGTTAAGAGAGGACGTTTCGGCCCATTCTTGGGCTGCTCCGGCTACCCTGACTGTAAATTCATTCAGCCAATAGAAAAGAAAACCGGCGTCACCTGCCCCGCTTGTGGCCAAGGAGACATTGTCGAGAAAAAATCCCGCCGCGGTAAATTATTCTACGCTTGCAATCGCTATCCTGATTGTAAAAATGCCTACTGGAGTAAACCCACCGGCGAGAAATGCCCCAAGTGCGGCAGCCTCCTGGTCTACGGCGCCAAAAATACCGCTCGCTGTTCCAGCAAAGAATGTGACTTCAGCCAACAATTAGTAGCAAGTAGTTAGCAGCAAGTAGCAAGGGACAAACAAAAGCTTCTTGCACTACACCCAGAGGTGTTGTCGGGGTGTAGTTTTAGTATTTGGTCATTGGAAAATTGAAGAATTGATTGGAAATTGGAAATTGAAAATTTGCAGACAACTTCCCTGTTCCCTAAATAGCGTCCCTATACAAAGGAATTTAGTTTTATTGCAACCACAAATGGCCTTCTAGTCCTCAATCACATCCTGATCAACCGTATCCGGCAGTGGCTGCAAACCCAGCAGTCTCTCGATTAACTCCTGCGCTTCATCCTCGCTAAAAGCGTGAAATACCACTTCAAACCGATTCTTGTCCGATTTGAACATGACTCGCGCGTTATAACCGAACTTATCCTGCAGCATCCCGTCGTATTTAAGCGCTAACTGCGGCCGCCCTCTGGTTTTCTTACGCAGCGGATCATTCAACTTCATTGTCCGCTGAACACGACGCGCTCGGTTTTCCGCTTTGCGCACCGTTAACCCCTCATCCACCACATGATTATAGAACCGTATCTGTTTCTCTTCATCCGGAATCATCAATATCGCCCGCGCGTGCCCGATAGAAATCTTGCTCTCAATCAAACCCCGCTGGATCTCCGCCGGCAGCTGTAGCAAACGGATAATATTAGTTATTCCTACCCGGCTGCGCCCCACTCGTTCGCCTATTTCCTCATGTGTCATACCGTATTCCTCGTTCAACCTCTGATAACCCATCGCCTCTTCCACTGGGTTTAAATTCTGTCTCTGCACGTTTTCCGTCAGAGCCAGCTCCAGCCGATGACGATCGGACGATACATCGCTTCTGATAACACACGGCACTTTCTCCCAACCAAGCCTCTTTGACGCCCGCCAGCGCCGTTCGCCGGCAACTAACTGATACATCTTCTGTCCCGGCATCTTAGCCACCACCAGCGGCTGCAACATACCGTGCTGATCCAACGATTGCACCAAGTCTTCCAAATCCTCTTCGTCAAACGCGCGCCGCGGCTGCAGCGGATTAACCTCAATATCACCGATAGTAATGTACTCCACCTTCTCACCCAATACGCGCCGCTCGCCCACTGCCGCCAAATCGTCAAACGCCGCCGCTACTTTTTCTTTAACTGTTTTTTTAGGCTCTGTTTGCTCTTCTTCCTTATTAGCTTTAACCCGCTTTTCTGCTTTAAGTGGTTCAACTTTTTCCGCCGCTATCGTTTCTTTGGCTTCCTCCGCTTCACTCTCCTTATCTTCATCCGTCTCGTTATCTGCTTCAGCCAAAATTTCTTTATCCTTCTCATCCGGCTCTACTTCTATAGTTAATGGTGTCACCATCGGTTTAGCCGGCATCGGCTCCGGCACCGTCTCTTCTATCACATCAGCCTCCATTTCCTCTACCACTTGCACTTTTTTCTTCTCTACTTTAACCGGCTCCTCCTCAACCCCTACCGTTTCCTGCCACTGAATCTCATCCGTATTTTCTTCCTCAATATCTTCCTCAACTTCATCGCCGCGCAAAGCCCTCACATTCTCCGGCTCATCCCCAACCGCCTCCATACTGTCTATTTGTTCAATAATATCTTCGGCATTTTCCTTATGTCGTCTGGGTATTAATGAGGCCAAGCCTCGTCCTAATGGTGTCATAGATATAAATTTAATAATTCTTCTGACAAATACTCGTAAGCTTTGGCGCCCCGAGAATCTTTAGCATACTCCAAAATCGTCCGTCCCGTTGACGGCGCTTCCGCCAGCTCCGTATTTCGAGGAATAACACTGTCAAACACATGCCCGGGAAAAGTCTTACGCACTTCTTTCACTACCCGCCGCGCCAGCGCTGTGCGCCGATCGTACATCGTCAGCACCGCTCCCAGCACTTGTATCTGTGGGTTAAGATGCTTTCGTACCATGTCTACCGTATTCAACAACTGCCGTAATCCTTCCAGCGCGTAATACTCACACTGCACCGGAATTAATACCCGGTGCGCCGCTGCCAAAGCATTTACTGTTAACAAACCCAAGCTGGGCGGACAATCAACTAATATAAAATCAAAACTGGGCGCTAAATCCTTCAATGCCCGGCGCAATCGATATTCCCGGTACGGCTGATCCATTAATTCAATTGCCGCGCCCACCAAATCAGGCGTCGCCGGAATCACATTCAAATTTTCCTGCGTCGTCGCCTGCAACGCTTCTCTGGTCTGTTTTTCTCCTAACAAAACTTCATAAACCGTCGGTGCGCCATCCGCTACCTTCACGCCCAAACCGGCCGTGGCGTTTCCCTGCGGATCCATATCCACCACTGCCGTCGCCTTGCCGGAATTGGCCAAGTAGCCACCCAAATTAACGCTGGTCGTGGTCTTACCCACACCGCCCTTCTGATTTACAACCGCGATTACTTCTGTCATCTAAAGGATTTAGTGTAATATGTATATAGTGTAAACCAAGCGAACTAAAAATAACAACTACTTGGCAACACCGTTCTAGTTTTGTACAGTATATATCTTGCCGGGATGGCGGAATTGGTTTACGCGCACGACTCAAAATCGTGTGAGCTTACGCTCGTGTGGGTTCGAGTCCCACTCCCGGCACCACAAATATGATCAAAGCAATTTTATTTGACGTCGACGGAGTATTAATAGACTCCTTTGAAGCAAATTTAAGGTTTTTTCAAGACTTAATGAATAAAGTTGGTTACCCTCCGCCAACCAGAGATCAATTTCATGATATTTTTGCCATGAACCTTGTTGATGCTATCAAAACTCTTACTAAATCAAATTCCGAAGAAGAAATTCAGCGCATATGGCATACAGGAAAAAACAGAGAAGTTAATTATCATACAGAACTAATTAACATTCCCAATGAATTAGAAATTGCGCTCAAACAACTAAGCAAAGATTTTTTATTGGGTATCGTTACCAGCCGCGTCCGAGAAAATATCTACGAAGCCCCTTCTTTAAAAGAACTTAAACATTATTTCAAAATTGCAGTCGGCTATCAGGATACAAACAACCATAAACCGGATCCTGACCCGTTATTATTTGCTGCTAAAAAGTTAAAAATCAAACCGGAGGAATGCATATACATAGGCGACACTTCAAACGATCTGCAGGCAGGCCATGCTGCAAACATGAAGGTTATAATCTATCCCAATAATAAAAACCTTCCCGCCGACGCTCACGCCGCATCCTTTACTGAATTACCAACACTGATATCGTCTTTAAACAAAGAAACGCGATAAACCTTAGTAAACTTCAACCAAACACAATTAATACCCTACTCATCTCCCTGTCATTATCCCTAGGGATCTTCTACAACGCCCGATAAAACAACGCCATCACTCCCGCCAACGCGAAGGTAACCACAAATGCCGTTTGCATCGGCAGGAAGAAAAAGACCGCCGCCAGCGCCGCCGCCATCACTACCTTGCCGCAGGCCAACGAAATTTCAAACGCCAGCATATAACGTAGCGACCCAACCCGTCGCGCCTTGGCGTACAACCGCGACATCGTCGGTACCTCCATACTTGTATCACTCACCCGCGCTAATATGTCCGCCGGTAAAATCATTGCCACGGAATGCGATAATATTCGCAAAATATAACTAGCCGCAATAAACGGTGCCGCCCAGCGCAACACTACCCGGGGTGTCTTTCTGTCCGCCAGTTCTCCTACAAAAAATCCCCACAGCACCATTACCGCCACACTCAACGACACTACCAATCCCAGCAACTCCGCACTGCGCAAAATAATAAACATATAGATCGGCCAGAAAACCATATAAACCAAGTTCTCCATCCATCCTGCCGATGCCGCCAGTACCATGCGTCGGTTTGCCCGTTGGCGGATAACTTGCCACCCCGCGCTATAAGACATCTCTCGACGTTGTTGATTTTCCTTCGTAGTCAAAAGCGGCAAACCGGCTAGCACCAGAGTAACCGCCGCTACTATGAACAGCGCAGCAAAACCAAACCACACTACAATAAATCCTCCTAGTAGGGGACCAATTATACCTACCCCGTAAACAATAATCCTCTGCCATGACTGCTCGGTACCCCTGTTATCCGAGTTACTATAAGCCGCGAAAGTAGCATGATAAGCTGGCCAGAAAAATATCTTGTGCGCCGCCAGAACAAAAGGCCCCAGCCAAAATAACTGCCAAAACTCCGTGACACCGGACAAAATCAGAAAATACACCACCAGTATAGGCGTGGAAACGGCCAATGACCGCTCGTACCCGAATCTCGCCGCTAGCTTCGCGCCCCACGGCAGAGCAACTACATAGACCACATAATGTGTCAGGTAATATATCGCTATTAGCCACAGCTTGAATCCTTGGCTGTAAAAAAATATTGGTTCGAAAATTGTGATCAGCGAAGAAGCAAAAGAAAAAAGCAGTAAAAACAAATATAACTCGCGTATTTGTCGCCGGGCTTTAAACCCAAACACGCTGCGTAAATCGCCTAACGTAATATGCAATTGTCCCAACATGTGATTATTATACATTATCGTTAACCACAAGTTACGAGTTCCGAGTTACAAGTTATAAGCTACAAGATAATATTTGCCAAACATCACCTTTTTCTAGTATGTTATTTTTATGAATAAGCCCGCAAAAAATCAGCATAAATTAGCCTTCATCGGCGCCGGTTATGTCGGTCTTGTTTCCGGCACCTGTCTGGCTGAAATCGGCCACACCGTCATTTTAGTCGACAACAACAAAGATAAAATCACTCGCCTTAATAAAGGTCAGATACCTATTTTTGAACCAGGCCTGGACGAGCTGGTAACCAAAAACGTCAAAGCAGGACGCTTGTCGTTTACCACCAGTCTCAAGGACGCTGTTAAAAATTCCGAGGCAATTTTCATCGCCGTTAACACCCCGCCTCTACCCAACGGTCGAGCCGATCTCTCTTTCGTAGCTGGTGCCGCCCGTGAAATCGCCGAGGCCGCCGACGGCTACAAAGTCGTTGTCGATAAAAGCACCGTCCCCGTACAAACCGGCGAGAGAGTGGCCGAAACAATCAAGCGCTACAATAAACGGCAAATTGATTTCGATGTTGTCAGTAATCCCGAGTTTTTACGCGAAGGCTCCGCTATTGACGACTTTCTCCAACCCGATCGTATCGTTGTCGGCGTAGCCAACAAACGCGCCGAAAAAATCATGCGTGAAATATACTCGCCTATCGATGCTCCTTTTATTGTCACCGATGTTAAAAGCGCCGAACTGATCAAACACGCCAGTAATTCTTTCTTAGCCACTAAAATATCTTTTGCCAACGCCGTCGCCAGAATTTGCGAACTATCCGGCGCCAACATTGATCAGGTAGTCGGCGGCATGGGACAAGACGCGCGCATCGGTAAACATTTCTTAAACGCCGGCATCGGCTATGGCGGCTCGTGTTTTCCTAAAGACGTATCTGCTTTTATCAATATCGCTGACGAGCTTGGCTACCATTTCGGCATCTTAAAAGAAGTGGAAAAAATAAATGAGCAAGCCAAACAACTTTTCTTGCAGAAAATCGAACAGGCTTTATGGGTTACTAAAGGCAAAACCATCGCTATGTGGGGCTTGGCCTTTAAGCCTAACACCGACGACATGCGCAACGCCCCTTCCATCGACATCGTTAATCAACTACACGCCGACGGCGCCGTTATTCAGGCCTACGATCCCGCAGCTCAAGACACAGCCAAAGCTGTTTTAGGCAATAAAGTAAAATATATTAAAGACAAATACGATGCTCTGAAAAATGCCGACGCGCTGGTTATTGTCACCGACTGGAATGAATTCAAAGATCCGGATTGGAATAAAGTCGCCAAGCTTCTTCACAGTCCCATCATTATTGATGGCCGCAATATGTTCGACCCCAAAGAGATGGAAAAGAAAGGTTTTGTCTACCACTCGGTCGGCCGCGGCTAGAGCAGTAAATACAGTGAATACAGTAAATTAAGTAAATACAGTTACTGTATTTACTGTACTCGCTGTATTTACTTTATTTACTGACTCAACACTCTCTCCGCCTCTTCTAACTGCTCCTTGTCATTAATTGGCAACCAAAAGTCAGTTTCCACGACTTTAATTTTTGCCCCATTTTCCTGAATCATTTTCATCCACACATCCGGTGTCTCGTACTCCCCGCGCGCCGACGGCGGCACTTCCAAATCCAAAAACGACTCATCCATCACCATTGCTCCTGTCCACACTAAATTGGAAATAAACTCCTGCGGTTTTTCCACCGACCGCACTAAATACCCCTCATCATCAGCTACCAGCACCCCAAATTTTTCTGGGTGTTCCACCCTGTCCGCCAACGCCGCTAAGTCATGCCGCACTAATTCCTGCATTCCTTTCGGACCAAATATGTCATCCCCAACCATCCCCAACCATCTTCCAGTCACCAATTCTCTGGCGCACCGAAAAGCATGCGCCAGTCCCAACTGCTCTTCTTGGCGTACAAATTCAATCGGCCGGCCGTCATGTTCACCGCTCTTAAAATAATCCCGTATTGTCTGCTCGTGCGGCCCGCCGACCACAAACACCAAGCCATCCACTTCCGGTGGCAATAAATCCAAACTATGCTCAATCACCGGCTTATCGCCAACCGGCAATAATTGCTTTGGGCCTTCGTAATATTTGGCCATCCTTGTACCCTTCCCGGCCACCAAAACCACTGCTTTCATAGCTTTGTATTTAGTATTTAGTATTCCGTATATAGTATATTACAAAAATGTTGTCCACAAGAGTTATGACAAAAAAATCAACGATGCTAAATACTATATACAAAATACGAAATACTAAATACTAGACCGTCGCCGCCCTAGCCGCCGCCAGCCCGCCGGACTGCGGTGTCACCGGCATTAAATCGGCTGTCATTTGCACCGTTGTGTCATGTTCAGACTTCATTTGCACATTCTCCTTGGCAAAATTCGCATAGCCCGGCTTTGTCACCGTAATCATATAAGATCCCGCCGGCGGCAGGGCAAAAAACTTACCCTGATTGTTCGTCACTCGTGTCATCACCAGCCGCTTAGTCTTCTGATTGAACAGTCGTACGACCGCCAAATCCAGCGGTATATGGGTAATGGCATCCCTCACCTGGCCGTAAGCCGGACGCATCCTCACCTCCAAAGCAATCTTAACAATTACCAATAGTATATACAGACCTTCAATCACCAGATACAGCCAATTGAGCGCCAAGAACACCAACGCTGTATTTAACAAAGCTCCCGCTAAAAACAACGGCCACGACAACAACCGTCCCAATCGCTGGACCGTCTGCCAAATATGGAGAACACTCACCCGCACCGACGTTACTTCCGCCGCTGTCGGTTTCATTGGTATCACAATAGACAGTGGCTGATTAGCGTCTTTTACCGTTAATTTTCCGCCGGTATAAACAATATTTTCCGCCGGCGCCAACGACCGACCCGCCGGCGCGAATGTAAACCCTTCTGCCTTTACTCCGATTGTGTACTGACCAACCGGAAAGAAAGTACTAAACGCACCTTGAGCATTTGTTCTCTCTGTTGCCCTTAATTTACCGGTCGCGTCGTAAACCAACACAGAAACGCCGGCCATCGGCTCATTAGTCCGATAATGCACCACCTTACCTTGAGGTTGCATCCTGCCCGTAGCCAAACTGACAGAGTCATCTTTTTTATTACGTCTCTGATTTATAGCCTGTACTAACCTTTCCGCTAATAAGATGGCCATTGAGCCCAGAGTCAAAAACAGTAAAAACAAATCGGCCGGTTTCAGTATATTGCGAATCAGCGCCGACTCCTCTTTAACCGGCTGCGGCGGAGGCGTTTCTTGCTTTACAATATTAAAGTCCACCGTCTCTTCAGTAGGCAAGCTCCTGGTTGCGACAGTTACTGTATCCGACGCAGACGCACCGTTCAAATCACGCGCCGTCAAAACAAAAATATATGTTTCGTTTTCATCTCCCGCCGAAAACGAAGCGGTGGCTGTCCTGTCCGACATTAACTTTACTGCCGGTCCGCTTAACTGACGCCAGCTGAAGTTAAGCGTACTGGTATCGCCCGGATCCGGATCGAAAGACGCTGTACCGTCCAAAATTACCAGTGCCCTAGGGTTAACCACCTGGTCCGGACCGGCATCAACTGCCGGCGGTCGATTGTTTTTTAACACTGGCGCTAAATCCGGCGCCGCCGGTTTCGGAGAAACAGCCGGAGTCGGTGTTATGGAAGGCAATCCGGTCACTTGTGCCGACGTTGCCGGCGTCGGACTGGGAGTCGGGGTTGCCCCGGACAACGGCGTTGCCACCGGGACTGTCGCGGTGGAACCATCCGTCTTGCCCCTCACACTGGGCCAAGCTCCGATATTGCCAAAATTATCTTCGGCAACCAGCTTAAAAGTGTAATATTTATCGGCTGCCAAGCTGGTAATAGTTGTTGTTGTCGCCTCTGTATCATCGAGATCGCTATCGTCATTAACGTCCCAAACATCCGAACGCAATTCCAGCACCGCGGTGTTATCCGTACCGTAATACACCTTATAAACGAAAGTGTTACTGTCGGTAGCCCTATTCCAGCTCAACACCGCTTTCTCTGGATCAATACTAACCAGTCGCAGTGCTCCTGCGCCAGTAGGCGGCGCGTTATCCACCCGAAAACCAGAACTGACCGCGGCTAACCCTACATCTCTATCATCACGAGGAATAATTCTTAAATATACCTTGGCCGTATCGCCACTTATCGGTCCGCCTGTATTTTCCGTTGATTTCGTATCCCAAGTAAACGTCAGCTTCACACTGTCGTTTTGATCGGTATCGATATGATCCACCGTTCCTACCTGATAACCATTTTTATTTACCAAATCCACACTGCCGTTATCCGCGGTAACTTTAGTCAGCCACGGTTTATACCAATGTTGGCCGTCAACAGAATATTGAACCCTAATCCGCGTCGGATCGTCATCGCCATCGGAAATTTCGCTGGTGAATTGCACCGCCCCGCTACCGGTAGTGCTTTGCACTATTTCCCCCGGAGCCATCGCGCTAGGCTTGGTACGCAATCTTTCGTAAGCGTAAACAATGCCGCGCTGTAAATCCGCTGTCACTATGTCACTGTCTCCGTCGCCGTCCAAATCGGCCGCCGCCACGCCATACACGCTCTGCAAATTTGTCGCGATTGTCTGTTGAGATTTAAACTGTCCCGTCCCATCGTTTTCGTACCAATAAACGCTATTCTTATCCTGATCCGCCACTAATAAGTCCAAGTTACCATCGCCGTTCAAATCAACCGTCGCCACCGTTTTCGCGTCAATACTGTTAGCCACCACCATGCGCCCATAACGAGTATAACTTGATTCCGTCGGTCCCGACTTATATAATACCAACTCATCCACGTTATCATCGGCCGTAGCAATCCACGTACTGCCATTTTCCGGATCGCCCACGACAATATGCGTCCGATTCGCATTGCTATCGTCAACATCCACTCTAGTCCAAGTCGCCCCGTCCGACGTATCCCAGCGCTGTAAGCCGTCATCACCACCGGTAACAATATCCTTATAGCCGTTATGGTTCAAATCACCTATCGCCACCGCCGTTACTTTACTATCAGCATTTAAAACCGTTGCCGAAAACGTCCCGCTGCCGTTATTGATCCATGTGCGCAACACAAAAGGACCGCTCAAGTCCCCGCTACTGCCGGAAGTGATAATATCAATCGCGCCATCACCGTTTATGTCCCCCGCCGCGGCCACCGCGTCCCGCCCGGTCGCCCCACCCAAAGACTGGGACGAAAACTCAAAATCACCGTTGTTTTTAAACCAAGCCACACTGGGCGAATCTCCCTTGAAATTAACCAAGATATCACCGTCACCGTCGCCGTCCAAATCGGCAATTTGTACCCGCTCACTTTGTTTATCGCTCACCACGTGCAAATCAAACTTAAAATCTCCCGTGTTGGCGTAAATCTTAATGCCATCAATACCGCCGGTAACAATATCCCTATCTCCGTCACCATCAATATCATACGCGGCCACTCCTTGCACGCCCACGGCACTGCCCGACTCTCCCACCACATGCGGCGTAAATTCCAGCGCCCCCGCTTGCGGTACCTCTATTAACCAACGCCAGCCGCTTATAACCAGCGACACAACCAACACTAAACTCACCGCGGTACGCACCGCCGGCATCACTCGGCTAAACCTCGCTCTACGGCTTCTGACTCTTAACCTCGCCCGCAAAACCACACGCTCTCTGCTTCCATGGGAGCTTTTTCTTTTCATATACCTGCATATTAGCAGGAAAACACCTTTTAAATCTACAAAAGCTACGTATCTACAAACTTACATTGGTAGAGTAGTTTTGTATATTTGTAGCTTTGTACATTTGTAGATCTGCAGATTTGTAATCCATCTCTACTTCACCACAAAATTAATGAGCTTATTCGGTACAAATATAACTTTCACAATTTGCTTCCCCTCTAAATACTTACCTACATTCTCTACCTGCCACGCTTGCTCTTCAATTACTGTCTTAGCCGCACCTACGACCACCTCCAGCGTCCCGCGCAAACGTCCGTTCACCTGCACCGGAATCGTAATCGCCGCCTGCTTTAAAACACGCTCGTCAAACACCGGCCACTCTTCCCGCAAAACCGAGGTTTTATGACCAAGATATTGCCATAACTCCTCCGTCAGATGCGGCGCGTAAGGGCTAAGCAATAAAACAAATCGTTCCAACACTCCACGCGGCACCGGCACGCTTTTTTCCAGTTCGTTCAGCATCTCCATTAAAGCCGCGATGGCCGTATTAAAGCTGAATTTCTCCGTGCTCTCTGAAACTCGTTTTATCGTCTGCTGTGTCAGTGTTTCCAGTTCTTTATTTCCAACACCGTCAGCTATCGAACTTCCTTTTACTACCCCCCACACCCGTTTCAAAAACCGCTGCGCCCCGGCAATACTTGCCGTACTCCACATGCCCGACCCGTCAAACGGTCCCATAAACATCTCGTAAATGCGCAGCGTATCGGCGCCATATTTGGCCACCACATCATCAGGATTAATTACATTTCCCCGCGACTTGCTCATCTTTTGTCCATCCTCTCCGATTACCAAACCCACATTGCGCAAACGTAAAAAAGGTTCCCTAAAAGAGAGCGCTCCGGCATCGGCCAGCACCTTAGTCCAAAAGCGCGCGTACAAAAGATGCAACACCGCGTGTTCCGCTCCGCCGATATACAAATCAACCGGCAACCAGCGCTTAAGCGCTTCCGGACCCGCTAGCGCTTCTTTATTGTTCGGATCAACATAGCGCAGGAAATACCAGGAAGAACCGGCCCATTGCGGCATAGTGTTGGTTTCCCTCTTGCCCATGCCCGAGCAAGTAGGACACCTTACGTTTACCCAATCATCAATTTGCGCCAGGGGAGACTCACCCGTTCCCGTCGGTTCGTATTTTTCCACCTCCGGCAATTTAACCGGCAGCTGGTCTTCCGGCACCGGCACCGCGCCGCATTTGTCGCAATGAATAATCGGAATTGGCTCTCCCCAGTAACGCTGTCGGGAGAACACCCAGTCGCGCAAACTATACGTAACCATCCGCTTGCCGTAACCGTTTTGCTGCATGTAATCTTTCATTCTTTCCGTCGCGTCATGAATATTCATTCCGTCCAAAAATCCGGAATTAATCATTTTCCCCTCGTCTTCCTGCACCTGCTCAATTCTCTCAATTTCAGACGCATCATCATCCGCCGCTACCACCACCCGGATAATGGGCAATTCAAATTTTTTCGCGAATTCAAAATCACGCTTATCATGCCCCGGCACTCCCACCACCGCCCCCGTGCCAAAATGTCCAATCACAAAATCAGATATCCACACCGGCATCTCCCGCTTTGTCAGCTGATTAACGACGTAGTATCCGGTAAACACACCTGTTTTATCGCGTCCCTCTTCCATTCTCTCTCGCTCCGTTTTATGAGCCGCACGATCAATATAATCCGCCACCTCTTTATTCTTTTTTGCCAACTGCCCAGCAATTTTGTGCTCTGGCGCCAGCACCACAAACGTCGCGCCGAAATTGGTGTCCGGCCGCGTCGTAAAACACGTAATTGTCTCGTCAGTTCCTTTAATCTTGTAAGTAATATTTATTCCTTCTTTGCGCCCGATCCAATTTCTTTGTGATTCCATAATAAACTTCGGCCACTCCAAACCGCCCAAATCATTTAACAGCTGATCGGCGTAACGCGTAATTCGCAACAGCCATTGGCGCATCGGCTTCTGTACCACCGGCGTGCCGCACCGCTCGCACTTGCCATCCACCACTTCCTCGTTAGCTAAACCTGTTTTATCCTTCGGACACCAATTTATCGGCACTGTCGCCTCATACGCCAGACCAAGCTTGTAAAGCTGTAGAAAAATCCACTGCGTCCACTTGTAGTATTCCGGATCCGTCGTGTTTACTTCCCGATCCCAGTCATATAACAAACCGACCCGTCGCATCTGCTGGCGGAACCGATCAATGTTTTTCTCCGTCAGCTTGGCCGGATGCACACCGTACTTTATTGCCGAGTTCTCCGTCGGCAACCCGAAGGCGTCCCAACCGGTCGGATGTAATACGGCAAACCCTTTCATCCGCAAATACCTGGCCACTACATCCGAAGCGGTATAAATCTTCACATGTCCCACGTGCAAGCCATCTCCCGAAGGATAAGGAAACATATCCAGCACATACCGCTTCTTCTTCACCGGATCCGTATCGGTTTGATATAATTTCTCATCCAGCCAAAATTTCTGCCACTTCGGTTCAATTTCCTGTGGTTTATATTCGTCTGTCGCCATGTTTATAGCCTAAATCCAACCCACCCAAATTACCAGACAAGTCAACCAACATTATTGCTTTTTCATAAGCGAGAGGCACTTTTCGCGGCACCTACTTCCGGCAACGCACTTGCCCCGTCCAGCGACGGGACTGCGCTCGACTAAAAGCCTGCCGCTCCGCCTTTTAAGGCGGAGACCATGCCGGCAAGCTTTTAGACGGTTGCCGGAAGTAGGCACCGCGAGTGCCGCTCGCCACGAAAGTCCATGTAGAATAGGCTAACAATAGCCATTCTATCCTGATGAAACTCATATTAAGTTTTGTCATTCCGGAATTTTGCCAAGGGCAAAATATCCGGAATCCAAGCGGAAATTCAACGCTCTAGTATAACGCACCAGCAAGCGACGCCACGACTTTTGCTCTTGGCGACCGTCTGAAGGCTTGTCGGCATGGTCCCCGCCGTTATTTTGCCGCGGCAAAATAACGGCGGGGCGACAAAACTTCAGTCGAGCGCAGCCCGCCCGCAGGGGGCGGGCAAGTGTGTCGTCCAAGAGTGAAAGTTGTGGCGCCGCTTGCTAATTAAAATTTTACTTACCCCCGTGTAACATTTTCCGCGCCTCGTCAACGCGCCTTTTAACTTCCTTCTCAAACCCGTCACTGCCCGGTTCATAATAAATATGCTCTTGAATACTTCCCGGCCGATATTTCTGCTCCACCACATGTCCGGCAAAATCATGCGGATACTTGTATCCAACTCCTTTGCCAAATTGCTTCATCCCTTCTATCGGTGCATTTGTAATATGTCCCGGCGGCGCGTCATTGCCGTGTAAACGCACATCATCCTTTGCCGCTTCCTTCGCCCTATACACACTATTGCTCTTCGGCGCCGCCGACAAATACACCGCCGTCTGCGCCAACGCAAACTCCGCTTCCGGCAGTCCCACCCACTTCAGCGCCTGACTGGCCGCCGCCGCCAGCATCAGCGCGTGCGGATCCGCATTGCCTATGTCTTCCGACGCAAAAATCATCATTCGCCTGATGATGAACTTAGGATCTTCCCCTGCCAGCAACATCCGAAACAGATAAAACAGCGCCGCGTCCGGATCCGACCCCCGCATACTTTTTATAAACGCCGAAATAGTATCGTAATGCGCGTCGCCTTTCTTGTCATACTGCACCACTGACGCTTGCGCCGCCGATTCCACCTCTTCCCGCGTAATCGCTTTCTTCGACCTCGTTTTGCTTGAACCTCTGGCCAACACCATCCGCTCCAGAATATTAAGCGCCCGCCGCGCGTCCCCACCCGCCAACTCCACGAGCGTCTTTCTGGCTTCCACTGACAGCTTCTCCTTTCCGGCTAAACCGTTTTCCTCATCCCGCAACGCTCGATCGATAATTTTCCCTATCGCTTCCTGATCGTGCGGTTCCAATTTAACCACTTCCGCGCGACTTACCAGTGCCGCGATAACTTCAAAATATGGATTTTCCGTCGTCGCCCCTATCATCGTCACCACGCCTTCTTCCACCGCCGGCAGCAGCACATCCTGTTGCGCTTTATTAAACCGATGTATTTCATCCACAATCAGAATCGTTCTCGTATTCATTTTGCGCCACTCTTGCGCCCGGCTTATCACTTCCCGTAATTCTTTCACACCAGCCGCCACCGCACTGATCCGCTCCACTTTCGCCGACATCACATTGGCAATTAAAAAAGCCAGGCTCGTTTTTCCTACTCCGGGCGGCCCCCATAAGATAAGTGATCCAACAAGGCCTTGTTCTATTGAGCGCCTTAAAGCCGAATCATGCCCCAAAACTTTATTTTGCCCCACATACTCATCCAAATTTCGCGGACGCATTCTTGCCGCCAGCGGCACGTAAGACTGGCTTATTTTGCTTTTAGTTCGTGGCATACTTTTCAGTGTACCCCAAAACAGCCGTTCTCACACCGGAATTTTACACCTCGCCTAATCCAGTAAACTCTCCAGTGATGCCTGAATATAACCGTGTAATGGTGTCGCGTAAAGCAAACCCAGCGCCCCTAAAAACACGGCTATTAATATTGCCAGCAAAAGCAGCACCTTCCGCTGCGCCACCTGTTGCCAATAATCCTTAACCATACTATAACTATCCTCCAAATTTTCTTTTCAATCAAACTGCAACCATATTTTTATTACCACCAATCAATTTGTGGTAATATGCGCCAGGTTGTACTTTTCAATCTTTTAATGTATTACTTTTACAAGTTGGTTCCCTTACAAATTTATGGGGAGGGTTTAAAATGGATCGCTCGCCTTTTGACAAACAAAACCGGATAATATCCAGTTGGTCACTGCCCGTTCCTGCCACTGCAACCGAATGCAATCGATTAATCCGTTACATCCTACAGGGTAACGGTACCGATTCTGGTCACATAGGCGACCATGTTCGCCTATCCCGGAAATATCATCAACGATGGGTCGGCACACGCGTTAGAATCAAAAGGAGAAAAGGAAGACGCTACAGTGGTAGACAAGGCACCGTCATCGCCCTTCAGGCTAGAACCGCCGACGAAGTTGAACAAGCTCGGCTTACTTGCCGCCGCCACACCCCGCACCCCTTCAAAGCCCTCGTGCATCTTGAGGGAATAACAAAACCCGTTACCATATCTCTTTCCCTCCTGCTCCTGGTCGAACGCCAAGAACAGCGCACCTTGTTCTAAAAGCGCCTCCCACTAGCCCACCCGGGCTAGTTTTCTTACTTAAAAAAACAAACCCGAACAATATCAAGGATTATCCTTTAAAATGCCTTGATACGGCTTATGAACACTCTATTTTAAGCCAAACAACTTACGTGTGTTCTGTTCTGTTGCACTATCCACAACCTCTAAATCCACTCCTCGCAACTGCGCAATCTTTTCCGCCGTCAGCCTTACATAAGCCGGCTCATTCCGTTCACCCCGATGGGGCACCGGCGCCAGAAACGGCGCGTCGGTCTCCACCAGCATTCTATCCAGCGGTACCAACTTAGCCACCTCCGGCAGCGCCCCGGAGTTTTTAAAAGTGACCACGCCGGAAAAAGAAACATAAAGTCCCAACTCCAAATATCTTTGCGCTTGCTCTAAACTGCCACTGAACGAATGCATCACACCACGCGGACGCTCATCCACCGACAACCTTCCCAGTATTTCCAGTAAATCTTCATTGGCATCTCGGTCACCGCTTCTTATATGCCAAACTACCGGCAAGTCACGAGTAACCGCCAACCTTATAAACCGCAACAAAACCGGCTCCTGCTCCTCGCGTTTGCCGCCACGGTAATAATCAAGCCCTACCTCACCAATTGCCACCACTTTATTGCCGGTTATCAATTGTTCCATCTCCCGCCAGTCATTCTCCGTTAATTTATTAATATCATCGGGATGCACACCTACCGTCGCCCACGCATTACTATATTTCCGGGCCATTGCAACCGCCTGTCGGCTGGATACCATATCCGCGCCTATTTCAATCCAACCTTTAACACCGACCGCCGCCATCCGGGCTACCGCCTCATCCCTGTCATTATCAAAAGCCTCAAAGGCTACATGTGCGTGTGAATCAATCATTGTTTTATGTAATTATAAATACATAATCAAATAACTTTAACCCCATTAACCTCTCAATATAAGCCCCCCACTACTAGCTACTTACTGCTTACTACTTTTAACTAAAACGCTTTATATTAACATGAGACACAATTATCTTTGTTATTATCTCTAACCTATAATTTCAACCAATGCTTTCCGCCGTCCACACTGTAACTAGTCTCCCCTTCGCCATCTATCTCGGTAACATCCCGGCAATTCTCATCGCTGCTTTTCTGTGGCATTTTTTGGCCGACTCAATTCTGCATTGGAA
This sequence comes from bacterium, assembly GCA_030698495.1. Lineage (GTDB taxonomy): Bacteria > Patescibacteriota > Andersenbacteria > UBA10190 > UBA10190 > JAUYKA01. Next base: position 47,074 of record JAUYKA010000035.1, read on the forward strand.
TATAGATCCCAACAAACCGGACTCTTATCCTTACTTCTTTGTCAGTCTGGATGTCATTGGCGGACTAGTCGTAGCCTACTTTCTCCTTGGTCCCGCTATGTTCACCCCCCGCTTTCTGGCCGCTATTATCGGCGGCAACCTGCCGGATGTCATCCACACCGTCTGGTACTTACTACCACCAAACAAGCGCCAACACTGGTTCGGCTGGGCCAAATGGTGGTTTGATTTTCACCACCGCGTCCAAAACGAAACCAAAAATATACTTGCCGGACTAGCTACTCAAGCCTTGGCTGTAATCACTGCAATTTATCTCATCCTTAAGTAAACACAGGTCTGTATTTACTTTATTTACTGTGTTCTGTATTTACTATACTCACCCCGGCAGCTCTTCCGTGTTATTCTTAGCAACAAATATATCCGCCAATAAAATACTGATAACCGTAGCAATCGGCACCGACAATATAATTCCCACCACTCCGGCTAAACGCGCGCCCAATAAAATTCCGACTATCGTCACCAACGGATGCAAACCGATTGCTTTCCTCATGATATTAGGCACCAGCACATGCGCTTCAAATTGCTGAATAATAATATACATAGCCAGCACCACCAACCCCATCACCCAAGACATGGTGAACCCAACAGCAACCCCGGGAATAGCCGCCAATACCGGGCCAATATACGGCACAACCTCCAAAATTCCGGCAATCAACCCCAGCAACAAAGCGTATGGCACACCCAAAATCCAAAGACCAGTCCCTACCAGCAATCCGATAATTATTCCCAACGACACTTGCGCCAACACCCATTTCCCCACTTTTTGCTGCGCCCGGTCAATTGCTCTTTCCGCGTAAGCCACGTGCATTGCCGGCGTCACCAGCCGTACAAATTTTTTCAAAGCTTCGCGCTCCACCACCAAATAAAACGTTAGCACAAACACAAACACTACCGTGAAAACCCCCGAAACAAATGTTCTAGTCTGCTGAAATATATTCACGCCTAAATTCGCCAGATTGTCTCCGAATCTGCTTATCCCCGTCTGCAAATAACCCACGACTGCCGCCCGATCCACTTCCGGCACAAAAGTTATAAAACGATGCGCCACTTGTATTATCGAAGGAACCGCTTGCGCTAGTTGCTGACTCTGTGTAACTAACGGCTCAACCATCAAAGACAACACCCCGGCCAATAATGCCAATACCATTATATATATCAACGCCACCGAAATCATCCGCGGGATACGCCGCTGCTGCAGCCAATTAACCACCGGCTCAATCGCCGTCGCCAGCACCACCGCCGCAAATAACATTAATAAAATATCGAAAATCAGATACAAAAACCATGCTCCGATCAGAATAATAATCACCCGGAAAATCGTCCCCGAGGTTATATCTATACTCATTCTGTTTCCGTTACCCATACCCTTATTTTACCCTAATTGCCTCATAAATGCACCGGCAGATTTCTGCGGTCCCAGCAAAGCCAATGCCCGCTTTGGCGCTGTCAGCAGCTCTCCGGCTACTCTTTGTACATCACTTGGTTGCACCGCGTCAATCCTGGCTAAAACCTCATCCGGCTTTTGAATCTTCCCGACCAGAAGTTTCTGCGCGCCGGCAAATGCGGCCAGCGAATTGGTTTCTTCCATTTCAATTAGCATCTGCCCCCTCATCATCTGCTTAGCTTTATTCAGCTCTTCTTTAGCCGGCGGTTCGTTCATCGCCCTGTCATATTCTTCTAAAATAATCTTCAGGGCTTCCGGTGCTTTGTCGGTACGCACACCCGCCTGCGTCACCAGCATCCCCGTATCGGTTAAACTTTCCGAACTCATTCTAATAGCGTAAGCCAAACCCCGCCTCTCCCTTACCTGAATAAACAAACGGCTGCTCATTCCGCCGCCTAATATCACCGACAGCACTCCCGCCGCCCACCGTCGCTCGTCGGTCATCGACACTCCTGGCACCCCTACCAGCAAATGAGTTTGATCCAAAGACGGCCGGGATTCGAAAACCACTCGCTCAACCGGTAAACGCTTGCCAACAGGCTTCGGCTTGGTTTCTTCCCCCACCGCCAGATCATCGAACAAACCGGCCAGCAGTTTCTTCGTCTTATCTTCATCAAACATCCCCGCCACCGCTACTACCACATTGCCGGTATGGTAATGATGATGAGTATAATTAACAAAATCTTTCTTTTGCAGTTTGCCCACCGTTTCCGGCTTACCGTCAATCCGCCGCCCCAGCGGATGGTTACCAAACAAAGCCTGGTTCCACAAATGCCAAACATGGCGCATCGGCGTTTCCGTGTACATTTTCATCTCCTCCATGATTACCCCCCGCTCCCGCTCGATTTCCTCCGGGGGAAAAAGCGGCCGCAGTAAAATATCCGCCACCACATCCGCACCGCGCGCCAGATACTTGGCCGCCACTTTTACGTAATAACCCGTGTATTCCTCGCCCGTGAACGCGTTAAACTCACCGCCGACATTATCAATCGCTTCCGCGATCTCCTGCGTAGTCGGCCGCTTTTCTGTCCCCTTGAAAAACATATGCTCCAGAAAATGCGACAACCCGGCCTGCCGCGGCGTCTCATAGCGCGATCCAACCCCCACCAATACCAAAAACGTTACCGTCTCGCTTTCCCGCCGCGGTAATAGCACCGCCCGTAAACCGTTTGGTAAAACCGTTTCGCTTAATTTAAATGTGGACATAAAATATTAATTAATTTTCAATTTTCAATTTCCATTGAATTATCAATGACGCAATTTTCAAACACTAAAACTTTTCATCGTTGTGCTTGGAAATTGATAATTGATTATTATATGGAAATTGGAAATTGGAAATTATATCGACAGTTTATCTGTTAAATATCCACCAACCTTGTCTATATTAATCCTCTCCTGCTCCATACTATCCCTCTCTCTCACTGTCACCTGCTTATCTTCCAAGGAGTCAAAATCAACCGTTACGCAATACGGCGTGCCAATTTCATCCTGGCGCCGATACCGCTTGCCGATTGATTGCGTCTCATCGTAATCAACGCGCAGACTTTTTGCCAATTCATCAGCCAACGGCTCGGCCAGCTTTATAAGTTCCGGCTTCTTCGACAAAGGCAGTACTGCCACCTGATACGGCGCCAAATTTGGTTTCAGCTTTAGCACTACCCGCTTATCTCCCTTAACTTCTTCCTCGTAGTAAGCATCCATCAACACAAATAATACCAGCCGCGACAAACCGAATGTCGGTTCAATCACATGCGGATAAAATTTTTCTCCCGTTTTTGTATCCGTCACCTGCAGATCCTGACCCGTAGCCTGCGCGTGATTCTTCAAATCGTAATCGGCACGATAAGCCAGCCCGAACATTTCTTTACTGCCCCAAGACGACGCATACTCAATATCCACCGTCCGTCTGGAATAATGCGCCCGTTCTTCAGTCGCCTGCTCCCGCAAACGCAAGTTTTCTTTTTTGATCCCCACTTCCTCCGTCACCCATTTTTGCATCTCCCCAAGCCACATCTCAAAATACTTCTCCCAATCAGCTTCTCTCACAAAATACTCAAACTCCATCAAATCGAACTCCAGCGTGCGGAAAATAAAATTACCCGGCGTGATTTCATTGCGAAACGCCTTGCCGACTTGCGCTATGCCAAACGGTAAGGATTTCCGCATTGAATCCATAATCAATTTAAAATCTACAAACATCGATTGCGCCAGCTCCCCCCGCAAATAAACAATCTGTTTATTACTTTCAACCGTTCCCAACGAAGTCTCAAACAGTAAGTTGAATTGACGCGCTTCGGTAAAATCATGTTTACCACAATTCGGACAGACAATATTGTTATCAGCGCTAATTAAAACGGACATTTCCTCTATCGTCATCGCGTCCGTATTCCTATCAGGCAATATGTTCTTTATCAGATCGTCCGCCCGCCAGCGATTATGGCAGGACTTACAATCCACCATCGGGTCGTTAAAATTATCAACGTGATGCGAAGCTTTCCACACTTCCGGATTCATTAAAATCGCCGCGTCCAAACCAACCATATCCCGCCGGCTCTCCACAAAATACTTCCACCAGGCATCCCGCAAATTATTTTTTAACTGCACTCCCAACGGACCGAAATCCCACGAATTGCGCAACCCGCCGTAAATCGCCGACCCCGGATACACAAACCCGCGTCTTTTGCATAACTCAACTATTTTTTCCAGAGAAACTTTTTCCATAATATAGCAAAAATTATACTCCTTACTGCTTGCTACATACTACTTATTACCAATAAACAGCACAACCCTCACCCCACCCCGCGCAGCCGCAACCTAATTACCTTAGTTCTGTCATTACGCGCCGCCCTCACTTGCTTCTCTGCTCGCAGCTGCTCCCGATGCAGCTTCTCCATTACCTTCTTCTGTGCCGCTTGAGGGTTGTTTTTTTGCTCATAAGACATTATTCCAAACTCCCGGTAAGTGCGATCCCGATCGCGCCTAAACCCCTGTTTTATCTCCCTCTCCCGCCGTTTAAAATCCGAGCGCACCCTCCCCAGCTCGCCCACATACCAATCCGACACCTGCCTCCTCTCCTTCCGCCACTGCTTCATGTACTCGCTCGTCCCCAAAAAACTCTGGATAAAATTTCCCTTATCCGGCGGCCGTACCGGCTGACCTCCCCAATCGTTTGGATTACTGAAACCTCCCGGATTTTGCTCCATAAAACTCCCCATAAAGCCAGTATATCACACCCTTGACCAAACACAGCCTTTGGGCGTAGCGTAAAGCTGCTTCTTAGGCACTCCCGTTCCTTACCAACAAGGAGACTGACCATGTTTCACGGCATCGAACAAGCCTACGCCGGCGCTATGGTGACTGCCGCGCGTACCGCCCAGCAAACTCTGTTCGACACCCCCATTTGCGAGGCCATCCGGCCTTCCACGGTTTGGAACAAAGGTGACACGGAAAGCTTCGACACCATTCCGGAAAACGCGATTGTCGGAGTCTTGCGCCGTTTTGACCCATATGCCGTCGTCGTCACCGAGGAACGTGGCGCTGCTAACCCCTTTCTAAGCGACGACCCGACCCAAAGCAAGGGAGCACGTACTTTCTGTGTCTGCGACCCTTTCGACCGATCAAACCAGGCCAAACAATTTCTTACCCCTCTAGCCGCCAAAGGCGGAAAGATCGTTGACATCCTGCGCAACCCGGAAACCATCGCCAACTGGGAAAAAGACTTCGGTTCTCCCGCCTCCATCACCGGCTTCACTACAGGCATCACCTGCGTCCGTCGCGGCTTGCCTATTGCCAGCGTTATCTTGAATTACCTTACGGAAGAAGTAACCCTGGCCTGCGCCGCCGGCATCTTCCACGCCAAGCTGCCTGAAGATCTCTCGCATGATATCAACCTTGAATATATCATGCAGCAGGGAAAACGCCTGGTCTTCCCTCAACCCAACCACTTTACCGTCCGCAACATCGTGTCATACATCGGTAAACCGGAGCGTGGCTACCCCAAGAACTTCTCCAGTATCCGTCTGGTGCAGGATCACGAACTAGATCACCGCCTTTACTACAATCTGCCCGGCGGCCCCTCGCGTATTCTGTATCTCTCAAATCTGCAACCGGCCGAAGCCCCCATTGGCGCCGTTGTTGCCAACGGCGAGAAGATCGGAGAATGGACTTCGTGGCTTACCTTCATCCGCTTTGCTCTACGCGCAGACGATCACAGTTCTCCGGCCTTACGCATCTTCGAAGCCTCACAAAAAGAAACGTTGTCCATAGACGGCATATTGATGATGCCTACGCCCGACTACAGCATCTTCGTCAACCGCAACCCCGATTCCAACCGCGTCTATATCAGCGCCCAAAAGCTGCAGGATTTCACCAACCCCAGCAAATATCGCGCCACAATGATTGTGTTCCCCGCCAGCAGTCGTTGGGCCTTAAGTCTGGTGGAGCAGTACGGCTACCGCGAGATCGTCTTTTAGCTCGACTAACCCGGCACCATTACCAGACTCGGCTAAACGATTCAACAACCCAACCCCCCGCAAACCCAAGCGGGGGGTTTTCAATTGACATGGTAAATACGACTGCTAATATAAAAAACCAGGCGGGATCAAACCAACTGGCTGTTCTCTTCCCAATCTTTTTCTCGAAAGGACTGCTGTCATGTCCCAAGCTTCAGCGTACGCGGCTAGCGGTGTTGACATCGACAAGGGCGCGCTTTTTGTCAAAATGGTCAAAGAACGAATCGCCAAAGCCTGGCCCGGCAGAGAAGACGCCATCGGCGGCTTCGCCGGCCTCCTACAACTAGCCACACCAACCAGCATCCTCAAAACTTGCTGTGACGGCTCCGGCACCATCGCTATTCTCGGCGCGCTCACCGGCCGGTTTTCCCTGATCGGCCACAACGCCGCCGCCATGTCACTGGTTGACGCCTATGTCGCCAGCACCCACCCCGTGGGCCTGAATGACGTAATCGGCACCGGCAGTCTTGATCCGGAACGGCACATCGGGATTATTGACGGCATTATTAATGCCTGTCAGTATTCCGAAGATTGCTTCATCGTCGGCGGCGAAACGGCTGAACAGCCCGGTATGTACAAGTATGACTGGATAGTGGACATCAACACTTTCGTTGTCGGCATACCCGACCCAGATATCGTTACCGGCAACGTTCAACCAGGACAACCCGTTTACGGCTGGCCTTCTTATGGTCCTGCCTCCAACGGTTTCTCGTTGATCCGCAACGTGTTCAACCTTAACACCGATCCGGAATCAGCCAGAGACACATTGAATCAACTTCCTCTCGATGGTGCTTGTTCTCTGGCCGATGCCCTGCTTGTACCAGCGCCAGTGTACATCAATCAGATCGAAGTGCAGCGCCGAACCGGCATCCGCTTTGCCGCCCATGCTCACATCACCGGCGGCGGATTGGTGGACAACATTCCGCGTGTACTGCCTGAAAACTGCAAAGTGGTTCTCGACCGCTCCGCCTGGCTGCGTCCGTCAATCTTCAAAGCTATCCAGGAAACCGGTCACATTACGCCTGCTGAAATGGATCGCGTCTTCAACCAGGGCATCATGGTCGCCTCCATTATTGACGGCAATGAGATGCCCGACAGCTGCAACGCCACGTGCATCGGCACTGTCGAACAGCGCCAAGGCAACGAACCCCAGGTTCAGTTCACCGGTTCCTTCAAACAGTAGCCCCCCGAGCAACCCCGCGCGAGACCTCAAAAAGTCTCCGCGGGTTTTTCTTTTTAAAAAACTCTAACCACCAGTCGTGCTTGACTTAACTGAATATTTCATCTATTATTATCCACTCCTCTAAGACCGTACATTCTCAAACCAAAGAGGCTAATCATGGCAATCATCAAACACACTTGGTGCGGTAAATTCGTTTCAGTTCGCGTAGAAGAACGTGGCTCCCAAACATTGGAAATAGTCCACGTCCGCAATGGTGTCACTGTTGTTCCTATTTTCCCAGACGGTCGCCTGTGTCTCATCCGCGAACGCAGCTGGAAGACCCAACAGATGGTAACAAAGCCGGTTACCGGATTTATCGACGACAATGAAAACCCCTGGGCAGCGGCGCGACGCGAGCTTGCCGAAGAAATCGGCTTTGAAGCCGGCGAGTGGGAACTGGCTCTAACGTCAACCAAAAACGACGTGATTGAGCACCAGCAATTCTGTTTCGTATGCCACGACCTGACTGCCACATCCCCCCATCCGGAACCGGGGGAGTATATCGAGAAATTGGTTAAACTCACGCCGGCCGAAGTCCAACAACGCACTCTTGGCCTTGAGTTTGGCAGCAATATCACCGCGTTCTTTCTCCTTCGCCTAGCCACACAGCTTCTAGAAAATTCTGGCAAATAGCCAGTACTTTACACACCCGGACCCCACCGGGTGTTTTCATTACCTACACACCAATCTATTTTTTTTCTCCGTACCTGCTTAACAATTCCTCACGCGACATAGCGGCTGTCCAAACCGGCCGCGTTTCTTTCGCGAAAAGCTGCTGGCGCATCTCTTCGGAAATTGCGCCTTCCCAACATTCTCATTCAAACCAGACTTTGGCACTCCTTCCGCACTCATTGTTTTTTGTCATTTTAAAATTGAGACTTAAATGGAAATTGCCTTGCCGGCCATAGCTCGCGAGCGACGGCTGGGAAATTGAGCCTTGAAAATTATTATTCCCATCCTTGCCGCACCACCCGCCAAACTACTTTTTCCTGCTGAACCTGCATCGGGCCCTGCGGCGTCTGCTGTTGCACCGGCACTTGCTGACGGCGAAACTCCACATGCAAATCAAAGTGCTGTGATTGCTTCTCACTTTCTACATAAGCAATCGTGTAGTCTTTTTCTCCTTGACTCATACCCGCTCCCAGCTCCATTTCCTGGTTCCACTGCTCGCCTATTTTCATCTCCTCTTTAAAGCTCTCATAAATTTCCGTCATCACATCAGCCAAGCCGCTCTTGGCATACATCACGCTGTTTAATCCCAGCGACTCTCGCGCTTCCTTGCGCCCGATAAAGTACTGGTGACTGTACAGCTTTTCCGTAAAGTAACCAACCACTTTGTCCACTTCCGCCTCTGCCATCGGCTCTTTATGACTAAGCAGTAACTGACGAGCCAGCAATCGAATTAAATTATGAATACGGTTAACATTCCCCAGCGCCAGCGGATGAATCTGCGGATTAGCTTTTCCGAATTGGCTGAAAATTTGCTCCAAACTGGCATCTGATGAAATTCCAAACTTATTCTTGGCCAAATCAAAATAGGCGACTACGTCTTCCACGGAAATCGGTATGCGCCCCTGCGGACTTCCCGGCTGTGGCGGATTAAACACGTTCGCCGTGGACGGATCGATAGGGGACAACTCCGACAAGTCACTCATCACTATTTCGTCCGCTCCCAGCGCAATCATCGTCGCCGCGCTGTGCGCTTTATAGGGCACCAACACTGCCAACTTATCACAGTATTCCCGAATCATAGACACCAGCCGCCACGGCACCATGGTATCCCCGCCCGTGCTGTACAAAACCAAATCTATTTTTTCCTGTTTCCCCATCGCGCGCAGCTGTCCGCTAAAAATCGGAATTATATCCATGCCGATTTTAGCGCCAATCGGTCCCGGCCGGTCGCTGGTGAAATAAGCTAAAACACTTGATCCCCGCTCCTGGCCGATTTTTTTCAGTAATTCTTTTCTATCCATATTAAAACTATACTCCCCTGCCCATACAAAAATCAAAAACTATGTAAAAAAATAGGAACCTTAGATCAAAGACCCAAGGTTCCCAAAGTAAGAACATTCATAACGGACTCTCCTTTCACCCAAAGGGCGTTCAGTAATTGCGGCACTCGCGGGCCAGCACTTCCGCCCGTTCGTCTTCACCCAAGCCAGGCAACTGATCATGCAGCCGGCACATCAGCGCGTGCAGCCTGGCACGCTTCTTCTGCCCAATCGTGTCGAGATTCAGAGCATCAGCCACTCGGTGAGCGTCGGTGAAGATCTCCTGCATCAGACGCTCACTATACTCTCTCATCAGCCGACGCCTGACATACTCCAGGAACCTTTTCACCGAGTTGAACTCGCTGCCAGCGGAGAGCTGCTTCCTCATCCTCTTCTGCTGCTTACGCTTCTCGCTCTCCGCTTGTAGCTGCTCCCTGTCCCGCTGGCCGGCCGAAATCAGGCCTGCCACGAACAACTGATCAGATAGAGTGCCCACCAGAGCCTCCTTTCATAAAAAGCAGTGATATTGCCAAAAGAGCCACTAACTCTTAATTATAGCTCTTGTGGCACTATTTGTCAAGCACGGCTCTTATCTCCCGCATCAACTGCACGTAAAAATATATATTATGTAACACCACCAGCCGAAACCCGCTCGGCGCCTCGCAACGCATCAGATGATGCACATAACTCACGCTGTAATCTTTTGTAATCACCGGATTTCCCGGAGAAAAAACTTGTTGGTCATCCTTAAACGAACTCTTGGTAATATCCATCACTTCATATAACTTGTCTGCCTCCACCGGACGCTCCGGATCCTGCAAACACGCCGCCAGTTCTTTGATATTTAAATTACGATAAATCTTGCCGTGCCGCGCGTTGCGTATCGGCAGTACGCAGTCAAACTGGTCCACCCCCGCTCGCACCGCCCGCACAATATCCTCCGGCATACCCGCCCCCATTAAATATCGCGGCGCGTCCTCCGGCAAAAACTGCGTTGTCATGCGTACTCCCTCGTCCATGGAAGTTGCCGTCACATCGCGCATCTCTCCGCCAATACTGTAACCGAAAAACCCTATTTCCCTTAGAGCCGCCGCCGACTTCTCCCGCAAGTCTTTATATATACTACCCTGAACTATGCCGTATAAAGCCTGTGTGTCTTTACCAGCCCTCTCCCATTCTGCTTTGCACCGTGCCGCCCACTTGCTTGTCTGCTCTACCGCCGCCGCCACTTTTTCCCTATCAGCCCCGTACGGTGTACACACATCCAACGGCATAATAATATCCGCGCCCAGCTTTGCCTCAATTTGCACGGCCGACTCCGGCGTCAGCCGATACTTATTACCATCAATTGGCGAAGCAAAAGTTACCCCGTCACTATCCAGCTTCACATTTTTGCCTAAACTGAATACCTGATAGCCACCCGAATCAGTCGTCACCGGATGAGACCACTGCATAAATCCGTGTAAACCGCCGCCGGCTTCCACCACATCTTCCCCCGGTCGCAAATGCAAATGATACGTATTTGCCAGCACAATCTGCACTCCCATCTTTTCCAAATCCTCGGCAAACACCTGCCCGCGCACCGCGCCTTGAGTTGCCACAAACTGAAAAAAAGGCCCCTCTACCGTGCCGTGAGGGGTTGTTAACTTCGTTAGCCTAGCTAAACCCACTTTTTTTATTATCTCAAACCTAAACATCGAGTATCAACATTCTTGAAGAGTAAAAGGTAAAACCAAAAATGTAAAACAACAATGCAAAATTTAAAGTATCTTTTGCGTTTTGAGTTGTTGTTTTAAGTTTTTCGTTTGACCCTTTACGTTTTCGTTATTCCACTTTCCCCTCCCCCGGTACTGCCGACTCGGTTGACGGGAAAGAAGTAACCTCCGTTTCCAAATCACTATTAGTAAACAAGTCTGTTCCCATCGCCGTCAGACGATTCAAAAATTCTATCACACTTCCGCGCTGATTTTCTCCCGGCACCACCGCCACCTGCCAATACAGCTCCGCCGCCGGCTGCCTGCTTCCCGCCAACCCCGCCAGTTGCGGCAAACGCCAAATTAACTCCCCGGTCCGATCGTTATACTCAACTTCACCCGTCGTCTTAACCACTTTGCCCGTGTAGCGCACCCCGTCCGGCAACACCGCCGACACCCTGACATCCCCGGCGTCGTTTAGGGTCGAGCCCAAACGCAGCCGTACCGTGTAAGTCGTCTCCTCTCCCACTTTCGGCGGTGTTGGTCCCGTGCTCGTAATACCCAACCGGCCGTCATCATAAAAAGCATCCGCCTGTATTGTCAAAGCGGTCGCCACTGACAACACCGCTCTGTCCGATATTTCTTTTGGCGTTTCTCCCGCCGTCACAGTCAGTGACGGGCTGTCAACTGAAGCCGTAATAATCAAAGCATTACTTGTCCTAGACTCTTCTCCAGCTGCTAAAACATCCACGCCTTGTATATCAAACTGATAAGAGATTTCTCCTGCCTGGTTTGGCTGCACCGCCGCTAACTCCGGCATTGATGCTGCCGTCCACGTAATTGTCTTTGTCGTCGGATCATACGCGCCGGAAGAAAGCTGTAATGAAGCCGGATCAAGCCCCTGCCCTTCAAATTTCGCCCGCACCACCACGTCAGTCAGCGCCACCGTGCCCGTATTGACGTATTTAATTACCCCCTTAACTTTGTCCTCCGGTTTCACCGTCAAAAGCTCATTAGTATTGTTATAATACTGATCAATCGACAGCGTGCTGGACGCTATAGACACTACTCCCGCCAGCGTCCGCTGAACAAACACTTGATCCCCCTGCTTAATTCCCGTCTCCACTCTGATTTCTCTTTTGTCTCCCGATCGACCTTCTACAAACACCACCGCCTCGCGCGTCGCCACATCCAGCGGCTCCAAATCTTCCAAGCGCCATAGGCTCTCCGGCACGGAAAAATCAGCAGAAAACTGCGGATCCTGCAAAGCCAACTGCGCGCCGGGCGGCACTTGCAGCTTCAAATATGCCCCGCTGATTTTATTAGTACTGGTATTGGTCACCGTAATTTTTATCGGCACTCGCTCGCCCTGCCGCGCTTCGTTCGGCACATCCGCCGCCAGATCCAGCGGCACCGTGCTAATATTGGTAGTCGCCAACGCTGCCTTGGCAAAACGCCCGCTTGGAAAATTCTCCGGCGTGATGGTTATTTCCGCTCGAGCCACCGCTGCTGTATTGATCTCTCCCAGTAAATATCCTGTTATCTCCAACTTTCTTTCTTCACCGCTTTTCAACTCCCCCACCGTCAACACCCGCTCTTGGCCGCTTTCATCTAACGGCAATGAACTGTCGCTTAAGGTAAACCCAACCGGCTGATCAAATATCAACACCACATTTTGCCAATGTTCCAAACTGTTATTGGCAAAATCGACTACGTATTTTATCTCATCGCCCGCCGCCAGCGCCGACGGCGCTTCAATCGCTATGCCAATCTGATCGGCCGTCACATTATGCCGCGCCCTATACCACAATGTCCCCGCCAGCGCCACCGCAAATAACACTACCAGCAACAATACAGACACAACCGCAACTATCACCTGACGCCTCTTTTTCGCTCGCCCCTCGGCCATCGATTTAAAAGTCACCGGAGCCGATGGCGCATTTTCGTCTGTTGACAAAACCTTTGTTCTTCTAATCCCTAATTGCTTCAGCTGATCTTCGCGTTGACGCATTGTGGACGACTCCTGCCTGGCATACAGTTGTCGCTCTAAATCAGGCAACTGACTCCTACCATCGCCGGTATGAGCCCCTTCCGTTTCTTCCGGCGTCTGCCTTTTATTTTCTTCTTTGCCTTCCATATATTTAACTATATCTTAAGTAGTTCGCACCATCGGCACCGTCTCGGCCACCACCATCGCATAATACCTCATCGCCGCCAGCACTTGTCTGCTTTCCTCCTTGGTCGCACTAAGCTGTAATGCCTTTTGCGGATACCTACCCAGCCAGCGCAGCGCGCGCAACAAACGCGGCGGCAGTGACAACTGCGTCCCCACAAAAGAATCGTGACACGACAAACATCGCCAACCTCCGGCTTGGGGATTCAATATCACCGCTTCGTCCGGCTGGTTTCTGCCGCACGCTTGACACCGATTTAAATCCGGCTGCAAACCCGCACAACGTAGGGCATAACCGGCCACGGCTACCTCTAGAAAATCCCGCTTGGGCGCTGGCAACTCCGGAAACATCTGACAAGCATGATACAAAGCATCAAACAACTCCACCTGCACTTCTTCCTCTTCAAAAAGCCCCAAGACTAATCGTGCCAGCATCTCCGCGTGCTCCCACGCCTGCACATCACCGCGCAAAGCCAGATGATCATCCACCGTCTCCACCGCCGCCAGATATTTCCGGTCCGCCGTACCCGTTACAATCGCCAATACGTAAGTCAAAGGCTCCAAGTGCCCCCCACGCCGTGACGGTATCCGACGCACACCTTTAGCCAGCACTCGCAGCAAACCTTGCTGCCGGGAAAACAGTGTCACCAGCCGATCCGCTTCATTAATGTCGCGACGCGCTAAAACCAGCGCGTGCAGCTTCTCCCGCTTATTCATTCATATATTATAGCACATACCCTCTCCACTCCCCGTCCTCTTTCCTCCTCCCGGAAGGGAATAAACTAACCTATGAGCAAAAATTTTCTAATCTTCTGCTCTTAGCGACCGTCTGAAGGACTGCCAGCCTGGTCCCCGCCTAAATTTTGCCGCGGCAAAATTTAGGCGGGGTGGCAGGCCTTCAGCCGAGTAACGCCCGCGCTGGGGCGGGCGTTATGTGTCGCTAAGAGCAGAAGATTAGAAAATTTCATCACTAACTATCACCTTTCATCACTCCAATATGCATTTCTTCCCCATCTACTTTAAAATCCCCCCCCGCATCCTCACTGCCGTTTTCCATAACTTCATCCGCCTGCAACACATCCAGTATTAATACTTTCTGGCTCTCCACTGTTTTACGCAGCTTCTCACTGGAAGTTGTTATTACCAACTTAATCCTATCATCCAGCGCGTACCCCGCTTCCCGGCGCAACACCTGCCCCCGCCTGATAATCTCCCGCGCTCGGCCTTCTTCCTTTAACTCCTCTGTCAAAACAATGTCTAAAGCCAACTTCACCTTGCCTTCCTCTCCGCTCACCGCGTACTCGTCGCTATCGGGTAGCTTCTCCGCATATTCCACATTCTTAACATTCACCTCTTCTTTTATAATATTCATAATTTCTTCCGCCGGCGGCACACCCATCACCATCATCTTATTCAATGGTTGGCGCACTTTTATACCATGTCCGGCCCGTATGGCTAACCCGGCCGAAACCGCCTCGCGCGCCTGCTTCATTACCTCTAATAACTCCAGTTTATTTTTCTCAAAATCAACCGCAACCGGCAGACGCGATAAATGCACCGACTCCTCTTTTGTCAGATTACGATAAATATTTTCCGTCACAAAGGGCATAAAGGCCGCCAACAACCGGACACAACGCACCAACACTTCATGTAACGTGCCAAAAGCTTCGTCACGAATTTTATCACTGGCCGGCCGCTGAAACCGCCCCCGTGATCGCCTTATATACCAGTTACTCAAATCATCAACAAACCCCGTAAACGCCCGCGCCGCTAGATCTATTTGATAATCATCTGCCGCCGACACCACCTCGTTTTCCAGCTGAACCAGCCTGGCTCTAATCCATTTGTCCAATATATTGCTGCTCTCCGTCACCTGATCACCCGGCTGCCAGTCATGTGTGTTGGCGTAACGAACAAAAAAGCTGTAAGCGTTCCACAGTGTCAGATAAAAACCCCGCTGTACTTGCTGCATCTCTTTTTCTGAAAACCGATACGGCTCGCCCAGGCTGGTACCGGCCAACAGGTAAAATCGCAAAACGTCCGCCCCGTATTTGGCTATTGTCGGCTCCGGCTCCGGATAATTTTTCAACTTCTTGGATAATTTTTGTCCATCCTCCGCAAATATCAATCCCGACCCGATTACATTTTTGTAGGCCGGCTTATCCTTGCCTAAACCAATATCGTCTTTAGTTAATGCTGTCGCCAATACATGCATCACATAAAACCACGCGCGGGTTTGTTCAACACTCTCCGCAATAAAATCAGCCGGAAAACTTTTTTCTACAAACTCCTTATTGGCAAACGGATAGTGCCACTGGCTGTACGGCATCGCCGCCGAGTCGAACCAGACATCCAACACTTCCTCCACACGTTTCATTTTCCCCTCGCCTTTCGTACAACTCCACGTCACCTCGTCAACGTACGGCCGGTGCATATCATCTAATTGCTTCTGTCCGGACAACTCTGCTAATTCCGCTAAACTGCCGGCGCAAACTCTTTCCCCGCACTTATCACACTCCCAAATTGGCACCGGTACACTCCAAAAACGATTACGCGACACCGCCCAATCCGGCGCCGATTCTATTCCTTTGGCAAACCGCCCATGCTTCACATGTTTCGGCGTCCAATTTATCTGCTCATTTATTTCCAGCATCCGCTTTTTCAAATCCGTCACCTTTATAAACCAAGTATCCAACGCGTAATAAATTAGCGGCTCATCGCACCGCCAGCAATAAGGATAGCTGTGCGTAAATTGCTCCGCTTTCAGCAACAAACCACGCTCACGCAAATCATCCGTCACCTTGTCGTTAGCCGCGAATATCTTTTCGCCGGCCCACGGTTTTACTTCATCCGTAAAACGCCCGTCCGAATCCACGTTGCGAATTACCGGCAGCCCCAGTTTTTTTCCCAATTCAGCGTCTTCCTCGCCGAAAGCCGTGGCGATATGCACCAATCCCGTACCGTCTTCGCCCGTCACGTGCCCGCCATACACTACTTTGTAGCCACCCTCAACCGCCGAGAAATTATACAGCGGCTCATACGTTAAGCCGTCCAGTTCGCTCCCGCTCCATTGCTTTTTTACCGGCAAGTCCTCGCCAAAAATTGCTTTGATTCTCTGCTTAGCCACAACAACTTCTTTGCCTTCGTAATCCACGCTCACGTATTCCAACTCGGGGTTTATCGCTACTGCCACGTTACCCGGTAACGTCCAGGGTGTTGTAGTCCAGATGGCCAGATATAGGCCATCTGACTCTGAGCGAGCGAAGCGAGTCGAAGAGCCATTCACCTTTAACAACACATAAACCGCCGTATCCGTCCGGTCATGATAATTACTGGTCACTTCAAAATTAGACAGCGGCGTCGCACAGCGAATGCAGTACGGTGTCGAACGAAAATCCTTGTAAACCAACTCCTTCTCCCATAACCTCTTAAACGCCCACCATTCCGATTCCATGTAATCACGGTCAAGCGTAGCGTAAGCCTGATCATAATCGGCCCACCGCCCGATTCGCTTCAGCGTCGTCGTGAAGTCGTCAATGTATCGAAAAACAGTATCGCGGCATTTTTGATTAAATTTTTCTATACCGTATTTCTCAATATCTTTCTTCGACTTAAAACCCAGTTCTTTTTCTACTAACGTTTCCACCGGCAACCCGTGACAATCCCAGCCTACTCGGCGCGGCACGTGATACCCCTGCATCGTTTTATAGCGCAGCACCGTGTCTTTGATCGCCGACTGTAAGATATGACCGTAGTGCGGCTTGCCCGTCGCGTACGGCGGCCCATCATAAAAAGTATAAATTTTCCCCCTAGCAGTCTGCTCTAAAGAACGCGCATATATCTTTTTCTCATCCCAGTAATCTAAAATCTCCCGCTCCAGCTCGTCAGCCGCCATCCGCGGCGGCACATCATCAAAATATGGTTTCTTTTGACCCATAACACTAAAGGTAAAATCCGGCTGAACAAAATGCAAAGCAACCGCTCCAAGCTACTTCTTCCGCTGGCTTTTAACTTTGCTTTTATGCTCGGTTTTAATCTTCTTAGCCTTACCCTCCTCGTAAACTTCCCGATAAACCTGAATTAATTTTTTCACCCGGCGCGGCCAGTCAATTGTATTTGTATCCTCATCACCCGTCACCACTATTCTCTCCTTGGGATACCCGTGCCGCTCCACCAGTATCTTCTCATCGCTCGGCTTATTCACAATAATCCTCTTGGCCCGTTTGCATAGCTGGGCAAAAGCCACCCGCGCCCCCATCATAAATGTGCGCGTGAACAAATTGCTGTCTCCCACACCACGCGGCACGTAATGAAAAGTGGTCAAGATCTTGCCGGGATAAACAAATGGTATTAAACCTTCCGGCGAGTGAAACACATCCAATTTAGCCGAACGCAGAAAAGCGGAAATCAACATATGAGAATACAACACCGGCATATACTTCCGATACTGCACAAATGGAAAATGTCTTATCACCACATTCTCCTGCTTATATTTAGCCAGTTTCTTCGAATCTTTCATCCGCTCATCAAAAAACAGCACCCAAGTATGTTCCTTCTTCTTATCCGCCTCCAGCAAATACGTAATTAATTGCTCCGTATACCAGGCAATTTTCGGATCATACCGCTTGTGTTTGGGCAAAATTATATGCGCGTCAATACCAATTCGCATAGGACTTTTATCATAGGCCATTCTCCCTAAAAAAGGAAGATTATTAGGCCTATTTACATAGTACCACAGCTACATCACCTCCGGCTTGCTTATACCCAGCAAATCCAGCGTTTGTCCCATCACCTTTCGCGCCGCCAGCACCAACTGCAGACGGCTCATCCGCACTTCTTCCTTATCCGCCGCAATCACTGGCACATTCCGGTAAAAAACATGTACCGCTCGCGCCAGCTCCAGCGCATAATAAGCCAACTGCTGTGCTTCCCCACTAGCCGCAATATCCGTTATCGCCTCCGGCAACCGATACATCTGCCGCATCAACTCCAACTCCGTCGTATGTGTCAGTTCCCCGTGACTGGTCAACTTTATTTTCTCGCCGGCCCCTTCAATCACACCTAACTCCTTGGCCCGACGCAATATAGACTGCAAACGCACATACGCGTACTGCGCATAATAAACCGGGTTGCGCTCGTTTCGTTCTTTCGCCAAATTAATATCAAAATCCATGTGCGTCGTCAGCGCGTGCTGGACCATAAAGAAACGCGCGGCATCATACCCCACCTCTTCTATCAAATCACCTGGTCCGTATAAGTTCCCTCGCCGCTTGGACAACTTCACCGGCTTGCCGTCCCGCAACACGCCAATCCACTGCGCCGCCACTACGTGCAACTTACTCACGTCGCAGCCCAGCGCCTCCAGCGCCGCGCGCAGCTTCGATCCATGACCCTGATGATCCGCGCCGACATAAGTAAAAATACCGTCGAATTTTCGGTCAAACTTGTCCTGATGATAAGCCACATCCGGCGCAATGTAAGCATATTCACCGTCGCTCTTGACAAAAATCCTGTCCTCGCTGTCGCCAAATTTCGTTGTCCGCAAATATTCCGCACCGTCTTTTTCGTAAATCATCTTTTTATCGCGCAATTTCTCGTGAACCTTCTCAACCGCTCCGCTGGTTCTTAATTTTCTCTCTGACGTCCACACATCAAACTTTATCCTTAAATCCTCCGCTATCGTTTTTTTTATCTTATCCATCATTGTATCCGCCGCCTGCTGACCCAGTTCCTCTATCAACTTCTTATCTTTTAAATCGCCCCCGGTAAACTCTCTCCCCTCGTTTTCTTTCGCGTTCTCCGCCAGTATCGTTGCCACCTCACTAATATATTCGCCCTGATAAAGCTCCTCTGGATAATCAACTTTTTCCCCTTTCCCTTCCAAAATTCTCCGCAGCGCTGATTCGCCCAATTTCATAATCTGGCCGCCCGCGTCGTTAATGTAATATTCCCGCGTCACGTTATAGCCGGCGCAGGTCAGCACGTTAGCCAAACTGTCCACGGAAAAAGCCGTGCGCGCGTTGCCCAGCGTCAGCGGCCCGGTGGGATTAGCCGAAATAAATTCAAAATTATATTGCTTACCCCGACCAATATTTACCCCGCCGCAAATATCTTCTTCTAAAACATCGTCCAACCGCGCCGTCATCCAGCCAGGGTTCAGGCGGATATTTAAAAACCCCGGCGCCACCGCTTCCAGCTTGCCTACATATTCCTTCTTCGGCATATGGCGCGCAATAATATCCAAAATATCCAGCGGCGGCTTATCCGCGCTTTTTGTCAACGTCAAGGCCACCGGCGAAGCGTAATCGCCATGCTCCGCTTTTTCCGTCCGCTCTACCACCACTGCTTCATTTTTAGTTTTAGGCAACTCCCCGGCCGACCGCGCTGCGGCAATGCCAGCCGCGATATCTTCAACCAAAGACTGTTTTAAATTAATCATAACCTTATATTATACCTTATATCTTATACCTGAACATCCTAATCGCATTCATAATCGGCAAGAAATCCGTCGCGAAGTTATAGGCCGCCGCTTCGGCCGGGCCCATCATTTTGGCGAAGACCAAATACATTCCCAGCAAATTAACCGCGCCCCAAATCACAAAATTCTGGCGGCTGATAGACACGGCAGCCTTGCCGATTTTTCTCGCCTCGGCGACTTTCATTAAATCATCCTGCATTAACGCCACATCCGCCGCTTCTATCGCCGCGTCCGATCCCACCGCCCCCATCGCCACGCCAATATCCGCCAGCGCCAAAGCAGCCGCGTCGTTGACTCCATCACCCACCATCACCAGCTTACCCGGACGCTTCAATAATGCTTTGACCCGTTCCAGTTTATCCGCCGGAGTCAGATTCGCCGCGAAAGAATCCAATTTCAGATCACCGGCCACTTTTCCCGCCACTTTATCATTGTCTCCCGTTAACATCACCATATATTCCATCCCTTCGCGGCGCAGCGCCGCCAGTGCCGCGCGCGCTTGCGGCCTTATCGCGTCGGCACAAACAATCACCCCCGCCAGCCCTTGGCCGCGGCCAACATAAACCAGCGCCCCCGCTTGACGACTCTGTTGGTCATCAACCGCCCGTTCTTGTTCATCCGTCACTACAACACCTTCTTTTTCCACGTAATCCCGCCGACCGCAATATACCTTTTCTTCACCGTATTGCGCCCAGCTTCCCTGCCCGGCTACCTGACCGAATTTCTTCGGTTCATCCCAGGCAATACCCCTTGCCTTGGCATAATCGAGTATCGCCCGGGCCAACAAATGTGACGAGAAAGAATCTGTCGCCGCCGCCATCTTTATTACCTCCTCCTTTGTAAACTTGCCGAAAGTAATTACATCAATAACCTTCACTCTGCCAGCAGTTAATGTCCCCGTCTTATCGAAAACAACTGTTTTGGCTTTCGTTAATCCTTCCAGGAACGCGCCGCCCTTGACGATGATGCCGCGCCGCGCCGCCCTCCCCAGCGCCGCCGAAAATGTCAACGGCACCGCCACGGCAATATCGTCGGCACACGCCACCAACAGCAACGCCAGCACTAAACGTAAATCCCTCGTTGTCACGTACAGCACTATCGCCGCGGTAAAAACAATCACAATATATCCGGCCGCGAACCGACTGCCCAAAGTCTGTATAGGCCCCTTACTATCCCGCGCGCTTTTAACCAGCTTCACCATTTTCTCAAAAGTCGTATCTTTCCCCACTTTTTCCGCCCGCACCACTATTGTCCCTTCCACTACTACCGTCGCGCTTAATACTTTTTGTCCGACACCCCGCGACACCGGTAAAGACTCACCCGTCAAAGACGCCTGATCAATCGATGCCGCGCCCTCTACTGCCTCACCGTCCACCGGCACCTGCTCACCCAACTGCACCACCACTAAATCGCCGACTCTAACCCGGCCAATCGGCAGCATCACTATCGTTCCGTCAAGACGTCTGATTCTAGCCTGATGAGGACGCAGTTTCAATAAACCCGCAATCGCCGTCCGCGATTTACCCTCCGTATATGCGGAAAAAATCCTTGCCGCCGTTAACATTAAATTAATAAATACTGCTGATGCCCATTCCGCCGCCAACAACGACGCCACTAGCGCCACGCTGGCCAGTAAATCAACGGTTATTTCCCGCCGTTTTAGCGCCTGCCAGGCGCTAACCACTACCGGAAAGGTTGCCAGTCCGGCTATCGCCACTAAAACCGTTTCGTTAAACTCACGCGGCAAAAAACCAAGATAATAATTCACCAGCACCGCTACCAGTGTCGCGGCTAAATACTTATCAATTCTTTTCCAATTTATTCGCCTCATAAGCCTTCACTATACTATATTTATAACTTCTTCGGATAAAAAAAGAGCCCCGCCCTCAAGCGAAGCTCGGTGCAGCCATCTACTCCGTCTTTACTTTCGGCCACTGCGGCAAATCAGATGGCATTGGCAGCGGTTTTCTGGGCGAATCCGGCAGAAACTTGCGATACAAAAGCTTTACCAACTCACAAGCGCCGCACCGCCAACACAATCTATAGACACCGATGTACACCCACCTGTCATCGTCCGGATGTCCTGTTTTGAGCCACTTCTGATACGTCAACCCGCTGCCGCAACAACCGCACCGACCGCGCCAATCGCTGATTACCCGCCACAACCAAAATAGCCAATATCCTCCCAACAGCGCCGCCAACAAGAAGAAAAACGACAAGTGAATCGCCGCCAAAAAGACCAGAGTCAACCCCACTGCCGCCGCCAGATGAATCAAAAACCAGCGTCCCATGGCAATATCCTCCAGGAATTTCTAAAGTACCAAACCCCTCTAACCCTATACCACCAAACACCTATTAACAAGACACTAAACACAACGGACAAAAAAGTGTTACTATATAAAAGATGTACTCCCGCCGCTTGGAAATATTTCTTGAGTTTTTAATCTTCGGAATTATTATGGGTGTAATCGAAGACCTTATCGCTATTACGCTAGTCACCAAGGACCCTATTACCTGGCGTACCTTTATCGTCGCTACTGCTGTCGCCATTCCCTTCGCTTTTCTCGGCGAATATATTGTCGACCGTAAACACCTTATCCCCGTTAGACCAACCGAAAAAGAAAAACGCCGCTAGTGGATAGTTTCCGATCCAGGCGCTAATTTTTATCACAAAAAAAATCAGCTGCCGCCCAACACCCAACCAACAAAAAGACTGATCATCGCTATCAAAAAAATAAACAAGGACACCGCCACCACTCCCCTTACTAGTTTTTTAAGCATACCCCCCTACCTTAAAGCTCAAACTCCTCCGAGTAAATATCTTTTGCTGCCACTCCCACTTCCCGCAATTGACGGCGCAAACTGGCCATCATTGGCAAAGGACCGCACAGGAAAAACGACTTCCCCGGCAAATCCTCACTCAATATCTCCCTTATTCTTGCCACCGTTATCCTACCGTAGGTATCGGAAAACCAGTTAAATACTCTTAAGCTACCACTGGTACCTGCCAAGGCATCCGTCAAAGCAATTGCGTCATCTTTATTGCGCGTGGCGTAAAAAAGATCCACGACTGGAGCTTTCTCACCGCCGTAGCGCATCTGTTTCGCCATACTGATAAACGGCGTAATGCCGATGCCGCCCGCGATCCACACTTGTCTTTTTGCGTCAACATTACGCGGCCAGAAACGTCCGTACGGACCCTGCACTCGCACTAATGTTCCCGGTCGCACCTGCCTTAGCTGGCTCGTAAAATTTCCCAGATTCTTCACCGTCACCGCCAATATTTTCTCTGCCGGATGTGAACTCATGGAAAACGGGTGCGCCTCCGCCAACGCTCCCGTGCCGACAAAACTAAACCAGGCAAACTGTCCCGGATAGTACGGCATTCTCTCTCCTCGCGCCGTCATTAAAACCCGGAAGATACTACCGTTTATCCCTAGTACACCCTTAACTTCATATACATATTTACGATGCTTATTAAGCACCGAGTGATAAACAAAAAATACTAGCGCCGAAACAACCAGCGCCAGCATGTATCCGCGCAACCATATATTTCGCGATATGTCGCTGGGCATCAATAAAATATGTAAACCGGCCAAGAAAAAAGCCAACCCCAAAAACTTATGGGTAAACTTCCAAAGCTGATACCCCGGACGAAAATAAAAAGTCAGAACCAGCAGAATAATCATTAACCCCAGCGCCAACCAGCCTAGCGCTATCGGCAAGCTGGCTGCCGGCCAAACTGACAATGCCGCGTCTCGTATTGAAAACGGCAACAGCTTTACCGCCGATAGTACCGGATGGAGTAAAAGCAGCACCAGCGCTGTGCCTCCCAATAAATGATGGATCACATACATCCGGCTTAAACCCCCGAAATAGTCTTCAAAAAAAGACATGCGCGCGCCTAAAATCAGGACAACCGTAAACAACGCCATACCAGTCAATCCGGCCAGCTGCGCCAAACTAGTTAGCGAATTGGTAAAATCGCTAAAGCGCTGCGACCAAGGCAGCATCGCGCTCCACAACAACGCCGGTATGACCGTTACCGCGAATACCGCCGCCGGCCCCCAGTTTTTCTCCAACATGTCATATGAATAACAGCTTGCCAGTTTATTGACAAGATAATTCCAAACATTTTAAAAATCGTCCGCGCTCTTACTTCAAGAACACGGACGTATATTATTGCCCCGACCGGAAAACCCACACTAAGCGCCGATTTCGCGTCGGACCATTTGATACCCCTTGGCGCATAGACGAAAGTCACTCGCTACCTCTATCAGAACCTGGCCGCTTACCGCCTCCAAACAACCGGCTTCCGGTGCCGGCAGACCATCTACCTTACTGGCATCGCGAAAAACTCTGATGCCCAGCTGTTCCAAAAGCATTGCTGCTCTCGCCCGTCTTCGGCCATTGATCATGTCGGGACAAAACCCCAACACAACCAAAATTGCGTTACCCAGCTGCACCAATTCCAGGCGCCATTGAACTTCGGTTGGCGTTAATGGTAACTCGTAAAGAGCAATTGCCTTGTTCATCAAATACGCCGTCGGCCAGGACAAGAAAGGCGCGTCAGCGGCGTAAATATGCGCCACCAAAACATCCTCCAGATAGTACACAACCGTAGCGTTGGCCAGACACAATTGCCGCTGAAAAACATCCTCAACCAACCCGCGCACAAACTGCTCCGGCTTGGTTACAATCAGATTCGTTTTCATGGCCAGTCTCCTTAAATTTTCCAGGGAACCACAGCTCTTTTATATATACAAATTTTACTTTCCTGTCCAGACAAATTACTCGCCAATAACAATCAGCTTCTCCTTGGCTGTCTTACCTAACTTAATATAAATCCGCGACGGCGCCACATCAAAATATTCCGCCAGCGCTTTTATAATCGCTTCGTTCGCCCGCCCGCCCTGCGGCGTCGCCGTCACCGCCACCCGATAATGTCCGTCATCAACCTTTGTGACACCCGTTTCCCCCGCCCTTGTTTTAGCCGTCACTATAATTTTCATGGCCTACTTTAACTGAAAACTACAAATCAGATTCCTCACGCTTCATATTCAAAACCCTCCCCCGGAAAAAGAAGCTTTATATCAATTCCTTTTAATTCACCAGGATACTGCCTGTAAATATTCTCCGCGTAATCAAACGTGCTGTTCTCCAGCTCCTCGCGATTGGACATAAACTTAAATAAATGCATCGGCACCACCACTTTCGGACTAATGTCGCGAATATCGTAAGCAGCCACTTTCACATTACACAAAAAAACGTCCACACCGCTGTGCGCCAGTGCCGCCTTCTCATTTTTATACTTAAAATTTATGCCGTCGCCCGTATGCAGAATTTTAAATCCATCCGTCTCCACCAGATACCACGCATTTGGTTCGTTAAAATTACCATCCACTCTATGGTCCGTTTGCAAAGCCGTTATCTTCACCCCGTTTATATCAACCGGCTGACCATCCTTTAGATAGTAAATATTAGACCAATTCTCGCTCTCATACATAAACCGGAAGCCCTCCGGAAAAACCGCTGACTTGCCGTTCTGCAAAGCTTTTTTTAATAAAGTTGGATTGTAATGGTCCATATCGGCATGCGTCACCAAAAATATATCGGCAATATCTGCCAGCCTTTTCTGCACCACCGACTCCGGCATATCCGCCGTATCAAAAGCGATTGCCTTATTACTTGTTTTCACCACCGCCCCCATATTCATAAAACTCCAAATTCGCATTTTCCCCGGCGCAACTGCCGTTTGATCAATATCGTCAATCGCCTGCCCCAAACTCAAATCAAAAAATTTTCTTTGATTACCTAAAAACAAATGTAACAGCGTCGGCGTCTTGCCCGTATCCCGCGGCAGCCAAACCGCCAGATATTTTTCCAGATCGCGCGACAACTCCACCCTCTCTTCGGTTAAAACATTCGGGTCTGTCGCCGCAATACGTTCGTGCAGCCTCACCGCCGACCGCGGCATGTAAAGATAATAGCCGACGCAAATCAAAACAATAACCAGCAAAACAAGAAAATCTTTAATCAGCCCCCTCGCCAGCTTGTTCATATTTAAAAAATACCACACCCGAAATTTTTATCCCACCACGTTAATCGACATCCAAAAAAAGAAACCGCCGATCTCAACCGACGGTTATCACCCCGGAACGTACCATGACAAATAAGCCTTGCGGTCATGTTCGACAAAACGTGCCCTCTGCACTTTCGGAACAGGCTGTGACGGATGATGGTATATCAACCAAAAACAACGGTAGATACGTCCATTATCATCCCTGTAAATACAGCAGACAACCTCCCTGAAGAAAAGTCCCCGTCCCAGAACCACCCACAGAGCAAACCACATGCCCGGTCTGTTTTCGCACTCAATCAGCTGGACATCGAAATCCAAATGGCGCCGCTTGAATCGCGGGTCGCACTCAAGCAATAGCTCAACTTCCCACTTCTCCAGAGGCTTCATGGCTACTCCTCTCTCTAAAGTACAATTTACCAGCCAATAGTATCGCTAAGACAGATTACTATTCAACAGCAAAGAAAAACCGCTCCAGTTAATTTAAAACCAAAGCGGCTCTCGCGAACCTCACCCGCGCGGAAACAAAAGACAAGCGGTTTCCTTAGCGTTATGCAATAAGCTTACATCCTCCCGCCTGACCAGTAGCTTATCGCGCATAACCTCCCGCACATTGCCGGCAGCAAAGTCAGCCAACGTCTTCACCTGTACCCGATACTCCACCGGCAACACAAGCTCCTGTAAAGTAATCGGATCATGATCCGGTTGTATCTCCACGGCCTGCCGGCACAATACCGCACCCTTGTCGTACTCTGCCGTCACCCGATGCGCGCATGCCTCTGTCCAATAGTCATAACCAACCGCACGTACAAACAGCAGTCTCGCCGCGTGCACTCGCCGGCCGTACATTCCTTGTCCACCAAAATCCGGCCGTCCAAAATCAAGTGGTCCTGGATGCTGGTTAATAATCATGCCTTGATAGGCCTCTATAACATTGGGTGGCGTCTTGCACAACCACCCATATTGGCCGATTAAGTCCACCGAGTGTTTCTTGCACAATTTCAAGATTTCCTCGCCCAAGGCAGTTGGACAAGAATAAAATGGCCTTATTGTCTCAGTTGAAGCACCCAACGCCTGTGCCTTCACTAATCCACCAGCGCTCTTCCTGTTGGACATAACCACCGCCGGACAAATTCCCTTGAGTTCCCCGCTCTGACACGCCCGGATGATGTATTGCGCCGTCGTGCCGCCGCCGGAAACAAGCATTGCCAACCGCAGTTCGCTTTTCATCGCCTTCCCCTTTTGTCAAAAGAACCCTAATAACTCGCCAATTCGAGTTTCTGCTCAAAATATATGAATAGCCGATAAAATACAAAAACCTGTCTTATACTTCCGTAAACTCCGAATAAAACTGCCCGCCATGCCAGCGCTCCAGCGCCGCCGCAATATATGGAATCGTATTTTCCGGTAATTCATCCGGCACCGTCCATTTCAAGTCATCGCATTTTTCCGGCTCGGCATTCACCATATCCCCCATCCATTTTTGGGTGGTAAAGAAAAAATCAATACGCTCGTGATCGCCGCAATGCCGATGCATGATATGGGCCGGTTCCAAGTCCTCAAGTTTTACTTCTACCCCTACCTCCTCCTGTGCCTCCCGAACGGCAGCAGCAGTGGCAAACTCCGCTTCTTCAATATGCCCCGCCGGCAAACTGTATTCCCCGTCGCGGTAACCCGTATTCAACCGGCGAGCCAGCAAAACTTTCCCGTCTTTTTCAAATATAACGTAGCTGGAAATTACGACCGTAAAATAGTTTCGCTTGGCATTAAGAGTCATCAGCAAAATAATATCACAATAATCTTTATCAAATAATGAAAAACCGCCGCGGAAAACCGAGGCGGTAAAGTGACAAAAAGAGACTACCCCTCGCAAGACACGCGGTAAATACCACGCAGTGCCGCCAAGAACTGCACAAACGCCGGCCGAAAACGCTCGCTGTTTAACAGGGTCTCCAGCAGTGGAGCAACTTCGTCTGCCTCCACCCCCGCTTCGCTGAACACGCCGGCCGCCAATTCCAGCAAAGCCGCTTGATCGCGTGGTGAAAAAGTCATATCACAAATCCTCCCGAGTAGAATTGCCTAAAGAACGACACTCATTAATAACACGTCAGTCTACTCTAGTCAACAAAATGTCCTGGTCCATAGTAGGAAAATTCAAAAAATTCAAACACCAACCTACTCCAATTCCACCTGTCCACCGATAAGCTTTTCTTTCTTCTCTCTCCTCCAGCTCTTAACCTCAATCTCCAGCTTTCTGGCTACCGATTGATCCGGTAATGGCGTCGAGGTGTAAACCAGCGTAAACGGACCCTGGTTAACCGCCATGCGCGCACCCCTGCCTCTGTTATGATCTCTAATTCGCCGGGCCGTATCCGTGGTAATGCCAACATAGTAGCGTCCTGTTCGCGCTTGAGCGATATAGAGATACCAGAGCGACATGATTACATTATACATTTACATTCTCTCAACAAAGAGCTCCTTATTAACCAACAAAAAAGAACCCTTATGCACTCACCAGCTTGGTGACGGGGTTCTGACCTGTAACTAACTGTTGTTTTCAGCAAGCACTGCCTGCACGAACTCCATAGCTTCTTCGAACGAGGCACCTATTTTTTCCGCAGTGACACGAATCTGTTGTCTAGTGTCGGGTGCATTGAAGTTTGTGTAGTGAAGTCCTGATTCTCGAATTTGAAAAATCAAGTACTGCCAGGCGATTTCGTTGCGTCTCTCTACTGAAAGAACCATCTATTGTCCTCCAAAGCAAGTGAACAGTTTTGAATTGTGATAACTTCTCACAATTTAGTGGACATGTCAAGCAACTGTTGGGTAGATTGGCCTGCCTGCCGGAACTTCAGCGAAAACACCCGACATTCCAACACCCGATGTTTGAAATGCCCCTACACGCCTAATTACACTTATTTCAACATCGGGTGTTAGATATTTACATTTATAGCGGAACCTATGTAAAGTGAGCCATCCGAAAGTTTGAGAATATATACATGATGCATACCTATATTATAGTCCCCCGTCGCTAAAGCTATGGGGGACACCCTTCGCTTCGGTAAAACAAAAGCCACCCCTATTTAGACGGGTGGCCTGCCACCCGTAGCGCCGAGCGCTAGCGAGGTGCGAAGGGTGGACATGGCGAGAATCGAACTCGCGTGTGAAACGCATCCCTACAATCTTCTACATGTTTAGCCAGTCTAAATTACGCATATCTCGGCAACAGACTGACAAAGCCCGCAATATGCGTGGAATATTGTGCAATTCGGTTAGTCTGAATTCCGGACAAACTAACTAAAGCCGTCTGAATTGACACCGAAATTCTACCCGACGGCAGATAAAATCCGATGGCTATCGCTATTTAGGCGAAAGCAGGCGCGAAAGAAGGAGCAAAAGCTGTCTTCACGCGCTGTAGAATGTTTGCACGTAACATGATGAATCAAGTGATTAACGAGTGGTGATTCGCCACACGACATGCTGATTGTAAAAACAACATCTCATCGAAGCCTAACATGCCCGGATTTTCCCCGAAGGGTAAAATCCGTCCCCCACAGTCTCCGCTATCAGCGGAGCGGCGGGGGACCACCCTTCGAAAAAAATCTGGGCATACAATGTCATTTGAAATTTGAGTTTTAGATTTTAGAGGTACTTTTAATTTTTAATTTTTGGATTTGATTTGAAATTTGAAATTTGCCTGCCCCGCGTAGCTTTAGCGAAGTGGGGGATTTTGGCCTTTTCTAATCTTCCTTCCCCCGTACCTCCCGATCAACATCTCTTTGTATGTCTCTCTCCTTCTTCGCCTGCTTCTTGTCGTACTTCTTCTTCCCCCGCGCCACCGCGATTTCTATCTTTACTCTGGAAC
The DNA here is from genome assembly GCA_030698495.1 of bacterium. GTDB lineage: Bacteria > Patescibacteriota > Andersenbacteria > UBA10190 > UBA10190 > JAUYKA01. Next base: position 76,588 of record JAUYKA010000035.1, read on the forward strand.
CTTTATTATACACCCTAATTGGCACTATTGTCAAGCCTTTTGCTTGCTTATTACCGTATATCTGTTTCAACTCGCTTTTTTTCAGTAAAACCTTCCGCGAACGCATTGGATCGTAACTCTCCGGTGTGTTCTTGGGCTGCCACGGTGGAATAGTGGCGTTCGTTAAATAGGCCTCGCCGTTGTGAACCGTAATAAACGCTCCCTTTAAACTTATATTCCCCGCCTTCACCGACTTCACCTCGCAACCAAGCAACACTAAACCGCCCTCCATCTTTTCCAGGGTTTCGTAATCAAACCTCGCCCGCTTGTTGTACGCTAACGTCTTCATAAATCCAGTATTGCTCTAAATGCCAAAATAAGCTACCGTAAGCTCCAGATGCGCCTCGCGCATCTGTGATGTTTTATCTTTTGAATTATTGTTTTTCGCTTTTCGTTTTAAGTTTTAAGTTTTCTCCATGCCTAGCCGCCGCCGCCGCTATCGCGCCAGACCAAAACTACAAGTTAAACGACCACCGGCTAACGAAGAAATTCGCGCGCCGCAAGTGCGCCTAATCGATGCCGACGGCAGTCAGCTTGGTGTTATCTCCACGCCCGAAGCCCTGGAAAAAGCCATCGCGGCCGAACTTGATTTGGTTGTTGTCGCCGAAAAAGCCGATCCGCCCGTCGCCCGTATCATGGACGTCGGCAAACATATGTACGAACAGCGTAAAAAACAAGCTAAGCAGAAAGCCAAAAGCAAAGGCGGTGAAATCAAAGGCATCCGTATCGGCTTCAAAATCGGCGCTCACGATCAGGAAATCCGCTTACGCAAAGCTGATGAATTTTTAAACCAGGGACACAAAGTTAAAGTTGAAATGCGCCTGCGCGGCCGCGAAAAAGGACGCGGCGATATGGCTCGGCAAAAAATCAGGGACTTTGTCGCCGCTATCCCCGGCAATCCGCAAATTGAAGGCGGTATCAGTTATAACCAGGGAAGTATTTCCGCTCTTGTCGTCCGTCCCCGCGCCTGAATCATTTGACATTAAACAGCCTTTTCGCTACCGTATAGTATCTTAAGTTATTTTGAATATTTACCAGTCATGAAACAAAAATCCAAAAAAGCCGCCAGTAAACGTTTCCACTTTTCCTCTACCGGCAAAGCCCAGCATCGCGCCGTCCGTCAGGCCCACTTTAACGCCCGCGCTACCGGCAACGAAACCAGAAAAAAACACCCCGATCGAAACGTTGATGCCAGCGACTACGGCCGCCTGCGCGAAGTATTGCCGTATAACTAAACTTCCATTATTTTTCACTTTTCGTTTTAAGTTTTAAGTTTTAAGTTTCTACTATGTCCAGAGCTCCTCGCAGTATCCCCAAAAGAAAACGTCACAAAAAATGGATTAAACGAGCCAAAGGTTTTCGCGGCCGCCGGCATAGTATTTTCAAGCTAGCTAAAGAAGCCGTTCTTAAAGCCGGCCAACACGCTTATTACGACCGCCGCAAAAAGAAAAGTAATTTCCGCTCCCAATGGCAGGTGGTGATAAACGCCGGTGTCCGCAAACATGATTTGTCTTATTCTCGCTTCATGCACGCCATGAAAGAGCAGAACATATCCCTCGACCGCAAAGTCTTATCCCAACTGGCTCGCCAAAATCCGGACATATTCGACCAGCTCGTCGTTCAAGTTAAAGATAAAATCGGCGCGGTTAAATAACTTTGCGCGCCCTACGGCGCTTACAGATAACCAACACCAGCAACGCCAACAAAACCCCCGCGGCGTCTATCGCCACGTCCGGCCAACTGCCATTGCGTCCGGCCACCAAAGTCTGATGAGCTTCGTCAAAACCAGCGTAAACCACTGCCAGCCATAACCCGGCCGCGATTTGCCTTAACCGCGACGCCCCAACAGCCAAAAACAGTAGAGCCGCCAACCCAAAAAACTCGCTCATGTGCGCCGCCTTGCGCAGCCAGAAGTCATACTCAAACCCCGATGACAAATGCGGCACGCTCGACCAATACCAAATAATACCGGCCCATAAAAACACCCCGACCCACCAAAAACTTTTTCGCATATTGCCCAAAGTACCACGAATAGGTTATTTAGTATAAAGTGGAAACATCGTGAATATATACAAAATACAAGATACTAAATACTAATCTATGAAAATCCTAGTCACCGGTGGGGCGGGTTTTTTGGGCAGCCACCTATGTGATCGCCTTATTGAACGCGGCGACTCCGTCGTCTGTGTCGACAACTTTTTCACCGGCCAACGCCGCAACATCGCCCACCTATTAGACCACCCCCGTTTTCAACTCATCGAGCACGACATTATCGAACCGCTTACGCTTGACGTTGACCAGATTTACAATCTCGCTTGCCCCGCCTCCCCTATCCACTACCAGCACAACCCCATCCGCACCGTCAAAGCTAACACCGTCGGCATGATTAATATGCTAGGCCTGGCCAAACGTACCGGCGCGCGCATCTTGCAAGCTTCCACCTCCGAAGTTTACGGCGACCCAGATATCCACCCGCAAACCGAAGCATACGTCGGCCACGTCAACTGTCTCGGACCACGCGCCTGCTACGACGAAGGCAAACGTATCGCCGAAACTCTTTGTATGGATTATCACCGCCACAATAAAGTCGATATTCGCATTGTCCGGATTTTCAACACCTACGGCCCTCGCATGCATCCGCAAGACGGCCGGGTTGTCAGTAACTTCATCATGCAAGCCCTAAACAATGAAGACATAACTCTCTACGGCGACGGCTCACAAACCAGATCATTCTGCTACGTCGATGACTTAATCGCCGCTATAATAGCCATGATGGATCAAACCAAAACCGTCGGCCCCATCAACATCGGTAACCCCGATGAAATGACCATCAAAGAACTGGCTGAAAAAATTATTGAGATTACCGGATCAAAGTCAACCATAGTTTTTCGCAACCTTCCCGCCGACGACCCCAAACAGCGCCAGCCCGATATAACCCTGGCCAAGCAAGCTCTAAACTGGCAACCCACTACCAACCTGCAAGAAGGCCTTAAAAATACAATTGATTATTTCCGAAAAAACAAGCAAAACAGCTTAGTCTGAACATTCTCTCATTAAAAATTAAAAATTTTATTTGATGCATTCCTGCCCCGGCGGCAACAAGGTGATTCTTTGATTAGCCAGCACGGCTCCGGACTGTTTCTGCCGCAAGACTAAACTCCCCCCCGTTTCATCGCACGGCATTGTCATTCTGGCTTCACCGTCGCCTATATTACCCGTGCCGACTATAACATCCTCTTTTGCACTGCGCAGCATCAATACAATTTCTTCCCGACTGCCATCTCCGGGCGGTGTCCAGCGTACGGCTACCGGCACCCCTCTAACCACGGGCTCCGAAACTTCCAGCGCTAAAAACTGCTGCCCCGCCAAATTGCTGCGTATCGCCACGCCCCCCACCCTACTCGCGCCAATGCCTAATATAACCAACACCAATAAAGCGACGATACCCAAAATCACATAAATTATTTTTTGCATATTACGAAAGGTTATTGAAATTAGACCGATAAGCCCTCCTGAATTTCAGCCATGGCGCTTGCGTATTCCATGGTGTTTCATAGTGCCTGCCCGACACCCGGCCTACCTTTGCCTCGCTGCCTGCCGGCGGTTCCTGATTAACCAGTAATCGCCCGTTGCTATCCCGTCCAATCGCATAAAAATCCCGTCGCCCGGTCCACAACACCAGAACAATTAAAGGAACTAGCAGCAACAGCACCGCGTACATCGTCTGATCAATAGCCAGCATCCAGTCATAAAAACCATGTAAACACCACGGTGCTAAGAACGCCTGCCACCAATAACGACGAGTGTTATAAACGCTGAACAGCCCCCTGGCCAGCATTACTCCCATTATCCCGCCAAAGCTAATATGAGCCAGAGTAGACACCAGAAATCTTAAGAAGAATACAAATACCAGCGTATCAAAGTTGCCAGCCGAAAACAGCTGGAAAAAATAAGCAGAGTTCTCTAATGTGGCAAATCCCAGTCCTGCCGCCAACCCCAGCACCAACCCGTCAAACACCTGATCAACCAACTGACTTTTTCTAAACCATCCCCACAGCGCCAGATACCTCACTCCCTCCTCTACCAACGCCACTATCAAAAAAGTCCCCACGGCTGGCCACAAAATATCCGCCCAGCCCTGAATAGGACTTAAAGCACCGGTAAAGTAGTAAGCGGTGCCAGGAGAAATCATCTGCCACAATACCGGCGCCCACTTCTCCAATAAAAAAGCTGGCGCCACCAGAAACATGCCCAATCCGAACGCCTTAACCACCGCCATCGCGGGCACTGATCGTTCATGCCGCCGTAAATACCATACCCAAATGAACAATCCCGCCGGCAGTAAACTTAATAGAAACGCCAGAATGGCTATGGCTACACCCGGAGGCAGTACTACAACTTGTTCATTCATGGCTAGTGTCAGATAATATAATCTCAATATCTTCTTTCAGAGTATCATACGGCAACACACCGACATATACTTTATCGCCGATCACAAAAGTCGGATTTGCCGTCACCCCTATATCAACAGCGTCATGCGCGTCGCCGGCAATTTGCCAGATTGCTTCCTCGCTATCGCGACATTTATTAAAGTTATCCACATCCAAACCAATCTGTAACGCCAGATTATTTAACCCTTCATCCGATAAGTCCTCCGCCGCGTAAACCCCGCGCGCGTAACTTAAGAACTCCCCTTGCTGTGCCGCGCAATATGCTGTTAAAGAAGCTGTTTGCGCCCACGGATGAACATCGCTTAGCGGAAAACTTTTATACACCAATTTAACTTTGCCCGTATCCAGATATTCACGCTCCAACCAAGGCAAATCTTTAGCAAACCACTCTCGGCAATAAAGACATTCAAAATCAGCAAACATCACCAGCGTAACCGGCGCATCCGTGTCGCCGATAATTATGTCATCCTCACTTATTTGTACCGCTTGATCCATTTTATACATTGTTACTCCGGCCACTTCCGCTTGAACCCGATTATCTTCTCCGGATTCAACCATCTTTTCTCCTCCCATATTCATGTAAACCACGCCGGCTAAAACTGCTCCCGCCAGCACAATCGCCACCGGTAAACCCCAGTTTTCACTTGAAGGATTATCCCCGCTCACCCTTTTATCCTATAATACCGCCGTGAATTAGGCCACTAAAGAAAAACCGTTGCGGCTTCAAGCCTGACAACGGTTGCTATTTTGCCTCCTGCTATCAATGAATTGTCTTCACGAAAGACGCGCCGCGATACCGCCGACGATAAGCCCGACAACGCCCGTTTGACTTCTTCGCCGCGACCGGCGGATCCGGTGTTACCACCCCCCGCACCAAATCGTACAAAGTGGGCAGCCGGCCGCCACACAAAGGATAGCCGCGAAACACAACCAGCCGCCTGACCATGTCCACGGTAAATCCAAAAGAGGGGTACTGCCGGGCGATACGTTCGTACGCGTGAACATAACGCGGGCGGAACACCTCTGTCAGTCCGTGCCTCTGCGCATACTGCTTGCGCGCCTGCTTTTCGGACAGATCGCCAAACTGACTGCGAAAACCCTCATCATGAAAAAACAGCCAGAAGAAAGCGGCCTCCGAAAAACCATGGACACGGAAATAACGCAGATAGTCACCGCCATAGGCAGTATGGGCATATTGCCCCGCCGCCAAACCGTTCTCCTCACAAAACTGATCCAAAAAACCTCGTGACCTTACCTGACTTCGACTGGTAAGACCCCCCAAAGATACACTGGCCATGTCAGCACCTCCTTAACATGCTTGCGTAAAAAGAACCAAAAAACCCTCGGTTTCTAGCCGAGGGCTCGTGTGAATATCCTAAATATTTTCTCTATATACTTTGGACACTTACACCAACACTCGGGCAACCCTTGCCTAACAGGCGCAAAAACAAGCCCAGCTTAATCGCTGCTATCCGTACCGATACCATGGTGTAGATGTGTTTGCTCATACCTATACTCAATATATTAGGCCAAATTACTATTGTCAATCAACCCTGACTAACTCCCGCCACAAACAGTGACAAGTATGCAATACTATGCTATATAGAACTGTTAGATTTATATCTTACGTTACCTATGCCTCAACGCGACCGTATCACCATTACCATTCGTCAGGATCTCCTGCGCAGCCTGGATCGCCTTATCGACCACCAGCGCATCCGCAACCGCTCCCACGCCCTGGAGGTACTACTAACCAGAACACTGTCTTCGGAAACCAGACAAGCTGTCATCCTGGCCAGCGGTCAAGGCGTAAAAATGCGTCCGTTTACTTATGAAATTCCCAAACCTTTAATCCCCGTTAACGGCCGCCCCTTATTGGAATACAGCATCGATTTATTGCACCGCTACGGTATTAACGATATTGTCCTTACTGTCAGCCACCTGGCCGCTAAAATTAAAAATCATTTCGGCAACGGTTCGCACTTCGGCGTTAACATCTCTTACGTGCACGAGAAAAAAATCAGCGGCACCGGCGGCGCCTTACGTGCCGCTCAAAAGAAACTGGGCGATGCGCCTTTTCTGATGTTATACGGCGACGTCCTGCTTGATCTGGACATTACCGAATTTATGCAAGTCCACCAAAACACCAAAGCCTCCATCGGCACTCTGGCGCTAACTTCCGTCGCCGACCCCTCCGCCTATGGCGCTGTCCGCATGCGCGGCACACGCGTCGTGGAATTTTCTGAAAAACCGGTTATATCCAATGATGTCTCTCGCCTGGTTTTCGCCGGTTGCGCCGCTTTCAATCCCAGTGTTTTCGATTTTTTGCAAAAAAGAGGACAGTTAAGCCTAGAGCGAGACGTCTTCCCTGAACTCATTTCCCAAGGCCGTCTCTTCGGTTATCCATTTGAGGGTCAATGGTTCGACGTTTCCACCCACGACGTTTATGAGCAAGTACTAAAACAGTGGCGCGGTTAATCCGGCACACCTATTGACATTGGGGAAAACTTCATATACCATCATACGTTTTGTGATAAAATGTACTTATCACTCACGTCCCCCGTCCTTTCTATCTACAAGGAGGTCAACCATGGTCACTGCGTCACCCGCGCCGACTGCCAACGTTACCCCTACCAGTATTCGAGAACTGGAACGATGGATGCAACAGCGCGGCGTCACCGTACCACACAGCCTCGAGTACCTCTCACCGCCCCTGATTCACATCCTCGCCCAAGGAGTCAGCGAACTCCCCGCCAGTAAAGACTGATACAGACCACCACTAGCCCGGTCCATCATCGACCAGGCTCAACTTTTTTCCAAAGCCAATATCGCCGCGCCCATCATGCCCGCTTCGTTGCCCAAATTTGCCCGCCAAATAGTTTGCGGCTTGAGCGCGTCTGCTAAATATCCGCTCGCTTCATCCGCCGCTTTCCGCCGTAGATCTGCTAATAACCAGTCCCGCGACATTGCCGCTCCGCCAATCGCCACCAGATCCGGATAAGCCACTATAGACATAGCCAGCAATCCCCGTGCCATCCACAATAAAGCCTCTTCAATAACTTCCCCGGCCGCTAAGTTTCCGGCCTCGGCTTGATCTAAAATATTTTTAAACGCTTCTTTGGCGTCACCTAAACCTTCAATCTTGCTCCGCGCCAAAGACACCAGCTTTGGCACCGCTATCCTTGCTTCCAAGTCAACCCGCGACCCGCAGCCGCACGCACCCGGAACCGGGTTTTCCCAAGATACCGGCAGGTGTCCTCCTTCCCAGCCATATTGGATTTTACCGTCAACAACCAATCCGGTGCCTATTCCCGTTCCCCAAGTTAAATGCAGCAATCTGATTTCCGGACGTCCTTCTCCCCGCCTCTTTTGCCATTCCGCCAACGCCGCGCAATTCGCGTCATTTTCTACCGCCACATTGGCTGGATTCAATAAACCGGGTACAAAATGGCTGACCGGTACGGGCCTACTGCCCACGGTCAACCCTTTTATATTCCCTGCATACTTTACCTCCCGTCCGTCCGCCGTCAATGTCGCCGGCAAAGCCAGCCCCGCCGCCTCCACCTTACTAACACCCAACTTTTCTACCGCTGCCGCGATACTGTCAATATATTCCTTAATGCCCCTACCGGCACCGCTGGCTGTCTTTACGGTCTTAATAATCTCAAGCTCCGGCGAAAACAATCCCGCCTTAATCCACGTTGCTCCCGCGTCAATACCGATTACGTTCATACTACTATCTTAATCCTCACGAGCCTGACGCAGCAAAGATGATTTATACTTATGCGGCTGGTATGTTCCCAGACGCGCTACGCGCACATCCCTTTTACCTAATCGGTCCAGCCGATCGCGTATCGTGGCATCATCCGGCTCCTGATCATATCCCAAAGCAACCACATCCGCGTCTAGCTCATCCAAAATTCTAAACCGATCTCCTTCGTTGCCTAAAATAGCTCGGTCAACCGCGGACTCGCCGGCTACTGCCAATCGCCGCCGCTCCTCACCTGCTTCCGGCTCACGGCCTTTGATATTCCTAATCGAACTGTCTCGCGCGACAATCACGGTTAAATCATCTCCCAGTTTCTTGGCTTCGTTAAAAAGAAAACGATGTCCGTCATGCAGCGGATCAAACGAGCCAAACACCACCACTTTAATAGTCTTATTCAACGCCCCGCGTTAGTGCTTGTCGGCATGAACAGCTGTCCCGTTACAAACGGTTCCCCCAAACTACTGGTGCGATTTACTCTTTGTGTATTTATTTGTTGTAGTAAATCTGTATTGATTCCGGGATTACTCGGTACTACACCCGGGGGTAACATCATCGGCTGCTGTAACGGTTTCCAAGCTCGCAGATACAATAATGTCACCACCAGAATCCCCGCAATGGAAAATATCACCGTCCTGGCCGCGCTTGAAGACAGCCACCTAATTACCGCCTGTCCAAGAAAGCCTAACTTTAATTTCACCGTATTATCCGATGTTTTATTTCCTTCAGACATTATTGTGTTTTTTGTACATAAAATATTATGTCAACCGACATACTGTAATTAAATAAAGACACCCGCGCCCCTTCGCCTTGATGCGCTTGCGCTTTTAAACTCCAAGAACTAATCGCCGCCAACTCTTGAATATGCTCAATACTCTCCAAAAAATCAAGCAATCGGTCAACATTACCGCCCGCTATTAACGAAACTGTTACTTTCGTTATACCGGTATTTTTTAACGCTCCTTTGTCGGATTTTTCCGCGTCAATTTCATTGATTGACTTAATATCAAGCGTCAGTCCGTATTGATCAGCCACTTGTTCCAAACGCTCGACAATTTGAGTCAGCGAATTACTGCCCGGTATCACCACTTTAAGTTGATTGTCATAATCCCGTTGCTGATCGATAACTTGAGACATTTGCGTATTTCGTTCTTTGACGTTAACAATTTGTTGTCCCTGGGAACGCATATCGGCCAACTCCAGTGCCTTGGCCGACACCATTTTCCATAAAAAAGGTTGCGCCGCTATCAACAATATCACCACAATCGCCATAAAACCCAAACGTCGGTATTGCTTATTTTTTCCCGGCATTAAAGACAGCATAGCTATCGAGGTTTTAAATTAATGTTAAACTGAAAAACAGGATTGCTGCGTTCCAATAAATTTGTTGTCGGTGAATTTACACTAGCAACCGATTCAAGCGCCTTAATCCGCCCCTCTAACACCGTTAATGTGCTCCTGCTTTCCGCTTGCCCCCCAACCGTCAGACTGGGTGTAAAAATTTCATCGTTTTCTATTATCGTCGTTGCCGTTATATCGCTTAGTGTCACCCCGGGAGGCACTACCGGCAACAACTTTCGCAAGAAATCAGACCACACCGCTCGCCTGTTGCCGATATTACTTACTTTCTCCAAGACAAGATTCTGTTTGCTAATTTGCTCGCGCAACGCCTGGTATTCCTTAACCGCCGCCTCCAGCTCCGTTTTAGTGGTTCCCTTGGCCGCGACACCCATCACCAACAACACCACTATTAACATAATCGCGACCATTGTTAATAAAGTAACCGCCATGACCAGGCTGTTGAAAAAAGTCTCTACCGAAACCATTAACGATTCTCGGCGTAACAACGCGCGACGCTCTGGTGGTAATAAATTAATCTCGCGCATACCCAGTATATCAACACCCAGCGCCAAGCGCCCTGGCGTGAGTATATTGTTTAAGTCTTAAACCCATGAACTTCCTCCCTTGGTGAGTTTTGAGATAATGCTCGCGGCGCTTGGCGTCTTCACTGTGCAAACATCCCTCAAAATATATTAATTTAAAAGGTCTCCTAAACTTAGTCGAGAAATTCTTACCCTTATCATGTTCTTCTAATCTTCTGCGCAGGTTGCTGGTATAACCGATATAATGCTTATTATCCGTCATACTCTCGAGAATATAAACATAGAAGAACATGCTGGGTGTTGTATTACTGGGCATACTCTAGTGTACTTCCTCCTGGCGCAAAGCCAGACCGATCGCGGTGGTAAAATGCATCGCGTCAGCCGGTGATATTGTGGCTGCCTTGCTTTCTCGCCCGACTACCAAGTTAATCAAAGAGTTGCCAAGCTGCACCGGTACTGACGGGAATATCTCGCTAAATACATCAACCAAACCGGGTAAATTGGCCGCGCCGCCGGAAAGAAGCACGGTTTTAATTCCGTCAGGTAAATTCAATTGAGCAATTAGTTCCTGGGCTACTTTATGCACCTGCTCCACTAATTCCAAAGTCGCTTTGCGCAATGTTGCCGCCACTTGCGGATCTTTTTCGGTGGCTCGCAAACCCACTGAAGCCTTTTTCTCCGCCGCGATGGCCGGTTGAATCTTTAACTCCTGTGCCAAATTTTGCGTTAAATCGTCTCCGCCGCGCTGAATGCTGCCCGTAAAGCGCATCGCTCCACGGTCAAAGAAAATAATATCAGTTGCCGTGGCTCCTAAATCAACCAGCAACACACCGCTTACATCAGCCGCGTCCAACGGCAGTAAACTTCTCACAATCGCCTGCGCCTCCAACTCCAAAGCCACCACGCGCAACCCAATCATATCCAACGCGCCCAACAGAGGATCAATAACATCTCGTTGAGCCGCTCCAACCAGCACTTGTTGGCGATTGGCGTTCCCGCTTGTATTTATTAAAGGCTGCCAGTCTAAATAAACCCGGTCCAAGTCAAAAGGAATATGGTGACGAATCGCCCACTGCACCGCTTCATCCATCTCCCTGATACTCATCTTCGGCAACTCCAGCACGCGGACAAAAGACTGTGTTTCCGGAATAGACACCACAGCGGTTCTGGAAGATACCGGCATCGGTGTGCACTTGATCAGTGCCGCCTCAATCGTCTCTCCCATTACGACCGCGTCCTGAATTACACCTCGCCTCATTAAATTAGGCGCCAACGACGACCAACATACGGTGCGCAACTTAGGCGCCATACCTCCCGCCAGTTCCACTATTTTGATTGAACGTTCAGAAACGTCTATACCGACCATCCTAGAATCTAAAAATTAAAAAATCTCCCCTCCCAACATTATAACACTTCGCCTGATTCATTGTACGCTTCTGACAAAATATTCTCTGTCATCCAAAGGCAAGTCCATATTTTGTCTTTTATTACGCTCTTCCCGCCACGCCGTTAACTTATCAATCAAATCAATCCGCAATTGCGCGCCGTTATCACTCGATACGCTTGCTGCCGTCTTTGGCCTCGCCACAAACAAAGACAACATTAGATATGTCGCCGCGATAACTAATGCCAGCAAAATCAGGCCGGACAACCATCGATGGTATCTTAATAATAAAATATCGGGTAACCGGCGCCCGACCGCGCTGACTGCTTGCCACTTCTCCCGCAAGTTTTGCATCTCAATATCCATCGTTATTAACTATAGTTAATATTAACTGCGCGTCTAAAATACTGCTCGTCTTACTGGTTGACTCTCTGTCCACCCCATCTTCTCTATCCGGCACACTCATCAAAGCACTGCCCGATGCTTTAACTGCTCCCCGCACCAACCATTCTTTTACTGTTACCAAATAAGCTGAACGCTCGATCTGGCCCAAAAAATTAAGCAGGGCCAGCGGTTCTCCCGTAGCGTTTATCTTCAACCTTGCTTCCTTGAATGGTCCGGACCACGCTACCGGCATTCCCTGCTCATTACGTTTCACTTCCTCCATTATCTCCGGTATCTTCAAAACCACCTTGTGATCCCCGGATAACCTTTCCAAATACCCGATAAAGTTGCCGATATTCTCACTCCTGGGCACCGACTCCTGTAAATCGACAAGTTTTTCTTGTTGACTTTCCAGCTCCCGTAAAAGCACCGCCTGACGCAGCGACGCTTCTGGTTCATTTTCCACAATCGCCTGCTTCACCGCTATTTGCGCCCGATATTTCTGCACAAACGAGAAAAAGTAAATCGACACCACGATAAGCAGTAGCAATACTAAAACCTCCGCTATCGCCTTTCTCGATAAGCTTTCTTTTACAACAATCTTCCGCTTCTTATCTGCCATGGCTATTTTCTAATAATCGTAAACTTAAAACTAACCTCATCGCCGGTAGTAAAATTACTCAACGGCGCTTCAACTTTTTCCACCCACGACAGCCCTTCTAGATACCGCTGATATGCGGCTACCGACTCGCGCTTTTGAAAAACCCCCTTCATCACCAACCCACCTTCCTTACTATTCAGACCGATTTCCGTCAATTCTATCTCCGGCGGCAGTCCGTTCAGCGCCTCTGCCGCCAGCGGCAACCATAGTTGTTGCTGCTCCACTCTGCTCTCAAAAGAGGCAAGATAAAGATTAGTTTCCTTTAGCCGCTTTTCCGTTTGATCGTCACCGCTAAGCTGATGAGTCGTTGCTTCACCTATCGTTTGATCCGTAAACACCACCACCACGTATGCCGAAAAAATTACTAGCAGACAGACAAACACCGACAAAATCAATAATCTGATCAAGCGATCGGCGTCCCGCCATAACAACCTCTTATGTCGTCTGTCCAAAATCTGCGGCGGCAGTAAGTTAATATCTTCTTTCATAATATCAACTTCAAAGTATCACCGGCCTAAGCGCCAGCCCCAGCGCCGTTGAATAATGAACCGATTCGGCCAATCCCATCGGTTGAGTGGGATCGCCCGTCGGCATGATGTTAACCCAAGGATTACCGCGCTGGATATGCACATTGTCAAAATAACGCAGAAAAACAGCATCCAACCCGGGCAGATTCGATCCTCCTCCGGTTAAAAGGACTTCATTAATCCAGCGATCTTTTCTGGGTCGAGTATAATACTCGACGATGCCGTGAGCCTCCGCCACTAAAGCTTCTAAATCAGCTTTGATACGCTGATACATTTTCTCCGGTACGGCGCTTTCCGACTGCGTCGAAATCTTCTTAATCTGTTCCTGTTCAATCTCGGACAAATTTGCCAATACCCCCTCCACCCCCCGGCTTAAGCTGGCCGAGAACCGAATCGTACCGCGATCGTGAATCACCACATTTGTGGTATCACTGCCCAAATCAACTACCAACAATCCGGCCCGCCGGGACAACTCCGGCGAAATTAAAGCCCTGATAAACGCCTGACTTTCTAATTCCAAAGCCGCCACATCTAGCCCTAACGATGACAAAACACTCCACAACGGATCCACCACTTTTTTCTCCGCCGCGCCCACCAATACCTCATGCTTGCCGCTTGTCTTTTTATCGCTCCGTCTAACCCACTGCCAATCCAAATAAACATTTTCCAGTCCGAAAGGTATATGCTGCGCCACCTCCCACTGCACCGCTTCACCTATTTCCGATTCATCCATAGTTGGTATTTGCACAACCTGCAAGAAAGATTCCGCCTCCGGAATTGAAGCTACTACCGCGTCCTTCACACGCAACGACAGTTTGCCCCGCCGAAACAATTCCACTATTGCTTTCTGCACCGCCTCCGGCGTCTTTACTACTCCACGCTCAATCACCCCTTCCGGCAAATCCACCCAGCTGTAAGTCTCCAGACGATGCTGTCTGTCGTTACCCAAACGCACCATTTTTATTGAACGCTCCGATATATCAATACCGATCATACAAAATTCCAAAGTTTATTAGACAACTATAGTATAACTCATCATCCCCGGTTTATACATTTGTAAAGAAGTAAATACAGTAAATTCAGCAAGTACAGTGAATACAGCTACTGTATTTACTTAATTTACTGCTCTCGCTGTATTTACTGTAATCACTGTTCCTCCTCCCAAGAAATAAACTCATACTGCCCGCTGGTGGGGAAATACGGCGGCGGCGCGTATCTAAAGTTATAGTCATAAGACCGCGTTACCTCTGGATAACCGCTGGTAACATCGTCGCTACCGCCCACCCAAGTCACATCCACCGTCAACACGTTCATTGCTATCATTCCGTAGATTGTCAGACTAGTCTTTATGGCGTGTTCCGCCGTATCACCGGAATTTTCGTAAAAACGCCGGCCGAAACCTCCTTTCTGCGCCACAAACGCTCCATTCATTTCCAACACGTCATCCGCCCCTGACCAGGGAATTAAAATATCCCGCTGCGCTATTACCCCCAGTGCCCGGCTGCCGTCCTTGACGCCATCATAAGTCAGCGATCCGTTTATAATCACGTCCACGTTCGTTCCATTCGCATCGGGAAACACCCCTGCCCCCACCGTCACCCTGGTGTGCACGTGTCCCTCTATCCACAATGTGTCTTCAAAATACAGCGCGCCCGCGTCCGGTATATCTTTGGTTTCAATAAACTCCTCCTCGGCAATATCATGTGATAGTTTCTCCCGCTTTTGCACACCGTTCACAATTGCCTTTGACCAAATCTTCGGCGCCTTCTCCGTCACTCGGTAAACCGTATAAGTATTATTCTCATTTAACACCAGGTGATATCCTTCGGCGTGAGAAGAATCATAATATGACCCCGCCTCATCCGCGACTTCTTGAATATTAAGCAAATCCAACGTTAGCCCCGCGTAGTTGACCGGCGCCACCGGATACTCCCACAACTCCTGTATCTGCCCCGCCCCCCAAACGCCGGGCTTTATCAGACCAGAACCACACCCATGATACCACTTACAAGTGTATGTTTCCTTGGCGCTAGTCATTTTACTATCAGACGTTCCGTCCATCCGAATACCTCCATTGGCGTGCACCACGCCATGCAATACGTCCATCGGGCCAAACCAGTAGTCGTCATTATAAACCGCACTGTACTGCGCTAGCGACGGCCGGCCGTACCGCGCCTTTAACGTCACTTCCCGATGCGGCAGCGCCGCTGTTTGCCCCACGGAAGTAATAGTCACCGCTGTGCTACCCGTCGTCGGCTCGGTAAAACTGACATCGTACTCACCTAAGCTCCCCGCCAGCTGGTCATTTACTTCTCTTGTTTCCGAAGCGTAGTTCTCCGGATTATGCGCCAAGCGCCACCGGGCGTAATTTAAACCGGCCTCCGCTATTTGAAACGCCTCCTCATCCTGCGCCTGTATTACACTCTCGTGATAGGTACGATTAACTAATCCTGTCAGCGCAATAAAAATCACCGCGAACATAAACACAAAAACCATCGTCATAATCAAAAGCCCACCACGCTGACACGGCCCAGTAACCGATCCACGGCTCCATAAAAAAATCCTCCCCATCAATAACCATTATAAGTAAATAAAGTAAATACAGCGAGGACAGCAAGTTCAGTTAATACAGTAAATACAGCGAGGACAGTGAATACAGCTGCTGTACTCGCTGTATTTACTTAATTCACTGTATTCACTGTATTCACTGAATTTACTGTATTTACTGGTGTCACCGCCAACTCCTAAGCCAAAACAGGTTATCAGCCCACCATGTCGGCACAGCCAAACCGTATGTCAGCGGACTAAACACTACAAACACAATTGCCACTGCTATCAAAACAGTGATCCACACCTTCCTCCGACGCGACTCGTCCCACCCGGCCGTATCGAACGCGCGCTGCAGCCATAACACCACAATCAACATCGCGAAGATAAGCGCCGTAAAATAATGATATAAAAACAACGCTCGCGGCACGTCAATTAAAGGTCCCAAAGCAATAACATACCCCATTACAGGTATCCACAAATTAACCGAGCTCACTGTATTTACTGTCCTTGCCTTGCCCGCCATAGCTTTATGCGAAGGCGAGGCCTTGCCCGCCATAGCTTTATGCGAAGGCTGGGCCTTGCCCGCCATAGCTTTATGCGAAGGCTGGGCTGTATTCACTGTATTTACTGAATTCACTGTACTCGCTGTCCGGTCCTGTCCGTACCGAACTACCGACAAAACAATAATTATTAACAACATAAGATTTGTTCCCCACCAAACCAGCGGATTACCAAGCAAATAAATCATCCGCCCGGCTTCCTGCCAGTAAAAGATGGGACGCTCCATTAAAAGCCAGCTCCACCAGGCACTGGCGTAAGGATGCGTCGCCGTCAGATGATAATTGGCATCAAACATAACCTTATGCAGCGCGACCGTCTCTCTGATAAACGTTATCGGCAGTGCCCCGCCGGAAAAATCCGGCCTGTAAAAAGCGTCGCCGCCTCCCGGCGCGGACAACAGCGCGAAATGCAACGCCCAACCGGCCGCATAAACAACAGACGCGCAAAAAACAATCAACAGTCCCGCTAAAATATAATGGCGTATCATTCTGTATTTACTGTCCTCGCTTTGCCCGCCATAGCCTCTGGCGAAGGCCGGGCTGTCCTCGCTAAAACATGTCCGCAGCAACCGCACCGCTATAATCACACCCAGCAATCCCAGTATCGCCAAGCCGGTAAACTTTACCCCAACCGCCAAACCCGCCCAACCGCCGGCCAAACCGAAACCAACCCAGCGCTTCCACCCATACCATTTTTCATCCGACTTTAAGAACAGTAACAAACTGCTAAAAATCGCTAACAACAATATACTGTCCAGTGAAATCAACCGTGCTTGCACCGTCAAAGCATTATCCAATAGAACCAAACCTGCCGATGCCGCCGCCGCCCAGGGCCGCGCTCCCAACTGTCTGGCTAACCAAAATACGACTAGAGGCAATAAAGTGCCCGCCAATGCCGGTACAAAACGCAGCGCCGTTATCGGCACACTGCCATACGGCTCCCCGATATGATCGAAATCAAACCCGCCTCGGTATCCCCCTAAATACGCGACGCCCGCGACTAATAACTTGGCGTGCGGCGGATGAATATCAAAAAACCGCTCACCGGTACAGCAATATGCCGTGACAAACTTGCCAAAATGCACCTCGTCAAACACCACCTCGCGCGGCTTGTTCAAACTAATAAAATGCAGTGCCAGACTGACTACCAGCAGCCCAATAATCAGCCATTTATCAGTTTTGCTCATAAAAACAAACTAACTCAATATCCCTTAAAACAGCAAGCGCAATAGCTGTGTTACTGTATTCACTGTGTATTTACTGTATTAAGGACACTGGCAAGCAAACTGTCCTGTTGACCCAGCTGAAAAACAAGACGGGGGATTACTGTAGGCTGTCCCTTTTATATACATGCCACACGTTGTTCCGTTCCAACAATCCCTAAACAAATCCGAGTATTCGTTAACAGTCACATTGTTCACAATATCTGCTTCATCAACATTTGCCGGAATACCACTTCCGCCACACACACAGTAAGCGTTTACCGTATTGCCCACAGAATTTCCATTAAAACCAACCGACCAATCACAACAACTTTCCTGCAAGGGCTCAACTCCGGGATCACAATAACTGCTGCACTGATAAAAAGCGTCGTAAGCAAAATCACCAAAATAATCCAGCGACCCCAAGGCTTTGCTTTCCGGCTCATAACATTGCTTTTCCCCACAATCCCCCTCCTCACAAACCTCGCTCCTCACCGTAACTCTTGTGCTTAACTCGTAAGCCGACGGTTCTTGTTGCTCATTTACGTCAACTACCAAATCAACCCCCACCTGCACTACATCTGACAGTGATCCCGAACTTATTGTCCCATCTGCATCCGGCTCAATTTTGTTGCCAGCTATGTCATAATAGCTAAATACCGGTGTTACCGACTCCTGGTTACGCACGGTTCTTGCTATTATCTGCGCCGCTTCCGGCGTTTCACTACAAGTCGCGTTCATTTGTATAACTTGTCTCATCAAATCAGACGATCCCTCATCAAGGTAATAATGAACCTTTTCCGGAGTAGCATCCTCATCCGTATTACTAATAACCATGACACCGGTATTACTCGCCGCCACCAGCCAATCAGAGTCAGTATAGCCATCATCGTTGCAATCAACCGGCCGGGAATTGCGAATTGTATCGCTCATCCTTTCCAATTGAATACGAGCGTCTTCTGTCGTACGTGTTTGCTCTACTTGTTCCCGCGAAATATTAAAAGCCCGCCCAACAAACATCACTAACGCAATAATTAATATTGATCCTACCGCAATAACCATTAGCAGCTCCACCAGAGACAATCCTAATTGCCGCTTATTAAAATCAAATATCTTCCTCTTATTCATCTCCATAATTATAGCATCAATTACAGCCGCTATGGATAAATACACAATTTCACATTGCCCTTAATCGCCAAACAACGTTAAACTTAAATACAGACAAGACAATGAACATCAAACTTATCATATCAGTTACCATTCTATTACTGATTGCCGTCGGTGTCCTTGTTTTTTTCTCTTTTTTCTTCAATACCAGAACAACTGATACAGGTCAGGCAGATAGCCCTACCCCAGCCGCATCTGCCAAAACAGATTTATCATCATTCGAGCCTCCTCGCTGTCCTGGAGACCAAATCTTCTACAGCCTTGGCCCGGCACTGCGCGAACCGGAAAAAGTCTGTCATTTTTCACCATCTAGCGCTCCGGATCTTCTATTACAGTCACTAGACAAATTTACCAACATGAAAATACTTATTTTATCGCAACAAAACCTGTCTTCCGTACCAGCCACAATATTTGGTCTACCTAACTTAACAGTGCTTGATCTAAGTAACAATCAACTAACCGCCCTGCCTGCGGAACTAAACAAAATAGACTCTTTGGAAATGGTTATTATCCGCAATAATCCCATCAGCCCGGAAGAGCTGAAAACAATGAATACTACTTTCCCTAATAAAATTATAATTTCTCAATAATCAACTCCGCCAGTTCACTAATTTGTCTTTCGCAAGGTAATAGAATAGTTATAAGTTGCTCCCGGATCATGAGAAGTCGCCACTATAGTGTAAGTGCCATTCTCTGGTAGGGCATAAGATGTACGCGGATCAGCAGTATAAAACGGCAGGTAATCACGATAATAAGTAGTATTGTTCATCTGATACCAATACCCATCCCCCTCGCTTAAGTGAGCTAGAATAGTACCATCACTCTTCTTCAGATACAGATAAGGAAAAGTGTAATAGTTTGGTATAGTATCCATATCTACTTGTATCTGATCACCCGCCGCTCCATTAAACGTGTATAAATCAGCATAACTCCCGTTACGATCATCTGACTGACAATCCCCGATATCCAGCGCATCACTAGTCGTCTGCCCACCAGTGCTCAAAGTTAGTGTCGTCTGATCACAAACCGGCGGCGTATATTCTTTTAACGTTAATGAGTAATCGAAATCGAAGAAATATTCAGGATAATAAGATGTAGTCACAATTGTATAAGTGTCATTAACCGGCAAAGAATAGTACCCCCCGCTAGATACGTTACTGGGAATACACCCCTTGGAATACGAGGAATCGCAAGAAATACCTCCTTGACTGATGATTGTCCCGTCACTCTTCTTCAAATACAGATAAGGATAGGTGTAATTAGCCGTCGTTTGCATAATAATCTGTATTTTTTGACCGGCCGTGCCGCCAAAGGTATACAAATCAGCATAACTGCCTGAACTGTCCATCGACGGACAATCACCGGAATCAAGCGTGCCGTTGGCGGTATCTCCGTTTGTGCTAAGAATTAACGTGGACTGATCACAAGTCACCGCGGATACACCCAGCGTCAAATCACCGCTTGCGCCACTGTAGCCTCCGGCGCGGAAATAATACGTGGTTCCGGCTTGAGCCTGAAAAGAAACCTGCGATTGCATCCCGTTATAGTCGTCATTACAAGCGGTATAAGTACCCGACGACAGATTGGCATCCGTATACGCAACCAATACCGTATCAAAATTGCTGCCAACAGTATCGGCAATCATATTTCCGCTGCTCGTAGCGACATATTTATACCAAACTGTTTTACCTATATTACCACAACCTCCATAACCGGATTCACTGGTTGCCAAAGCGGTACTTATAGATGTCGTATAGGGCAACGCGGTAATCAACGTAGCGTTGTTCACGTTGTCATTCACCGGTGCAGAAGGAGATAAATCTTTTAGCGTTATCGTGTAACCAAAAGTACTGCCTGCGTTATAAGAAGTAGCCACAATAGTGTATGTGTCATCAACCGGTAGTGTTACTGATCCGCCTGTGGAAACATTAAGTGGCAGGCACGCCTTATTAGTTTGACTATCACAGGAATACCCCTCTTGAGCAACAACCGTCCCGTCACTTCTTTTTAGGTACAATAAAGGATAAGTATCAATACCCCCCGTCAGCATTACCACACTCACCTTTCGATTTGCTGTACCCACAAAAGAGTATAAATCGACATACTTACCGCCATCCGTACAATCACCCTGCTCCAGACTATCGGCATATGTGGTTCCTGATGTCTGCAACGTCAACTGGACCGGATCGCAGCTTGGTTGGGTATATTCAGTTAAAGTTATCGTATACCCAAAAGTCACATCATATTCATTATAAGTAGTAGCCACAATTGTGTATGTATCATCAGCTGGCAATGTAATTCCCCCCGTAGCCAGATTTAAAGGTAAACAAGCTTTATAACTCAAACCGTCGCAGGCATACCCGCCGCCACCTTCTATCACCGGAGTTCCGTCACTCCTGTTTAGATATAAATAAGGATAAGTATTAGCCGTCTTATTGGCATCCATAACAATCTGCACTTCCTGGCCAGCCAGACCATCAAACGTATATAAATCGGCACGACTAGACGGGCGATCGGGCGCCAAACAATCGTTTTCATCCAATGTGTCACTAACCGAATCGCCATCAGTTCTTAGTGTTAATTGCGTTGAACTGCACCCCGGCGTTTCCACTTTAGCTAAAGTTAAAGAATAATTTGAGGATATGGACGGGAAAGTACCTGACGCCGTAGCTACAATTGTATAAGTATCGGTAGTCGGTAACCCTACCGAACCGCCCTGGGAAATATCATGAGGTAAACAGGCCTTACTACTATCCGAATCACAGGGCGTTCCCGCTTCACCAACCAACGTACCGTCACTCCTTTTCAGATAAATATGAGGATTAGTGCTATCAAGCGAAGTTCTCTGCATGCTAACCTGCACGCGCTGACTTGCCTGACCATCAAACGTGTATAAATCAGTATAATTACCGGAATCGTCACCGATGCAGTCGCTCGAATCCAACGTGCCGTTTACTGTTTGGCCATCCGTGCTCAAAGTCAGCTCGGTAGAACTGCACTCCGGCGTTTCCACTTTTGTTAAGCCCACTATGTACTCAAACGGAAAGACCCCCGTATACTCACTATCCGAAACTACTATAGTGTAATTTCCGGGATTGGGTATTGTATAATAGCCAAGGGGAGCATTAGTAGGTATGCAGGAATCATACAAATATCCGCTCTGACACTGCGTTGACGACCCTACCGGCAATACCTGTCCGTCACTATTCCTTATAATTATCCCAGGATAAGCATTTTCACCTACCGTCTTTACCCCCGCATATATCTTTTGATTGGCTTCAGTAGTTGTAAAAGTATAAACATCTCCATAATTTCCCATGGCTCCCGCTACCGCACAACCATCGCCATTAATAGTTCCTGACTTATAATCACCTTCCGTGCTTAAGTTCAAATGCCCGCTACTGGGACATGCATTCTCGTCAATTTCACATTTATTACTCAACCGACTATTCCATCGCGTTAATCTATATCCACTCGTGGTACTGGGACTGACAATCGCCTCAACCGTCTGACAAGACTCGCTGGTCGACTTATCTTTACCTATCGATAGAAAGGATAAATTACCGTCACTATCAAGATCGAAATTTATCAACGAAAAATTTCCAATAGTATCACCATCATTGGCTGTCAATATACGGTTGAGTGTTGTACTCCCGGGATCGGTATTATACAAATCAACTAACTCATTCGGAGTTTTGCCGCCCCCTGTCGACAACAACCACAACACATACTGCACGCCGGCATCAGCCACCCCAAATGCCTTTTGCTCCTGCTCTTTATTGGCAATCTCATGCGACTGCCGACTGATAAACCCAACCGTGGCCGAAATAATTATCACAAACACCAGCAACGTTACCAGTACCAGCAACGTTATACCGCCGTTATTAATTATTTGCCGCTTTAATGGTTTAATATTTTTACTCTAAACAATTAACCCTCTTTAAAAACACTGATATCATTCACCACTTCACAGACACATATCAACACCAGCACACGGCTAATCAGAGTTCTATTGAGGCAGCGTAATATTAATATTATAGCCGGCACTTGGATCTTCGTTAATCACAGGACTGCATCCGTTTTGCCCGGGATCATAGCATGACGTTGTGCTGCAATCTTGATTCGAACCGCCGCCACTGCACGCACCACTACATTTATATTCCCAGCTTTGTCCGTCCGAAGTGTTTGAATACGTATCGCCAGTACCGCTTACCGGTACTTCATATGTACCCGATGACTCCAAATTAGTCCCTTCCGGTAAGGTCTGGCTAATTGCTGTTGCCGGATAAATCACGCAAGCACTCGGGTAACAGCAATGAGCATCGTTAAGTGTCAAAGAAATATTCCACCGATCACCTGAACAGGACACGGCCAAAGATGAATTCACTGTATCGACTCCTCCGTACCAGGGAGTTTTCTGCCTCCACACAAAAGTATTTTGACCCGATCCCGATTCCCAACGAGTACTTGATGCCTTCGTTAAATTAAAGTTCATTCCGTCAAGCCAACTGTAGGCCGGACCGCTTATTGAAGCGGAGAAACTATCCGGAATAGTCTGGTCTGCGCAACTAGAGCTTAGCGGAGGCTCCACCGTAGGCATATTGGTCGGTATTGATGATGGCGGCGGCTCGCAATCGTTCCTGTAAACATAAGCCGCGATTTTCCCCGAGAAATCAATTTCGCCATTTCCTTCTTGCATTAAAGTCAACGATTCCGGCAGACCGGGAAACACCATCGGCAGGATAGCAAAATCTGAATCTTCCGATTCCAGTGTGTATTCCCAAGTGCCATAGCCCGTTCCTCTGCTTCTTACATGCGGCGGAGAAACCCCCAGCGTATTAGCCAAATCCTCGACTGAACCGGTGACTATATTAATCCCCACCGAACAGGAAGACTGGGCATTCACCCAGGACGTCAAAGCCCCCAAAAACCCTCTTATCCTGTTCCACCAACCTTCTTGGGCTCCCGCGGTCGAATCATCAATGATTCCGGCAATCTCCGAATCACATTCCGCTTTGAAATGCACCGTATCACCTATATGCAGCGGCTCTACTCGGCCTAGTACCTGCTGCCCGGGGTGTACTTCAAAAATCTCTACCGGTTCCTCTTCGTTATTCGAGTTAATCACCGGCGAGTTCTGGTTGATATTAAAGCTGGTCGACATATCCGGTTGTTGCCCGGGACATATTCCCTGCACCGGCAAATTAGTAGCGTTTTTATTGGTCGCCGGGCCGCATTCCATGTATTTGCATCCGGCCGCGCCTCTGGCGCGAGCCCACTGGCACTCGCCCCAGGTAAGAGTGTCTTCCGTCTTGCGGCATGGCTCACCCTCGGCCCGGCACGGTCGGTAGCTATACTCGTCAATCAAAGGAGGTTGCGGTATCCCGCTGGTCACCACGCCCCTGTCTTGCGAGTAACAACAGGTTACCCTTTCCGACGCCGGCGTGTTCACTTCTGCGTCATTCTGATCGTACGAAGTCCAAGGCTCTACGCCGCACCAGGCGCAGTTGCGGCGGGGATCTTTTACACATACCTTTCCAATTTGCCCTTTTTTCAATTTACAAACTTCTCCTGATTGACACTGAATTTTACCAAGTGGACACTGCGTATTCGAATCCGCCCCCAAATTACACGTATCAATATTAACCGAAGTCTCTACCGGATAACCGCAATTAGGTACACCATCCCCGAAATCACACCACGCCTCACCACAGCTCGGATCCGGATCACGCCCGATGACATGCGGCACACAAAATTGAGGGTTAACCGGATCAGGCAGGAAAGCAATTACCTGACAGTTGTTGCGGGCAACGGATACTTGGCAGATATTACCCACTCCGTCCCCGCCGCCCCCAACAGGCGGCTGAATGTTGGGTACGGGATCACCGAAGCCCGACCAGCCCGAATCGCACTCGCTGCTGCACGTCCAGCCATCGGGCAGGTTCTCGTCCAGACAGGGCTCCACGCATTTTTCGCCACAGCAAACATCCACCCCCGGACAATCACTGGAATCCGCGCAAGCCAGCGCGTCATCAGCCGAAATCCACCCCACTTGCACCGTTTGCTGCGTGGCCTTAGTGGAAGGAATACTGACCGCCACCTCTCCCTGTTTATAGTCAGCCGTGGTTTCATCCAGCGTGGGCGTACTTTGGGCATGTGCTACCGACATCGGTAAAACAGGCGCGGTATTTTTTGTCAGATAACCGTTCTCCTGATCATCCACCAGACTAATAATAGTGGTTACGGTATAAGTGACGTTATCACGAATAACATCCTCCGTGCGCTGGATGATCCCGTCGGGTTCGCAATAGTTATAGGTTATGCCGTTAGCTTCTTTATTCGCGCAATCGGCCGGATCGGTATAGCCGACACTGTCATACGGCAAAGCCCTGATAATCTCCGCTTTTTCGTTGGCAATGGCTTGGGCTTGGGCCAACAACTCATTATTAAACGCTGTTTTCGTACCTAGTGTGGCCAAACCGACTACAGCCATAGTAAGAGTGGCCAGGACAAAGACACCAATCAATAATTCTATTAAAGACATCCCCTTATGCTCGTTCAAAAACCGACGAAATTTATTTATCATAATCGTGGCTACATCACCACCATTATTATACTTCAAATCTATTATATATGAAAAAGTTCCAAGAGACACAAAGTGTCTCTTGGAACTTACTGATTCCACTATTGCCGTAACGCTGTATACTCACGGCTCTTGGAACTCCACGTTTTCGCCGCTATCGCAGCAAGCTTCTGTCCCTTTTCCTCTTTCCAAAGGAACATGGGGACAAAAACTCGCTTATGCAGATCGAGTAGATACAGGTAAGCGCCTTCACCATCTTTGAAAGCCACAATGACGTTAGTCCCACAGGAAGTTATCATGCCTAGATAGGCAAATTTCTTACCCCGCGGGCAGGGGATTCTCATAACCTCACTAGTGCCCTCAAACACGTGAACCGCCTCAGACCCCTTCTTCTGCTGCTGGGGCCAGTACATCCCCATTACCTCAAGCTGTGTGGCCACCCAGCGATTCGTACCGCGTATTGCCGCCACGCTACCGTCCCGCTCCAAGAGCCTCTCCCGTTGACGAGAGGCTGTTCCATCCCCCAATTTGACGGCGTAAACCCCCGGACGCGGATAGTCCGTAGCTACCACCAACAGCTCGTTGGTAATGGCAATACTCATATTCTGGCAGATAATCCTGTTGCCACTGCGGTTGGCGAAATACTTTCGTGTCTTACCTTCAGCAGTCATGCCGGCCACGTAATCCGTTAGGTTGTCAGCAATAAACACTTCAAACGGATTCTCTCTGATGGCCAGGCTAATAGGGTCAGCGACCAGATGCTTGTCGAAGGAGAATACATACACCTCTCCCTCCTCGTTAATGCTGATCAACTGTCCCGTCTTCGGTATGGCTGCCTTCTTGTCCGTGTTCGGAATAGCCGCGTAGACTACATTCTCAAACACACACAACGAGCCGGGCGTTCCCTGAACCTTCACTTCCCGCAACACGTTCCCCTTCCAATCGGTGCACACCACCTTGGCGTCGCCGACAACGGGACCGTAGCCAAGATACAACAGCGTCTCGCTGTTGTCTTCGGCACCCGCTGCAATGGCGCAGACCACCAGAATCACTAAAACCAACACAAACCGTCTCATGGCTTTCTCCTCGTTCGTATTGTATTCGATTGTGGAAAAAACCGTCCTTGGAATCTACACCCCTACTATTTAGATAAAAATCAAATTTGTCAAGTACCATTTTGTCAATAATGACAATAACAAAATAGCGCTTATAAAAAAGAGAGTTGAACAACCATAAACTGTATTCACTGTATTTACTGTACTCGCCTTGCCCGCCATAGCTTTATGCGAAGGCTGGCCTTGCCCGCCATAGCTTTATGCGAAGGCTGGCCTTGCCCGCCATAGCTTTATGCGAAGGCTGGGCCGTTATTGCGGGCACCAGCAAGCAAACTGTCCCGGGACACCTGAAGCATCCCCACAAGACGGTGATTTGCTAAAAGGCCTTCCGCTAACCCCATTACCGCACCAAGTACCATTCCAACAATCCCTGTATAAAGACGCGTAGTCATCCGCTCCGGCAACATCTTGAACTTCCAGACCGCTCGGAATACTCGCGCCCTTGCAATTGCAATAGGCATCCACAACAGTTGTCCCGTCCCACTCAAACCCCACCGACCAATTACAACATCCGTCCGGCGGCGTATTATGATAGTCACAATAATTCAAACAGGCGCTAAATGCCGGGGCGACAAAATCATCATCATAATTGTAGAAAAACGGCTCCGCATCCGGCAGGAAAATTCCTCCCGACTGTTCACACACCAAACCTTCGCACATCCCTTCCGCGCAAATCTCACTCCTTATCGTAACCGATGTTTTTACGTCAAAGGGAGACGGCGGCTGATTTATATCAAAATCAATCACCAAATCTATTTCAACTCTAGCCACTTGTGCCGGATCAATTGTTTGCACCCCCGCGTCGTTATAATAAACAAACACGGCTTTGCTCTCCCCCACCGTTCTGTTTCTAACTGTCCTGGCAATCACTTCCGGATCACTCGCCGTCCCCGAACAAGCATCCTCTGTCACTTGACGCATCAAATTCGTTGAATCCTCATCAATGTAATATCGCACTTTCTCCGGCGCGCTGTCGCCGTCAACATTACTAATAACCTCAATACTATAAGGATCAACTTGGCTTAACCATAAAGTATCATCAGTATATCCATCTCCGTCGCAATCTATCGGACGAGAATTGCGAATAATATCAGCCACCCGTTCTATTTGCAAACGCGCGTCTTCCGTCGTTTTGGCTTGTTCAAAACTTCGTCTGGATATATTAAACGCAAAGCCTACAAACATAACCATTGCCACTATTAAAAGCGCGCCTATAGCAATCACTATCAAAAACTCAATCAGCGAGAACCCGGTAGCATCGATACGCTTTTCCCAATTAAATCCTCTCATAACCTTCAAAATAAAATATTATAATCTTTACGGACACTTATTGCCCGGTCTTTGATTCCACCCGGTTATCTTGTAATCCCCCTCCACATTTATACTCAACCTAACATCCACAATCTGACATATATTCTGCTTAATAATATCCTTACCGGTGGAAGTGAAAGTTATATTGCCGTTACTATCGACTGCCACGCCGGACAAATCAAAAAAACCCATCACTTGCCCGTCCGTGCCCTTAATATCGCGATGCACTCCTTCCAAGTCAGCCGGCTTTTTATGGCCGCCGTTTTCAGCCAACAGCCAAATGGCATACTGCACCCCCGCGTCTGCCAGCCCAAACGCCTGCTGCTCTTGTTTCTTATTGGTCAGCTGACTGGTTTGCCCGCTGATAAACTGCACCGATACCGCCACAATAATCGCCAGCACGATCATCGTCACCAGAACTAATAACGTTATTCCTCCACGCTGCATAATAGCTTCCGCGCCTTTACTCTTGCGGGCTTAATGTCGACTGCCGGGATCCTTTATTGGTATTCTGATAACCGCACGCGCTTATGTAACCGGGACCCGCCCCCCAGTTAAACCCGTTCTCCGAAGACACAATACCCCCGGAAAAAACACTGCTGCACCGCACAGGCGGAACCGGAGTACCTTCTGCCGGACCAATCGGATAATATGTACTTGACTTCAGGGACCAAGCCCCGTTCGGCTCTTTTTTCTTACAACTACCCGCGACCGTATCGCAGTAATAGTAGTAACCGCCGCCACGAGGATTGTCAGCCGGGCACTCCTCCCTGGTAGTGCAAGATATGCTGGAAATCAGAACGTTGCCTTGACCGGGGACATAAACATAAACATCGCCGCGATCTCTGTAAACCCCGAAATCTAAAAACGAATCCAAGAAATGCACCTCCGTATTGTAGCCAATGCCGTATTCTTCGACGTCATAAGCAATCATGTTCCCGTACAACTCAATTGTGGACTTGTTGGTATAGTAACCATCATAGCTTTGACCTAAGGCATCGGCCTTGGCAGTTACACATTGGGGACCGGGCAAATCGTTCCAGGTTATATTATCCCAATAACATCTTTCAATGTTCATGTGGTCTTTATCCAGAGCTAAATTAACATCTTGACCGTTAATCAAAGTGTTACATTGATCTTGTGTGCAACCTGTTCCATTGCTGTTGCTGTCAAATCCACCGCCCATAGTCAGCGTCAAATTTTCCGGAATGGAATCCAGTGGATGCAGAGGATCATCCACCAAACAACCGCATAGATAGCAGTTGGGGTTGTTGATGTTGATATACAGATTACCGGTAATTTCGGCCGTACCGGCTAATACTTGCTCTTGTTCAGACGATGCGGGTGTAACAATCAAGACAACTACCTTGTCTGAATCAGATTGTTGAAGATAATAAGAAAACTTCCCATAAGGATCCCCGGAGGTTGCGTTTTCTAGCTGGGTAAAATCGCCGTTATCTATGTCGCTTCTATTGCTGATGCCTATACGAAAACCACAGTTACCCGTAGCTTGCGCGTCTGCCACGGGCACAGCCGCTTTCAACCAAGCCTTTATCTTGTTAAATAAATAGCTGTCCGCATTCGGCAGCAGCAAATCGAAAGTACCGGCCACACCGCCATCATCATTTACTTGGCAATCTAAGTTAAAGCGCAACATGTCGCCGACCTGAAGATTGCGGCCAAGTTCATCTACATACTTGTCAGTATCAATCGAATACACCACTGCCGGCTCCATTGAATAATAATCCGTTATTTTAATACTCGGTGAATCTTTATCGATATTTATCGATGACGCCGCGGTACTCCACGCATTTCCGGCGCCCGGGCACACCCCCCGCGCGCCCACCGGAGTTGCCGTCGGCGGCGGCGTAACCGAACATTTATAGTACGAACAGCCGGTAGATTCATTATTAACTTCCGACAATTCACACGTCCCCCACTGGCCGTTAACCTGGCACGGTTCTGACGGCGCCCGGCATGGTCTGGTAGAATATTCCGTTATTAAAGGCGGATCGGGAACACCTGATGTCACCGTGCCCCGGTCAAAGTAGTAGCAGCAGGAAATACGCGGAGAAACATCGAAAGGAATGAAACTACTCGGGTCAGTCACGCCTTGGTCGTACGACGTCCAGGTTTCCTGCGGAGTACAGGCGCCGCAGTTATTCTGGCCGGGCAGATAACAGTTGCCCCGTACATAGCAATGGCCTGGGTCTAAGCCAGCAGGATCGCCACATTGAGCGTCCGCGCCATACCCCGCGCAATCAGGTTTACCGTTAGGACATGCTACACTACTCGGATCCGGTAAACCATCGTAAGGCTGACAAGTAGCGTTAGAGCCGTACAAATCAATGCACTCAACATCATAATCGCATTTGGTGTTGCTAACCATTTCCAGATCACACGCCGTTATCGCCCGCGGATAATCCGGATCCTGCACCCCGCATGAAGATACCACCTGTCCGTCATCAGGAATAGTGTCGCACCAGGCCTCACTGCATTCCGGACTCTTGTAAATATTGGTAACTTCACACAACCCATCACCGTTAACATCATCGCGCACATACACATAACAGCCGTTTACCTCCGGCGGACCACAGTTAGAACTCCCGCCGACACCCTCTTCGCCGCCACCGCCACCGCCACCGCCACCGCCGGGGCCATCACCAATACACTGTGCCGAAACCAGATCACATTCACCGCTTAGACAATCCCAACCTCCGGTGCAAGGCGATCCGTTATCCCCGCCGTCATCGCATTGCTGGGTAACCGCGTCGCAAAAGCCGCTTACGCAATCGGAAGACGCGTCGCAAGGATCACCGTTTACGCCATCGTCAATACAAGTACCGCCCGGTCCGCAATGCAGGCTAGCCAGGCAATCTTCATCCAGCTCACAATCTTCATCTTCATCACCATCCCCACCACACTCATTTGTTGCCGGATCACACCGCCAGCCTTCTAAACAATCTAAGTCTTCATTACAAGGATCGCCGCCCGGAGGCAGTACCCCGCAAAGATCAGCGGTACAACGCCAGCCCGGCGGTATCTCCGCTGGATTACACGGCTCTTGGCAAACATTGTCGCAGCAAACCTGATCCCCGTAACAACTGTCGGAAGTGGTACAACTCTTCCCCCGCACCGAAATCAAGCTTACTTGCACATTACTCTGCGCCGTTTCCGTGGACGGCGTACTCACAGAAATATACACCTGCTTATAATCCGCGTTGTCTTCCGTTTTCTGCTCGTCCGGGTCAAGTGTTCCATTGGTTTCGTCGTCTATTAACTGAACTAGAATGTTGACATTATACGTCACACTATCACGTAATACCTCTTCGTTCTTCGACAACACACCGTCCGGCTCGCATTCTAAATCTTCCTCAACACACCCCTGGAGACTCAAATACCCCACGTCGTCATAACTTAAAATCCTGATGAGTTCCGACTTCTCATTCGCTATGGCTTGGGCCTGTGTCGTTAATTTATTATTAAAAGCCGTCTTTGTTCCCACCGTCGCCAACCCGGTAACCGCCACCGCCAAAGTCACCATCACAAACACCCCCACCAACACTTCAATATATGAAGCGCCCAACCGGCCGCGCGCCGCACCGGTCGCACGACTAATCATTACACAAACCTTTCTCAAAAAGACGGGCATAGCACTATATACAAAAATAATAACACTCGTCCTAATATAAGAAAACAACCACTTTTCAAATATGAAAAAGTCCCGCCTGGATTGGGTAAGCTAAACGGGACTTGAGAACTCGAGAAAGAACACTGTTGGCTACGGGGTAGCGGCCAGAGAAACCAGTCGCCCCTGCTTCCAGTGAAAGAGAAACTGAAACTGGCCGCTGTCCAGATCGGCAAGGTATAACGATTTTCCTTGCTTCTCCATGATAGCGATGACCAGTCGGTCACCACAGAAAGATATCGGACCCCATCCCCAGTAACTGTGCGGCTCCCACGGCTTCTTGGTATAGCGACAGTACCATCCTTTGCTTTTAGGACAGGGAATCTTCTTGATTTCCTGCGTGCCATTGAACACGTGCAGGTAGACCGGCTCATCGGGGAGTGGCACATAACGGCCAACCGATACCACCGGCAGACGCCGCATTGGTATCTGCGTCGCTACCCACCTGTCGCTGTTGCGCTGTGCGGCCACCACGCCGTCAAACGGCAGTAGTTTCTTGACGGGATACTTGCCGTCTTTGGCGGTAAGATCAACCGCCCTCACTCCCGGCTCGGGATCATCCGTGGCTACCAGCAGCAGCTTGCCCGTTGTCGCAAGGGAATAGTTCTGGCTAAACACCGAAGGCGGCTCGGTAGTAAACACCACCTCCGGCTCCTCGTCGTAAGCTACCCTGACGACATGGTCCAGACGATTGCAGACCACAAACCACGCCGGCGGGTAGTCGGAGGCCGTGATGGAAACAGGCCTGAAAAACATTTTCCCGTCAGCAAACGAGCTAATAATGCCTCCTTCGCTATCCAGCTTGAGCACTTTACCTGGCCCCATTTTCTTACTGCCGTCACTCGGCAAAGAGACATAGATATTACCCAAACTGGCACATAGACTACCCGGTTCAGCTTCCAGCGAAATCTCTCCCAGTTTTTTGCCTTTCAAATTCACCTTCACAATCTTCCCCGGGCCGGTCGCTTCCCCGCAACCCAGGTACAGCACCGCCTCCTTCAGCTTGTCCGGAATGTTGGCCGCGAATGTATTCATGGTCAGGAAACCAAGGAACAGCGCAACCATCAGAATCAGTGCAAAATACCGTCTCATGGCTTTCTCCTCGTTCGTATTGTATTCGATTGTGGAAAAAACCGTCCTTGGAATCTACACCCCTACTATTTAGAAAAAAATCAAATTTGTCAAGTCCTGTTTTGTCAAGCACTATGAAAAAGTCCCGCCTGGCTTGGGTAAGCTAAACGGGACTTGAGAACACCATTGGAAATAACAAACTTGCCGGCGGCTTCGCTACAGCGTGGCCGCCAACGCAACCATCCTCTCACCCTTCCAGCGAAACAGCATCTGCGACTGGCCGCTGTCGATATCCAGCAGATAGATGGCATGACCATAATCTTCAAGATAAGCGACTACCAGATAATCGCCGCAGAAGGTCAATAACCGGTTCCATCCCAACCGATTGTTTTTCAAACAAGGTATCTTCCTCACCTCCTGCATGCCCTCAAACACATGAATGAAGACCGGCGCATTGGGTTTGGGTATATACCGCCCTCGCGACCGGCGCATAGGAACCTGCGTCGCCGCCCACCGATTGCTATTACGCTTAGCAGCAATCATACCAGTAAAAGGCAGCACTTCCTTATGAGGATGACGAGAGCCAATCGACGACAGCTCCACGGCGGTTACCCCGGGATTGGGATAATCTGTTATCACCAAAAGTAGATCGTTGGTGACCGCAATCTCGTAATTCTGCGCAATCCGGGGCGAGGATCGACTGGAAAATACCACTTCGGTGCTGCCGTTTGGATCCAACCTCACCACGTGGTCGAGATGATTGCAGCCAACAAACAATGCCGGCGGATCGTCGCGTGCCGCGATGGAAAGGGGCTTCCTTAGCAAGCGATTGTCGATCAACGAACTGGAAACAACTCCTTCGCTGTTGATTTCAACCACTTTGCCTGTGCCAGTCCTGTTCGTACCGTCGCTGGGCAGAGCCGCATATATATTTCCCCCACTCACACACACACCAGACGGAAGAGAACCCAGCGGGATTTCACCCAGATTCTCCCCGGCCAGATTCACCTTCACAATCTTCCCCGGGCCGGTCGCTTCTCCAACCCCCAGGTACAGCACGGCCTCCTTCAGCTTGTCCGGAATGTTGGCCGCGAATGTATTCATGGTCGGGTAACCAAGGAACAGCGCAACCATCAGAATCAGTGCAAAATACCGTCTCATGGATTTCTCCTCGTTCGTTTTCTATTCGATTGTGGAAAAAACCGTCCTTGGAAACTACACCAATACTATTTAGAAAAAAATCAAATTTGTCATGTCCTGTTTTGTCAATAATG
This sequence comes from bacterium, assembly GCA_030698495.1. GTDB lineage: Bacteria > Patescibacteriota > Andersenbacteria > UBA10190 > UBA10190 > JAUYKA01. The sequence goes on from JAUYKA010000035.1 coordinate 110,204, forward strand.
ACAATAACAAAATAGCACTTATAAAAAAGAGCGTTGAGCAACCATAAACTGTATTTACTGTATTCACTGTTCTCGCTGTCCTCGCTGTTCAAGTCTCCCCCAAATTCGCCTTCAAAT
>JAUYKA010000011.1 GCA_030698495.1 bacterium
TCTTTTATAGTAAGTTATTGGGCTCACCCGCTAATAGAGAAAAGAAAATTACGTATTCGGTATTTGCTGGAGCTGTTCAGGAGAAAGGAAAATTTGTTGTCCGGGTTGGATATGGCCTTGCAGTATTTTTTGCGCTACAACGTATTCCACTGTGTTTTGGATGAGGCGGTTCATGGGGCGCGCGCCGAGCTGGGCGTTATAGCCATGAGCAACCAGGTAGCTAATCAACTCGTCCGTTTCCGCTACGGTTACGCCGTGGCTTGAATCCAGTTGTTTATTTAACCGGCGCAACATCAGCCGAGTAATTTGACCGACATGTTCCGGAGTAAGCGGAGTGAAGGTAATAACACCATCGAACCGGTTTAATAGTTCCGGTTTGAAGATGTTTTTCTCCAGAATGTAGTCCTGCAGTTGTTTATCAAAGCCGGCTGGTAAGGAGCCGCGTCCGACAGCCTTGTGAATATATTGGGCACCGGCATTGCTGGTAGCGATAATAATGGCGTGACGGAAGGAAACCTGATGGCCGCGAATGTCGGTGAGCCATCCTTCATCCAATACCTGCAGGAATAGTTGTTGAACGGCCGCGTGCGCTTTTTCAAATTCATCCAACAGCAAAACCGTGAAGGGCCGGTCGCTGATTTGCTCGGTGAGTCGTCCGACGGGACGGGCATTGCTGCCGATAAGTTCGGCGACGGCTTCTTCGCTTTGGAATTCGGTCATGTCAAGGCGAGTCAGATAATCTTCAGAACCAAAATAAGCTTCGGTTAATGTTTTAGCGGTTTCGGTTTTGCCGACACCGGTGGGGCCGAGAAAAAGGAAAGTGCCGATGGGACGGTGGCGATTGCGCACGCCGGCGCGGGCACGAATCATGGCGCGGGCGACGGCAGCCACGGCGTGATTTTGGTTGATAAGCCGGCGGTGCATTATGCTTTCCAGGTTTAGCAGGTACTCGCGTTCGCGGTCGGCCATCTGCCCGATCGGTACGCCAACTTTGCGGGTGAGTAGATGATTTATTTGTTCATCGGTGATTTCGGTGACGCGCTGACCTTGCGCGGTAACAATAGCTTCTTCCAAAATATCAAAGGCGCGTTCAGGAAAAGGAATGTACTGTAGAATGCCGGAGGTGCCTTCCACCAACGCGCGCAATGTTCTGTAAGGCAAATAGACGCCACGACGCCGTTCAATTTGGCCGCCGGCAACGGCTAATAGTTGCAGGGTGGCTTCTTCGGTAGCGGGTGAAATTTGAACCACTTCAAAAAAATGAATGAGTTCCTCGTTGGTCTTGAGGCGCAAATGGTATTCGTCGCTGGATAAGATAACAACAACGCGCACGCTGAGCGAGGAGAAAAACGGCAGCAGCACTTCGGTTAGATTCAGTCGCGCTCCTTCGCCTTTTCCCAAAATACTGCTCATGCCATCAATGACGGCGATGATGTTGCCGGCTTTTTCCATTTCGTTGAGGACACGCGACACTATGGATAGCTGTCCCGCGTTGGTATTACTCATGCCCAGTAGTTCGCCGATGTGTAGGTACACAACGCGCTGTCCGATGAGAGCGGGATGGGCTTGCCCGCCGCGAACGCGCCGGGCCATTTCCTTGGCTACACCCAACCTCCCGACACCCGGCTGGCCGACCAACAGGACGTTGCTTTGTTGTTGGCGAGCCAGAGTGGTAATAAGTTGATCAACGGCGCTTTCACGCCCTAGTATGTATTGATCCCAAAGATTACCTTTGGGAAGACGGTTGAATTGGTCGACTAATGGCGTAAAACCGGATGTCCAGGACATACCTAGACCGGAGATAAACAATAGGCGTTGCTTTGCCCACCACCGTTGTGTTTGTTGTCGGGCAGAGCGCACAAAAGTGTGCCACCAAGTGACGAAGCCAATGTCTTGTTCTTGCAGGTTACGCTCGCGCAGAAAGCTGCGCAGCGCGGAGTGAGTCAGTAGGGCGGCTAAGGCGTGTTCAATTGTGGCTTCCGGTGCACCAAGCTCGCGGACAATATCAAGAATGCCGCGTATATATTGCGGCCAAGTTAGTTGTGGGAGAACTAATAGCTGAATAACCTCGGAGGTTTTGGCGGGGTCAAGTTGCAGGCGGCGTAATTGTCGCAAGCCGGTTCCGCTTCTAACTAAGATTTCGACCAGATGAGGGAGCGCGGCTTCTTCGTTGAGGGGAAGATGACGCAGCAACGCCAATAAACTAAAGCTGGCAGGGCTGGTGAGGTCATGTGTTTCGTCTTTGAGGTTGTTTCGGGAAACAACGGCGGGATAAGCATGGGGTAAATAGGTAACGGCAAAGGCAAAAATAAGAAGAAGCAGACCGGTTACCCCTGAAGTAATTAAAAGACCGGCAACTAAAAGCTGGTTTGAAAAAAGGATTAACAGACCGGCTTGTGCTATTAAGGCGATAGTAAAGATAACGAGCGCGATAACGATAACGGGAGAAGCCAGCACATGGTAGGTTTTATAAGCACGCCAGCGCGGCGTGTTATCGGGAGCGAAGAAATAGGCGGGCATACGGTTATAGCGTTAGTAAATAAGCGCCATAAGCAATCAGCGACAGGCTGATAACCGGCCATAAGATGAAAATAAGAAAAGATGATGAGGCTAGAATAATAAAGGCGGCTTGGGCGCCACACCAGGCCAAGAGAACAGTGACGCGAATAATAAAACCAACGGCGCGGGAAATAATGTTCCAGGAGATTGCTTTCACCAATCCGGTAAACGATCCTTGGCGCAGGGTAACGCTGTCTTTATGCCAATAAGAAAATAGAGTTTTTACTATGAAGGGAACAGAGAAGAAACGCCACAGCGCCAGTTCGAGATTGGCGTACAGCTTTAACAACCACGTTGGTGCGGAAATGAATTGCCAGTAGAGGAAGGAGAGCATAGCTACATAATAACACGATTGTCAGACTAGAAAGCGTAAAACGTAAAACGAAAAAGGTAAAACAACAAGATAAAGTAAAAGTTCTTTTAAATTTTATGCTGTTGTTTTTCGTTTTGCGTTTTGAGTTTTACATTTATTGCGGTGCAATAATAAAAGTCACTATGAGTTTACGCTCGTGGTATTACAGGCACAAATAAAAACACCGGGTTTTACCCGGCGTTTTTCTAGTTTAATGGTCTGTTGTTTACTTCAGCTCGACGGTAGCGCCGGCTTCTTCCAGTTTCTTTTTCATTTCCTCCGCATCGGCCTTGGCGACATTTTCTTTGACAACAGTCGGGGCTTTGTCGACCAAGTCTTTGGCTTCTTTTAAGCCGATACCGGCTAGTTCGCGGACCGCTTTGATGACGGCGATTTTTTGGCCGCCGGCGGCGGTAATCTCCACGTTATAGCTGGTTTTTTCCACGGCTTCTTCTCCCCCGTCGGCACCGGCGACGGGAGCGGCGGCTACGGCGACAGGCGCGGCGGCGGAAACGCCAAATTTTTCTTCCAAAACTTTGACTAGCTCGGAAAGTTCCAATACGGACATTTCCTCAATGGTCTTGACCAGGTCTTTAAATTTCTTAGGAACTTCGACTTCTTTGGTTTCGTCTTTGGTTGTTTCTTCTTTTACTTCTGCGGTCATAGTTATTAGTTAATTATATTTATAAATTATTAAGCTGTTTTTTGATCGCGGATTGCTGACAGGACATAGACGGTATTACGCTGGACCCCTGATAATACTGACACAAAACTACGGATGGGGCCGGCGATAGTGCCAACCAACTGACCCAATAGTTCTTGTCGTCCGGGCAGTAAGGCTAGTGCTTTTACTTCGTCGGCGGATAACAATTTACTTTCCATAATGCCGGCGACCATTTGAATATTGTCTCTTTTTTTAGCAAATTCGTTTAATACTTTTGCCGGCGCGATAGCGTCATTTCCCCAAAGGATAGCCATCTGTCCGGCTTGAGGGACGGGATTGAAGTCAATTTTGGCTTTGTCTAAAACCAGTTTCATTAGGCGCTTGGGCATAACGCGCATTTTGATCCCCTGTTCAAAAAGTTTGGCGCGCAGCTCTTCCATGTCTTTGACGCCCAAAGCATCGTAGGACATAAAGACGACGGAGACGGCTTCGGATAGAGCTTGGCTGCCTTCGGCGACGCGTTGTTCTTTTTGTTGACGGGTTAGAGACATAGCGAAAATTCAAAAGGTAAAACGAAAAACGCAAAGTATTGGCGTACCGCTTCGCGGAATTTTTCCACAATAAAACGGGCTCATCACCCGCAGAACATAAAAACAGCTTTTGCCGTCTTCCTGTTAAGGGCTTATTGGTTCTGCCTTAAGTCTGGGGATGACTGTGATTATGTATGCCACAGGGAGAGAAAAAATGCAAATGGTTGTATTATTTCGCCCGCATTTATTTTCGTTATCTCCGGCGGGTCCTGTCGCGGTAGATTCCCCCGCGCCGAATATCCAGTTCCGCTTCCTCACTCCGCTCGCGAGCGGAGCGAGCCTCTCGGAATTCCATTCGGCGCGGGGCGCCCCCTACCGCGCCACCCGCCGCGAGAGTTCTCCTGTGTAGGAGTAGTTTGTGTCATAATCTAGTGCGGGCGAAATACACATTTGCTGTTTTTGAAGGGAGAGTAAAAGAAAACCGCTGGAGGGTTAGTTCACATTGTCATTTTGCATTTCGATTTTCTTGCCCCGCGTAGCTCGTGAGCGAAGTGGGGTGCACTTTGCATTATTTTAAGTATTTGGCTTTGTTGGCGTTGTGTTCGTCGTTAGTTTTTGAGAAGACAGTTTGACCTTCTGGGGCTGATAGATAGTAGTAATAGTCGGTGGTTTTGGGCTGGACGGCGGCGACAAGCGCTTGGAGGCCGGGGTTGCTGATGGGGCCGGGCGGTAAGCCGCGGTATTTTCTGGTGTTGTAGGGTGAGTCGGTTTGCAGATCCTGATAAGTCAGCGGGTCGTTCCACTTTTTTAGGGCATAGCGGACGGTGGCATCGACGTCGAGTCCGGCGCTGTTGTCAAAGCGTTTCCATAAGATACCGGAGACGGTAGCCATGTCCTCGGGGCTGGTGACTTCGCGTTCAATAATACTGGCCAGGATGACTATTTGGTCGACGGTTCTACCGGAGGAGGCAGCTTGAGTGCGTAGTTCGGGAGTTAATTTGTTATCAAAATTGGCCAGCAGGCGCTTGATAATATCGGGCGGCGTATCGTCAACAAAGATTTTGTAGGTGTCGGGAAATAAATATCCTTCCAAGTCCCGGCCGGCGGGAATATCGACCAGATAAGGATATTGATCAATATAGAGCGGCGGGCTGGCAGCGGCGATAAATTCTTCCGGCGTACCGATATTTTTGGCGGCGGTGCGATCAGCTATCTGCTGTATAGTAAAACCTTCCGGGTAAGTAACGGTCAACTCGTCGGGATTAGTGTCTCCGGCGACAAAACGATTCATTACGTCCGGCACGCTTTCTCCTTTGGCCAGATGGTAACTGCCGGCTTTGATTTTATCCGCTGCGGCTTGCCGCCAGGCGTAGTAGCGCCAGGGTAGGGTGCTGGCGGTAAAATTTTTATCTTTGAGCTGCTGCCAAGTTTGTTTGGCACTGGAGCCTTCGGCAATAACCAAATCCCCACTGTGTAAAATTTTATGACCACCAACCAGCAGCCAAGCGCTGCCGAAAATTATCAGAACAACGACGAGAAGAAAAATAACCAGGCGGCGCGGGTTGGTAATTTGAATCATAAGAGCTGGTCGGCCTGATCTTTCTCGAGACGCGCCACAATTTCTTTGACTTTATGGGCTTGGGTTTTGTCGGTAACCAGAATAGCGTCGTCGGTGACAACCACAATAGTATCTTTAACACCAATTAATGAAACGGCTTTGGCGGTAGTGTTGTAAACGTAGTTGTCTTGCGAGTCAATATGAATGTGGTGTCCTTTGGGGGAATGGTCGCCGTTTGAACCGAAGATGGTTTTGATAGCCGCCCAGTTGCCGACGTCACTCCAGCCGTAATCGCCGGTAATGGCAATGATGTCGGTTAGTTTCTCAATGAGCGTGTATTCGATGGATATTTTAGGAAATTGGAGATAAGCGCTGTCAATATCTGCCGGCTGTCCTTTTGCAAGAGCGACGGCAAAAGTGTCGAGAGCAGACACGACTTCGGGGGCCAAGCGGCGTAATTCCTGGAGAAAAAATGAAGGCAAGAGAGAAAAATAGCCCATGTTCCAGAAAAAGTTACCGGCGGCGATGAATTTTTCCGCCGTGGCCAAATCCGGTTTTTCCCGGAATTGTTTAACGTGCCAGACATCGTCATAACCGGATAACTTCTCCTTTACCTCTATATAACCGAGCGTGGTTTCCGGCGCTATGGGTACGTGGCCGAGCAAAACAAGTGCTTGCGGATTTTTGTTTAAAATTTCGTCGATTTTACCCAAATCGTTTAAAAATTCCTGTTCATTGGTGAATATATGGTCACACCACATAAAGACCATCGGTTCATCCGAACGGCCGGCGGCGGCCAGGCGCAGGACGACGGAAGCAAAAGCAGCGGTGGTGTCACGGCGTTCGGGTTCCAGAAAGAAATGATCAGGGGCGATTTTGGGCAGTAGCTGGCGGGTTTTGGCCCCGTACTCCGCGGCAGTGGCGACGTATATGTGATCGTCTGATATTAAGGTTTTGGCGCGTTCATAGGCGCGTTCAAGCAAGGTTTGGCCGGTGCCGAAATCAAGAAATTGCTTGGGTTGCCGGCGGCGGGATAGTGGCCATAGGCGCGTTCCCCCGCCCCCCGCCATGAGGACAATGTTCATAAAGTTAGGATAAAGTAGCAAGTAGCAAGTAGCAAGTAGCATTGTTTTTATCGCCGGAAAAGCCTTTCTGTAATATTTGTTTCTGGCGATAACTTCTGCTTAAATAAGTATTTTTGGGAAAAGAGGAAATTAAAGAAACGGCTTATAAAATTCTCCGCTATAATGATTAAGAGTTAGGGGTATTTTCCGGAGTTGTGATAATTTATCTATATGGTAGGAATGTTTGTTGATTATAGTTTTATTGGAAAAAATGTGCGCTTAGCGCACACCAATATTTTGCATTTTGAATTTTGCGTTTTGCATTTAGCGTAGCGATTATGGGCGTTACAGCTTCTTCTATTCACCGGGCCAGCTTGTTGGTTATTCCCCGGCACGGAAATAATTATCATCCGCTGGCGCTGCGTCACGGGCCACTGGCTTTTGTGTCGACACTGATTATCACGGCTAAGATATTGGCGCTGGGTGTGGTGGCATTGACTCCGACTACGGCGGAGCTTTCCACTATTACGGTCGACCGGATTGTGCAGCTTACCAATGCACAAAGGGCGCAGGTCGGATTGAACGAGTTAGCAACCAGTCCAAAACTGGCGGCGGCGGCTAAGATGAAGGGTGAGGATATGCTGGCTAACGACTATTTCGCTCATATTTCGCCGACAGGAGTAACGCCGTGGTTTTGGATGCATAAAACAAGCTACAGCTATCAAGTGGCAGGCGAGAATTTAGCGATTGATTTTACTGAAGCCGAAAATGTAGTGGCGGCCTGGCTGGCAAGTCCTACTCATAAAGAGAATATGTTATTGCCTGATTACGTGGAAACGGGCGTGGCGGTGGTGACGGGAGAGTTCCAGGGCGGCACTTCGACTATTGTGGTGCATATGTTTGGCCGACCGTCAGTGGAGACAGCTATCCCTCCCCTGAACAGCCCTCCACCAACAGTGCCGGCGGTAAAGTCGGAAATTACGGCCACTCCTTCACCAACACCAGTGCCAACTGTTATCCCTTCTCCGGAAGCGGTGCCGCCGCGCACGCCGCGCATTGCACTGGCCAACAATATTAATACTGTTAGTGGCAGCGCCGAGTTGCTAATTGAAAGCGAACCGCAAACTACTATTCATCTTTTGGCTAACGGACGTGAGCAAGCCGCGTTATTGGTTGATGAAAGCGGACGGTTGGATTATTCGCTGGATTTGACTGACCTGCCGGACGGGGATGTAGTTATTACCGGCTACGCCGAGAACGAAACAACTAAGAGCGGATCGGCCCAGACGCTGGTTTTACATAAAGACGCCACCGGTCCGCAATTAGCCAAACAGGAACTGTGGTTTGTTTTATCGCCGATTACGGATGAGCCGCAAGCGGTGTTTAAAATTAACAGTTCGGAAAATGCCACGGTGATTGTAGCGCAGGGGCAAGAACAAAGAGAAGTGACAATGGGACAATACGAAACCATACTCGTGGACACGAAACCTTTTATCTTATCGTTGCGGGACAAGGCGGGTAATGACAGCGTGCCGGTGGAAGTGACGCTGGAACCGGGGTTTGCCCGGGAAAACGATACCCAATATGTTTTGCCGCCTGCTCGTTTTACTCATGCGGTGCGCTGGCTCGCAATGATTGTATTAGTCGTGATTTCGTTGCTTTTGGGGCTGGCGATATTTGTTAAAATCCGCATTCAGCGACCGGCTTTAATTACACACGCCAGCCTGGTCCTGCTTTTAGCCGTCTTGGTATTATTGATATAGTGTGGAAAGGCTAAATTGAGCTTTTAGGGCTTAAAATGGTACAATCTGGGCGGATGTGGAAAAGTATTCATAAACTCGATGAAGGAGGTGTCAGCTATGGAAGGTGAAGTTTTAGTAGTGGCCAGTAAAGTCCGCACATACTTGAAGAGTAAGGACGTGAAAATGTCCGGCGAATTGGTGGGGGCTTTGAATAATAAAGTAAAGGCTGTTTTAGACGCAGCGTCAGCCAGAACAAAGGCTAATAAGCGTTCAACAGTTAAGCCTCAAGACGTCTAATGGTTCGGAATTGATTTATGAAAAATTCGCCCCGTAGGGCGAATTTTTCGTTAAAATAGATATTCTATTGCGCGGGCGGAGGCGGCGGTGGAGCAACGCCCTGCTGACTTGCACTGTCAGTAGAGGTTTCTACTAAGAAGTTAGCTTCTGGAGTGTTGTTTAAATCATTATCAGACCAAAAACCAGCAACATAAAGCAGGACGAAAAGAGTGCCGATAATAGCCAGGGATGCGAGTAAAATCCAGACGAATTGAAGGAGATTCATGGTTTGTTGTTTGTAGTCTTAATAATAGCGCGGCGTTACAGTTTATTCAAAACCATTGATTTGTGTGTTGCCGAATTGTTAAATTGCTATATTGCTAAATTGGTTTAAAAGTTGACAATTCTTATGAGTTGTATTAGTATATTAGGTTAGTTTTTAAGGTATTTTGCATGAGAAAAAAGGCCGATAATTTGAAGCTTTTCCTGGGCACTTTTGTGTCGGCTTTTATGTTTGTTTTCGGGCTGGTTACACTGGTGTCTATGTTCTGGCCGGTGATTATCGGCCTTGGTCTTGACAGTAGTCAAGCCTATCAACCGCAGCTGCCCTTGGCCGAGGATAGAACCGAGGCGTTTATTGATATTAACAGCGTACCGGTGAAACAGCTCTATCCCCCACTGACCGACTTGGCGGAAAAAGTAAGCGGTGATGCAATTATTATTCCGGCGATTGATGTAGATGTGCCGCTGGTAACCAGCGCGTCGGTTGAAGATAAGGATGTGCTGGCGGTACTGGATCGCGGCGCGGCGATGTATCCGAACGGAATTACACCTGGTCGTTTGGGTAATGTATTTATTGCGGCGCACAGTACGGGCGAGCCGTGGAAGGGTAAGTACCGTTTTGCTTTCATACGCATCAACGAAATTGAGACGGGTAATTTAATCCATTTGGATTATAACGGGACGCGGTATACGTATCGGGTGGTGGCTAAGGATATTGTGAAGCCGTCGGCAGATTTTCGGGTGGTGTCTGACCGGCCGGTGCCGACGGTGACTTTGATGGCGTGTTGGCCGTTGTGGACGACCAATCAGCGGATGTTGATTACGGCAGAGCTGACTAATATTACGCAATTGACACAGCCGGCGGTGTAGGGCTGGGTAGCGTTGAGCCACATTCGCCTACTCCCGGCGGCACACTTGCCCGCCCCAGCGGGCGGGCGGCGTCGGCTGAAAGCCTGCCGCCCCGCCTAGTTTTTGCGGCGGCAAAACAACGGCGGGGACCATGCCGGCAGTCTTTCAGACGGCCGCCGGAAGCAGACGAATGGGCTCAACGCCTACAGGCGAATTCCATAGAAAGTTGTTTAACGCTGCCGTGTATACTAGACGGTATTTCTGTCATACACGTTTCCGCGTTTGATCCTAATCCGCTGATGCAGTTCGTTTTGAGATGAGGAATTTTATTCTTTGACTTGGTCTAGAATTATTCTTTTTTTGAAACGGCCTCTTTGTTGTGCTTTTTGACGTTTGATTCTGGTGATGGTTTTTCGGTTGAATTTGTTGAGCGTAATTATGGCGTCGATTACTTCCAGAATATCCACTAATTCTTCCGGGCTGGGAGAGGTAATAAATTCGTTTACTTCTTCCCGGAGTTTGGTCAATAGTTTATCGGAATATTCTTTGCGTTTGGCGGTATGAATTATCGGTGTGGAGCCATGCTTTTTAATAATGTCAGGGATTTTATCTCTGACCAGTTTGTTGTATTTTTTAACCGGCATAATTTTGGGTTATTCAATCAAAACCGGTTCGCGGGTTAGAGTGATGCCGAATTTATTTTTGACTTTGTCCTGAATGTCTTTGGCCAGTGCCAGCAGCTCTTTAGTGGTGCCGCTGTAGTTGACCAGCGCCAGGCTGTGATGATGGGAGATGCCGACGTTGCCGCGACGATAGCCTTTGTGAAAGCCGCCGTGTTCTACCAGCCAGGCGGCGGATATTTTGTATTTACCGGCTTCGGCCGGACGGGTAGGGATATCCTCGGTGCCGCCGTTGGCGCGGTAATGATTTTGTATTTGCTGCAACTCTTCGGCGGTGGCGATATAGTTGGTAAAGAAAGAACCGCAAGAACGCGAATCGGGGTCTTGGGGGTTTATAACCATAGATTTATGTTCGCGTAAATTTAAAACGGTATCTCTAATCAGAGAAAGTGTCGTTTGTTTGGTTTTGGGGTGCGTTTTTTTATATTCTTCTATCCGTTCCACTAATTCCGGATAAGCGATGACGGGAGCGCCGCCGGGAATAAGCGAAAAAGTAATAGCGGTGATTATATATCGGCCGGCATCGTCTGTTTTAAAACGGCTGGTGCGGTAGCCGAAACGGCAATCCCGGTTGGTAAAGTTAGTTGTCTTAAAGTCGGTAAGGCTGACGGCATGTACGCTGGCAATAGTGTCACTGACGGCTTGCCCGTAGGCGCCGACATTTTGCACGGGCGTGCCGCCGACATTGCCGGGAATTCCGGATAAACATTCCAATCCGGCCAAATCATGCTTGACGCATGCGGTGACAAAATTATCCCAGCTCTCCCCGGCCGCGGCCGTAACTAAAACCTGATTATTAGAGGTATCAGAAAATTCAACGCCTTGGAGATCTATTTTTATAACTAGTCCATCAAATCCGTCGTCGGAGAAAATAGTGTTACTGCCCCCGGAGAGGATGTGCAGACGCAGTTTATGGTCGAGGGCAAAATGCAGGGCTTCTATAATTTTATTGACCGTGTCGCAGCGGGCAAAATATCGGGCGGCGCCTCCCAGACCGATGGTGGTATGTTCGGCTAAAAGTATATTTTTCTCAATCAGGTCTGTCATGAATTTTGATATATTCGCCGAATTGACGAAAGGCTTGGGCGCGCTGGGAGAAGGCATTTTTTTCGACTAGAGTCATGGCGGAGTTAGTTTTGGTTTTGCCTTGGTGGATGAAGATGCGATCGTACGGCATTGCATCTTTATCGGCATCAAAAACTTCTTCGGTAATAGTACCGCGCATAATGCCGGTGAAAAGTTGAGGGGTTTGGTTGGGCTGGCAAAAACCGGCAACAGTTTTGAAGTAAGCCTGACGAGTAGTGCCAGCAAGTAATTTAAAAATTCCTTCGTAACCAAGTGTGTTGAAGACAAATTTAGGCAGGGCACCGGGAAAACCGGGATAGGCGGTGAAGAATAGGCCGGTGTCTTCAAGAACGATGGGTTGGTTAAGCTCGGCGGCCAGCTTTTTTGCGGCGCCGGCGGCAAGGTCGTCCATACTGTCATCGTGGTTTTCCTCGTATTCCATGTCGAGGTGTTCCAGCTCAACGGGATAACTTTTGAGAATATCGGTTACTTCCCGGAATTTATGTTTGTTGGTGGTGACGAAAGCGATTCTCATGTTCTATTTGCCCGCATCGGGTACTTTATATAATTTATTGTTTTGCAGGTGCCAAGCGGCTACATCAACCTGATTAATTTTATCCCAAAGTTCGCGCGCCGCTTTAGTATACAGTTTTTTATCTCTTACCAAGCGGCGAAGTTTTTTCCATTTGGCCGGAAGTTTTGATCCTTGTTGGTCTAATTCACGCAGTTCCAAATCGGCGTCCAGGTTGTCGGCGTCTTTGACTATTTTAGCTTCAAGAGATTCGCGTGTTTGGTATTCACGAGCAATATCAGTGAAATCGGTTAAACTGGTACCGGCTAATAAATCATGTAGGGCACGCTCTTCGTCGGCCTTAACATACAATGCTTGTTGGTGATTCTGGTCTCCTGTTTTGGTTTCAGCCAGATCATGAACCAGGGCCATTTTGATGAGTTTTTCCTTATCACAACCACCTTCTCGTTCGGCAAGAATCAATGCCAACCATACAACACGTAACGTGTGCTCCAAATCATTGGCAACGTCTTTTCCGATTGCTTGTCGCCAGGATCTTTGAATATGCCGCAAAGAACCCAGCTCATAGAGGAATTCAATGTCGCGTTTCTTAATAGCCATGGTTTCAGGCTACTGTTCGGGTTGAGTTTTGTCGAGAGACACAAATATTCCCTCGTAACGGAAAGGACTATCCTTGGATATGTTTAATACAATCACCCGTTGTTTTGCGTCTGGGTTGGCTGGGTAGTGGTTTGTGAATATGGCGCGGTGTTATTCCGCCCAAAGGAAAAATAATAGATGACAAAATACACCATGGCGCCTATTACCACGTAGATTAAGATCCACTGCCAGAGCGGTCGTTTACCGTAACCTCTTACCGGTTTTTGGTCAGTATTGTCTTGATTATTATCCACGCATCAAGTAAGCCGCGATGGCGGCCGGTGTCAAGACAACATAATAACAGGGTTGTTAAACGGATAGCGCCGCGAGTACTTCTGGCAGCTTGATGATGCCGTCGACGGCGGTGAAGTGGCCTTTGTTGGGTAAAATAGTTACTTTGGCGCCAAGGTTTTGCTCAAAGAGGTTTTGATTTTCGGTTACCGCGCCGTAATTATCGTTACTTGAGTTTATGACAATGAATTTTTTTGTAACGCTTAAAACCTTTTGAAAATCTATGTCGTCTTTAAGCCACGGTGCGGCAATGCGTTCTTCTTCGGCACTTTCCAGATTTTCTAATTTGAACCAGCCGGCGATAAAGACGCAGGTGCCGGCTTTTTTGCCTTCTTGGGTAGCGAGGTAGCGCATGATTGTCTGACAACCGATACTGTGGCCGATAAAGTTGGTTTGCTCGTCTAATTCGCCGACGATTTCAGACAAGCGATTAACCCATTTATCGATTATAGGCTCGTCGGTGTCGGGCATGGCAGGGACCAAAACTTCAAATCCCTTGGCTTCCAGTTGTGATTTGAGCCATGGTATCCAGTGTTCGTCAGGTTTACCTCCCCAGCCGTGAATAATGAAGACGCGTTTGGACATAGGTTTATTGTATATGGTTGGTGATTTGCTTAATCATATAGTCGGCAAATTCTTCCAGTTCTTTTTTGTCCCAAGGACGATTAATCTGTTCTTCTGACTCGTAGGCTGACAGCCCTCTTTTTATAATCTCGTGGTACTTGGCATCAACGTTTTTAAGCGCCCAGCGGCCGCCTTCAACTTTGGAGGTGATGAGTTTGTCTTGGGCATAGGCTAAAACACGACAGAGATTTAAGATACCATAGATAGGAGTTTTAGCGATGTCATGTTTAAACCACTCGATATCTTCCATAAGTGAGTCGAGATAGTTTTCTGGGGGTACCACGGGAAAAGTTTCTTTAGGATCGGGGCCAAAGAGAGCACGGCCGCGCTCGCGGGTAACGACAAAATGCGCGGCTAAGTCTTTGTCGGTTTTGACTTCATTAAAATTCACAGTGCCGGCTTGGTATTTGGAGATGTGTTCTTTGCCGAAATGAAATTCAAAAGGTGTCGGGTAAATAAACTGGTCGAGATACTTCTGCAGAACAATGCTCATTTCCAAGCCTTTGGGCGGTGCTTCGTCTGACAACTTAATTAAAAAATCGGCGACTTTTTGTTTGGTTTCGTTGGATGGCTTTTCTTTTACGATAACTAGAAAATCCACATCGCTTTGCAAAGGATGAAAACTATCCATGGCCAGAGAGCCGTGCAGATAAACGCCGACAAGATTGTCGCCGAGGAGATTTTGAAAACCACGCACTATGTCTTGTAGCAGTTCTTCTATTGATTGCGGGTTAGAAGCCATATAAATATTCTACCTTAATATATTTGCAATAAGTAAAAAGAGAAAAGCCCCAACAGGTGTTGGGGCTCATGTGTACTACTTGTCTTCGGTCTCGGCGGCGCACCGGCGCAAGATCTCGAGAGCCTTGGCCCAGTCCTTGTGCTCGGCCTGACCGTCCTTGACGCTCTCGGAGGCATCGGCCATGAACCAGTGGTCGTTGTCGGCGTGGCAGAAATCGAAGATCCACTGCAGTTTCGCGCCGTGGTGGTAGCCGTCCGTGCACAGCACGTGCGGGATACCGCAACGATTGCCTTCCCTCATCAGAATGAGGCCGCAGGGGTCGTTGCTGTGCTGGAACTTCCTGTTCCACTCCGTCGGCTTCGACAACGGCATAAACACGTCGGAGATCACGCCGTCCACCAAAATTTCTTCCACGGTGTGCTTCCACTCATGGAGGCGCCTCATGGCGTCGGCACCGTCGCTGGCGTTGGTGGCCGTGATGACTTCGAGACCCTGCGACTGGAGATAGGCAACCGCGTCACGCAAGTGGCTCGGGTTGTCCTCGACGACCAGCACTTTCTTCAGCTCTTTCATCTCGTCTCTCCTGTAAAGGTTGTGAAGGATCTGTCGCTTGTCTTTGTCTGTCGTTTTGATCGTAACGCTGCAGCATATCCTAGATTTGTTATTATGTCAAGTATTGTTCTACGTTCATTTTTAATCTTAATAATTTATTTATAAATATTGGCTTGATTAGCATAATAATATATGATATAATTAGTAGAATAATGTTCTACATATGCTAAATAAGGCGGAAATAATGACAATTGAAAGGGCTCTTGCGAGCCTGAACATCAACCCCCGGGAGGCGGCTATTTATATGGCTTCTCTGGAATTATGGCCATCTACTGTGCAGGAAATAGCCAATAAGCTTAAACAGAACCGGATTACCGTCCATAGCGCTATTGATCAGCTTATTGCCAAGGGCCTGTTATATGAGTCGCGAAAAGGCAAAAGACGCTTAATTGTCCCCGAGAAACCGGATGCCTTGCATAAAATAGTCAGGAAAAGACAGCATGAGCTTAACACGCTGGAACACAGCTTAAAAAATGCCACGAAGCTTTTGTCCTCTATTCACTCCTCTACCGGTAATGTTCCTTCGGTTAAGATCTATGAAGACGTTAGCGGGTTTAAGCGCATGCTGGAAGATACTCTTAATGCCAAGAGTGAAGTACTTGTTTTTTCAAACGTTGCTTTATTGGCAGAGCTGGTCGGAGCTAATTATCTTGAGAACTATTTCAAGCTTCGCGCACATAATGAAATTCATACCCGGCTGATATTTCCTCCGGGTGAATTTGCCGCTCGGGTGAATAAAAAGGCGGCACAATATAATATTGAAGTGCGATATTTACCGCCGGAGTTTAAATGGCAATCCGGGATATTCGCGTGGGATGACTATATCGCCATACTGTCCTACACGGGGAAGAAGCTTACTTGCACAATCATTGAGAATGAAAATATTGCCCAGTTTTATCGGGACGTTATCTTCAAGCTGTGCTGGCAGAACGCTAAGACCTAAGAAGGCTCATTTTTCCTTCCGTTTTCTTGATACCCACCATTCGTCTTGGCCATCGCCGTGCCACCAGTGATCAGAGTTGGTTTTGATTATTTTGGCGGCTAGTTTTCGGGCTGATTTAGTTTTAAGGCGTTTCATGGCGGAGCCGATCCAAGTTTTGGCACGAGGGTTGCCGATGTCTATTTGTTCTTTTAGGGAAAGTATCCATTCAATGTTATCCGCGTCTTTGGCGATTATGGCTTCTTTGGTTGTTCTGTCTTCGTATTCTTTGACGGTATCCAAAATATCCTGCCCAAAATTGACAGTGTCGGTTAAATCTTTTAGCGCCCGCTCTTCGCTTTTATCGGCATATTTTTGATGCACGTAGTTGAGGTCGCTGGTGCGGGCTTCGGCCAAGTCGTGGAAAAGACACATTTTCATTACTTTCGAGGGATCGGCAACTTTTTCCTGGATAGCTAAAACATAGCCGGCGTAAATGACGCGCAGAACATGTTCGGAAACCGACTGTTGACCACTGCCTAAAAAGTGGAAACCGCTGCGGGGCGTGTGCGACAGCATACCGACTTCAAAGAGAAAGTCGGCGATCGGCTGCATGTTGTCTTGCTTTTTAGCCATCTATGCAGAATGGCAGAGTCGGCGGGAAAAATAAAGGGTTTTTATAAAAAGAAAAACCCGCGTGGCGGTAGCGGGTTGGGTCGGAACAAGATTTAGTCAGGCGGATCGCTGGTGACGAAGAACCAGTAATAGCAACCATATGCCCAACTGAAGGTGTAGGCAAAATTGAGAATAAAGATGCCCCATTGGCCGTTGACGTAAGTCGTGACATACTAGAACGGTTGCGAGGCTAAGCCTAGAACGAAGCCCCATTTGTTTTTGCGCGCGACCAGAAATAGCGCGGAAACTCCAAGAAGGCAAATGGCTATTTGGGAAATCATGTCCCACATGATTTGCTCCTAACTTGCGGGAGTAGAGTTTTTCACAAAAGAACTATTTGCCTATTTACGCACTTTTTCGGCGTTAGCACAAGGTAATTATTGCTTTAGTCAATTTATTCTTGCTAACACATAGTTACCGGGCATGGACGTAGTTTAATGGGGCTGGGATCAAGCCTGTGACTTGTTAATATTATCTAGTATTTTTTCAGCGTCCAGTTTTATTATTCCATTGGCGATTTCCTGGATGCTTAGGCCGCTTTTGAATACGGCTGTGCCAATTATTTCGACGACACGAGCATCAAATTCCTGTTGTTCAATATGCAAGGGTAAAGATTGCGGGGCGCTTTTTATGCGCCGCTCCTCATTGGCAAGAACAGACTCTTTATATTGTTTGAGCAGTGGGTATTTATCCATGGCGGTAGCAAAGCTTTCCATGTCTAGTGCCAAGTCAATGTTTAATTCTCTTTGTGCTCTATGCCTAACTTCGTGGATCGCCATACCAATTAAAGCGTCAAAGCTAATTTCCTGCTTGTCGTCTAACGCCGTGTTAATTTCATATATCCATTGTTTATTGCCTGGCTTGCCATAACCACTTAGCCGAACTTCATCGTTTTCCTGCCACGGTTTTTTGGGGCTGTTGGTTATAGAAAGTTCATAAGGCTCGTTGGGAAAAACGGCCAAATCAAAAGCTCCAATGAGTGCTTTTAATTTCTCGGACGGTTTATGATATTTTTCAATGTTGCTTTTAAGTTTCGAATAGACCGGGGAATTACTTGCTTCCATCGCAGTCAGCATACGCTCGGCCGCCCGGGTATACCTGCCGGCGTTCAGATATATTTCGTTGTGGCTTCCGGGTCTGGTTTTAAATTGCTTGATTTTTCCCTGGGTGGCTTTTTTGACCTGGCTTATCGGAAAAGCGCTGTCGGAAGCAGCGTGTAAAATTGATACATTTACTCCTTTGTTTTGCAGTTCTTCCAATGTATCTATTAAGTCCTGTGCCCCGATAGCAAATATTTCTCTTAGAGTGGCCAGCGGCTGGGTGGCAGCCTTATTGAAATGATATCCCGCCTGGACGCTCTTTTTGAGAGTTGGTTGCGGCCCTAGGTGTTTAATGGCTTGGGCAACTTTTGGTATTTTAATTTTTTCCGGAGAATCAATATTTTGTATTCTGGCACGTCCGACTCGACCGAGTGCGGGGCGATAGGCTTTTCCGTTTAAAACGCTACGTAAGTATTGTGTGCCTAAGTCTTTAGCAAAACGCGCGGTAAGTTTGGGCCAGGAATCGTCTTCTATAAAACCGGCGGGATCTACTAAAACAATGTTTCTAAATTTTTCCGGATATATGTTGGCGGCCAAAAGCGTGTAGATTGCACCTTCGGAATGCGCAACAACATCAACCTTATCTAAGTTTTGCGCTTCTATGGTGCCTATCAGGGCGGCAACCTTGCGCCATTCTACGTTGGGAATATTTTCCGTATTGGCCAGATTATTTTCTATGCCATGATAGTTACCAAAGGAAATAGCTCGTCTTTCCCTGTCGGCTAGCTCTCGCATATTATCTTTAAAAACAGCCGCGTTGGCTGCCCACCCCGGAGCGACTATTACTGGCACATCTGTTTTGGCTTTCTCTGGGGAGACGTCGTAAATTTCAAGCTGGCCGCCGTAAATTTCTTTTTTTTCGGGACAGTTAAACTGTTCGTCAAAAGATTTTGGATTGCCTCTGGGTTCTTTTTCGGTCATATTGGAGTATTACTTTTTAGAACTAGAACTAGTTTTAAACCTGTTTAAACCACACCAAGGTTTCTTAAATCTTGATATACCCTCGAGTTGGCGGCGATGAAACTATGATTGTTGAAATCGTACGTATCGGATCCGATGTTCCTTACTATGCCGCCGGCCTCTTCAACCAAAAGAGAGCCCGGGGCATAGTCATAATTTTTACCAAAAGCGTTTAAGCAAATGCGACCGTCCATTTTACCGTCGGCTACCTGCGCGTGTTCAAACCCGGCACTGATTGTTTCCACTAAAATGGCATGCTGTTCCAATTCGAGAAAAGTAGCGATATTTTTCCGGTGGTTAAAATTTATCTCATGAAAAATATAGGCTCGTTTTAACGATCTATCACTCACGTGGATTTTTGTGCCGTTCTTGGTCGCGCCTTTGCCCCGCTCGGCAACGTACAAGTCTTTTTGAATAAAACTGTAAATTACGGCAAACACCGGTTGGTTTTCCTGTATAAGGGATATCATCGTGGAACAAAACGGCAAGCCGCGAATAAAGTGGCCGGTGCCGTCAATAGGATCAACCAGCCAATATCGTTCGCTGTCGGTATCGCCGCCAAATTCTTCACCATAGAATCCGATTGACGGGTAGGCATCGTGGAGTCGTTCGGCATATAGTCTCTCGGCTTGTTTGTCCAGCTCGGTAACTGCGTCAGCCGCCGAGTCGCTTTTGTTTTTAATTATGCCTGGGTTGCCAAAGTAGGGGCTTACTAGCTCCCCTACTTCTCTCACAAGCGGAATTACAACTTCGGAAAATGGTTTTTCTGGTTTTGCACTCATGCTAATGTACTAACACTTACTTTTTTAAATTTAGAGTTTCTAGTTGATAATTTATGATTATTGTGGTATAGTCGTTAGTGATCAATAAAACAATCGAACAACAAAATGAAGTGTTAGTAGAAAAGTCTGTAGAGGCTTTTATTGAGTATTATAATAGCAATATTCCGAATAATTTTCCTAGCGCTACTCATAAGACATTAGACATATTCCAGACCCAGCATCCTTCATTGTTTAAGAAGGACGACAAGTGGGTTATAAACAAGCACAGAAAAAAATACATGGATTGGCTGTCTTCATACCACGAGGAGTAATTATCTAGCGCTTAACGAGGGTTTAACTGAATAGCAGCGGAGTTGTGAATAACTAAAACGCCGAGAGCCAGCTCCGGGAAGAGATTGAATATTTTTTTGTCGACGGTGAAGTTCATATCAAACTTTATAAAGTTTAACAATATTTATAAAGTTTTGATTCTGGCTGGGCGGAGTGAGGGGCATGTTTTTTAATTCTGCTTTGGCGATCCATTTGGCCTCGGCCAGGAATGAGAAGCTTCATAGCCTCCCTAATAAATATTCTATCCCTCACTTTGATAAATTTTCCCTCATAGTCGGTTGGCAAATCAGCTTCCAGTAAACCTTTTACCTCATCAAAATTAACCCAAATAAGTTCAAATTGATCTTTTTCTTCTTCCTTAGTAAATGAAGGTGTGCCCTTGTCTCCCTCGACAGTTGCAATGAAACACTCTGATATTTGTTTCAGATGTAATTGGCCGCGGTATTCAATAATACTTCCTATTTTCTGCTCTATTTTTATATTACATCCTGTTTTTTCTAAACATTCTCTAGTTAATGCGTTTTTTATACTCTCCCCTTTCTCAATTCCTCCGCCCGGAAGTTTGTGGTAACCATGTTTTTTTACATGGAGCAGGGCAACTTTACCTTCACTGTCGAATAAAACTGCCCTAGCAGCCTTGCGGATATGAAAAGAATCGGTTACGTCCTTGCTAAGATTTTCCGGGTTAATTTCTAGTATTAGTCTCATATATAAAACTTAAACCAATTCCCATAGAACAACTAGTGCTGTGCTGAAATACATTAAGGTAGCTCTTCAGTTCAGTCCGCTGATGCGGACATATTTCAGAGTTCTCGAATACAGGGAAGACGTCTTTTTAATTAGTCGCTTACGCGACTGATTCTCGAGCGGGCCGTAAAGGTTAAGTGCCCCAAACTTCAGGAGTGTTGAGAGCTTTTTGAGGCAAGCTTTACTATACCATTTTGACGCGTCTAGGTCTGGCTGAAATGTTACAAATGTTACACTTTTTTTGACTTTTGGGACGTAACATTTCAGAAAGTGGGACAAATGGGACACGGTATGGGGTATATAAAAAGCGTTCCACTTTTAAGGATAATTGCCTATATCTTCCAAAAGTACGGGTTTTATAGCCTTATACAGATGGGACAGCGCCTGAATGCAACTGTCTTATTTTTTCGTTTCAGGAATAGAGCTCCCACCCGTTTCACTTTCTTCTTTTTGACGAAGAAAGTTTTCTGGATTGAGCGTATTCACGTAAGTGATATTTTGAGCTTGCGCATTAGATGTTGACTCGAGTTTCATTTTTATAGATTCTAGTTTGTCATCTATGTTATTAATACTCGTTTTAATACGAAACAAATCAAAGAAATTAATCTCAGAAATCCATGGCACAACCAGAATAACCTGAAGAGCAACAAGGAAAACAAACCCCCGCCAATCAAGAATAATCCTATTAGAAACTGCCGAAATTAATATCATCGATATTAAAACGAAAGTTATACTTTGACCAAAAGTTCTAAATTTGGACGTTTTATCTTGACTCTCCATATAATTCTTTTTTCTGTATCCAATTTGCTCCATCTGGTGTAATGGCAAGGATGTCTATAGATCCGCCAACGTTTTTTGGGCGAGCTTGAAATCTAATAGTGTCAATGGTGGTTCTAATTGCGTACACGGAAAAATCTATCGCGTCCTGCAATGCCATTGCGTCCCAAATAATTGGCGCCTTGTTTATTTGTTGTATTTTACCATCGGGCCCAGGTAATAAACTTGGTTGCATAATGCCTGTCAACACGTCAACTTGACCAGACCATGTAGCACCATATGCGATATTTTTATCTGGTTTTTCATTGCGACGTTCTAACACTTTTCTACTAACATGAACATAGAAAACATACGGTACACTAACTTTGCTGTCTTTTTTATAGCCTCCAATTTGAAAACCAGTATCGGCATCAGGGAATTCCTTCCTGAAAAAATCTCCAATTTTTGAAGCAATTACTTCCACATCATCAGAGTCACCAACAATTTCTTCTTTAAATCTTTTAATATGACTTGCCATTGGAACGCCACCAAGCAAATCCTGTCCAAAATTAGAAATTCCAATTTTCTGCTTTTCCAGTAGAAAGGTTTTGGTAACAGAATCAGAATTTATTGTTTCCAGATTAAAATCTTTTCCCTCGGCATTTTTCCCGGCAACCGTTAAAGACTGGCGACTATCTGACGCCATAATTATGCCTTCAGGAATGTAAGTTGTTACTACTAGACTCATAAGTAAAATATTATAGTTGTGGATAAAATGTTATTTGCTACTTCGATAAAGTTTCGATACACTCATAGTATACATTAATAATCCCTCTGTCAAAATGATCACCAAGCGTCAAAGAGAAATTCTTGATTTCGTCAAACAATATTCTGAAAAAAAGGGGTACAGCCCATCATTAAAAGAAATTGGAAGTCACTTTCATCTGTCTTCTCTCTCTACAACCCATCACCATATGAAGGCACTTCAAGAAAAGGGTTATTTATACCGTGAAGAAAGTCGTTCTCGCGCTGTTAGTGTTCGAGAAGATGAACAACTAGTAAAAATTATTTTATTAGGAACAATATCCGCAGGCCAACCAATTGAAGCTATATCTAATCAGAACGAGAGTATTGCTATACCGAGAGCAAAAATTCAGCCCGGTCATGATTTTTTTGCTTTGAGAGTTAGGGGGCAAAGCATGATCGACGAAAACATCAACGATGGTGACGTGGTTTTAGTAAGACAACAAACAACGGCTAAAAATGGAGAGAAAGTAGTTGCACTAATCGACAATCATGAGGCAACTCTAAAAACATTCTTTAAAGAAAATAAGCAAATAAGACTACAGCCTGCAAATAAAGATTATGAGCCGATAATCATAAAAAAATCGACGCGAGAGTTTGCGATTCAAGGTGTTGTCGTTGATGTGATACGGAATGAAGTGGCATCGCCAGATTTTTTAAAAAAATTTGAAGTTAAACAATCTGTACCTAAATACTCTAAACTCCCACTTAATAAAATTATTTGTGGGGATGCGATTGATGAGCTCAAAAAACTGCCTAGTCATTCAGTCGATTTAGTCATAGCCGATCCTCCTTATTGGAAAGTAATAAACCAAGAATGGGATTATCTATGGCGAACGGAGAAGGATTATATTTACTGGACAAAACAATGGGTAAAAGAAATTGCTCGTGTTGTAAAAAAAACCGGCTCGTTTTACATTTTTGGGTATTTCAGAATGCTTTCCTACCTATTACCGGAAATTGAGCAGGAGAGTTTTTCTTTACGCCAACAAATTATTATCAATAAGGGTATCAAGGCGGTCAGTGGACGAGCTACGAAAAATTACAAGATGTTTCCGAATGTAACAGAGAGTATTCTTTTCTTTAATTACTATCATCAGCCAGAAATAAAAAAGTTCTTGCTCGAGAAGCAAAGAGAAAAAGGACTTACCGCTAAACAAATTAATGATGCGATGGAAGTAAAGAGTAATGGAGGGGGTCTTTGGTCATTATATACAGGAGAGAACATTTTGGCCCAGGTACCAACTAAAGAACAGTGGGAGAAATTAGAAAGAATTTTGGGATTCAAAAAGCCCTATTCTGAAGTTAACTTTATTTTCAATGCGCAAATGGGACACACTGATGTCTGGAGCGACATTGATTTCTATAAAGAGAGACGCTATCACCCAACCCAAAAGCCACTACAGCTTATCGAACGACTCATTAAGGCTAGCAGTAATGAAGGAGCTGTTATACTTGATCCTTTCCTAGGCACAGGATCAACTGCCTTGGCTTGTATGAATTTGAATCGAAATTATATTGGGATAGATATTGACAAAAATTATGTGAAAATTGCTCAAAATAGAATTCGGGAGTTAAAAAGTACGCCTAGATTGTTCTAATTTGATCGGCGAGCGTATTTGCGCGTCGATGTTGCGATTCTATCCGTATCACGCAGTGGAAGATATGATCGAAGTGTTTCATCAACTCCAATTAATAGAGCCCTCTTATCAGGAACAGAAAGGTTCTTTATTTTCCCCAATTGAGGGCTAAGCTCTGGTTTAATCATTTTTGCGATTTCTTCATCTTTTGCTTTTCTGAAAATAAGTTTAATTTCTTGATCACTTAGTACACTAGGTGGCATAACAACGGAAGGCAATTTTGAGCGATCTTCTGCGGGATCAACATAATGTATAATTTTTATCTGTGGGTCTAAATTGGCATTCTCAACAATACAAGAGAAAGTCTGGATTGGATTACAAACATAAAATTGATATTGATATGGCCAAAAGTTTTTAGGGGCAGGATTTTTAGTTGGACTTTTCTTTTTATGAGCAAGATAAATTTTTCGGTAATAGTTGGTCATTATTTCTGCAAAACGAGAGTTTCTTTCACTCTCTGGCCATATTTCGAATGCCTGAAAGCGCAAAGTATTAAAGTCTCTTTCGTCAAAATTTGAATAGTCTCCGATAATTAAGAAAATGCGCTTAACTCCATGAATTAAAAAACTGAGATCATCTTCATTTCTAACTCCAAAAAGCCATTTCGAATCGTTTTTTCTCGCGATATTTTTCGATTCGCAGTTAGAGCACTCCTCTTCTAGCCTTGCGACTGGAGCGCCACATTCTTTACAGCTATCCAATTGGTCAATGCGTGAGCATGATTTGACCTCAGAACCATCAATTAGGTCGTTGCCTCGCGCTCCGGTCCTTTCTCCTTCCATTCCGGTTATTAGAGAGGCTAAATGTTGACCTGGGTAGCCAATTTTAATATTCGGTGTTTGTTTAGTAATAGTAGACCATTTAATTGCATTTAGCCTAGGTTGGAGAACCAGCTCTCTAAGGAGTTGCTGAATTTTATTGCGATTGTCACTAATGGTAATAAATTTATTGTTTGGTTGCATCTCTAATCGAGTAAAGATTTAGCAGGAATCCCGATAGCTTTAGCAAGCTTCTCAATATTTTTCAGAGACACGTTTCGAAAACCACGCTCAATGTCACTGATGTAGGTTCGGTGCAGACCAGCTTTAGTGGCAAGTTTTTCTTGTGATAAGCCCACTTTTAGCCTCGCCACCCTAAGTTTATCCCCAAATCTTTTTTGAATGTCTACCATAAGTTACTGAAACTTATTGACTACATTTTATTTCATTGAGATAAACATGGCCACAGACTATAAGTGACATAATTAAGTTACCTACAGTTTGGCCTGGACTTTATTCTAGCCTCGCGGCGTCCTTTGACTACTATGAACAGTCCAATAGTTATGCCCGTGAAGTACTGCCTATACGCTCGCAAAAGTACCGAATCAGAAGAACGGCAGGTACTTTCCATAGATTCGCAGATTAAAGAAATGCTACAACTGGCGGAGCGTGAAAACTTGGAGGTTGTCACTGTTAAGCGCGAATCGCACTCAGCCAAAGAGACTAATCAACGGCCAGTATTTAACGAAATCATCGAGGAACTTAGACAAGGTAAATACAACGGCATCCTAACGTGGGCACCGGATCGCATCTCTCGTAACGCTGGCGATTTGGGTAAAGTCGTAGATTTGATGGATGCAGGTATATTACAAGAGATTAGAACTTATGGTCAGCGATTTACTAACTCGCCCAATGAAAAATTCCTGCTAATGATTTTAGGCTCGCAAGCTAAGCTTGAGAATGATAATAAAAGCGTGAATGTGAAGCGTGGGTTGCGGATGCGGGTCGAAATGGGTCTGTGGCCTGGAGTGGCACCAGTGGGCTATCTGAATGCCAAACAAATGGATATGAAGTGCCACGTGCTAATTGATCCCCTACGGGCACCAGTGATTAAACAAATTTTTGAGAAAATGGCTTATGAGCAATGGTCGGGTCGCAAGATACACCAATGGTTGAAATTTGAGCTGAACTTTAAAACAGTTGGTAATCACCACTTAGCTTTAAGTAACATCTATAAAATCCTACAGACTCCCTTCTACTACGGCACGTTTGAATTTCCTAAGGGCAGTGGCAACTGGTATCAGGGTAAACACGAGGCAATTATAAATAAGGAGCTATTTGATAAAGTAAATATTCAACTTAAGCGAGATCATCTCGTACGCACTAATCATGAGTTTGCTTTCACGAGGCTGATGGTTTGCGGGTTATGCGGATCTTCAATATCCGCTGAAGAAAAATACAAGTTACTGAAAAACGGCACAACTAATAAATACATCTATTACGGCTGTTGCCGATCGCGAGATCGGATGTGCCATAACTTGTATTTACGGGAAGAAGAATTAATTGAACAACTATCCCAACTACTAGACCAAATTGATCTTAATCAAATTGGCGTACAGCATAAGTTTACCGAGGAACTTAAAAGACATAATCGGTTTCAGCGGGCGGTGCTTGGCATGAACCAGCCCAATATGACTTATGACAATATTGATCTGAAAACTTATGCGAAATATATTTTGAAAGCCGGCACTAATGAAGAAAAGCGCGAGCTGCTAGGCTGTTTTCAAACGAAGTTTAAGGTAACAAAGAAAGTAATCGAGCTAATACAGGTGTGCCCCTAAGAGAGATATTTACTGCTCCACATAAGGGGGCGGACTTTTACGCTTCGAATCAACGCCTGTTCACTACTATGACAACGAAATCCAACACGCCCACTTGGATAGCTTATAGATACTAACTCGTTTTTGGCCTCATCCTCCGTAGACTGGCCATCGTTATCTGGTTTCCATTTTGCTTGCTGTCGTTCACTCACAAACCGCGCAGGGTCAGGTATATGGTAATTTAGGACACGCTCTTTATTAATAAAAACATCAATATTATTTCCCAATACAATTATTCTGACCTTGAGCCAGTCTTGTGCCTTTATAGAATTTAATAATTTTTCACTAGCATTTAGGGTCTGGGATATGGAAAACCAGCCACTCCTTACATGGTAATGGGGATTAATAGTTATCTTGTCGTGCGTGTTAGAAAGCTGAATCATAATATAGTTATCTCTATCTGCCGCCCTAACAATCCATCCCACATTACGATTCAAAAGTTTACACTCGAAACTGAATTCATAATTATCCCAACTAAAACCGAAATTAGTGATACCTCCTCCGCCAGAATTTGTAATATTTAACTCATAGCCTTTCTCACCTCGCTGTGTGGTCCAGCTTTCCCCTCCATATTCCCAGTTAACAAGGCCATGACTAAAATCATCCTTAAAGCTACCCGCTACGATGTTTAGCTTGCGCCATATTCTTGAGAGAGCAACTATTAAGACTAGAATACACAGCCATAATAATCTTGGTGCTTGTGCTAAACCCAGATAGGTTGAAAATTGAGACCAGCTCAAAAGTGCGAAACCCGCTATTTTGTCCCAACCAAAACCCAGAAAAGTAAAAAGCGCTACCAGACCAGCCAAAGAAGCAATGATCTTTAATAGCCATGACAGAATAAACGAGAGATCTTCGGCAAATAAATCTTGAAACCATTTTATACGCATCATTTCTTGATAACAGAAATATGCTAGGTAAGCAAAGTATTAGCGGGCTTTGCTAATAAAACCCTCAAGGTCTTGCACGATAAAAAGTATTGTACGCGGGGGCATCAGGACTCGAACCTGAAACGACAGTTTTGGAGACTGTAATGATAGCCATTTCACCATGCCCCCGTATGGCTAATGATAGCCGTTTACGGGATTTTTGCCAGTTCAAATAGTACTGTATTTACTGTACTTGCTGTATTTACTGAATTTACTTCTTCCCCTTTTCTACGTGCTTTGTATGTTTTCGGCCCCACGTCGCCAAGGCTATGTGGGGCAATTAGCCATGCAGTTTACAATATTTTTCTGCAAACTATTTCTTGCTCTTCTCTGTATGTTTTGTGTGTTTTCGGCATCTTTTGCAAAACTTTTTGAGTTCGAGTTTATGGCTGTCCTGCCGCTTAAGATTGCGGAAAGTGTGGTAGTTGTATGATTTGCACTCGGTGCACTGGAGGCGGATTAGGGTGTCTTGAGACATAGATTTAACAATTTTCAATTATCAATTTCCAATTTCCATTTAATATTCAATGTTTCAATTTCTCAATATTCGTACCTCTTAAGATTGGAGCATATAAGAAAAACGGTTTTTTGTCCATTTTTTTAGTAGTAAGTAGAAAGTAGTAAGGGAGTTAGAATAATGATTTTTGAGAGGATAAAATAGAGGTTGATATTGTCAAAAGTTATTCTAGATATTAATACCCCCTCTCGCTCCCCCTTATAAAGGGGGAGAAGTTTTTGTGAAAATTTTAGTTACTAGTTTTCAGGATCCATTGGCCAAGAGAGTTTTCCCATTCGTAGAGGCGGGTGGCTTTAGGATCGGGCAGTCCTCCGCCCTGTGTTTTCTGCCATTCACTGTTAACTGATTTGTAGCGGCCCAAAATAGACCACTCGTCGTGTAAGGCATCTTTTACTGTAACCAGTACACGCTGCGGATCCTGTTCGTCGGCTTGATAATCCAAGTAGGCGGTGTTGGCTTGTTCGGTAACTATAATCCGAGTGGCATGGGCGTTTTTGTCGCCGGTAATAATGCCGGCATTTTTATCGAGAAAAGCGATAACTTGAGCATCGTCAAGTTCGGTGGAGATATCTGGATGGTTTTGATCATCCGGAGGCGGCAAGGAAACTACTTGGAGAATATATGCCTGATCGGCGCCGGTGAGACGGCCTTCGTCAAGAAGCGTGCCGGTCGCAATATGCAAGGAGAAAAGACTGGTTGATGATGACGAGATGTTTGCGTTGACGGAAGCAAAGGCAATGTAATCGCCGCGCACGTCGCCATGAGCGGAAAGCAAGCGTCCCGGCTGGCGGTTGATGAAGCGATGAACGCCGCCCGAGTTATTCCAGAAAGTGAAGCCGGTGTTGTCTTGAACAGCGTAGAGTAGTTCGTTGTTTTCCAGCCACTGGGTAAAAACGATGGTGCCGCGCGCGTTGGTAGTTTGGATACTGCCGCCGCTGGCTACGTTTAGTTGCTGGATACCAAAGAAATTTCGGGTGACGTATGAGGCCGCGTCACCGGACATGGAAATATCCAATTGTAAACTGTCGGCTTGTTCACCAAGCTTATTCCAGTCGATTTCGGGAAAAGTGATACTGGCACCGGGTGTTTGCGCCGACGCCAAGAGAAGGGCCAGGCGGTCTTTAGGATCGTTGCGTTCGCCGGTGTCGGCGATGAACCAGAGATAATTGGAATTGGAGTTCCAATGGACGCGGCTGCGTATGTCAGGTGCGTAGAGTTTTTCAGCCAACAACCGAGTGCTATCGGAGGTAGTGTCGTACACCCAAGCTTCAGTCAGATGGGCGCTGGGGTCATGGATGTTGTCGAGGAGGTAGGCGAGGTATTGGCCGTCAGGACTCATAATCGGATCGCGCGGAGCGGTGAGGCGGGTGGAAGAAATAATGGTTTGGGTTTGACCGTTAGTTTCGGTTTTGAGTAAGTCTGGTTGTCCGTCGCTCTGTTCGCCTTCTTGTTCTCCCGAGTAGTACCATGATTGACCGTTAGTCAGGGCGTCAGGAGAAAGGCCGTCCGGCTGGCTGATATTCTGGCAGGATTGTTGCTGACAGGTGTAAAAACCGTTGTTGTCTCCGGCAGTTGTTTTGATAATCAGTTTTAAGTTGGATGCTTGGGGGCGGTCGACGGCCAGCGGTTCAGCGGATTGGGCCGGTGTGGGAGGTGGAGCGGTTTGGTTTTGGTAGTACCACCAGAATAGGGCGGCGCCGGATGTAACAATAAGGGTAGTTAGTATTATCAGTATGTAAAATCGGTGACGCATATTTTTATAGTAGCAGGTAGCAAGTAGTATGTAGCAAGCAGATTGTTCCTGTTTGTCATTGCCCGGCAACGACCGGGTAATCCAGAATAAAAACTGGATGCCCCGATCTAGTCGGGGCATGACATAATAACTTTGAGCCGACGGGGAGAATTGAACTCCCGACCTACTCCTTCGCTTACACCCTCATTTCCTATTTCAAGTTATAGAGGGGCTAGACTGTATCTTGTCGCAATCGGCGACTCCCTTGTCAGTCGTTCGGGCGTTTGACGCCACGGTCTTGACCTAAATTATAAGAAAGGCTTTTAACCGTTATTCGGGATACGTTTTTGACATTCCTGTCAAAAAGGGCAGGGATATGCGACCCACCATGGAGTTGCTCTGCCGCTGAGCTACGTCGGCATTATGCGCGCTAATAGTTCGCGTGCTTTTATGTTTTGGTAATTTACAGTTACGACACCGTATTTGCTTTTTTGTTTATACGTCCCAATGGAACCAGAAATCGTTACGATAGGTTTCCAAAACTGGGTATCTTTAACTTTAAGCTGTCTTGTCCAAAAGTCTAGTGCTTCCTTGGGGTTTATATCGGTGAATATTTGCAGACCAAAATGTAAATCCGTTTTCTTTATACTAAAGATTTTAACAAGAAAATCAATAAATACTTTGATTAATTCGGGATCAGTATTTCCTAATCGTATTGCGCTTTTATTTGATTTAGTTCCCTCACCCCAATATAAGCCAATACCCATACCATAAAGAATATATTCTTCTTTGTTTCTTGGGAGGTTAAATTTAAATGGATCGCCTTGAGGATTATGCCATGTATAAATTGCATCGCTCATTGTCCTTCTTTGTATATCGTGTTTTTCCATCCAATATCTTACCTTATGAACAGAGCAATTTAGTTTGTCTGCTATTTGTTGCATCGACAAACCTTTATTAACATATAGATTTTGTAGTTTGGGTTTAGAAAGCACAAATAAACTATAACATGCACCACAAAGCTATGCTATGCCCTATTATTGCTTGTGTTTATACTATTATTTTGTCGAGGTCTGCTTTTTTGGCGGCAACTTCCGGCTGGGCGAAATGATCGCGGGCGGGTTTGAGCAAGTCGATTATTTCTTTGGCAAC
>JAUYKA010000030.1 GCA_030698495.1 bacterium
TGGCCTATGCTCAAAGTGACACTGAGTTTGCCACTCAGATGAACTTAGCTAAAAGGAAGCTCTTTTCTACCATTAATTCTCGTTAATATTCCTACTGTTACGGACGCTCGTTCAGGCCGGTTTTCGGATTAGAAAAGACTAAGAGATCTAAAAAAATTACAGCGAAAGAACCAACTCCGCTAACTCCGGAAACTCCGACTGTTTAAAGTGCCCCTTGTCTTTAAATTCTATCAGCCGCGCCTGCGGTAATGCTTCTTGGTACTGCCGCGCATGAGCAAAAGACACCACGGGATCATCCTGGCTATGAAATAAACATATTTTTCCTCCTTGCTCCGTCAGCTTGGTCAAAGAACTCGGCAACGCAAAATCCGCCAGCGACTCCCCCTCTACGGTATCACTAAACGGCGCCGCCACCAGCAATGTCGCTTTAATTTTCTTCGGAAAATCATTTTCCGATAAATATTTGGCCAGAAAAATTCCGCCCAGCGAGTGGCCGATTAAAATCACACCGCCCCCTACAAAAGCCACGCAACGCTCAAACCATAAGCTCCACTCCGCGTAACGCGCGTTAGTGGCATTAGGCATTTTCGGCAATAAAACCTCAAAGCCCGCGTCCAAATTATCTGCCAAAGCGTCTTTCCAATCGGCACCTTGCGTAAGTCTTTCCTTCGTCAGCTCGCGTGTTTTCAAGGAGTCTATATAATCCCCATACGTATTAAACGACGTACCCCCGTGTATAATCAATACTTGCCGCTTCATATCTTAAATTATGCCTGCCTCTAACCTGCCGATACAAGCCCTGCCACAAGAAAATTTTACTTGCCAACATCCTCACCATCTGTAAATGGCTCTATTAAAACACTGCTTTCTCCACCAGCTCCGACCCCGACAGCAAATCCTTTTAAACCGACGTAAATCAACATAACAATACAGCTCAAAGCTAATACGGTAACCACAAAAGCAACTTTCAACCAGGATGGTTTGTATTGCAATACAACGCTATGACTACCCGCCGGTACCTCCACGCCCCGGAACAAACTATCCACTCTCTTAATCGGCACTTGATCTCCATCAATTACCGCCATCCATCCAGGCAATAAAACATCCCGCAGAACCAGAAACCCCTTTGCGTCATTCTGTGTTTCTATAATGATACGACTTCTCTCGTCTTTTTGAATATTAGCTACACCCCCGGAAGAAAACGATTCATCTTGTAATACATCGGCCACCACTGTCTTCTCATCTTGCGCTCCTAATCGACTTAAAGCCTCCCGTTGTTTTTCTCCCCCCGCCATCGCTTTGACATCCTCAACAAAACTCAACCGCGGGAAAGCTTCATTATTCTCATAAACACGAATAAACTCATCGCCAAAAGGTACTGAAACTACCTCTGTAAAGTCCGGTAGATTCGTTGCATAGCGGTAGGGTGGGAATAAACCAACAGCGTGCGTAATAGGAAACCGATTTACCAAAGAGCGATTTTCCTGCCAGGCAGACGGTTCGCTTCGCTCGTCCAATGGCTTCAGGTAATCAATCACATCCAGAAGCCCTAAAGAGCCCGCCCACTGCGCACTGCCAATTCCATAACCTGCCGGTACATTCGGAGCAAGCAAGCCAAAACTATTTATGTAGTTGTCCGATGGCACCGATACCGCAAAAGCCGCGTCCACCGTTTGTAAATCCGCCTTTATCGACTCACAGACACCTTCTTTACAGGAAAAAAGTAAGCCGGTTGGATCGTATTGCTCCCCGCTGGAATTTGTATGAATAAAAAGTCGCGGCGCCTTATTTCTAGGTAAATCAGATGTTACCTCAAAGTAAAACGACCGATTCAAGGCATTGTTTACCGGCTGAAACGATAAGTTATTCCACTCTCCATCTTTTACATTCCGGCTATCCAGCGATGCTTCCCGTATCTTCTCTCCCTTGTCGCTAAATAACTTTACATCTACCAACCCCTCTTCCGAAGCGCGAGACAACCTAAGCTTGATTCCGCCTACAACATCAAAAGGAGATACAAAATTTTGCCGATACAAACAAGTTGAACAAACAGGGTCCCATACCGTAATCCCAAAATTATCGTTTGGAGAGACATTAGACAATTGTTCCTTTGAGAAAACACGCACCACATTATTTCCTCCATCCTGCCGTTGCAACACATTGGCTATACTTGGCTCTCTCGTAAAATCCCAGGGCACACTCCCGTACCAAAACCAACCCACCCATAACACAGGCATAACAGTAACTAAACCAAGCAGACTAACAACCCCAAGATTTAAACGACCATTCGGAATATAACTGATAAGCCAGTGAATACCCATTGCCGCCAGAAACACCAAACCAAAATGAGTAAACAAAAAGAAACGAGCCGGGACATTGAAATATTGCCATCCGATAGACACCAACCACCTATAAACCGGGGAAGAATCGCCAAAAGATAATAGCAGACCAATTACAATACTTACTAGAGAAAACGACCACAAGAACCTAAACTTTTTTTTACTTACCAGCACCCCCAGCAGCGCCAAAACAACAGCCAAAGGACCGAGGTAACTGGCCAGTTCCGCTTCATTTTTGGGGCCTATGTATGATTCGCCGTGCCCAAAAGGATGGGCGTGCAATATCCCCTTGGTTGCCCGTAGAGAAAAACTAAACTCAAAAAGTTCTTCGTCCGTACTAACCCCGCCTGCCCGATTCGTAAACGGCACCACATCCCCAATAGGTAAAAGTGCTGGCAGTGTTAATCCAACTATCAAAAGAACACCCAAAAAGATAACTACCGCCCGAGACCAGCGCCTCCAATCAAGCCATACATAACAAAGCACAAAAATTGCTTCAAATATAAACACCTGAACAGCCATTTGCACATGCCCTGCCAGTACACACAAAATGCTGGCCGCTATCCACCCTAGTAAAACAAATAGTTGCCCCCGCCCCAGAAAAAGCTGAAGCAATAAAAATAGAACAGGCACCCAGGCAACCGGTAAAATTAAATTAACCATTTCATATTTTCCCACAAAAGCACCGCCAAAAGGCAAAAGCAGCGCACCAACACCGGCTGCGATTCTATTCACCTTATTTATTCTAAGAAAAAGAAACGTCCCCACTGCCACCAGAATACTGTGCCATAGCAATGACAAGTTGAGTGTCCACACTGCAGGCAAAAACTGGCGCAACAGCATATGCGGCGGATACCAAAAACTAAGCTGACCATTAGCTAGCAGCGGGTAACCGCCGGCCAACTCTGGCGCCCAAAGTGGCGATTGCCCCGAACGCTGAATATTACTATATAAATTCTCCAGAGACGTAGTAATTGTCACTAAATCGTTACTGAACCAAGCCCCCGCAATTACCCACCTGGTAATAAAAAAAGCCAGCACAATTAGAACAACAAATCCCAGAGCTTTGCCGTCGGGAGAAGCTATCCTGTACTTAATCCGCCGCAATAGCCGCCAATCAGTCAGCAACTTTCTAACTAGAGCAACCTTGATATTCATCAACTTAATTTAGCTGGCCGCATATTCTTGTGCCACCACATAACTAACAGAAAAACAGGCACAACCAATATCGCCAATTGCTTGACCGCTATTGAAACCCCCAGCAAAACCAACACCATGACAACCAATAAGCCAGCCGCTATAGTCAGTTCATCGTACTGCTTAAAAATATTTTTAATATATTTCAACAAATCCTCCGCTTTCGTAAACATATGTTTTATAGCTATATACTACCTAAAACAAGGGTTGTATTTCAAAAGTCCTCATCCTTAAATAATAATTCTATTAACCATTCAGTTTCGCTAGAATGGGCATTGGCTATTCGGTAATGTGTATACACTTACGGTGGTCTTTCCCCAGCGCTATTTGGAACCAATGATCGTTGCGTTACGCTCAAGCTTCAATACCCCCTCTAGAATTTGAAGGTTTTCATTTGATAAATCCTGTACCCCTAAGAATAATTTGGGATTTACGTCAGCACTGAAGTTTGTCTTGGTTTTGGCATCAGCAACATAACCTCCAAGACTAGAAGACTGTTTGAGTGAAAGTGCTTGCATCTGCAGTGTCTTCCGACATCTTTGAACTTATTCGCGCGAACTCAAAGAATAATACAGTAAACGCTATAACCATCAGAATTGGCGCGACGGCAGATAAAATATTTTTCCGATTTGGTTTAAAGCCGCGTAATAACAGCGAATTACCTACAACTGAAATTGAACTCAAGGCCATTGCAAGCCCAGCCAATTCCGGCCGCAGGATTAAACCCATCCCCACAAATATACGCGCCGCCACTGGAATACCAATAATATTGTAGAACAGCGCGAAAAACATGTTCTGCTTAATTTTCCCTAAGGTCTCGCGCGAAAGCTGGATAGCTGTTACTACGTCATTCAAATCATTTTTAATAATCACGATACCACCCGTTTCCATAGCAACATCTGTCCCCGAACCCATGGCGATACCCAGATCAGATTGAGCCAATGCTGGCGCATCATTAATTCCATCTCCCACCATAGCTACTTTTTGACCAGCCGCTTGCAACTTTTTAACCTCGCCGGCCTTGTCCTCTGGTAACACCTCCGCCAATACGTTGGCAATGCCAACTTCTTTCGCAATCGCTTCGGCGGTGCGGCGATTGTCGCCAGTAATCATGTAAATTTCAACGCCCAGTTTTTTCAGCTTTTCGATAGCCTCGCGGGAGGTCTTTTTTATAGTATCGGCCACCGCAACGATACCCAGAACTTCTTGTTCGGACGCCAAGATCATCGCTGTTTGACCGCGCTCTTCCATCCGAGACATTTTACGATCTACTTTTGTACTTGTAAGTCCTATCTGGGCAATAAGTGCACGGTTACCAAGATAATATTTCACGCCCTCGATTACTCCGGTTACCCCATGCCCTGGCACGGCGGAAAAATCAACCACCTCGTTAAGGTCGATACCTTCTTCCTCGGCATAACGATAGATTGCTTCGGCCAGAGGATGTTCGGATTGGCGCTCAAGCGAAGCGGCAATTTGTACCACATCGTCTTCATCTCGCAAGCTATTGCTCATTACTTCCGTAACTTCAGGTTTGCCATTAGTCAGCGTGCCTGTTTTATCAAAGATAATTGCATTGATTTTCCGGGCCATCTCTAACGGCTCACCGCCTTTAACTAAGATACCGTATTCAGCTCCCTTACCAGTGCCAACCATAATTGCTGTTGGCGTTGCCAATCCCAAAGCACAAGGACACGCAATGACAATCACCGCCGTGAAAGCCATTAGTGAAAAAGCCAATGACGCCCCAAAAACAAAGAACCAGACCAAGAAAGTCAGCACCGCGATACCAATAACGGCTGGCACAAAATATGCCGACACGCGATCGGCTAAAGCCTGAATCGGCGCACGAGATCCCTGCGCTTCTTCAATCAACCTAATAATTTGAGCAAGTGCCGTTTCGCTCCCAACTTTAGTAACCTTAAACTCAAAACTACCATTCTTGTTTATCGTTGCGCCGATAACTTTATCGCCTTCGTGTTTTTCTACCGGTATACTTTCGCCAGTGACCATTGATTCGTCAACTGCCGATGATCCCTTAAGAATTTCACCGTCAATCGGAATCTTCTCACCTGGACGAACCATTACGGTATCTCCAACAACTACTTGTTCGATAGGTATATCAAACGTCTGGCCACCGCGCACCACCCGAGCCGTTTTGGCTTGCAACCCCATTAATTTCTTAATAGCATCTGATGTTTTTCCCTTCGCTCTGGTTTCCAGCCACTTACCAAGCAGCACAAAGGTTATGAGGAAAGCAGCTGTTTCAAAATACAGTTCGGGAATTTTAGTGCCCGCCGCAGCAATAGGAGAATAATTATGTCCTACTACATACACCATCATTCCAACCAAGCTATAGAAGTAGGCCGAAGAAGTTCCGATCGCAATCAAACTATCCATGTTAAAAGTCTTCATACGCAAACTCGACCAAGCCCCTTTGTAAAAACCGGAACCAATAATGAACTGCACTGGCGTGGCAAGGACAAAAGAAACCAAGCCAATGTACGGCGGTAAAATATTTGCTCCGGGCAGCCACTGAAGGAAATCAAGCAACATGAAATAGAGCATCGGTAAACTTAAGAGCAACGCGCTAATCAACTTATTCTGTAAGCGCCGCCGATCCTCTCCGCGTTTTTTTGC
The DNA here is from genome assembly GCA_030698495.1 of bacterium. GTDB lineage: Bacteria > Patescibacteriota > Andersenbacteria > UBA10190 > UBA10190 > JAUYKA01. Next base: position 6,177 of record JAUYKA010000030.1, read on the forward strand.
GGCTTGCTCATTATCAGCAGTATCAACTAACACTGCCATATAGCCAGACTTTTTAACCCGCATTATCAATTCGTTAACTGATACTTTACTTTCATCGAATACAACAGCTGCTTTTTCCGAAGCAAAATTAACATTAGCTTGTATAACACCAGCATGTTTCCGCAATGATCGTTCAATTAAACCAGCGCACGAAGCACAATGCATTCCTGATAACAATAACGATGCTCGTCGCGATTCATTTTTTGGCGCTACGACCGACGCGGTTGCTTGTTCCTTTATAGCAGAATTATTTACAGGTGATTGCAACTGCGAAACCGCCGTTGACTTAGATAAAGCGGACAATATACGAGAAACATCCAATGTTTTGATTAAGCGCTCACCAAGGGAAACAGCTGCATCCTGCGGCAACTGTACATTAACAGTTTTTTTATCCGCGATTGTACCTGTAAAGACACTTTGTCCCGATTCATCGTTTTTGACTGTTCCATTAGCCGTTGATTGAACCTTAAAAGAAACATGAACCAATCCATCCGGAGATTTACTAATTGTCACTGGCGGCTGTTCAAGAGAAAGAGCTTCGTCGTTAATTACAATCGCCCTGTATCCAGCATCACCGACTGATTTAATAATATTCTGCGAAGAAGCAACGGCATCATCATAAGAAACTTGTGCTTCGTTATCCTTAAAGCTCACAATTGCAGTTCGCACGCCCGGCACCTCTTTTATCATTTCACTGATTAACTGCTCACATGACTGGCAGTGCATACCGTCTATTTTTAAACGTAGACTCATTTCCATATTAATGGTTGACGGCTACATTAACGACCCGGTAGCGAGTCTGCTCAAACACTCGCTTTATTTCTTCCAGAGAAATAAAGCGGTCTGCTTCAATTTGTGCCATACCATTTGGTTCAACCGATAAGTTTTTTACGCCGGGCATACGCCTAAGAGTTATCGTCGTGAGCTTAACACAAGCGTCACACGTGAATCCCGAGAATTCTATAGATTGTGTTGGCATAATGTAATGTAATTTAAAGATACCAGTACCTATGGTATAGGTATAGCAACATACAGTCAAATCACAGTTATCAACACGAACTATTTAATTGACTGTAATAGTGCCCCGCGGAATACCCATGGCGCATGTAATAGGGTAAGAGCCGGTCGCGGTAGGAGTAAATTCGAAGATATGCGTTTGTCCTTTGGTAAGTATTTGCACCTCGCTAGTCAAGCGCGGGACTGTGATACTGCCCATACAGCCAGCGCCGTCATCTTTGGCCTCAATTTCAAAACGCACCGGCTGGTTAACTTTAACCAAGAACTGATTTGGTGAAATATCACCTTGCCGCGTATATGTTGCTTTTAAAATCTGCCCATCGTCACCTCCCACGGGCGCTTGCTGTGTGTTGGCAGCTAATGCCACGGCAGCACCTACCGGTGTTGTGCCAACAGTATTGACGTCGGTCACATTAAACGAACCGGTAAACATACCCATAGAGCAAGAGAAATTAATTCGACCAATTTCTTTTGGTGTAAACTCAATAATATTTTCCCCGGCCTGCAAATTGCGCCGCACGTTCAGTTGCTGCGAATATATACTAGCAGCACAGGTATTAGGGTTAGTGGAATTAATAACCCATTTCACCGGTACACCAACTTTAACTGTAAAGTTATTGGGACTATAGCCAGAACCAGATTGTTCCATATTCACCACCTGAACCCCCTGTTGAACCCGAGCTAACTGTCCACCGCCCCCGCCGCTACTTTGGGCTGTTACAGACAATATAATCGAAGACAACCCCGTCAGATTCATACCGTTAGAGATGTTGAAGAGCGACAGCGCAATAACAACCAGACCAGCAAACTTAAAGAAGCGTTGGGCAAATATTCCCTTGAGAGCTGAAGTTAAACCTCCAACCCCAAGCAGGCCGGGAGCAGTCCCTATCGCAAAAGTTCCCATGATCAACGCACCAGACCAGAAGTTTCCTGTACTCATGGCATAGAGCTGCATGGCTTGAGTGAACCCACAAGGCAGAAAGAAAGTTAACGCACCGGTTAGCATAGCGTTGCGATGACTATATTCTTTTTCGTGACGTTTTTTGATACCCAACGCTCGACCAAGGCCAGCCGGCAAAGATAACGAGAAAGCCGACAGTCGTGGAGATAGCTGCGTTAGCTGAATACCTAGCAACAACATAACTGCGCCAACAAGAATGGTTAGTACTCCGATGGTCGAGCCAGATAACTGAAACACCTTGCCGATCATGCCAATCAAACCGCCTAGTACAGCATAGGAAACAATGCGCCCCAAATTAAAGAATATGTGCGGTCGGAATTTTTCCGCCGCAGTTGCTTCCGGATGCTTTTCGGCATGACGAGCCGCAATACCCAGAACCAACCCTCCAACTAATGCCATACAAGTAGATATGCCAGCCGTTAATCCTATCAACAAAACCACGAACAAACTGGTTGGGCTTCCGGCAAAATTAAAGTTGGTGTTTAAGATACCGGTGCTTTTCAGAAGAATAAAAAGGATAACCAAACAACCAATCGCTAAGGCTATTTCATCGTATTGTTTTCTATCTTCTGTTAGCCAGGGAAGAGGAGCCTCTTCGCCGACCGAATAACCAGCTTCCGCTACCACCTGTTCCACCCGCGCCAGATTGAGTTGTCCTTTATACGTGATTTCTGCCTCTTTACGACGCAGACTGACTTCGACTTCTTTAACACCCGGTAGATTTTTTAACTGATCTTCAATCAACAATTCACAGGAACGACAATGCATGCCACAAATCGGGATAGTCTTTTTTTTCATATGTTTTCCAAATAGTAATGAATAAATTCCCTATTTATTGGCGATCTTCGTTACCTTTAAAATCTCTTCCACCATATCCTGCTTGCGCTGTTCATTCTTGGTCTTCATCGCATTACTGAAGCAATGATGAAGATGGTCTTCCATCAACATTTGATGGGCGGACTTTAGCAAGCCTATCACCGCTAAATTTTGTTGCATGATGTCTACACAATATTCATGTGCTTCCAGCATCTGTAGCACTTTCGCGATATGTGTTTGCGCTTTTTTAAAGTTAACGATCACCTTCTCTTGTGAATGGTTCATAGATAATGCACTTTAGATTTAGTTATCCTGTACCTATGGTATAGGATAACAAGGGCACTATCAAGTCCCAAGTCAGTAAACATGCGCGTGCAGTATTCCCCGCGCAAACGCAATAAGCAGGTAGTCGTGCCGTGGAATTGCCAGATTATTCATCTTTAAAAACCAACCCGGCAGGGATAATTTATCTCGGATAATTTCAAGAAAAGACTTTGCCAATACAAGAAAAACTGCTAACAACACCAGCAAGCCAAACAAAACCAGCTGCTCTCGTGAAACAATAACCGTGCTTATTAATAAGACCTCTATACCGCACGAGGTATCAGTACGGGCATGCACGGCTTTTGGGAATAAGTGGGACGGAGCAATGCTGCAAACAACCGCTCCAAACACCAACCCGCCCATAATCACCAACAGAGCAAGTTTTTTCAGCCAGCTTCGCATGCTGGATAGTATAGACCATATCTGCTGTTTGCGCCGAATACCAGCAATCCTTTTACGTCAGGGCTGATATTGCTTTAAGTGCTGATCGAAAAATACCGTTGTTCTCTGCATTACCTGCGGCCAGGCATCGATAAATTCATGCGGTTCTCCTGGATAAACATGCAAAATAACATCTTTGCCTTTGACCCGCAAAGCTTCGTCCGCCCGCTGTGACCATTCCAGCGGGACAGAATCATCCTCTGTCCCATGGTGAATCATAATCGGCGCACGCACATTCCTGAAAAAACTGATTGGAGAGATATTATCCCAGAATACCGGGTTTTCTGCCGGTGTCCCATGTTGTGCCTCTATCACCTGCGCCGTTTCTGGTCGACGCCGTGTCCATTTCTCAAAATTATCCCGCTCATCCGCGCTGACCGGTGCGAACTGTACATAGGCATCCACCAGATCCGGCTGTGTCACGGCAATCCGCCAAGCCACGCCGCCGCCCATGGAATGTCCCAGCATACCAACTCGTTCTGTATCAATATACGGCAAGTCCGCCTCCTTCACGGCCGCCACGGCGTTAATAACGTCTTCGGCATAGCCAAGACGAAACCGGCGATCGGTGTTTGGATCATCATCAGATTCTGCATGGCCGCGGTAATCAGAATGGATCACCGCGTATCCCTGCCTAGCCAGATAATCCTGCTCGCGCTTCAGTCCCCGGCCGTTTGTGTACACACTGGTGTCAATATGACCATGGTTCAGAAGAAGCAAGGGAAACGGACCCCGCCCTTTCGGCACATTCATAATACCGGAAATAGTGAGATCACCGCTCTCGTAGGTAATGTAATAACGAGTATAGGCTTCATTGTCCTCTAACACACGACCGACCTGAAAGTCATGTCCTCTAAATTCTTGTTCGGCAAACGTAATAAGTGATACCAGGTCAACTTCCGGTCCGCCCTCTGCGGGCAGCGACGAAGGCGGTAAAAATTCCATCACATCATTCACTTTATTTCGCCCCTCCTCTTCCCCCACCGGCACCCCGCTTACTGGCTCGCTTGGCACCAGCCCAGATCTGCTCGCATACCACTGCCACAGCAACCCGATAATAATCACAGCGCCAATACTGCCAATGAGAATGAATTTCATAAGTAGCGCCAAGTATAACTATCTCTGTTTGGCACCGCTAGGGAAATGATCTCGTTTAATCTAAACGCGCCCAGCCGCCCCCTCCACCAACACCTGACTGATATCCTGCGATATTAGCTCCAGATTAAGATTTTTCACTATTCATGGATAAGGATATAAGATCAGAGCTTCCTTATCTCATTCAAATTCTTATCGGGTAAATACAAAACGAGAAATCCGGCAATGATACCGCCAACTGCAGTAAAAATATAGTTACCACCAAAAAACACTCGATCCACTTCATCCAGCACATACCAAATGCCACGCCAGATGAGCACTAAGCCTAAGACAATAGTAAAGCTGGAAGTGAAATAAGATAAACGATGATGACGACGAGCCATGATATAAGTATACCAAATAAGTGTGGTGTATGAAAAATATAATTTTTTTAAATTTTTACCCCTGTCTTTTACGTATTTTTCCATTTCTTTTGCCCACTTGCCGGCATTTTGAAATGGGGTTAATGGAATGACCCCGTTATTGTTATTGTAATCGTATCAATATGATACGATTAAGGCACTTAATTGATACGATAATAAAATAATCAAATTATCACCAAAACATCAAGATATACTCGATATCTTTCTGGAAAAAGGCATTTGCCAGTGAATGAGAGAATATTATAAACAAATATGGTAACTGTTCAATGTTAATTGACTCCTGGCGGACTAATAAAGAATAAAGTAATTAATACCACCAGGTTAACAGCACCTTTCAACTTCATATCATTTTTGAATTGGTAAGCTCCTGCAAAAAACATCATCATCAAGGAGACGAAGGCTAACAACCAAGGAACGCCAACTAAGATGACGGGAAGTATATCTGTTAAGACTGACTGGTCGCTCCCTGTTGATAAAACAAAAATAATCTGCAAGAAAAAAGACGGCAGTAAAAGTAAAGCAAGCGTGACAATAGTTAGCAACCAACCACTCTGCCTATACAAATTCCAGAGCTTGTTTGCAGCTTTTACTCTCTAAGAATATCACTGCCTGTTCGGTAGTCCAACTTAGCTACAAATTTTCATTTTCTACATTAAGCAATATTTTTAGGTGCTCGCACAAACTTACCCTATTCGAACCCGGATTGTCCATCATACAGTGCCGATTTACCAACCCGAGAATACAAGCAGCAATCATTAGAAATCTGCCTCCACTACATCAACTACCAGCTAATAACACGGATTTTACGCTTCAGTTTTCTACAACCTATGAATAACCTCTTTGGCTCCGTCCACTGATTCGGATAATGTTTCCTTTACTTCCTCGACAGTTGTTTCAGATACTTGGCCAGTAGCTTCAATCGCTCCTGTGACTGCATCGGTCGTAGCTTTGCCTACATCTCCGCCAACATCCCGCACACCAGCGATAGCCCCCTTAACTGCTTTTACTGAAGCGTCTACTACATCACCTTCTACCTCGCTAACACCAATAATAGCACCACGGACAGTGTCTTTGACCGTGCTTCCAACATCACCGCCTGCATCAGATACGCCTTTCACGGTAGCATGGACAATTTCATAGACGGCGCCGCCGGCAACCGTCCCGATTTCAGCCACGGCGTGAATAGCACCAATAACCATATCTTTTACGGTATTAATGGCCGTAACAGTGACATCATCGGTTCCTCGGAGAAGAGAGACGACGTTACCTCGGACAGTTTCAAATAAAGTGTCGTAAAGCTCATCGACACCTTTCATTGTGCCAACAAGCGCCGCTTTCATTTTAGATCCGACTTCGCCAAGCATGCTGTCATTCATAGAATTGTTATGTTTAGGAATTAATTATTTCTTCTTTTGATTATATTTAGAACTGCAGCCAGTGCCACCGCAACCACTGACACAATCCCTGAAACTTTACTAAGTATTTTTGTATATTTATCTCTTTTATTATTTATTTTCTTTCGGCTCATTCTTATAATGTAATCTTTTGTTACATATTTGTAACTAAGATATCTGTGGATAACTCCTACATGAGCCGTAAAAGATATCCGAGTATAGCCCTGCATTATAAGGATGAACTAATATATCACTCATACCACCAATAAAAATCCGGCTCCCACTACTGGATCAGGTTCGAACCGCTTTGATCGAAGAGGTTGTAACCTAATGCCAAAATCAAGAGTCTCATAGTTCAAGCTTATAGCCGAGTTATACTTTTGGTTGATTGGACATAAAATTATTCGAAACGGTCTCCCGATGTTTGAATAGCCTTACATACTTACTCCTTCTCGCTCATGATTTAAGTATACCCCTAAACCTCAAATCATCTTTGAAATCCAACCAAATATTTTTAATTATTCTTCATGAAAGTACCTGACACCTTCATCCTTCCTCTTATCTGCCAGAAATCAGAAAAAGAAGAAAAAGCAAGGCATAGGGCATGCGTGTTATACTCAAACTGATGCGTCAGATATTAGTCTTCATTGTTGCTGTGAGTCTAACCGTCGGAGCTACGCTCGCACCGCGGGTGCTCCACGCTGATTCCATGCGCCTCCCCATCACGTTCCATCGCCAGGAACATTCATTAAGCTGTGAAATCGCTACGCTCAAGATGGTGCTTGGTATCCACGGCATTGACGTAGCTGAAGCTGAACTTATCGCCAAGCTACCGTTCGACCTCACACCACGAGATTCCGGTAGGTGGGGCAATCCTAACAAAGGCTTTGTCGGCAATATTGATGGACGAATGCTGGTCGATGGCTACGGTGTGTATTGGGATCCCATCGCTCGCATCGGTGCCCAGTATGCCGAGACGACCGTACTCGAAGATGGCTCGCCGCAGGAGTTAGCTCAACACGTCGCAGCAGGTAATCCAGTCATTATTTGGGGATACTACGGCCAGCGTAAAGCGTACTCGTGGTTGACGCCCGACGGCACTCCGATTAAAGCGTGAATGGTGAGCACACCATGGTTGTGTATGGTTTTAATGGCACACTAACCAACCCGACTCACTTCCATGTTATGGACCCGCTAAGTGGCCCTTATACCTGGACGACTAAGGAATTGATGTTTAATTGGAGTGCCCTCGGCCATATGGGTGTTGTCGTGGCCAAACAGCGGCGCTGGGTCCGCGTACCGGGTGAAACGCAAGTCTGGGAAATCAGCCAAGATGGGAAAACGCGCCGCTGGGTAAGCGGCTGGAAATTGTTTGAGCAACGGGCCAACGGACACCCTATTATTCCCATTGACGCGGCTGCGCTCGGTCGATATCCTTTGGGATCACCGATTGAATAACTATACCTAATGATGCGACGCACTCTACTCCTTACGATCGCGGGACTAGTGCTCATGGTGGCAGTTGCCACGCTGACAGCCTTTACCTACACCAAGCGTCATGATATCTCCCGTTCGCTTGAGCGGGCAGCGCTGCCTGAGTCAGTGACACGTACTGCCGTAGTCTCACCCGTGGCCACGATCGCCTCACTCCCCGCCCAAGTTAACTTAGCGGTTCCCTTCACTCCTCAAGCGCCTCGAGCAAACTGGGAAGACCCCTATGGCGAATTTTGCGAAGAAGCATCGGTGCTCATGGCGGTTAAATATCTACGTAGCGAAACTATTGTGAGCCCCGAGGAGGCAGATGCAGCTATGCAGGCAATCAAAATCTTTGAAGAGCAACGCTTTGGCTATTACAAGGACACTAACGCGGCGGAAACCGCCGTCATACTTCGCGACTACTATCAGATTGAAGATATTGCACTTATCGATAACCCCACGAATACCGATATCAAACAGGCAGTAGCCAGCGGTAAGGTGGTGCTCGTCCCGGCTGCGGGGCGGCAACTCGGTAATCCCTACTACCAGCAACCGGGGCCGCTCTACCACATGTTCGTGGTCAAGGGTTATACCAATTCAGGTCAATTCATTGTGAATGACCCCGGTACGCGACACGGCGCTGACTTTGTGTACGAAGAGGCTGTCATTATGAATGCAATCCACGACTGGCGTGACGATCGCAATATCGAAGCAGGCAAAAAAGTAATTCTTATTGTGGGATAGCCGCCCGCACGGGTGTGAGCCGAATATGTAAGGTTATCCAGAGACCAACGACTTTGCCTAGACTACCCAAGAAAAATCCGATCGGCAAAGCAACGATACCAATAGTGTGGCTTAAGCCATAGGCACTACTGACCGCCACTAACAAACTAATAATGCTCCACAGGACGGGAATAGCAGTGTTCTTCGTGGCGTAAAAGGCGCGCGCGAGCAAATGGCTCAATGATTCCGTGGGAATTGCTAAACAGAACACGCCTAGCACCAGCGCCGTGCGCCTAATTGCGGCTTCATCAAACGCACCGCCGCCGAGTAATATCGTCACCAGCTGGTGACGAATACCAAACAGCCCAACCGCGGCCGCACTGCTGGCAAGAAAGATACTCAAGGCCGTGCGGCGCACGAGCAGGCGTACCTGTGTGGGAGATGCCAGAGCTGCCCGAGCCAAGTCGGGAAACACTGCTGTCGCCATGGCAATACCCAAAATGCTCACCGGCACACTCTGGAAGTTGCGCGCAAAATTGAGAATAGAAATTGACCCGGCCGACATGAGTGAGGCCAAACTGGTAAATGCCCAGAAGGTCACTAACTCGACGGGATGGCCCAACATTTTTGGTCCAATCAGACGCAGCGTCTCCCCCAGCCTGGGGATCGGCACCTGCAGTAGTGGTACGGGCCGCCAACCGCTGCGCCAAGCGGCAACAACACGGGCAGTCAGGTGGAGCAACGCACCGAACACTGTGCCGTAGGCAACACCTTTAATGCCCAAGTAGGGCGCTAAATACAGGCTGCCGGCAATAATGCCGATGTTGTACAACAGCGGCGATAAGCCGTAGAAGAAAAAACGCTGCTGGGCAACCAGTAGTGCTCCCAATGCGTTCGAGGCGGCAAACAGAATGGGCGAAAGTGCTAAGATGCGCATCAACTCGGCTACGAGGATGTGTTCGTTGGCATCAAGGCCTGGCGCCACGAGATGGCTAAGCCAAGGGGCAGCAATATATATGATGACACCCATCATGCCCATAACTATCACGGCGATTGTCATCATGCTATTGATATACACGTGAGCTTGACGCTGGTTAGTAGCCCGCAGCTGAATGAAAAGCGGCACCACAGCTGCAGCAATACCACTCGCCACCAAGACATTAAAGGCGAGATCAGGAATAAGAAACGCGGCGTTATAACTATCAAGACTCGCACTGGCACCAAACGTCTGGGCAAACGTACGATCGCGGAGTAGTCCTAGGATATATGAACCAAATGTAGTCACCGCTAACACCACGCTCCCACGTGGGATATATTTTCCAAACCAGCGCATCATCCCTTTTAGTATACGACAACTTCAGGTTGTCCCGAATTGGCTAATCTCGCAGGTTAATGGGATCAATCACCTTCTGTGGATAAGTTATCAGTACTTCTATTCAATTTTAGGTGTATACTCATTGTAGATTTATGGATTCATCATATAATTCCCCAAGTACGAAGCCGCTCTTCCGCGGTACCCAAATTGTTTGGTACCTCCTCGGATTAATCGAAGTGCTTTTGGCCTTTCGTTTTGTCTTAAAACTATTGGGTGCAAACCCCGCAGCCGGCTTCACTAGTTTTATTTATGGAGTGACCTATCCATTTGCTGCGCCATTTCTGACTGTCTTTCGCAGCAGTCAAATTGTCCAAGGCAGTGTGTTTGAATGGACGACCCTCCTGGCCATGCTTGTCTACGGGATTATCGCCTGGGGTATTATCAAGCTCTTTATGATGGGACGAACAGTATCGACCCCGGAAGCAGCGGCCAAATTAGACGATCAGGAAAAATAGGCCTTGCGTGCTCAAATAGTTAGATCGGCACCACTGCGTTATGACGCGCGGCTTGAACAACGTCCGTAAAAATCACATAACGCGTCGTATAACTGTTTGTTGACGGATTCCAGGCACCGCTGCACGTAATTAAATTAAGGTGAGCGCCGCTGTCGGACTCAAAGATACCACTATTAACATCCGTCGCATCATATGTACGCATATCCCGCACCACAAAGGCAGTCGAACCGCCTTTCGCATTCACAACGGACAAGACATCGCCTTTTTCCAGCTGATCCAAACGATCAAAGACTGCTATTCCACCATCCCAACGATTGTGACCGCCGATAACGGCACTCCCCGTCTCACCCGGGTACGTTCCAAGACTGTACCATCCCACATCGACACGATTGCTCGGAACCGCCATCGCTCCTTCCAGTGTGATACCCGTCTCCCGAATGACGGCGTCGACATTGATCCTAGGAATTATTAAACGTGCTGCGGATAATTCTTGAACCGCTCTCGGAACAATAGCGGCTGTTTTTTTGATGGGCGTCTCTTTCACTGAAGTAGCAACCTGAACTGCTGGAACCCAATTCAAACACCCGATGTTTGAACGGCCTTATTTCCTATCTACGGCGCGGGTACAGATGTGGTAACCTTCGCCTGGCGCTAAGCTGTCATAACGACATACACCTAGTTAGGGCTTTTCAAACATCGGGTGTTGAATTTTTTCGCCTTTATTATACACATATTATCTATACTGACTCTGGCTTTTGTTTATAAAAACAACTATCATGAATTTAGAATGACTAAAAAGAAAAACACGGTACGGTTGTCCCTAGCTACTGTTTTTCTTTTTGCGCTAATTGCATTAAACGTTCTCTTCCCCTATCGAGAAGCTAAGGCCTTTTCCTTCCGGCAAATCTACTCACCCGTTACGTCTTTTCTATCCACCGTCGGAGAAAAAATCCAATATGTATTTGCTTTCACTCTAGAAAATAAAGTTGACTTACTGGGAAACCAGGCCGAGAAAAGACTACTCGAGGCACAACAACAAGCACAAAATAATGCGGACAACGCCGAAAAATCAATTCAGGAATATCAGGATATCAAAAATAAACAAAGCGCAGTCCTTAATAAAGTTGATAATAAAACTTTGCAACAGGTTCAGGAGAAAACCATAGAAGAACAAAAAACTTTGGTTGAAATTGGAAATACCGCACCCTCAACACAAGATACGGTTAAAACCGTGAATGAAAACGTGGTTAATGACGTTAAAAATACAATTACTCTTAAAGAAGGTACAACGGCGGGAGAGGCATTTGATAAAAAAGCGACAATTGAATATGCCCCGGGAACCGGACCATCCAAAGGACCTGTGACTAATGATGTCGGCATATTGGTAATTGAGGGTGGAGGCTCGAAATCTGGTGATGGAGAAGGTGGAGTAGTAATTGAGGGAGGTCAACAATATATTGTTGGAGAGTAACCAATCAAGAAAATTCAAACACCCGGAGACCGTCAGGTAGAAACGAATACAGGCCAGCTGAAGGAAGGCGGCATATGTCCGGCGGGTCTTTTCGTAGAAGCTAGCAATACGCCGCTGTTGGTTCTGGGATAAATGAGGTCAGGGGATGATAAATGGGATCAGCCACCATTTTTTCCGTTATTACTATACGTCCGATATGGCTCCCCTGCTAGACGTTTACAGAACTATCAATCCTTGTGCTTAGATAGCACTCTGCTTAATCTTTTCCGCAACTACTTTAAAACGGTTTGGTAAATTAGGTTCTGATTTTTTCTAAATCAATAATTTCATCAATGCGAATCTGCTCCACAAACGAAGGGATGTGCGACACCATAATCATCGCTCCTTTATATTCATCGAGAGCCTGGGCAATAATCGGTAAATGTCTAAAGTTTATATGATTGGTCGGTTCATCAAGTAAAAGGAGACCTGGTTTTAGGAGAACCAAACGACAAAAGGACAAAAGTCCTTTTTGACCCTCGGAAAGTGTGCGCACTGGACTGGCTAAAAGCTTGCCATCAAAGAGAAATCCAGCGGCAGTAGATCGCAAAACCTGCTCATCTTGTACTTTCATAACCTCTCGAAGCGTATCAAAGGCAGTGCGATCAAAATCGAGGTTACTGAAATCCTGCTTGTAATATCCAACTTCTACTTCCGAAGCAATCTGGGCTCCTTCAGATAAGCCGGCGGTTAATTTTTCAAGAAGAGTGCTTTTCCCTATTCCATTCGGACCGGTTACTAAAGCATGCGCGTCCTTACGTAATGTAAGGTTAAGCTCTTGTTCCACTACCCTTCCCCGGTGTAAAGCAAATATTTTAGTAAACTCCACCACCGCGCCGGGAAAGGACGCGTCAAATTCTTGTGCCGGCAACGTAAATGGCCGAATTGTTTTATCTTCAGTCCGAACGCTCACGATGTTTTCTTCAGCTTCTTTGGCTGCTTCCCGCATACGTTTTGCCACACCACGCATTTTTCCACCTTTATGGGCAAACACTTCGGCTTGAGCTCGTTTTTCTTTGATCTGGGTTTGCATCCGAGTGTTTAAATAATTTTCCCGTTCTCGTCGCTTTCTGATTTCCTCAACTACGACATCGTAGTTTCCGGTATATTGTTCAATCTTCTTAGTTGCAGCGTCCAAATACAACACGCCATCAGAGAAGGCGTTTAAGAAATCAGCATCATGGGAAATAACAAGACACGTTTTCTCGTACATCATGAGAAACGTAGTTAAATGATCAATTCCGTATTGATCGAGGTTATTTGTCGGCTCATCAAGAAGGAGAATATCTGGTTTCTGTATGAGGGCATGTGCCAAAAGAAGCCGTGCCTGCTGTCCACCAGAACACTCTTTCACTTTTCGATCCGGCGGTAAATCAAGGTGCACAATATCAAATACTTCCGCAATGAGCTTATCAAGCTCATATACTTTTTCTGGAAAAGCCGTGGCAAAATATTCACGGAGTGATAAATCCAGCGCCTCAAGCGACATAACTTGTCGAGAAATGGCGAAAGTTGCATCCACGGGAGTTCGAGACACACGGCCTTCGGTAGGCTTTAGTTCACCGGTAATCAGCTTAAAAAGAGTGCTTTTCCCAGCACCATTTTGACCCATGAGAGTAATGCGGCTACCAGCGCGGACAGAGAAACTCACCTCATTAAGGAGGCGTCGAATATGGTCGTACTCGAAGCTAACTTCTGTAAATCTTAAAACTATAGTGTCTTTAGGCATATGAACATACACTAAACCATTTATTTAGCTTTCGATCAAGAAGAGTGAGCTAAATATTCAAACACCCGAAAATATTCAAAAAATATTCAAACACCCGATGTTTGAATAGCCTTAATACAGCTTCTAGTCCTCATAATCCATATTCAAACACCCGATGTTTGAATAGCCTTAATACGGCTTCTAGCCCTCATAATCTAATAGCAGATGTTTGGTGTCTGCCAAGGCTCTGGCATAGTCCGCTTCGTCTGTAACAAACGCCTTGTATTCTGGTTCATTCATTATGCCGGCGATTAATTTAGTATGGCAGGTGTTGGCCTTAGCTAAAC
>JAUYKA010000031.1 GCA_030698495.1 bacterium
GCTGATTACCGGCAACCTGACCGGGGCGCAGACGTGGACGCTGCCAGATGCCACCGGCACGGTTATCCTCTCCGGCCACACGTTTACCGGTGACGTAACAGCCACCCTGGATACGGACGGCTCCACGGCGCTGACGGTGGCTGCCAATAGCCTGGACTACAGCGAATTAGAAGACACGCTTAATCTGGACGCGAGTACTTCGATGGTGTTGGGTGCGTTTGATTATGATATAAATTTAGATTCCACGGGCGAGTTTGCGATTCAGGATGGCGGCGGCGATGTTTTTCTAGTGGATGCCAATGGCAAGTCAACGTTTTATGATGATGTGGACTACTCACTGGGCGCGGGCGAGGATATAAATATTGCGGCGGCAGCGGCGCCGACGAGCGATATGATGACGATTACTAATAGCGGTTATGGAGCAACCGCAAGCGCGGATGGAATGTCGATAAATTATACGGCCGCTTCGGATGCGGCTTCCGGCGATACGAACATGGGGATTAATGTGGCAATGACGGGTTCGGGTGATAGTGGCGATACGCTTTATGGAGTGAATATTGCCGGACTAACCGGTACGGACGCGACGGAATACGCTTTAGTGATAGGTACGGGTTGGGATAAAGGCATGTACGTGCAATCAGCGTCGGAGTTTACACAATCTGTGACGTATAGCGGCAGCGGCCGGCCGACGCGGCAAATAACCCTGTCGCCGGAATATGAGGGAGCATCATTGACGGGAGATGGGTCAAGCAATGTCGGTACCATGACCAGTGATTTCTGCGCGGCGTCTGCCGGGGTGGGAGACATTGCCGGGGTAAATACCACAATGTGTAATACGTCCGGTGATTTGCATAGCTACTATAACTGGACAACGGCGGAAGGGACATCGCAAGATTATGATGTTTGGATTCGCTGGCGGGTGCCGGATAATTTTGACTCCTGGGCGGATAGCAATCCGGTGAACGTGTATGGCAAACGTACGGATGCGACCAACAACGCGGTAACAGTTTATGTATATGACACGAATGGAACACTGGAGAACACTGGCGGAACGCAAGTAGCTGGTACGAGCTGGGCGCAGACAAGCGTGGAAGCCAGTTTTGCCGGCACTTACACGGCCGGGGACTATATGACGATTCAGGTTCACATGACAGCTGACACGGGCGGGGATTCGGTGCAGGTGGGAGAGATTAGCTTGGATTATCTGACTAACAATTAATTTTTAGGGGCATTGAGCGGATTTGGTGAAGCCGTTTTGTTGAGCGGCCTCTTCAGCGCAGAACCACTGATCGCCTTGGGAAGGCAGTATTATTTTGTCGGCGTAGGCGGTGCAGGCGGGAGGATAGTAAACACCCCCGTCCTGATTACCGCTGTGTTTGCCTTTGATAATGCAATCGGAATCGGCAAGTGTCTGGGTTTGCCACTGCTGGTTATCGTCTTGAGTGACTTCACATTTTCCCCAGAGGCCTTTTTGGGTAGAGTTGGCGTAACGGGCGGCGGCGAGCATACGCTCGGCGTAGCGCACTTGTTCGTTGAGGAGAGGGAAGGCAAAACCGCCTTCAAGCATGCGTTCATTAATGAATATTTCTTTATCGGGATCGAATGGCGGGGAAGGTTGGGGAGAGGGTGACTCTGTAGGCAGAAGGGGCTCTGACGGTTCAACGGGAGTTGATATCGGTTGTTGATTCTCTTCTTCGTTGTTTGCGGGGGGTTCATCGGGGGATTGAATTGTTTCTTCTGGCAGTGGAGATGGCGAAACTTCATTTTGACTACTGCCTTCTATTGGAGAAGGAGATGATTTTTGATCGGTTTGCTGTAAATAAACATAACGTACCCAGGCGCCGTCGCTGGCTCGGGCCAAAATAGGGTCTTCTTCCAATCTTACTTCAGAGCCGATAATTGCTTCATTGGCGGCGATTACTTCTTTACTGAAGCAGAAAACTTGCTGTCGCATGTCAGGTACCAGGACGCCAAGATAGCGGATAATATGGCCGGTGTCGAGTTTGATGGTTAGGCCGTCAATAATAGCGGCGACTTTAGCGCGTTCAGGCGGAGGAGTGTCGTTCGGGTCGGGTGTGACGGCGTTATTGCTGACGGCTTGGTGAATATCTTGGCTTAGTGCCCAGGCGGTGACGCCCAGGGCTAAAACAACAAAAACAATAGCAATAAGAGCAGTGTTGATTTTCATCTTGTAAGGGTAGGAGTAGAACGGAGTGTTGGCAAGTAGGGGGGGGAAACCCTTATTCTAATTTTTACCTGATCTCGCCGGCAACTTCTTTTAAGCGGGCTTTGAAGTTTTCCACACCTGCTACCGGCATAGGATCGACTTTATAGGCGAGAGCTAAGTAGTAAGATGTCCACATTCCCAAGCCGACAGCGTGAGCGATTTTTTCGAACAGGGTTTGTCCAGTGACAGTGTGATTGCTGACAGCGAGTCCCCATTGGGCGTAAAGCTCGGCAGTGACATCCATGCGGGCTTTGACGCGAGGGTGATCATCATTATCGCGGATAATAAGAACATGGAATTTGTCATTGGGTAGAACTTTGGCAATCTGACTGAAACCGACCATCTCGTTGTGGTTTAATTCGGGGAAAGTGTTCCAGAAGGCGGGTGTTTTGGAATTTTCGTTGATTTGGATTTTGAAGTTTTGGGCAGCAAAAGCTAATGTTTGTGAAGCTGTGATAATGGGAACGGTACCGGCAATTTTCTGGGCCAGCTCTTGACTGGGTTCTTCCAGGCCGGGTAGGTCTTTTTCGAGAACATCGGCAACACGGGTGAGGTCGGCGGTAATATCTTCCGCCAAGCCGCTGTTTTGAAGGGCGGCAGCCAAGCCGGTGAAGCTGGCTAATAAGGTATGGCGCGGCTGCATGCCGGGAAAATCTATCTTTACCAGTGGGGTGCCGTCGCGTTGGCACCACTCGGCCAATGTGCCGCCGGCAGTGTTAACCATAAGAGTATACCCCTCGTTTTGCGCTTCCTGATAAGCCGACAGGGCTTCTTCGGTGTTGCCGGAGTAAGAGCTGGGAATGATTAGTGGTTTTTTCCCGTAGATTTTGGGCAGGCCATAGTTACGATGGACTGTAAGAGGTGCTTTGGTGAGGCGCAGGGAATTGATCAGGTCTCCGGGATGTCCGCTGCCGCCCATACCAGCCAGGACTATCTGATCAAATTTACCTTCGACCCGGACATCTTTGTTTATGGCTAAAGAATGGGTAATTTGTTCGGCTTGGTTGAGGATGACGTTGCGCATGGGCATGAATTAAACTTAAAACTTAAAACGAAAAGTGTAAAACAACAACTACTGCCAGATACGTTTAACGCGGACATGCCATTGTTCGATATTATTGAAACGACCGGCAGGAATGGCGGCATTGGCGGCGTCTATGCCGCGGACATTGGTTTTGGCGGCGAAGAGATAATAAGGCTGGTAGAGGATAAGGGCTGGTTTAAGATCCAGAATAATACCTTGGAATTGTTCATATTTTTCTTTGCGTTCATCGGCGTTGGTGGTTTTGCGTGCTTCTTCCAAAAGTTTGTCCACTTCCTGGTTTTTAAAGAGAGAAAAATTCAAGCCGGGGTTGCGGGTTTGAGTGGAATGCCAGAAAGGATAGGGGTCGGGGATAGCGGGAAGAATTTCGCCGAAGAGGAGAATTTCGTAATCGCGCGGGCGGATAATGGTTTGCTGGATAGTGCCGGCGCCGTAATGCTCAATCTCGGTTTCGACACCGACGGTCTGCCACTGGCGCTGAATAACCTCGGCGGTTTTGACATATTCCGGCCAGTCGGTGGTGGTGATCACTAAATGTAAACGAGCATCATTTTTTTCGCGTATGCCGTCGCCGTCAACGTCCGTCCACCCAGCTTCCTCCAAGTTTTGTTTAGCTCGTTCCGGGTCGTAGGTAGGTTGGGAAATAGAGTCGTTGAAGGCGAAGATGCCGGGCGGGATAGGCAGGTGCAGCGGTTCACCTTCGCTTTGCAGAGCTTCCTGAACAATGGCTTGTCGGTCGGTAGCCAGAGCCAGAGCGTCACGAATGCCGCTATCGGATAAAAGAGGGCTTTTTTGTTGGTTGAAAAACAGAGCGAAATATTGGGGCAAGTGCAAGCGTTGGATGTTGATTCCGGAGCGACGGTCTACTTGATTGCGTAGTTGCAAGGGTAGGAAGCCGACCCCGTCTACTTTGCCGGCCAGGAGTGCTTTAACGGCATCGTCGTGAGTGGGGTAAAAGGAAAAATTAATTTCGTCTA
The DNA here is from genome assembly GCA_030698495.1 of bacterium. Classification (GTDB taxonomy): domain Bacteria; phylum Patescibacteriota; class Andersenbacteria; order UBA10190; family UBA10190; genus JAUYKA01. Next base: position 4,247 of record JAUYKA010000031.1, read on the forward strand.
TGTAGGAACGAGAACCGTAATAATTGTCGTTACGGGTGAAGCTCATTTCAGTTATTTCTCCTGTTTTACGCCGGGTTTTACTTTCGATGAATTGGTACGGTCCGGTACCGACCGGCTTAAGCATCTGTTCGGCTAACGGTGCGTTTTTCGGAGCGATGCTTTCCCAGACATGTTCGGGAACGATGCCGACGGTAAGGGAGGAGAGGAAAGGGGCATATGGTTCTTTAAGCTGGAAGACCACAGTAGAGTCGTCTTGTTTGGTAATAGTAACGCCCTGAAAAGTGTTTTGCAGAGGGGAGGCATAGTCGGGTGTTTGGATGCTAGCGATAGTGAAGACAACATCGTCGGCGGTAAAGGGTTCGCCGTCGTGCCAGCGGACATCATTACGTAAGTGAACGGTGTAGGTAGTGCTATCTTCGGATATAGTATAGTCCGTGGCCAGATCATGCTGTAGCTCCAAATTAGAATTAAACTTGAAAAGGGACGAGTAAACGAGCCGGGATAAATCAACGTCGAGGTCGTTAGCGCCGGCCAAGATGGGGTTGATGTAGCGTGGTTGGCCGAAAGCGGCCTCGCGATAGATACCGCCGGCTTGAGGGATAAGAATAGTGTGCGCGTTGACGTAGGAAGCAATACTCCAAATGCCGGAGACGACAAGGAGAACGAGCAGCCAGGTAACGACAAGGCGTTCGGTTTGGGACATGCGTACGTAAGAGCGCAATACCCAGCGGGGCAGTTGGATGGAGGGGGAATGGGGTAGGGTGAGTTTCATAGTTGTTGCGTGTTATTGCCCCGTAAGCCGGAGTTTAAGTTGTAATCATAATAAAAAAGCGGAGCGTTGGGGCAGCCAGAGGTACCATAGAGGCCATTACGATCAATTTCCAGGATGGAATCCAGTTCAAAAAGGGTGGGAGTTCTTTTCCAATAGAAGTAGTCGGGCAGCTCGCTGGCGAGCGGATCAGTCGGAAAAGGCTTGGTGTTATTAGCGTATTTATCGATGCGTTGGCGTAGGGCTTCTTCGATTGGGGCGCGGACGGAGCTGTTAGTCGGATCGTTGAGTAAACCACACCAGGTTGGTTGGTTGTAGGGAGGGTAAGTACCGTGCAGATCGTGGGCGAGATAGAGAGATGTTTCCAGGTCGTCCAGGTGGTGTTTACGAATAGTATCACGCGCTTGGACATCGGCGCGGTTCAGTAAAAAAATTCCGCCTAGCAGGAGTACTGCCAGGGCGATCAAGGGGGGGGCTTTGGCGATAATGAAACGGGGGGCTTGGTTGAGATTGACAGGCAAGGTTTTATCTTAGAAACAGATGGGCAGCGACAGATACCAGAAACACGACGCTTAAGACAATGGTAATCTGCCAGAGTTTTTTTTCACTGCCGCGGCGGATATGAAAGCCTTCACCGCCGCCAAAGGCGCCGCCCAATCCGGCTGAGCGCGATTGCAGTAGAATGGCGGTGGTTAAACCAACAGCTGAAAGAATAGTAGTGATATCAAGCCAGAGCATATTAGGGTTCTTATAACCTTGTACCTTAGAGTAAGGATAGCACGGAGTCAAGGTTGACGGATACATATAAATAATTTTTAATTTTTAATTTCCAATTTTTAATCAATGACTGAATTTTGCAATGTAATAATTATTACGGCCTAGTTTATGGGACATTGGAGGGGTATGATGAAATTTATTAATTTGAAATTGATTAAAAATTAAAAATTTCAAAGATATTCTTTAATAATTTTGGCTTTACTTTTACCGATGACCTTGGCAAGTTCTTTTGTGTCCGCGGCGCGGATGGCTTTTAGTGAGCCGAAGCGGCGCAGTAGTTTTTGTTTGGTTTTGGGACCAAGTTCAGGGATTTCATCAAGCAGCGAGCGGGAGGATTTTTTACTGCGCAGTAAGCGGTGATAGGAAATGGTAAACCGATGGGCTTCGTCACGCATGCGCTGAATCAGGTAGAGAGCATCGGAGTCGTAGGGGAGGATGAGGGGATCTTTCTTGTCCGGGAGATAAATAGCCTCGTGGCGTTTGGCGAGAGCGATAACGGGAATGTGGTTAATGTTAAGATCGGTCATCGCAGTTTGAGCGGCTGAAAGTTGTCCCCTGCCGCCGTCAACAATTATTAAATCGGGGGAGGGCCAGTTTCCCGCCTGGTCTTTGTTGGTCAGGCGGCGCAAGCGGCGGGTCAATATTTCCCGCAGCATGGCATAGTCATTAGGTAGGCCAGTTAGTTTTAGGCGGAATTTCCGGTATTGGTTTGGTGTCGGTTGTCCGTCTATAAAAACAACCAGAGAACCGGTAGCGAGTTGTCCTTGGATATTGGAAATATCATATATTTCAACCCGCCAGCCTGGTTTTTGATTGCGAGGCATGAGCTTTAACCTTGGGTTTGAAGAGTGGTTGTTAGTCGTTTGGGTGGGCGACGCACCGATAACTTTGAATAGCTCCTCTGTTGCCTGGCGAGTGTGAAGGACACTGGAAAATTCAGCGTGCTGTGCGGCTAGCATCTGGCGGGCGTTGGTCTCCCCCATCTCCAGCAATTTTTTTTTGCGCCCGCGGCGGGGAACGTGGAAATCAATTTCCAATTTCCCAGCCGTCGCTCGCGAGCTATGGCCGGCAAGGCAATTTCCAATTTCCAATTTTTGTCTTGCGTTTCTTTTTTTCTGGTAGATAATCCATCTGGATAAACTGATTTTATCTTTTAGTTCAAACGGGATGAGGATTTGCGGCGGGATGTCTTGGGCGTCGCGGTAATATTGCAGGATAAATTGACGCAGAATATCGACGGCGGGTGTGTCGGCTCGGTGTTTGAGCACAAAAGTGTTTTTATTGATCAGCTTGCCTTGGCGCAAGGAGAAAACGTTGGCCGCGCTGTGTCCAGCGGCAGTGGCAATACTAATAACGTCGAAAGATTCGGGGCGGGGTAAAAAAACTTTTTGGTTGTCTTTGAGTCGTTCCAAAGATTGCAGTTGATTGCGGAATGCGGCGGCGCGTTCGAAAGCCTGGTCGCTGGATGCTTGTTTCATGCCGGCACGTAGAGTATCGATAGTTTGTTGACGGTCGCCTTTTAGGAAGCGGATAATGTTTTCAATATTCTTTGAGTATTCAGTATTCAGTATTTTGTAGTTTGTAGTTTTCCTACTGTTATTGAATAAGGGGTGAGGAAAAATTTTATCGTTAGGCGAATTATTGGCGGTACGATAGGGAAACAGGCGACGGAGGAATTTTAAGGTGTCGCGAACGGAACGAGCGGAGGAGTAGGGGCCGAAGTAACGGGAACCGTCATTTGTGATGCGGCGTACGGGGAAAACTCGCGGGTATGATTCGTGGGTAATTTTAATGAAGAGATAGAATTTATCGTCGGTGAGGATAACATTATAGGGCGGCTGGTATTGACGGATAAGATTGGCTTCCAGAAGCAGGGCCTCGTGTTCAGAATCGCAAATGACAGTTTCGATGGTGCAGATGCGCGGCACCATTTGCTGCTTGGACGGGTCGAGTTGCTGATTACCCGGGCGGAAGTAACTGCGGACGCGGGAGCGCAAGCGCTTGGCTTTGCCGACGTATAACACACTCCCCCGCTGGTCTTTGAATAAGTAGACGCCGGGGCTTTGCGGGAGAGAGGAAAGTTGTTGGGTGATGGCGGGCATAGGCGCAGGTTGATATTTATAGTAGGAGGTATTTAATTTTCAATCTTCAATTTCCAATTTTCATTGAAGCTACAATTTATCAATTTTCAAACGCGAACGTGCGAGCGATATTTTGAAATTGAATCATTGATATTTCTATGAAAATTGATAATTGAAAATTGTTTGGACGTTTGCCTATTATACTTGCCTTTACTTGTAATTCAACATATAATCATCGTTATTGTTTATTTTCATTTTTTCTAGATAATGCCTAACGAAATTATTATAAAAGGAGCACGGGTGCATAATCTGCGTAATGTGACGGTAAGAATACCGCGGGACAAGTTGGTGGTGCTGACCGGGTTATCCGGTTCAGGGAAGTCGTCACTGGCGTTTGATACTTTATATGCCGAGGGGCAGCGGCGTTACGTGGAATCACTGTCGGCATACGCCCGGCAATTTTTGGGTTTAATGGATAAGCCGGACGTGGATCAAATTGACGGCTTGTCGCCGGCTATCTCCATAGACCAGAAAACGGCAGCAAAAAACCCCCGTTCGACGGTGGGTACGGTGACGGAAGTTTATGATTATCTGCGTTTGTTGTTCGCGCGGACAGGCACGGCCCATTGTCCCAATTGCGGGCGGATAATTGAACGACAATCGATAAAGCAAATGGCGGAGCAGGTCCTGCGGGTGCCAACCAAAACACGTTTATTAGTTTTGTCTCCCTTAGTGAAAGATCGCAAGGGTGAGCACAAGCAAGTGCTGCAGGACATCAAAAATGCCGGTTACGCGCGGGCGAGGGTAGACGGAACGGTTTATGAAATTGATGAGGCGCTGCGTTTGAAGCTTGATCGGCAAAAACGCCACAGTGTTGAGGCGGTGGTTGACCGCTATTTTATAGAAGACAGGCCGGATCGCTCCCGGTTGACCGATTCTTTGGAGACGGCGGCACGGCTGGGTGATGGTTTAGTGTTGGTGGTGAATGCTGATAATAATCAAGAATGGGTGTTTTCCGAAGAATTTTCTTGTGCTCAATGCGGCATTAGCTTGCCAGCGACGGAGCCGCGCGATTTTTCTTTTAACTCCCCGCACGGAGCGTGTCCGGATTGTACAGGATTGGGAACGAAACAGGAGATTGACCCCGATTTAGTGGTGCCGAATAAGAAATTGAGTTTGGCGGAAGGTGCGGTCAAGCCTTGGAGTAAGTCAGGGCGCAGTCGCTGGTATGACCGTGTTTTGTCAGCTTTTGCCCGGGCAGAGAAAATTTCCGTCAATGTGCCGGTGGGAAATCTGGCCAAAGAAGATTTAGATAAAGTTTTGTACGGAACGGATATGGCGATTAGCGTGACGACGCGTCACGGACAATGGGAGACAGTTTACGAGGGCGTGATACCGCAACTCTTGAGAAGGTTTAAGGAGACATCCTCGGACGCGGCGCGTTCAGAAATAGAACAGTACATGATTGAGAAACAGTGTCCGACCTGCCAGGGGAAGCGTTTGAAGCCGGGTCCGCTGGCGGTTACTGTGGCGGGTAAGAATATTCATGAGGCGGTGATTATGCCGGTAGACGATTCCCTGCATTTTTTCCAGAATTTGCGGACGGGTGACAGCGAGCAGTTTAGTACGCAGAAACAGAAGATTGCCAAACAGGTACTAAGGGAGATAGTGAACCGGCTGACCTTTTTGCATGATGTGGGGTTGTCGTATTTGACGCTAGACCGGCGCACGGCAACACTAGCCGGCGGTGAAGCGCAACGCATAAGGCTGGCGACACAAATAGGTTCTGGTCTGGTGGGTGTGCTGTATATATTAGATGAACCGTCTATAGGATTGCATCAGCGCGATAATCGCAAACTAATCAAAACATTGATAAATCTGCGTGACTTGGGCAATAGCGTGGTAGTGGTGGAGCATGACGAAGAAACGATTCGTACGGCGGATCAAGTTATAGATATCGGTCCGGGGGCGGGTGAGCACGGCGGGCTGGTGATTTTTCAGGGTACACCCAAGCAGCTGGAGCGCAGCGATACACTGACGGGAAAATATTTGGCCGGGAAGCTATCTATTCCGGCGCCAAGCCGATACCGGCGGGGCAATGGTAAAAAGCTCACCATAAGAGGCGCGACTGAACATAATCTGTGTGATGTGACGGTGGATATCCCGTTGGGAGTTTTTACCTGTGTGACGGGAGTTTCCGGTTCGGGTAAGTCAACATTAATAAACGACATATTGGCCAAAGTGCTGGCGCGGGAATTTCACCGGGCCAAGACACATCCGGGGGCCCATAAGGACGTAGCTGGTTTGAATAATCTGGACAAGGTAATAACTATCGATCAGTCGCCTATTGGCCGGACACCGCGCAGTAACCCGGCGACTTATACGGGGCTGTTTACGCCGATAAGAGAGTTATTCGCGGCGACAGAGGAAGCGAAAATACGCGGTTATAAGGCGGGGCGGTTTTCTTTTAATGTTAAGGGCGGTCGATGCGAAACTTGCCAGGGTGACGGGGTTCTGAAAATAGAGATGCATTTTTTGCCCGATGTTTATGTGGAGTGCGACGAGTGTCATGGTAAAAGGTATAACAACGAAGCGTTGGAAATAGAATACAAAGGAGTAACGATTGCCGACGTGCTGAATATGACCGTGGAACAGGCGCTCGAGTTTTTTAAGGCTCTGCCGGCTATTCGCGATAAACTGCAAACTTTGTTTGATGTCGGGTTGGGCTATATTCATTTAGGACAGCCGGCGACAACGCTATCAGGCGGCGAGGCCCAGCGAGTGAAACTGGCGACGGAACTGTCGCGGCGCGCTACCGGCAAGACGCTGTATATATTAGATGAGCCGACAACCGGTTTACACTTTGATGACGTGCGCCGACTATTGGCTGTACTGCAGAAGTTGGTGGACAAAGGCAATTCGGTGCTGGTGATTGAACATAATTTGGATGTGATAAAATCGGCTGATCATATTATCGACTTGGGTCCGGATGGCGGCGATGAGGGTGGTAATGTAGTGGCGGTTGGTACGCCGCGAGAGGTAGCCAAGGTGAAAGCAAGCTATACGGGACAATACCTGAGTAAAATCTTAAAAGTTAAAATTAAAAAGTAAAAACTACAGCTAAGAAGAAAAAAGACCAAGGTGGGGATGCTTTTTCTTTATTCTTGTAGTTTTGCGATTTGCATTTCCCCTTTTGTGTTTTGGTGGGGGAAATCTGCTACAATTAAAAAATGGATAAGAAGACGGTATTGACAGGACTGGCGGTTTTAGCCGTGGTGGTTTTAGCAGCGGGGTTTAGGTTTTACGATATTAAAGACTATCCTCCGGGTTTGTTTCCGGACGAGGCGGCCAATGGAGAAGACGTGCGGTTGATTTTAAATGGTGACGTGCGGCCGTTTTATCCGCGGGGCAATGGACGGGAAGCTCTGTTCTTCTTTTTGGAAGCGGCGTCGATAAAGTTATTTGGTATTGGTGTGTGGCAGCTGCATATAGTGTCGGCAGCAGTCGGGGTACTGACAGTACTGGCGGTATATTTCGCGACGCGGGTTTGGTTCGGGCGGCTGTCGGGGCTGTTGGCGGCGGGAATGCTGGCGACAAACCATTGGCACGTGACAATGTCGCGTACCGGTTTTCGGGCAATCCTAATACCGTTATTTATTGCTCTCTTTACCGCATTTGTTGGATACACCATCAGGGCTGTTAAAAGGGGATCAACAATGCCAAATTCCAAATTCCAAATTCCAAACAAATTACAAAACACAAAATCTAAATCGCACACACGACGAAGTATAACGATGTCGTATGTTTACGCGGCACTAGCGGGAGCGGCGTTTGCCGGCGGGTTTTATACCTACATTGCTTATCGGGTAATGGCAGGCGTGGTGTTGGGTGTTGTGTTGTTGATGTTATTGGCGGCTTTGCACCCCAAGATAGGCTGGCCGCATTTGGTGCGGTATTGGCAACAGCTTGCAATCGGCTGTATCGCGGCGGCGATAGTGTTGGCGCCGCTAGCCGGATATTTTGTGATGCACCCGGATGCGTTTGTCGGCCGGGCCGGACAGGTATCGGTTTTTAATGGGGAATTGCAGAATGAGTACGGCGGGGGAACGCTGGTCGGAACAATATTATATTCAACCAGAGAAACTTTAGCCGCCTTTTTTATCGGCGCGGGTGATTTAAACTGGCGGCATAATGTACCCGGATATCCCCTGCTTAATCCCCTGGTGGGCGCATTGTTTTTGTTGGGTTTGGCCTGGGCGATAAACGGCACGGTAATGGTGTTTTACAAAATCGTACGGGGCAGGGAAATCCATCTGGGCATGATATTCCCCTACCTATTATTGATAATTGCCGGCATGCTGGCGCCGGTGATTACGACGGCAGAGGGTATGCCGCACGGATTGCGATCGATTGGACTTTTGTTTCCGATTTTTATGCTGGCCGGTACGGCAGGTTCGGTAATCATTTATTGGCTGAAGCTTAAAGTAAAACAGGAGGCGTGGCGCGCGGCCGGCCGGGGGGCGATGGCCGGTTTGCTGATACTGGGCTTGTTGTACGACGGGGCATTGTATTTTATGATTGCGCGCAACGACGCGGATGCGTATTACGCTTACCGCGGTGACTTGACGACGGTGGCGCAATTTTTGAACGACCGGCGGCGCGATTATCCGAATGAGCCGCGTCCGTATCTGGTGTTGGATAAGTTTTCTCTGCAAACGGTTCACTTTTTAACTAGTGTGGCGGCGCATGAACATACGGTTGGCGACGAGGTTCATCCCGATGAAGCGCAGCATAAGTGGGTGCAGATTGATCCGGCAACCAGTCATTTATGGCAGCTGGCGCCGGGGGAAATAATGGTATTTACGCAATCGACAATTTTTGACGCTGATCGTTACGCGAAACAACATACTGACGTGGAGCTGCTTGAGTCGACAACCAATCGCTGGGGGCAGGAGATTATGAGGGTTTACAAAGGGGTGGGGCAAGAGAAAGTAAACGGGGATGGGTCGCTGGATGCATGATAACTAATGCAAAATTCAAACTGCAAAATGCAAAATGACAATTTGAAATCAAAAAAATATACGGAGACGTTTTGTTATAAATATAAGTATTCAGATCTAATTTGGCGTTAAATGGAGAAGGAACTAGAACAGGCGGTGTATCAAACGGTACGTTTTTTTGATTTGTCCGAACAGCCGGTGACGGTAGTACAAATTTGGCGGAATTTGGTAATGGTGGAAGGAGACAGTCATACGCGCTGGTCCGGACACCGTGTATATAATTTGCGGGATATCAGAGAAATTTTAGAAAAATCGGAATGGTTGGGGAAAAAACTGAAGCAATGGTGGGGCTATTGGTTTCTGGTTGGCCGGGATGAGTTGATGGAGCAGAGAATGCGCCGGCACGCGTGTGCCCAGGGGAAGATGAAGCTGGCGGTAGCGGCTACCCGGTGTTTGTCGATTATGCCGTTTGTACGGATGGTGGCTGTATCGGGATCTCTAGTTTTAGGCAATGCTAAACAAACAAGTGATTTGGATTTTCTGGTGGTAGTAAAGCGCGGCAGGGTCTGGCTGGCGCGCTTGGGGTTGCTGGCGGCGGCGCAGTTAACAGGACGCCGGCGCAAGTACTGGCACGAAGTGGCGCCGGATAAAATTTGTTTGAATCATTACCTGGCCGATGATTCGTTGGCGATATCGACCGACATAAGGAACTTATACACGGCCGTGATATATCATAATTTAGTGCTGCTGGCCGGGTGGGAGTGTTATGATAAATTCCAGGAAATAAACGGAACTTGGATAAAGAGATTCTTAATGTATCCGGCGGAGTCGCAGTTGCCACCAGTTTTAGTGGGGCGGGAGCCAAGAAGCAATAGTTGGTTCAAGGGGGCGTTTGAGGCGGTGTTATCGGAAAGTATTTTTGACTGGCTGGAGAAGTTGGCAGAGCGGTGGCAGCGATATAGTGTGTTGCGCCACGAGGTGTTGGGGCGGGCGGGGCGAGTGGTGATGTCGGATACGGAGCTGGCTTTTCATCCGGATTCAAAAGTGCCGGGGATATTGGAGAAGTTCGCGCGGGACGAGGGGCAGAGGCAGTTGTTGTAAAAGTAATAGCCGCGGCTTTTTTCTGAATTAAATAATCTTGACGGTTTAGCACTCTTGGTATTAGAGTGCTAATATAGAAGAAGGTAATAAGGCAGTGATTGATAGTTGCTTCTTTTTTAATTATCTTCTATAAAAGTCACCACGGGCTTATACCCGTGGTATCAGGGGGACTTTTGTTCGAGAAGAGTCGGCTCCGCCGAATCTATTCATATTTATCCGTAATATCGGGAAGCTTGAAGCTTCCGACATTACAGATCTCGAATAAAAAAGAGTTAGCGCAAATAATTTTTTAGCCGTAATTTAAATAAGTTATGAAAATAGAACCATTATACGACAAGGTGGTAATCAAGCCTTTGTCAGAGGAGGAAGTGACTAAATCCGGTATTGTGTTACCCGATACAGTGGATAAAGAAAAACCGATGCAGGGCGAGGTTATTGCTGTCGGTCCGGGCAAGCGACTGGATAACGGACAGACGGCGCCGATGAGTGTTAAAGTCGGTGACAAGGTCTTGTTTACAAAATATGCTCCGGACGAAGTGGAAATCGATGAAGAAGAATACTTGGTAATTGACGAGGAAAAGATCTTGGGGATAGTGCGTGAGTAAAATATTCTAGATTCTATATTCTTAATTCTTGATTCTAAATTAAAACTATGGCAAAGCAGATTAAATTTGATGAGAAAGCGCGTGAGGGGTTGCGTGCCGGTGTGGATAAGTTAGCTAACGCGGTGAAAGTTACACTAGGGCCACGCGGACGAAACGTGGTGCTGGATAAGGGTTTTGGGGCGCCGGTGATTACCAATGACGGCGTAACCATCGCTAAAGAAATCGAACTGCCTGATAAATTTGAGAATATCGGCGTGGAGCTGGTGAAGCAGGTGGCGGAAAAAACAAACGATGCGGCCGGTGACGGTACAACTACGGCAACAGTATTAGCACAACGAATGTTTAACGAAGGGCTGAAAAATTTGGCCGCCGGAGCCAATCCAATGGTACTGCGCAAAGGAATTGATGCCGCGACAAAAGAAGCGGTCAGTTCACTGGATGAACAGAAGAAAGATGTGACGGGGCGGGAGGAAATCGCACAGGTGGCGACTATTTCGGCGCAGGATCCGGAGGTTGGCAAGCTTATTGCCGACGTAATGGAAAAGGTCAGCAAGGATGGCGTGATTACGGTAGAGGAATCACAAACGCTGGGATTGGAAACTGAAGTGGTGGAAGGGTTGCAGTTCGACAAAGGGTATAACAGCGCCTATATGGTGACGAATGCGGAAAAGATGGAAGCGGAATTGAAAGACCCGTACATTCTGATTACCGATAAAAAGATTTCAGCGATAGCGGACATACTGCCTGTTTTGGAAAAGTTGATGCAGGCAGGTAAGAAGGAGCTGGTTATTATTGCGGAAGACGTAGAAGCGGAAGCTTTGGCTACGCTGATTGTCAACAAGATTCGCGGTACGTTCCAGGCCTTGGCGGTGAAAGCGCCGGGCTTTGGCGATCGGCGCAAGGAAATGTTGCAGGATATCGCGACGGTGACTGGCGGAAAAGTAATTAGCGAGGAAGTTGGTTTGAAACTGGAAAACACGGAAGTTGATATGCTGGGACGGGCCGATCGGGTGATGGCGACCAAAGACGACACCACGATTGTCGGTGGCAAAGGCAACCAGGAAGAAATTGATGCTCGGGTAGCGCAGATCAAGCAGGCAATCGAACGGGAAACTTCCGATTTTGACAAAGAGAAACTGCAAGAGCGGCTGGGCAAGTTGGCTAGCGGCGTGGCGGTGATCCGCGTGGGTGCGGCTACAGAAACGGAGCAAAAGGAAAGGCAGCACCGCGTGGAAGACGCTGTGTCGGCAACCAAAGCGGCCGTAGAGGAGGGTATTGTGCCCGGCGGCGGATTGGCGTTGCTGGTAGCGGCGGCAAAAGTAGCCAAAGCGGTGGAGAAGCGCGAAGCGGACAGCGACCCGGATTTTGTTACCGGCATGCGAATTGTGCAGAAAGCGCTGGAAGAGCCGGCGCGGCAGATTGCCATTAACGCTGGACGCGAAGGGTCAGTGGTTGTTGAAGAAGTGCGCAAGCAGGAATTCAAGGTCGGCTATAACGCGGATAATCATACTTTTGTGAATATGTTTGAAGCGGGCATTGTCGATCCGAAAATGGTGACGCGCTCGGCACTACAGAACGCGGCTTCAATAGCTTCCATTATGTTGACGACGGAAGCGATAGTAACTGATTTGCCGGAAGAGAAGAACAAGGGCGGGGTGTCGGATATGGGCGGCATGGGTGGCATGGGTGGAATGATGTAGGAAGCGAAAGTTGCCTGTGTAAAAAATCAGCGCCTGCAATACGCAGGCGCTGATTCTTTACTTTTCTTTTTTGCAGAAAGTAAAAACGAAAAACGCAAAACTAAAAACAACAACTTAAAACTCAAAACATCTTTACGTCGAATGCTTACTGGCGGTATATTGTAGGCATGGCAGATAATAACGATCTTAAAGATTTGACTGATTTGGACGAGGCGCGTCTGTACGCGGCAATGTGTTATCTGTTTGTGCTGGTGTTTATTCCAATTTTGACACGCCGTGATAATCCGTTAATAAACTGGCATGCTCGTCAGGGGCTGGTAATATCTGTCGGGTTTGTACTGGCGTCTGCGGCAGCGGCATGGAACGGCGTACTGGGCGGATTGGTTTTCTTATTGCTGTTGATTGCCGACATCGTAGCGATGGTACAGGCGCTGCAGGGACGAAAGTGGAAGGCGCCGTTTATGGGGATGCTGGCGGAGAAAATACGGATCTGACATAAGATCAAAATCCAAATTACAAATATCAAATCAAATCCAAATGTCAAAATCCAAAAACGACGTACGCTTTGGCATTTAGGTTTTGACATTTATTTGTCATTTGAGCTTTGGAATTATCATAAATGCCGTTTTTTTGTAACGCCGTTATGTTAAACTGGGGAAGTGACTGATGGAGGGGAACAAATTATAAATCGCACTAAGATTGTCTGCACTATCGGGCCGGCGTCTTCGTCTATGGGCGTGTTAAAGCAAATGTTGGCTGCCGGTATGGATGTGGCGCGGATTAATTTTTCGCATGGGGATTACGATTCCAACTTGGTTTTAATAGACCGGATAAGAGAAGTAGCGGAAAGTGTCGACCAGCCGGTAGCGATAATGCTGGATTTGCAGGGGCCGAAGATACGGGTGGGGCAATTACCGCTGGAAGGACTGGATTTAATCGAGGGGCAAATGGCGACTTTGCTTGCTGGAGTAATGAGTGCGCCGGAAGGGATGATACCCGTACCTTACGAGCGTCTGGCACGTGATGTGAGCCGCGGCGATCGGATATTGCTGGATGACGGCAACCTGGAAGTGGAGGTATTGGATAAACGTGGGTCGGAAATAAAAGCAAAGGTTCTGCTGGGTGGGCGATTACTATCGCATAAGGGCATAAATGTGCCGACGGTTACATTGTCAGTGGAATCTTTAACGGCCAAAGATGATCAGGATTTGTCTTTCGGTTTGAAGCAAAACATTGATTTTGTGGCGTTATCATTTGTTCGCTCAAGCGAGGACGTAGTGAAATTGCGGGAGAAAATAAAGAAGTATTTACCGGATGGCATTGAGCCGCCGCAGATTATTGCCAAGATTGAAAAGCATGAAGCGCTGGACAACTTTGACGGGATATTAACCCAAGCCGACGCGATTATGATAGCGCGCGGGGATTTGGGTCTGGAGACGCCGGCCAGTAAGGTGCCTATCCGGCAAAAGGAACTGATTGCCAAGTGCGTGGTGGCGGGCAAACCCGTGATTGTAGCGACACAACTGTTGCATTCCATGCATGAGAGTCCCCGGCCGACGCGGGCGGAAGTGTCGGATGTGGCTAATGCGGTGCTGGACCATGCGGATGCAGTAATGCTATCGGGCGAGACGGCAATGGGACAGTATCCGGTAGAGTCGGTTCGGGCTATGGCGCAGGTGATTGAGGCTACTAACGAAAGACAATTGGATAATTTAATGCCGCAAAGAGATTCGGTAGCTGGTACAGTGCCGCAAGCAGTGGCGGCGGCCGCGGTGGAATTGGCGCGGCAGGTGGTGGCGAAGGTGATACTGGTAACAACTCATTCCGGTTATTCGGCCAGGTCGGTGGTGATGTATCGGCCAAATACGCCTGTTTTTGCTTTTAGTGACAGCCCAAGAACACGAACGACGCTGATGCTTAGCTGGGGAGTGAACCCTTATGTGTCAGACGGACTGGAGCGGCCGGAAGAAATGGTGCGTTTAGCGATGACAGAGCTGGTAAAGAAGAAGATAGTTCAGACGGGGGACAAGATCGTTGTGGTTTCGGGATTGGCGCGAGAAGATCATGGATATGACAGCGGGGTACGAGTGATAAAAATTTAAAATTCAAAAATCAAAATGCAAAATGTTGGTGCCGCCTGTGGGCGGCTCGTTTTTATTCGGTGCCTGTAATACTACCCCGCAATATTTTTATAAAATGCGTTTGACAAGATAGGTATTTGTGTGATATACTTAACATATAGTCACAAGAAGCGAAAAGCGCCCCAAAAGGGCGTTTTTCTGTTTTAAGCTAATATAAACGGCTCAAGCGGCGTTTGAGCCGTTTATATTCATTGTCATGCCGCACTTGATGCGGCATCCACGGCGTAGATTCCGGGTTCCGCGACCCGGAATGACCGTTTATTTTTTTTGGTCTAGCTTGGCTTCTTCTTCAAGGATTTTCAGAGTAGTTTTAAAAACGGCGTCGGGTGAGAGAGAAATAGAATCGATGCCGGCTTCGACCAAGAACTGGGCGAATTCAGGGAAACTTGAAGGCGCGTCGCCGCAGATGCCGATTTTAATATTATGCTTCTTGGCGGCGGCAATGGCTTTTCTGACCAGAGTTTTAACAGCTTCGTTTCTTTCGTTGTAGACGTGGCTGACAATGGACGAGTCGCGGTCCACGCCGAGCGTGAGCTGGGTAAGGTCGTTGGTGCCGATGGAGAAGCCGTCGAATATTTCAGCGAACTCTTCAGCGAGGATGACGTTGGAAGGAATTTCCACCATGACGTAAATTTCCAGTTGGTTTTCGCCTTGGGTTAGGCCTTCCTGTGCCATAATCTCAATAACTTTTTTGCCTTCTTCGATAGTGCGGCAGAAGGGGATCATAAGTTTAACATTGGTGAAACCCATTTCGTCGCGCAGTTTTTTGAAAGCTTTGCATTCCAACTGGAAAGCGGCTTTGTATTTGGGGTCATAGTAGCGGGAAGCGCCGCGCCAGCCGATCATAGGATTGCTTTCTTCCGGTTCAAATTCGGCGCCGCCGATTAAAGTGGCGTATTCATTGGTTTTGAAATCGGAAGCGCGGACGATAACATCGTTGGGATAAAAGGCGGCGGCAATGCGCCCCATGCCCCAGGCTAGCTGGTCGACGAAATATTGAGCTTTGTTGTCGTAACCTTTGGTGATGGTGTCTATCTTTTTAATGGCTTCTTTGTCTTTCAACTTCGGATAGTTTAAGAGAGCCAGCGGATGAATTTTAATAAAGTTGGCGATAATGAACTCTTCGCGCGCCAGCCCCACGCCGCTGTTCGGTACCAGTGCCAAAGCAAAAGCCTCGCGCGGCACGCCGACGTTCATCATAATTTTGGTGCGCGGCATTTTGAATTTGGATAGATCGGCTTTGGCAATATCGATGGGCAGAATACCCTCGTAAACTTTGCCTTCCTCACCTTCCGCGCAGCTGACAGTTACTTCATCCCCCGTTTTTAAAGTGGCGGTGGCTTCGCCGGTGCCGACAATACAGGGGATGCCGAGTTCGCGGGAGATAATTGCGGCATGACAGTTTTTTACAATGATGGGCGTATATCTTTCAGTGAAGACGAGATAGTTATGATTGTCAGCTACGGTTATGTTATACACATCATTCTGTCCCAAATCTTTTTCTTGGCTGGCGCGCAACATGTGCAGGTCGGAGTGCGAAATGTTGGTGAGCTGGTGGTTTTCCGGTTGCCCTTTGATCATTGGCACCAGTCGGTTGACGATTTTATCAGAGTCAATTAGCAGGTTTTTGTTAATGTAGGATAAAATTTTTCCTTGATAATTGACTTTATATTTAATGTCCGCCAGTAGTTGTTTAGCGGAAAGAAGTTTGCAGCCGATAGTGGCGCGGGTATAAGCGCCATTAACACGAGTAGTGTATCGGAAAATTTCGCTAATTTTACCGACTATCTGAATATTACTGATAGTACGATTGTGAACAATGGTGAAAGGGATGTTGAGTCGTAAGCAGGTGATAACAATATTTTGCAAAAGAGTTTGATGGGAGCAGTAGATGTTGATTCGGTTAGCTTTTTGGTTATATGTTCCGTCACCGTCAATGACACCGGCTAAAAATTGATACAGGAATGTTTGGGGGGCTTGTACCAGTTGCGCGGTAAGCGCTGATTTGGCGGCGGATACTTCCCCGGCAATTTTTTTACTGTAACAGCGGAAAGCGGTGGCTTGTCCGGCTACAAGGTGGCCGCGAATTTGGCCGCGGGATACTTTTTTAAGGTTGGCACGCAGAGAGTAGCCAAATACTTGGTTAAAATACAGCCGCACTTGTTGAATGAAAGGTTTTTTATCCGGAGTTTCTTTTTGGATGAATTGGACTTCGCCATGGGTGCGGCTTTGGTAAACACATCCATCTGTCCAGAGGGCGCCTAGCAGGTAAGCCAAGCGCGGATCGTGCCAGCGGTAAGACGGGGAAGGAATTTTTTGGGTGCTTAAAACAAATTGCTCTTGTTTGATGATTGACTGAATTTCTTTAGCAACCAATCGGCGGTTTTGGAAGGTCAACACCTTATGGTCGGGGGTCATGGCAATAGTGTTGTTTTGCATGCGGCCGGTTTGCGAAAAATTGACGTTGATTAAATTAGACTGGCGCCGGAAGCCATTAACGACTTGTTTCCACTCTATTTTCAGCGTTTCTTTATGAAGGGAAGGCACCATGATTTGTTCATGGCGATAGTTGGCGACGACATCTTTGATAGTTCTAAAGCCTTTGTCGGTTAGAATTCTGGTATTAGCGCCAAAACACGTTCTCCCCCCTTTATCAGTAACAATAGCTTTGGCCAGACGCATAATCGGTTCCCAGTCGGGGTCGGTCATGTCGGTGACCAGCACTTCGCCGGACTTAAACTTATCCATGTCTTTAACATCGAGAATGACATTGCTTTTACCTTGGCCGATTTTCGAACCGATGGCGGCGCCTTCCAGGAGCAGTTTGCCTTTTTTCTTCAGCGAGTATTCTTCGTAAATGTTGCCTTTTTTAGCGGCGTGAATTGTTTCGGGGCGGGCTTGGACGATGTACAATTTGTTTTCAATTCCGTCTTTAGCCCACTCGATGTCCATGGGGCGCTGATAGTGGTCCTGAATGGCCAGGCCGAAGCCGGCCAGTTCCAAGATTTCATTGTCGGTTAAGGCGAACTTGGCGCGGCGGGCGGGAGAGACATCAATATTTTTGGTAGGTTCTTTAAGGTTATCGGTATAAACCAAGGCGCGTTCTTTTGTACCGATGGTTTTGCCGACAATGGGACGAAAACCTTTTTGCAGCAGTTCTTTGTGCACGTAATATTCATCCGGTGTGACCGAGCCTTTAACAATATTTTCACCAAGACCGTAGGCGGCGTTGATAACCAATACGTGGCGGAAACCGGATTCGGGATCGATGGTGAACATGACACCGGAGGCCGCCTGGTCGGAACGAACCATTTTTTGCACGACAACGGACAGGGAAACATCGAACAGGCTGATGCCTTTATCGAGGCGGTAGGAAATGGAGCGGTCGGTGAAAAGCGAAGCCATACATTTTTTGGTGGCGAGTAATAATTCGTCAAGTCCGCTGATATTCAGGTAGCTTTCCTGTTGACCGGCAAAAGAAGCGTCGGGGGCGTCTTCGGCGGTGGCGGAGGAGCGCACGGCTACGTCAACGTGCTCGGTGCTATATTCTTGACTTAATTGCTCGTAAGCGGAGGCAATAATTTCTTTGATATTCTCGGGAAACTCGGCGTTGGTGATAGTGTCGCGAATAGCGGAGCCGCGTTTTTTTAGATCGTTAACATTTTCTTTTTTAACGCCGGAGAGAACTTCTTTGATTTTGTCCACGATGCCGGCTTCTTTCAGAAAATGCTGGTAAGCGCCGGCGGTAATGGCAAAGCCGTTGGGAATGCTGATGCCTTTGGCGGTCAGTTTTTGATACATCTCGCCCAGTGAAGCGTTTTTGCCGCCCACCAGAGGAACGTCGTCGATGGTTAATTCTTTAAACCACAAAACCAATGATTCTTTTCTGTTGTTTGAAGGAGTCATATATGTATTATACAATTTTTAATTCTTAATTTCTAATTTTTAATCAATTCTTTAATTACCCAATTTCTAAATTATTACCTGACTTCTTTTATTTCTACTAAGTTAACTCCCGGTTGTCCGACGGGCTCGCCTGCGATAATGATGATTCTATCTTCGGCGGCGACTTTCTTTTCTTTTTTTAAATATCCCATGGAACGGTCAACTAATTCTTCAATTGATTTGCAGGTGGGTAAGAGAAAAGGAGTAACACCCCAGGACATGTTGAGCTGGCGGCGGACACGATCGGAGTCGGTGGTGGCGAAAATAGGCAGTTGGGGGCGGTAGCGGCAGACGATGCGGGCGGTGTAGCCGGACAAGGAGGCAACCAGGATAAGTTTGGCCTTGACGCTGGCGGCAAGAATGTTGGCTACCTGGCTGACGGCGGTGTCGGTAGGCAGGGTTTTGAGCATGCCCTGGAAAACAAGGTCGTCATACTCGCTGGCTTCTGTTTTTATGATAATTTTGTTCATGGTTTCCACGGCGGGGACGGGATATTTGCCGGTGGCGGATTCAGCGGAGAGCATAACGGCGTCCGCGTGGTCGATGACGGCATTAGCGACGTCGGAAACTTCGGCGCGGGTGGGGCGGGGGTTGCGCACCATGGAATCGAGCATCTGGGTAGCGACAATGACGGGTTTGGCGGCGGCCAGGCACAAGTTAATAATCTTCTTTTGGTGCAGGGGTACGTCTTCGGGCGGTACTTCAATGCCCAGATCGCCGCGGGCGACCATAATGCCGTCGGCGGCTTCGATGATTTCCTCGATGTTTTCCATGGCGGTCTTGCGTTCGATTTTAGCCAGAGTAAGAACGGGGGTGCGTTCGTCTTCGGGTTTACCACCGGTCAGTTCTTTTATAATATAACGCAAGTCGTAAACATCTTTGGCGCTGGATACGAAGGATAATGCTATCCAATCAACGTTGTTCTTGAGGGCGAATTTCAAATCCTCGATATCTTTGTCGGTGATGGGTTTAATAGATAAAACGGAATCGGGAAAATTCATGCCGCGTCGGGCGCGCAGGATACCGCCCTGCAAAACCCGGCAGTGGATGTTGGTATTCTCTATTTTGTCTACCTGCAGAGTGATGAGCGCGTCATCGATATAGATACGGTCGTTGGCGTTTAATTCTTGATGTAAATCGGTGTAGGTGACGGGAATTCTGCCGGCATGGTATTTGTCGCTGGCGGTGGTGAGAATGATGTCGTCACTGTCGGCCAGGGGAACGCCTTTGGCGGGTAAATCGCCGGTGCGGATGCGTGGACCCTGTAGGTCGGCCATGATGGCAAGCGGTTCATTAAGTTCGGCGCTGACGGTGCGGATGGTGTCGATAAGTTTTTGGTGGCTGGCATAATCACCGTGGGAGAAGTTGAGGCGGCAGACGTTCATGCCGGCTTGGACCATTTTAATAATGGTATCTTTATCTTCAGAAGAAGGCCCCATGGTACAGACGATTTTGGTTTGCTTGGTCATGTAACTTTTATTATAGCATGGGTTGTGTTTTGAATATGAAAGGAGAGCCTGAGCGGGCTCTCGGGGTGGAAGGAAAATCAAATTTGCATTTTGATATAATCGCGTTTTGTGGTATACTGGCAGAGTGGCTGAGCAATATAAAAGAAAACCCAATACAAAATGTCTCGTTTGTTCTAAGCCTATATATAAAAGACCCGTTGAGATCGAAAGGAATAAAGGCAGAGTATATTGCAGTATGGCTTGCTACGGTATTGCTTCTAGGAAAGAAATACCCTGTGCGGTTTGCAAGAAGCCCATAATGGCTGGTTCTAACAAAAAGACTTGTAGTAGAAGTTGTGCCAATGTTTATAGAACAGGCATAAAATATAGAATGAATCGTCCGAGGGATAAAGTTGTGTCACAGAGAGCTTTAAAGTTGAGATTGCTAAGAATTCGTGGAGAAAAGTGCGAGAGGTGCAACTATGACAAACGCGAGATACTACAGGTGCATCATAAAGATGGAAACAGACAAAATAATGAGATAAACAATCTGGAAATTATTTGTCCTAATTGTCATTATGAAGAACATTATCTAGAAGAAAACTGGCTTAAAAAAGTATAGGTATGGAGAGGTCGGATAGCCTGGTTTATTCCACCGCACTTGAAATGCGGCATCCCGTAAGGGATCGTGAGTTCGAATCTCACCCTCTCCGCAGACGATATTTTCTATCGGTAGACCTAAATATATAGCCCTGTTGAGCGGTATTATCGGTAGACCTAAACAGTCGTCATTCCGGACTTGATCCGGAACCCAGGTCGTCGTTAACGCATTTAGTTACTCAATCGCCACCACTTTTCTAGTCACCGTGATTTTCGATTTAAAGCATCCCATCAACTCTCGTTTTTTCTCATTAGTTCCGTCTTTAAGGATGTACTTCGCGTAAGTCTTCAGGTCGATGTCTTGATGGATTGCTGTTGAGCTACTCATTCCCAAAACCGCTCGTTGAAATCGGTTATGTCGTTTCAACTCCTCGGCGAATTTCTGTTGTACTCCAGCTTGGTTCAGATCGATATTATTAAGTAAGTTGGCCAATTGAGTAATTAGCTCATCTTCTCGTAAATATTGATTCTGGCAATGGCGATCTCGTGATCTGCCACATCCATAGTAGATGTATTTAGCCGTCGTCCCATCTTTAAGTAGTTTGTACTTTTCCTCAGCCGATATACCTGAACCACACAATCCGCAGACCATTAACTTAGTGAAGGCGAACTCATGACTCTGTCGAGCTATGTTATCTCGCTTAAGCTGGGCGTTAGCCTGTTCAAACAACTCTTTCGTTACTATTGGCTCATGTTTACCCTGATACCAGTTACCGCTTTTACGAGGATATTCGAATACTCCGTAGTAGAACGGATTTTGCAGTATTTTGTATATGTTACTTAGTGCTAAGTTGTGATTGCCTACCGTTTTAAAGTTCAGCTCAAATTTGAGCCAGTGATGTATTTTACGGCCTGACCATTTTTCATAGGCCATTTTCTCGTACATTTTTCGTACAATGGGTGCTCGTCCTGGATCAAGAATAACTTGGCACTTTTTGTCCATGTGCTTCTGGTTTAAGTAACCCACTGGCGCGACCCCTGGCCATAAGCCCATCTCGACTCGAGTCCGTAATCCACGCTTCACGTTTATGCCTCGGTTGTCATTTTCGAGCTTAGCTTGTGAGCCCAATATCATCAGCAGGAATTTTTCATTTGGGTTATTTGTGAACCTCTGACCATAAGTCCTGATATCCTGTAATACTCCAGAATCCATAAGGTCGACAATTTTCCCAAGATCGCCAGCGTTCCTACTAATACGATCCGGTGCCCATGTTAGTATGCCGTTGTATTTTCCTTGTCGAAGCTCCTCGATAATTTCGTTAAATATTGGTCGTTGGTTAGTTTCTTTGGCGGAGTGAGATTCTCGTTTTACGGCCACGATCTCAAGGTTCTCTCGTTCGGCCAGCTGCATCATTTCTTTAATTTGGGAGTCTATGGAAAGTACCTGTCGCTCTTCACTTTCCGAGGATTTTCTGGCGTAGAGGCAATACTTTACTTTTACCTCAATAAGCTTTCGGGTGAGCGGCAAAGCCGTTCCAACCCTAATGGTTTGGAGTGATGTTGGGTAGGTCATAGTAGGGCTAAGGGAGCCGCAACTGCCCTAATTAGTCCAGTTCAATCTGTAGGTAACTTGTTATGTTTTAACTGCACTTATTTTGTTTCTGGGTGCTCTCTGTAAATACCTCGTTTTTCTTCAGGCAACATTACTGCAATATTACGCATCACAAATTCCGATTGTTGTTTTAGTGTAGATAGTAGGTCTTTGTAATTTTGTCGTTCTTCTGGTGACAGGGTACCTTCTTTTCTTTTTTGATCAAGACTCACTAGATTTTCAATGCCATCAATATGCTCAAGCTCAAACGGTTTACCAATATGCGTTCTGGCGTCGGGTCGTTTTAATAATCCTTCTTTTTTATCCATATCAACGGCGAATGGCAAAATACGTTTGCCAGTTATTTGCGCTAAATACACAGCACCCACCCCACCTTTGCCAAGTTGTCCTGTAAAAGTTGGATTTTGTGCTGCGACTACTAAGCTTTTGCCATTGGTCATTGGCTCTTTCATAGCATCAAAGTCGGCTGGATCAAATACGCTAACTTTCTTTCCCTCTGATTTTTTGTAACTAATTGGAAGAAAGTTTTCGCGACCAGCTATACGCATACCAATATTCACTCCCGGCTCACCTAAAAAAGTGTGGTGAACCGATTGATTGGTAATGGCAATATCAAGTGATCTGCCCAATACGGACACGGCTAAAGTCACGTCTGGATCTTCAATATGTGACGTGGCGATAATGACATTTTCATCGGGCTTTAATTCCTTCAAATTTTCTTTACCAAAAACTTCAACTTTGCCAACCACGGTCTTATTTAGAGCGTCGATAGCCTTAAGAAGTCTTTCTGGCGTATGTTTCTGCGGTTCTACGGGTTGTTCTTTTTCTGGTCGAGGGATTGATTCCATGCTCATAAATATTATGGTATCAAGTTCTTAAGTAAAAAGAAAAAATTTCAAACACCCGATTTCAAACACCCCATATTCAAACACCCGATGTTTGAATAGCCTTAATACAGCTTCTAGTCCTCATAATCTAATAGCAGATGTTTGGTGTCTGCCAAGGCTCTGGCATAGTCCGCTTCGTCTGTAACAAACGCCTTGTATTCTGGTTCATTCATTATGCCGGCGATTAATTTAGTATGGCAGGTGTTGGCCTTAGCTAAAC
>JAUYKA010000033.1 GCA_030698495.1 bacterium
CTATTCTTTCCCTATCAATGTGTTGGTAGGTTCCAAGAAGCCAAGGAATGAACTTTCGCAAAGACTTGGCTACTTCAAAAAATTTTATATTTTCGTCCACGGCATATCGTAATCTCGGAGCGCATTTATCTTTAAATTCATTTAAATCATTCAACGCCAGATCAATTATTTCGCGACGCTGCATTGTATAAAATTTTTGTGAGCCGTTCATAAAAATCATTCTGATTTATGCAGCCATTTATGTTTTGCGTTAGTACTATTGGAGCGAAACTTTTCAGGCCCATAAGGATATAGATGCACTATTGGTTTAGCTCTTTTGATTATCCCCTTTGCCACTACGCGATATTCCGAATTCACGTCTAGTAATGTTTTGTAGACTGATTCGGATATTTTTTCTAATAGTTCTTTATTGTCCTGAGTGTTTGGAGCGCATTCTATATCAACGTGGAATCTTTGATCTTTGTTACCGTCAAGCTCCATGCGCATGATGATTTTACCGGTGCATGTTTGCCTAATTTCCTCATGCTCCAGTGCTTTTTTAATGTTTTCCGGATATACATTGGCGCCATAGACAATGGCGGTTTGATCGCTTTTACCAAAAACATAAACAAACGGCAGATTCCAGAGCTTATTCTCCTGTTTAAGTTCATTAAAGTATTCTTTCAGTTCCGGGCAAGCATCAATAAAATCTTGGTGTTTTAATGTGCCGCCGTGGTCGTGAATGTTATAGCGCACTAGAGGAATGCCTCCCGGCGCGGTGAAGATAATCTCGTTGTCGCCGTAGTTTTCGAAAAATTTATGTTCGGGGTGGTATTGAAGTAAGGAAGGCATTCGTTCATTGCCGAAAAGTTTAAGACGAGCTTCGGTATCATTATCAATACGACGTCGCGCAATAATTGAGGTGATGGTTTCGTGTCCCAAAACAGCCGCGTCCGCCGAGCCATAAAGATTAAGGAAGTTATAAATCGGGCTCTGGTTGCCGATGAGTTCAGAAACGTAGGTACGCCATGTTTCATTAAATCCCTCTCCTGCCAGAAGCAATCTGGTTTTAATTTTACTCCAGTCAATCCCCTGCTCTTTCCCTTTATCAATAATTTCCTTGGCGTAAGGCGGGTAGCCGGCAATAACAACCTGATCATAGAAGGGAGCGAGTTTAGGAATAACAGCTAAGACATCGTCCGGTGAGTAGCCCGGGGAAACGGCGGTAACCGGATATCCCTTGCGCCCCATTCTTAAAACGCTGTTTAGGGTGATAGGTCCGGCGACATACATCCCCATGGCAAAGCAGATGAGGAAAAGTGTGGAGTATTTGTCCATTTCAAAGAAGGAGGTGAGAAACAGCTCGTGTTCCAACATGGTTTCCGCATCAAGAATTTGTCCCCGCGGCCAGAAAAACGGCGTGCCAGATGAACCGGAGCTGACGGAAATCATTTGCAGAGAGCTTAATTCTCCGTCCCAGGCAAGACTGCCAAGAGGGTACGCCCTTAAATAGTTTTGCTTGTCTACAGGCGGTACATTTTGGAAATCTTGAATTGTTTTAATTTTGTCGTGTTTTATTTTGTTTTTAGATAAGAAATCTTTATAGGCAGGTACTCGTTCGGCGGCGGTGTGAAATAGGGCAATGGCTCTGTTTTGTCCTCTGGTTAGCCATTCTTGTTCGCTCGTAGAGGTTAGTGTTTTACGGGCTTCAGCGGGAGAAAAAGACTTAATTGCTTTTTCAGTATCGTCGGTTAGTTGCTGGTTGGCGGTGTTCAATTTACCTTTCTTTTGTGGTAGCGGCGGAAATAACGGTAGCCCGAACAGTGTGTCTTTGTGGTTATTATTTTTTTTGTTGGATGCCGGCATTGATGTAAATATGACCTTAAAACGATAAGAATAGTATAGCAGGAGGATATACTGACTGGCGAATGGTGCGCCGGTTTATCGTCGCCGCTAAGCGGTGCATTACAGCCCCCTGATGCAAGACTTTATCGACCGGCTGAACAATGCCGACGAGTGGGAGTCGCAGGTGCTGGATTTTGATCACGGGATTTTTGCTGGCGGTGCGGGGGTAATTCTGGGTAAATTAGTTCTTTGATGGGTTATATCTTTTGAGAATTATAGTCGCTTGTTCGTCGATAATAGAGGCTGGGTTATTTATTCCCTTACTAGCCATATATAATTTAACAATGTCATATCCCAAAGAGTAACCGGTCCATTTTTTAATACCGTCCCCTCCGTAAAACCAGTCATCGTGGTTGAAGTCTTGTGAATTTAATAGGGGTCTGGCCTTTTTCCAAGCGTCTGCAATTTCTTTTTTACTAAGGTGATGAGCATACGGCGCTTTCAACTTTGGATTTGCATATTCTTCAAAAATCGTTGACAAACCCTCATTTATTAATGCTTCACCTAGCGTAGAAGTGGTTGGATAAGTGGCGTATCGACGAGCATGAAAAAGCTCGTGGGCAATTGCTGAAGGCAACCATGTTCTTACGTTGTGTTTAATTCCTTTTTTATGATTGGGATCAATAAAAATAAGAACGGTATCGGCGGCACTACATCGCCCGCCGATGCCCTGTTCCGGAATAGTGGCGAAGAAATCAGCGTATATTAGGATATTGCATTCTTTGTGCCGCAACTGTTGATTAAATTGCTGTACTGATTTTTCTGTAATCCCAAGAATGTCGGCCGCATCTAATTTATCCGTGTTTTGTTTATGAATGCGGTACATAAGATGAGCGTAGATATTTGTATTGGTTAATTTGTATGAAAATTGTATCGGCATATGTTTGCTATAGCATTATTTTACAATTAATAGAAGAAAGCCGGCCCTCAAAGAAAGAATGGGGCCGGCTAGTTTGAATTGATGTGGTCGTTCTAGCGATGGCAATTGCCGCCGCCGTTCGACCCGCCGCCGCTGCACTTGCCGCCGCCGTTTGATCCGCCTGAACACCCGTTACTGTTCGCTTGCAGCTCACGCGTTGAAGCGCCTCGCGGGTAAGATAGGCGTGTCACCTTGAATTGAGGTGACGAGCTCCTAGTGACTACAGACGACATACTTACCTCCTCCTAATCCAGAGGATGAACAGACAGACTCGCCGGGACACTACATGTGTCCGCTAAGAAAGTGCGAGGTAGCTGATCAAACCCAAATACTAAAGGAACAAGGTGTGGACTTAACAAACGAACTACTTCCAAGCCGTGTATAGAATCATAGAAAACACGGTACACATCGTCAATTTCTAATTGTCGACAGGCATTGACAACATTAAACTCCTGTAACAACTTGGTATCAAAGCAGGGCTTTTGAGGGTCACTGTTTGATTTATAAGGTGACGACCAGAGAAAAGATGCTATTTCTTGGTTATTTGGGTGGTTAAAGAAGCGAGCATGATCATCCGGTGTTTTTACATTAGTGATGTTAATTTCTGGTTTTTCATCATGCATCATTACCGGATCTTTAAGGCGACAGAACAATCCCACCTCTGCCTCTTTCCACGCCCCAAGAATGGCTTCCTGTAAAGTATTACGAGCCGCTACTCCACAAACCAGCGCGGGCCAGCTTCCGCGGTGTATTGCTACCATTGTTACTGGAACACTACTGCTTGTTATATCGAGTGTCTCTGCTATAAAGCCAATTGCTGCTATTTTCTCTATCTCCCTGTGTAGTTCGTCGGGTAAAGTTGCTTCAGGAATTTTAGGCGGAGCTTTGCGCTTAATCCATGTTCTCATGAACGCATCGCGTTCAATAAGCTCAAATAAAGCGGAGAGTTGTGCTTCCCCACTTGTTCTCCCAGCTGCCATCCCTGAAGAATTCGCCCAGCGGCATCTCTGTGGATAAGATTGAGGCTCAAACGGATAGTGACACAGATCGGCAATAATCTGAACGCGCTGTCTTGTCATGATATTGGTGCCGTAGCGCCAGTAATAGCAGCTGGCTTTATTGAATGGTCGCAACTCAGCAGTCTCACATTGAGAGGTTGTCAGATTATACAGCTTGTCTGGATTGACTCGTTCGTTATGCTTTTCCTGTACACCATAGTCTAATTCATTGAAGCTGTATATTCCCGCGGCATAACGTTCCACTGCTTCCGCTGTGGCGATTGCATGCGCTACTGTGCTGTCAGTATGTGCCCCACATGCCGTGCACGACTTATCGCTATACCATTTTCCAGTTTGACGATAACGAGATAGCACTATAGAGATTGACGGACTAAATGGAACACGAGTACTTTCATCAGCTATCACAGATTGCTGTAATACTGGCGAGAATGTTCTGGGATGACAATCAACCAATATCTGTTGTGGGTTGATACGTTCATACGTGCGTTCTCGAAGATTGATCTCGTATAAACAACATTCCTCCTTTGTTAGCAAATCCCGTAGTAGATTTGTCAGCCAGATAGATGTTTGTGGGTTAACAAAAACCCCTCCGGCGTAAGTCAATTCTCCCGTTTTCCAGAAGAGCGGACGAGCACGATCTAGCCAAATACCAGAAAAAGCCCATTCGATTGCGTTCTTGGCCAAGCGATGTTCCATGAAAAGATGATTTGCCTTAGCAAGAAGATATCGGTTTCCAAACCGAAAACCCAATCTTCTTACTTTTGCGACACCAAACTTTCTGGGGAAATGCCTATATATCTTAGTAGGATCGCTATTAGTAGAAGATATCATTAAGGGTGCTTCTTGTGCTCCAAGTTTTTGGGGAACTAAAACAGTCTCACTGATAAGTAATCCCCATAGCTCTTCAATTTGACTTGAGTTGAATCCCATATTTAAGGCTATTGCTTTAAATATGGGATTGTTCAGAACAGGTTTGTTCATAATGAGCTTAAGAAGCGACGAGACTTGCGCATCGTGGATTGACAACTCACGCTGGATATCCACAAAGTCAACTCGATCTTGAAGGCAAAAGACATCATATACCGGGTTAGCCATAAGCTTCATTTGGAATTCTCCTTTGGTAAACGCCCAACACAGACTGCGGTGATGGGGATTACTCCATCCGGTAAGTCTAGCGCGTTGGTCACAGTCTCATCATAAAAACCACCTACCTCCACACAACCAAGGCCAACTTCAGCACAATAAATCTGTAGATTTTGCGCTGCATGCCCAGCTTCGAGGATTGTATATCGGTAACCCCTGTCTCCATATTTTTTACACTCAAGATGCACGTTGCCGCTAATCATGAAACAGGCACTACAGGTACCAACATAAGTGTCATTAATGAAGCAGCTTTTGAAAATAGCTTCATTCTCCCAACCTGTTTGTAGATTGAGTTCAGATTTATACTGATACACCCCAGTGGTAATATCGTTACCTGGCGCCCGAACTAATACATGCAGCACTAGTGGATACAGAGCGCCAGCAGACGGAATTGTCCGACGCAATATGCCGTTATCCTCCCAGGCATAAGTACTGACCGTTCCGCATGTAATCCAAGACAATTCTACTACTTCCTTTCGGCTTAATGGCTCGCCGGAAAAGAACCTTGTTGTTCGTCTGTTGCGCAACAAGCTGGGGAATGTCATGGGTGGGTCGCACGTTGCTTCCCAACCCTGCTGTATATGCTTGATCTTGTTGTATAGTTCGTTTAGGGCATGGTCCGACAATGCTTCGAATAGGGGCATTGGGTTGTTACTGTATGGGTGATATGCACGCCAGTATTCACGAGAATTAACCAGCACGCCGTTTTTGAACAAAACTTCCGTTAATCCTAATAGCTCCTGGCGATCGTATGGCGGCGAAAGATTAACAAGAATTTCATCCATGGTAAAATGGCCCGTGCAATAGTGTAACAAATCTTGTTGTAGTTTTTTGTCTCCCTTGATAACTAACTCCTCGTTAGGCAGATAGTATGTTCGAGTATCACCAACTTCATCTGCATAGCAACAAACTCGCGGACGCCAATTTGTGTTATTCAGAGGCATGTCATATTCCTTTTATTCAAATGTGAAAAGTACAGCCAAAAACAGCCGAGGTACTAGTGTTAACTAAACTCGTTGTTATCTAAAGTTCAATATGTCAATACCTGCTGACATTTATTAAAGTTTGAAGGTATCTGGTAAATATAGTCTTAAATGATATGAACAGTATAGCAGGAGGAAGCGCTGACTGGCGAATGAGCTGGTCATGGTAATCAAGCTTGAAAACGCGGTGTATTACTGCCCCTTAATGCAAGACTTTATCGACCGGCTAATCAGAGTTCTATTAGGGCAGACTAATATTAATATTGTAGCCAGCACTCGGATCTTCGTTTAGCGCCGGATCACATCCGTTTTGCCCGGGATCATAGCATGACGTTGTGCTGCAATCTATATTTGCGCTGCTGCTGTACTTGTATTTCCACTTATACAAAACTTAGCCAAAATACCCTCCCTTCAATTTCTATCTATCCAGCGTCAACACCGCATTCTTATAGTCAGTCGTATGGAAAAATTGACAATTATTGGATGAGTCACCCGCCCACCCCAATTCATCGTCGCCTACAACTAACGGCAAATAAGTTGGCTCTGAACCCTCGGGCACGTTATATACCGTACCCATGATTTCAACATTACCGTTATTAAACATACGACCAAATATATATGTATCAAACAAACATTGATTCCCGCCCGGATATGCATATTCTGTCGCCGTAACTTTGATATAATAACTATCATCGCCGGGTGTCAAAGACCCACAAGGCACAGTAAATGGAGCACTTTCAAAAGTCATGTAGTCCTCTGTTTGACTCACCAGATTAACCGCCACCGATGAAACATTAAACAGATTACACGTGGTTTCATATGACATATTATTCGAACATTTCTCGACGCTTGAATACCCATCCAGCACATCATTGATACTGACATTTAACGATGTAATCCCATCCAAATTGCAGATTGCGTTGGACGGCGCTTCACTCGGCGGCGGCTCACAATCAGTCCTGTCAACATAAGCCGCGATAGAACCCGACAGATCGAATTCCCCCCCTCCCGTCTGCATCAAAGAATATATATCGGGCGATGCCGGATACGCCAGCACAACAATCACGGCATCACCTGCCATCGCCTCTGCCTCAACGGTGTAATCAAGCGTATCCGAACCAGCCCCCCTGCTTCTTATGTGCGGCGGCGAAGTACCGAGAGTATTTTCCAAATCATTCTCCGACGCAACGAATACATCCAGCCCCACGGAGCACAAAGATTGCGCGTTCACCCAAGGCAGCATCGCGCCCAAAAATCCCCTGGCTTTATTCCACCAATTCCTATGAAATCCCAAGACAGAGTCACCGGTCATTCCCGCTCCCAACGGAGAGTCGCATTCCGCTTTAATATGAATCGTATCTCCTTCTTCCAGTCCTTCAGCCGCGGGATCTATCTTGTAAATTTCTACCGGCATCTCTTCTTCCTCCGAACCAATCACTGTTGAACTCTGGTTGATGTTAATGTTATCATCCATTGTTGGCTGGTTGCCCGGACAAAGTCTCTGTACCGCTAACGGATTCGGATTGATATTGTTGGCCGGGCCGCATTCCATGTATTTGCATCCGGCCGCGCCCCTGGCCCGCGCCCACTGGCACTCGCCCCAGGTAAAGCTATCTTCCGTCTTGCGACATGGCTCACCTTCGGCTCGGCACGGTCGGTAACTATACTCGTTTATCAAAGGCGGTTGCGGAATTCCGCTGGTCACCACGCCCCTGTCTTGCGAGTAACAGCAGGTTACTCTTTCAGACGCCGGCGTGTTCACTTCCGCGTCGTTCTGATCGTACGAAGTCCAAGGCTCCGCACCACACCAGGCACAGTTTCGACGGGGATCTTTAACGCAAACGTGTCCTATAAATCCTTTTTTAAGCTTGCAAACCTCACCCTCCAGACAAGAACCCGCTGCACCGCCGCAAGGATCATTCGAATCCGCCCCCAAATTACACGTATCAATATTCACCGAAGTCTCTACCGGATAACCGCAATTAGGTATCCCATCCCCGAAATCACACCACGCACTACCGCAGCTCGGATCGGGATCACGCCCGATAACATGCGGCACGCAAAATTGAGGGTTGACTACATCAGGCAGCCAGGCAATGACCTGACAGTTGTTGCGGGCAACGGATACCTGGCATATCTGACCCGCTCCACCACCCCCGCCACCGCCGGGCGGCTGGATATTAGGCACCGGATCCCCGAAGCCCGACCAGCCCGAATCGCACTCGCTGCTGCACGTCCAGCCGTCGGGCAGGTTCTCGTCCAGACAGGGCTCCACGCATTGTTCACTGCAACAAACATCCACCCCCGGACAATCACTGGAATCCGCGCAAGCCAGCGCGTCATCAGCCGAAATCCACCCCACTTGCACCGTTTGCTGCGTGGCCTTGGTGGAAGGAATACTGACCGCCACTTCTCCCTGTTTATAGTCAGCCGTGGTTTCATCTAGCGTAGGCGTACTTTGAGCATGTGCTACCGACATCGGTAAGATTGGCACGGTCTGCTTGGTCAGATAACCGTTCTCTTGATCATCCACCAGACTAATAATAGTGGTTACGGTATAAGTGACGTTATCACGAATAACATCCTCCGTACGCTGGATGATTCCGTCCGGCTCGCAGTAGTTATAGGTTATGCCGTTAGCTTCTTTATTCGCGCAATCGGCCGGCTCGGTATAGCCGACACTGTCATACGGTAAAGCCCTGATGATTTCCGCTTTTTCGTTGGCAATGGCTTGCGCTTGCGCCAACAACTCATTATTAAACGCTGTTTTCGTACCTAGTGTAGCCAGACCGACTACAGCCATAGTAAGAGTGGCCAGGACAAAAACGCCAATCAATAATTCTATTAAAGACATCCCCCTTTGCTCGAATAAAACCCGGCCAAGCTTGCTTGTCATAGATTACGGCGGCATTAATATCGTTATTATACTGTATATCTTTATATATATAAAAAAGTCCCAAGAGGTTTTTCTGCCTCTTGGGACTAACATACTACTCCTTAACAGCCACCTTCGGACTGCGACTCGCGGTTCTGGTAGTTTCCATCCTGACCGCAATGCAAGTTAGCGGATCTCCTTTCCAAACGAACAGCGGCACGAAGGTTCGTCTCTTCAGATCAACCAAGTGGAGATACGACCCTTCCTTGTGCTTGAAAGCCACGATGAAGTTTGTACCGCAAGGGGTAAGAAGACCATCGTAAGACAGACGCTGACCTCGTCCGCAGTAGATGGTCATAACTTCTTTCGTGCCCTCAAACACATGTACGGCTTCCTTGCCGTCCTTCTGGTTTGGTCCGTACATATTCATGTGCTTTATCTGCGTGGCCGCCCAGCGATTCGTGCCGCGAATTGACGCCACGCTGCCGTCCCGCTCCAGCAACCTCTTGCGTTCACGGGAAGCCGTGCCATCACCCAGCTTGACTGCATACACGCCGGGACGCGGGTACTCTGTCGCCACTAGCAGCAGTTCGTTGGTAATGGCAATGCTGATATGCTGATAAACTGTCCCGTCGCCACCCCGATTGGCAAAGTATTTGCGCGTCTTGCCATCGGCGGTCATCCCGGCCACGTAATCAGTCGTACCGTCCGCCATGAACACCTCGAAGGGATTTTCTCTGATCGCCATACTGCACGGGTCAGCCACGAAATTCCTGTCAAAGGAGAAAGTATACACCTCTCCTTCTTCGTTGATGCCGACCAACTGTCCTGTCTTGGGCAGCGAAGCCACCTTGCTGGTATTGGGAATGGCTACAAGCACCTCTCTGCCAGACACGCCAATAGCTGCCGGCACCCCCTCCAGCTTCACCTCTCGCAGCACGTTTCCTTTCCAGTCAGTGGTGTATAGCTTGCCGTAACCGATAACCGGATGCTTGATCCTCTCACCACACCCCAGATACAGCAGCGTCTCCGAGTTGTCTTCGGCTCCCACCGCCACGGCGCAAGCCGCTAGTGTCAGCACCACCAAGATGAACCGTCTCATGGCTTTCTCCTCGTTCGTATTGTATTTGATTGTGGAAAAAACCGTCCTTGGAATCTACACCCCTACTATTTAGATAAAAATCAAATTTGTCAAGTGCCATTTTGTCAACTGTAAGTGTTAAATATTGATCACGGGATTTTTGCTGGCGGTGCGGGGATAGGGGCTATATAGTTATTTCCGTGAGTCAATTTGTTTGGCGGTAATATGGGCTTCTTTTTCTTGGTGAGTCATGTTTTTCACTTCATTTTCGTATTTTAGGTGAGTAATTTCGTGTTCAATTACCTGTTCCAGAAATTGCGGTGTTGCTTTTCGGGGACAAATATATATTTTATTGGGTAAGTAATAGCTACCCCATACTCCCCCGCTAATCCAGTAACAATCAATGTCTTCCGGAAACTGGTGTTTGATGGCAGGTTGTTTTAACACTAACCAGTTAAAAGCTATTTTTATTGTCTGCCAAGGATTAGGCCAAAATATCGCCAATTTTTGTTGTTTGTGCCAGCGTAAATGAAGCAACAAATCCAGTTGTGTTTTTATATCTATGAAAAAATTGTAATGGTATTTAATCGTGCATTAAATGATAAAAGATTATTAAAGAAAAAACACGACATCCTTGTCGTGCTTGGGGGCGTTGGTGCACCGTGGCGCGTCCTTGCCGCGACATGGCGGAGGGGGACATTGGCACTTGCCGACGATCTTACCGTTCGTGATTCCTCTGGGTCGATTCGGTTTGTTTTAATTGAATTTCAGTATACGTTCTTTTTAACTGCTGCTGGAGCCGTTATTGCGGGTGCTCTAGAAATAATTTTATCAATCAATGCTATTCAGATTCAAAGACTTAATGAAATCAGTTTCTGCTTTTGAAAGCTTAATCTTAAACACTTGTTGGAATGTTTTATCAAAATTTGGTGGGTAATAAATCCGATCGAGCTTCTTTAACAACGTTAAAAGCGTTTTGATGGAATAGCGTTTGATTAGGAAGTATACAAACAAACAGGCATACTTATAGGCTTCATAATTCGCGTGCTTATCCCAGCCCTGTTGGGTGGAGATTTTCTCATAAAAACTCTTCTCAATATAGTAGTTAGCACTTGATGAGTAGTCTTGAACTTGGCCCGCTAAATACATAGCTAACCCCTCGTTAAGCCATAAAGGCACTGTCTTGCCTCTTGCCGGATGAGAAATGAAAATATGGGCGATCTCATGCTTTAATATCGAAGTGAATTCAGCTCGGTTATGAGTACTATACTTTTCCATCGCATCTGGATGAAAAATATTTAATGTATTTTCTTGAGAAATGTTGCCCACTTCCCATTCCTGGGTATGTCTCCCCAGTTGTTTATCAAAACTTTTTCGTGAAAAGTGTAGTCGAATAGTCATGGGTGCGTTGAGCTTAGTCTCAAATAGCTTTTGAAAATTTTTCGTAATAGAAAAAACTTCTTGCTCAAGAAGGTGCTTCTCTTCTCTGTTTCTAAATCCTAATATAGTTGTCTGTTGCATGAATTTGACTAAATGAAAAGTGGTAAGGGCTACACACCTTTACCACTAAATCACACATCTGTCTGAAACACCAGTTACTTGTTGCAGCCAGTGTTTTGACATGATACGCACTGACACGACTTGCAGCTTCGGCCTATCGCATCGTCCACGATCCTGGCAGGAGTGTTTGATTTACTCCTGTCATAGGCACGGTTCAATACCACGCTGGAATTCGTAAAGAACTCCTTCAGGGTTAACTTTGCCAAAGTTAGTAAAGACAATGACCGGAATTTTCTTGGTTTCTTCCTTATCTTCAATTCGCGCAGCACGTCTAAGCCGCTACGGTCTTATCAAGCAAGATAGCTTTAGGCTGTTTTTCGACTGTCTGCTTCACGCCTTCGTCGTCAGTTGAAACTGCCACTACCTCAAAACCCTTGCCTTGGAACTCCACCGTATACATTAGTATCTGGTCTGGATCGTCTTCGATGATAAGGATGAGGGGTTTATTGGGTATAGGTTCTTACCAATTTAGTGTAAACCGACTTGATTTTTACCGCAATTTACTTCAACTAACTTCATACAGCTCACAAAACACGATTATTAACTTATTATCTAGATTTTACTTCTATAATCCTCGATTGCCGCTCTTAAAGCTTGATCGCCAAGCACACTGCAATGCACCTTTATTGCAGGCAACCCTCCCAAGCGAGACAAAATGCCCACAGGCCTTAACATAAGAGCGTCGTCAATGTGCATACCTCCTTTTTCGGTCACAATAACACTCATCATGCTCGTACTAGCAATAGCCGATGCGCAACCAAATGTCTTCCACTTACATTCGGCGATACGATTTTCCCTTACTACAATCCACACCTTCATAACGTCACCGCATTGCGGTGAACCGACTTGTCCTACACCTGAAGCCCGCCTAGCAAAATCATGCTCATCTTTGTCATTTGTAATGATATTCTGAGGATTGAAAAAATGAGATTTAACGGTATCCGTGTAAAACCAATCGAGACCATCTTCTGCGGCAGAGTTAACACTCATAAAACTTTTCTCTCTCAAACATAAACATCCTTCAACTTAATATTTATAGGCGACATCTGACGCAACTTTTCTACGATACTCGGCAGTTTAGCTAGCAGGAAATCAAGGTGCTGTTGTTTGGTAAAACGACCTAGTGTAAATCGTATACTACCATGCACAGCGTCGCCGGAGACCCCTATGGCTGTTAAGACATGTGATGGTTTTAGTTTTTTGGAATTACACGCACTGCCTGTCGCAGCATATATTCCCAATTCATTCAGATGCAGTATAAGCGCTTCACCCTCAATATCGAGAAAGGTAATATTCACGTTGTTAGGTAGCCTCTGTTTTACGTCTCCATTCAAAATAGTTTTTGGAATAGTCCGTATAACATCTTTAACAAGGTAATCTCTGAGAGTAGAGAGACGCTCATTTTCAGATGCACAATCAGCTTGCGCGATTTCAAGCGCTTTTGCTAATCCCACTATTCCGGCCACATTTTCCGTTCCACTACGAATCCCTCTTTCTTGGCCTCCCCCATGAAATATCGGCTGCAAAACAACTCCATTGCGAACATACAATAAACCAATACCCTTCGGTCCATAAATCTTACTGCCATTAAGCGTCAGAAGATCAACCTGCAAGGTATTAACATTCAAATCGAGTACCCCGGCAGCTTGACAGGCATCGGTATGAAATAGAATTCTCCGTTTATGACATATCGCTCCAATTTCAGCGATGGGTTGGATTGTGCCAATCTCATTATTTGCATACATAACCGAAACTAGAATAGTGTCTGGTCGTAGGGCGGCCCTTATATCCTGCACATTAACTAAGCCACGCTGATCTGGTTTTATATACGTCACTTCAAAATTATTATGTTCCAAAAAACGGCATGTTTCTAAAACAGAGACGTGCTCAATCGCTGTGGTAATGATGTGTCCGCTCATTTTTTGACGAGCTACCCCTTGCAAAGCCAAGTTAATACTTTCTGTGCCGCCGCTTGTAAACACTATTTCACTTAATTGGCACCGTAATATTGTAGCAATTGTTTCTCGTGCCTTCGTGATTGCTCGATAAGCTTCTAGCCCCTTAAAATGCAAGCTACCCGGATTGCCATAAAAGACGTTTTCAAGAGGTCGTATAGCGTCTTGCACTTCAGGGTGCAACGGCGTAGCAGCGGCATAGTCTAGATATATATCTTCCACATAACTACCATATACCAAGTTGCCAACAAGGCAAACGCTTGATTACGATGGTATTATATTTTGATTAATATCGTAGATATAAGGATGTTTAAGCCACCACGCCCCAAAATAGGCATCGCCAGCCAAATAACCTCAATTGAAAAGCACGGCAATCTTTTGTTCGTCGTTATAAAAAAGCCAGAAGGCTTTTCCTTTCTGGCCGGACAATACGTTACTCTTCGACTACCTTCGCTTGAGGGTAAAAGCGAGGGCGTTTGTGCTAGAGCTATGTCATTAGCATCTGCTCCGCACGAGAACGACTTAGTCATTGCTATGCAATTAAGCGATTCATTATATAAACAAGAAATGCAAAAACTGTCTGATGGAGATTTAGTTGAAATAGATGGACCATTCGGCTACTTCACGATGCATGAGACGCTCGAACCAGCTATATTTCTAGCCGGCGGAATAGGTATCGCCCCTTTTCGGTCTCTCCTGCTCGCAGAAAAAGCAAATGGCTGGCCGCATGACATTACTTTGTTTTACTCCGTCGGTCATCTTGAGAACGCCGCTTTTTTATCCGAACTCGCTTTATTACAGAATAACCGATTCCGGATAATAGTTACCGTAACCCGTTCTCGAATAAATGAGAAATTCGGAGTCACTATGGAAAGCGGCCGAATTTGCACTGCCATGATACAAAAATACGTGTCAAATTTACCGGATAATTTTTGTTATATTGTTGGGGCACCCTTGATGGTATCTGATATATATTGCCAATTGTGCGAATCAGACATTGATCCGCGTAAAATAATGACGGAGCTATTTACTGGATACGAATAATTAACTTAACAATTAGCAACATGCTTCACTAACCCAATACAACGCTATACTACGACACGCATGTAAGTCTCTACATCTTCTCCGGAACGGCGATACTTAATAAAGCTAGTCCCTTTTTTATCACAAGAGCAACACCGTTGCTCAAAGCCAACCTTGATTCGCGCAACTGCTTGTCTTCGGTTTTTAGAATCGAAATCTCCCCATAAAAAGCGTTGAATAATTGAGATAATTCCTCTAGGTAAACACAAATTAGGTGAGGAGAGTTGGCTTGCTGAGCCCTAAGAACAGCCTCAGGAAATAACGCTAATTTTCTAGCCAGATCAAATTCGCTCCGATTTGTGAACGAGAATAATTGCTTAGCCAGGTTATTAAAATTGATTTGGCCATAGACCTCAACGAACTTCTTAAGCATCGAATTAATGCGGACGTAGGAGTATTGCAGGTAAACCGCACTTTTGCTCTCAAAGTCCAGCATCTTCTCCCAATCAAACGAGATGTTTTGCATCCTGGATTGATGCAGGTCGTTATAAACAATAGCCCCAATCCCGACTATCTCCGAAATCTTTTCTAACTCTCCTGGGTCTAAATCTGGATTTTTTTGCAGTAATATTTCCTTGGATTTTTGCACGGACTGGGACATCAGGTCTTCCAGC
Source organism: bacterium (assembly GCA_030698495.1). GTDB lineage: Bacteria > Patescibacteriota > Andersenbacteria > UBA10190 > UBA10190 > JAUYKA01. The sequence continues at coordinate 15,117 of JAUYKA010000033.1, forward strand.
TCAATGACAGTACCCTGCCTAGTAGACATCTTTTTACCGTCACGCAACACCATGCCAAACCCAATATGTTTAGCTGTGACATTATCCGGCAAATATCCGGCGCGCCGACTTAACTCAAAAAGTTGCTGGAAGTTAAGACTTTGCTCATTACCAACCACATAGAGAATAACATCTGGTTGGAAGGTCTTAATCCTGAACCGGAGCGTGGCTAAATCGCGGGTTAAATAAAGACTAGATCCGTCTTGCTTTCTTAAAAGGAAAGATGGAATACCGCCCATCTGATCCACCACCACCGCAGCGGACGCCTCATCTTTTCTAGCCAAGCCTTTGGCCAGATATTCATCCACGATCCTATCTGCTTGCTCAACGAAGTAGCTTTCACCGATATTGGTGTCGAATTTGATGCCCAAACGGTGATAGATCCGCTCAAAATCTTTGATGCTCAAATCCCGAAACCGCTTCCATAGTGCGACTAGTTTAGGGTCTTTCTTCTCTAGTCTTGCGAATAACTCGCGAGCCTTGTCCTTCACTTCCGGATGTTCTTCGGCAAAATAGTGAAATTGAACATATAAATTTTTGAGCTCTTTGATGGGATTCTCTGCTACTTTTTTTTCGTCACCCCACTGCTGGTAAGCGTAAATGAGGGAACCGAATTGCGTTCCCCAATCGCCCAAGTGGTTGTCTCTGATTACACTGTAACCGGTTGCGTGATAAATCTTGGCCAGGGCTTGCCCGATGATGGTGGATCGCAAGTGGCCAACCCCCAACGGTTTAGCTATATTGGGCGCAGAATAATCTATTAGAGCGACTAGACCAGCATTTACATTGCTCTCTCCATAATGGTCGCCTAGTTCAAAAATATTGGCCAGAATGTTTTGATAAAAGATCTTCTGACGCACTTCAAGATTTACAAACGCTCCCACAACTGAGGCTTTTTCAATAAAGATTGTCTGGTCTTCGCCAATACCCTTAGCAATTTTATTTGCCAGTACATTTGGATTCTCTCTGAGCTGCTTAGCTAGACCAAATCCCCCTAATGCAAAGTCGCCAGGTATATGTGGCGGCGGTACTGATAGTTCTATTTCTGCCATCTCATGGATACCTGTTACTTCTTGCACGACCCTCCTTACTTCTTTTTTGAGTTGCTCAAGTGGATAGCTGGAAAAATCGATATATTTCCGATTTTCTTTTTCTGCCTGAAGATTTTTATCCACAACGTCAACAGCTTGAGCCAATTCCAATCTGTATTGTTCAAACTCGTCCTGGTTGCTATCTTTTGTGTTCATGTCAACCTTTATATTACGACATTCTAAATGCTACCACATTATATACAACACCAATAAAGGTCAACGTGACGCAGTTCCTACCCGCCATTGCACCCGCCTTCTAGGAGATCCTCTATTAAAATATTCAGATTACTTATTGCTATATGTCCTTATCATATCTTGTGCGATTTTGATTTTTAAATTCTTATCTCTTTTATAGAATATGGAGCCTTTTGCTTGCTTTTCATCGCAATGCCTAACTTTTACCGCCCAGTTTTCGAAAAAAGCGATAGGAATGTTATTCTTAACAAATTCATTTGAAATAACATCCTCATAATTGCAATCATCTGTATACTTGGAAAAATTATAGATTCCATTGCTATGTGCAAAATCTAAAAACCTTTGATTGTGATAAACCAAAAAATGAGATGACACTCTATTAACGTCCCTAACATTTTTTTCTAGCGGACGACCAATATCTTCCAACTTCCACACCCAACAATCATAATCAATTACACTGGAAATTAAACATGTTTCTGGATGTCTATCAAAAAAAGCAGATATCTCCCCCAAGGCGTCATAATCATTTTTTTCCAAAACCGCAATAACATCACTTTCAATCTCTATCGTGTAGTCGCTTTTACCAGAAAGAGCATGAAAGTGAGCATTATTAGACGGATCTCCAGGACAAATAAAGTTCTTGTTCGCTTTATTTCGTATCCTTACTTCGTCAATATTGAGTTTGTCACGAAAGTGAATAATTTGTTCTATAGAGCTGTCGGTTGCTCCGTCAACTTGCGCAATGACTTCGTATTTACAGCTTGAATTTTTAGTTAATGCATCTACGCTGATAGGCAATGTTATATTCCAAAGATCAAGCTCATTTGCCACAATGGATATTATTTGAAATTTTGGTCGGTCATTCAACATACCGAAGAATCATAAACAGCATAATCTCCATCTTCGCTAAATAAGCTGGAGCTACTGTTTTTAATCCACAACGGAAAATATCTTTTATTTCTTTCACCAAAAACTACCGCTCGAGAAGGCATTGGATTGACTGTTGATTCTTCCCCATTTTTATTAAATGCAAGAATTCCAATAATCTCAGGCACAAGCAAACAAGATCTGTTTTTATCATTGATTGTTATATTAAACCCGATTTCTTGCGTTCCTACTGGAATGGGGAATTCTAAGACATTTTCTTCTTTCACTATGCCAGTTGTATCGTGAGAAGCAGTGTCTTTAAATGGCACTTCTATAAAACCAGTATTTTGTTTGTGCTCATGAACAACTAAATCTCTTTTCTTTCTAAGCGTATATTTTTCATACTCAGCAACGTCTTTATAGAAACAAATCTCATCCCACTGATATTTATGTTTGACACTCTTATCGATAAGAATATTTATTTCATCCAAATGATCACCCACAACTCTCACTCTCAACTTATGATTGCTAAAAGAAAGAAAGGTTGTATGTTCCTTCATCGTTACACAAACTTCTTCTTGTCCAATGCGGCCTATGATCCTTGGGGAAAACGCACCCCTCCCTTGGGGCGGGACTGCATTAATCGCACCGGAAAAATATGGATTTCCCAATTTTTCTAAAACACCTCTTCTTTTTTCTATTAGCTCAGATATAAAGTAAGACTGTAGTTTAATAAAATGTTTTATGAGTTGGCATTTTACACCGTCCGGTTTTTTAACAGTCTTATTCACAAGCCACCCCTGATAATAACAACCGCCGCCGCATAAATATCTTGCCCAACATTTATTACATGGCTTCCTATTCTCAACGGTTTGGTTCATAAAGAGATCCTTTGCGGCCTCACTCACGCCTTCTTCTATACTGCCAATATCTTGCCCTTTAGCCCCTACGAAATGAGCGCAAGGATACAATTTCCCATCCCAATCAACATATAATCCTGATTTTCCACAATTGCATCGATATCTCAATATCGATCTATTTAATATTCTATAAAAATATCTGAAAAAATAATCCTCTGGGTTTATTGCTTTTAGATACTGCGCAAGCTCATCGTCAGAACTAGCGAGTAGAAAATCTATGAATTGGCTATATGCTTGTTTAAACTTCGGCAGATTTTCCTCATTCAAAGCAAAGCTTTCTTCGTGGCCGCTATTGACCGGCTTCATGTAAATCGATGATTTTATGCCTAGATCAAAAATGTGTTTAAAATTTTTAGAGATATCCAATGTCTCCGCTGTTATAACAGAACAAGCGCCAATGTCGATTTTTTCCCTTATGGCAAATTGAATTAATTGAGCCAGATCATTATAAGTGCCCTTTTTATTCTTATATCTTCTAAATTTATCATGGTCTTCTTGCACTCCGTCGATACTTATGTCCATTGGACTGCCTAAACGTTTTACCATTTTATCGGGAGTAAATATCAAACCGTTAGACATATTAGCTCCCACCCAAACAGTCTTATTGAATTTTTTACATAGCTTTTTAATGTGGTCTTTTAAGATTTTGTGATACCCCTCAGCGATAAAAGGTTCTCCGGCAACACCAAAATCAATTCTGGCAAACCTCTGATCTTCCGATAAGCTCTTAAAAAACAAATCGATTGCCTCTATCGCGGTTCTCATGGTCATCATTTTCGTATTATTTTCCAGTTCTCGTTTCCGAAATACACAATACCGACAATCCAAATTACATGACATTGATATACATAATTGAAGCTGTGGGCTTATTTCCTTGAATTCTTTTTTCCACTTAGAAGGCTTACTGTTGGGTAAATCTGGAATGCTTACACCAAAATCATCTATGCAAAAAACAGAGGATGTGTTTTCATCTATTGCGAATTTTTTATTCTTATGTGTAAATTTTTTCATGTCTTATTCAAATTACCTTATATCTAGTTTTTATATCCTGCAAAGCGCCGGCTAGTAATTCATATTTTCCTAATCCCTCAATCTTACTATTTCTAATACAAATTAAGTCATTTATAATACTCTTCAGTTCCAACCTCGCTTTGTCTGGACATATTTTTAGTTTCTCAAAAACCTCCGGAGAGGCAACCTCTTGGTTATTCATAAGCGCTATCCTAGTAACTAGAAACCTCGCCTCTTCAAATAATGATTTAAAAGTTGATATTGTTCTTGTTTTCTCATATTCTGTTTGTTGCTTCCATAACGCATCCTTGTAAACTATCCTTTTGTATCTCTCTAAATACTCAAGAAACAATTTGTTATTTCCAGAAACCAATCTTAACTCAAATACCTCAAAAAGATCCCTTGATTCACCATTTACTACTACGTCTTTTTCTACAGGCCTACCATGAGTCCCCTCGGATCTAACTCCGAGATACGCAAGTAATTCACATGTCAAATTTTCAATTGGAATAACTGGATAAGTTTTATTGCCTTTAAACATAACAATTTCAAAATCAAGATCGCTTTCCTTGGTTAAAACAAATTCTCCGTATGACCCCCTGGCTATAATATTTATCTCTGCATAATCTATGTCGACTAACCCACATACTGCTTTAACGATGCTTCTTAGAATGTCGTCATAAATTTCAGCGCTACAGTCTTTCTGTGCTTCTTTAATTGTATTGATCATTTTCTTATACCCCGCTTCATCGCCCAGAGCGACGATTAGGCTTGCTAAATGAAACTTTGCCTGGTTTCCTTTTTTAACAGCCATGATTTTTTTCGTTATGCCTAATAATACCCTGAGATCGTCAATACTATTTTGTCTTTTTTTGTACATCAGTAGCGTCCACGTGAAGGATATTCTTGCGGAAACTAATTCATCTACAAAATGTCCAACCTCGAATGGTCTCGAATCTTTGTTGATTAATGGTTTTTCTGCATCAATAGTCAATTGGTCAAAATAATTGAAAAATTTATTTCTGTCTTGATATGCCATGGTTTTCCATCCAACCTTTTCAACTCTGTCCATCTTTCTAGCTTTATTGGAAAAACAATACTTGCGTTCAAGAAGTTTGACATATTCCTCGACCAAATCTTCTTCAAAGGATTGAAATAAATTGATTTTCAAAAATAATAGATACCTTCGATCTATACCCGAATCTTCAACCTTAAATAATTTCTCAAAATCTATTAAGAAGTATGTTTTATTCAAGTAAAACATATTACGTAGCGCTAACCCCCTCCAAAGATAACCGTTTTGAAGAAAATGATTGTTTATACGAACCACATCTTCAAAAAGCAACTCCTTGTTCATCAAAGGATTCTGGTTCAATGGAAGCCCTAAATCCTCAAAAATAAAGAAACTATCTGCCCTGCTAATAGGCATTAAGACCTTAGCATCTGTTACATTATTCTTACGCAATAGCTGGTCTGCTAACTTTAGATTTTCTATTTCTTTCTGTTTGCATTTTTTAATGATATAACTTTTGTTTTTAATCCTAGAATATATTTTAATTACATCATTTTTAAATGGATTAACATTTTCTAGTTCAAGAACTCGTAAATCATTTTCTCTTGTTATAATGCCTTTCCTTTTTAATAACTTGATAATTGCACTGTTCATAAAATTTAACTCCAGCAAGCTGGACTATTACCCCCGGAAGTGCAAACTTCCGTTTCTTTGGCCCCACCTAAGTTTATCAGACTGTCTATCTCATTATTATACTTATTGATAGTCTCCTCTATGGCTATAGCCAATAGTTCATTAGACTGCCACAGACTTTCCTTATCAGTTGAAGGATTACCAATAGTTGTACCAATCACTGTATATGTAATTTTTTCATCATTAGTAATTTTCCGATTAAAATCATTCAACTTAAACTCATCCATGCAGACATTACCTGCTTTATACAATCGGTCAGAAACCATACTTGTATACTTGCTCACCAAAGAACTGATTGCGTTTTTGTCCTTAACGCGCTTAATATCATCTAGTCTTCTTTTGGGAAATACCACAAAAGAAATTCTATAAAAATCTAGATCGTTAAAAACTATAACATTTTCATTTTTCATTAAAATTTGATACCAATAATTTGCTAAATACTGCCTCCGTTCAATTAACTTACCGATAGCTCTCAATCCGATCCCCTTGATTGTTAACCAGAGCTTCAGAGACTCAAAGCCTCTTGACCCCATGAATGGCGTAGCTAAACCTAAATCCAAATACTCTTTAGCATTAACCTTATCGGGGTACCTAGAAAAAACATTTGTGGAATTAGGATTTTTAAACAAAACATAACTGCTAGAGTAGGGAATAAACAATGACTTGTGAGGATCTAACGACACTGAGTCTGCGTTCTCTATGCCTTTTAATAGGTGTTTGTATTTTTCTGAAAACAAAAAACTACCGCCATGGCATGCATCAACGTGCAACCAGACATTATACCGCTGACACATGCGAGAGATAGCTTCCAGATCATCTAAACCGCTAGTCCTACAATTTCCCGCGACCGCCACGACAAAAAATGGGATTTGATCTTTTGCAGAATTCTCAATAGCGTTTTTAATATTCAGCACCGAGGATGTGTAATTTTTTCCTGGCTCAGCCCAGATAATCGAATTAGATCCTAGTCCCAACCATGAGCAAGCGCTTTTATAGGAATAATGCTCAATACCCCTAGTCATTACGATGACTGGTTTTTGCTCAACAGAATGAATGCCCCGTTCCTTGATTGAAGGAAATCTATTATTTAACGCAGTCAGTAAGGCCACATAGTTAGAAAGATTGCCCCCCGTAGTCCACATACCACCAACCTTAGAAAGGGAATTAATCTCTGGCAGTGGTATAGTTTGATATCCTATTAATTCTCTTAACCAGTTTATAAGCTGGATTTCTATTATTGTTCCTATAGGAGCACTCCGATCAAAAGCTATCTGATTTTGATTTAAAAACTGAGAATATATTGCTCCACCAATTGCATATTTCGAATTTCCGCCATCGGGAAAAGCAAGATATTTCTTATCAGCTTGAAGAATCGAGTATTCACCGATCATGTCTAATAATTTATCCAGATCATTGTCTGAAATTGAATTCTGCGGAATATGTTCGTCAAGTAAAAAGCGCAGCTCTTTGGGGCTCATATAATTAAACACTTTATTTTTTCGTAATTTACCCGAATAGAAGTCCAGGCCTTTCCGAATAAACTTATGAAAAAAATCTTCCTCCAATAATGCTTTTTCGGAAGGATCTAGCAAGTATTGTGAAACAAATTGGGAGTCTATTTTTCTCATAATAATTCATCGAAACTGTATTGACGTTGGACTTACACAAAAAACAGTTTGCACGTAAACATAGCCAATGATTCAATATATGTCAATAATATGTTTCGCCAAAAGAGATGTTATCCCCCTCTATCGATATTAAGGCTGCCCTTTGCGGATCAATAATTGGCGTTGTCATATACATGTCTCGACCATTATATCGACCACTAGTTATCCTAGCAGCCATACGACAACCACCCTCGCATAACATCAAGGCGTTGCACGTTCGACATTCTTCTGGAAGCATTTTTGGCGATGCCCAAGATTTCATCCTCAGCCAAGTACTCAAAAATTTATCTGGTAAAACGTTGCCAAAGACAACGTCAGAATGGACGCATGGTCTCATCGTTCCCGCTGATGAAACAACACAAGACGATACTGCGGCTGAGCAAATTCTGTTTCCGAAGAAACGAACAAACTCTGCTTCTTCGCGCTCACCAAAAAGACACCTAGCGACCGGTTCAAGAACATCAACTTTGAGGGACAACTCCTTGTCTATGCGCATCAACTCTCTTAAGCAACGCTTACACTCTACCCCCGAAAGACAAAGGGGTATATTCGCTCTACATGACGGTAACATGGGGCCTGCACAGAAAGTGCTAACCCCGAGACGCTTTAAGGCCAGAGCTGTATCAAATATGAAGTCTAGATTCATTTTTGATACGACCATATTAACGGCAACAGAAAGGTTAACCGCCAATAGACTTTCTATGCCCTTGATAGTTCGGCCGTAATTACCACCAGCCCCGGCAATAGTGTTGTGTATGTCCTCTGGACCAAGCACTGAAACCAAGACATGCTTTAAGCCTTGCTCCTTTAGCGCTCGCGCATCTTTGCATTGAATTAGAGCCGCATTTGTGTTAAGTCCCGTTTCAATTCCATATGACGTTGCAAGAGCAATGAGCTTAAGCAAGATTTCTTTTCGAAGCATCGGTTCGCCACCCGTAAACGTTACTAAGCCCACTTTAGCATCTCGCAACTGATCAATGACCATGCTATAGTCATTCATCCCTAATTCGTCTTGGTCTTTTACGAGACTATGCCTCCAATAGTTGTAGCAGTGTCTGCATTCTTGATTGCACTGCGAAGTCAATTCTATTTGTACATCTAATGGCGCTGAGAGCCTTTCCATTGCTTGTCCTCCAAACAAATAAACAAGTTTTTAAAAGAACAGCAAGTAAGTGTACAACTATTTTTTACTAATGCAATCAGTAGAACCAACAATATGTCAATTTGCATTGGCATACATAGTCATTCTGTTTCCTACCTGCAAACCTAACGATGTGACTAGCCATGCCATCTTAATTTGGTTTGTTATAGATCGTCTGAACAATGCCGACGAGTGGGAGTCGCAGGTGCTGGATTTTGATCACGGGATTTTGCTGGCGGTGCGGGGGTAAGGACTACTTTTAAAAACAAGATCGAACTCGAGCTGCTGCTGTTTGACTAAATGTGACTGTTTGCAGATAATGGAAAGTGCTGTAAACTCTAGTGTTTGGGGTTATTGTTGACTGTTCTTCACAACAACTGATAAAGGGGTACGGCAATGAGCTGCACAGCTGAAGCGACCGAGGAGGTTGGCCATCACGAGACAAAACGAGACTATTTGCTGGTGATGGACCTGCCGGAGATGGTGCACGGTCTGCGCCTGACCGGGCTGAACGTTCCGCCGCGAAACCATGACATCTTTGCCAAGATCAAGGAAGATCTGGCGAAGCTGTTCGGTGTAGTGATGCCCAAGTACGTCGGTGAAAGCGAGATCACCCTGAAGGTGATCGATATGCAAGAGCTGTCTGATCAGATACTGGCCAAGGCGGTGCAGATGGTCGACAGCATGAAGCAAGGCTACATTGTGAGCACTTGCATGGATATCGCAAGCATTGTGCTTCACGGCAAAGTCTTCGAAGCTAACCGGCTGATCGACAATACTGGCTCGGTATTGGGTATCGGACCTAGGCCGGGGCACTATAGCCTGCGGAAGCAGGTGGAAAGCGTGATCACGGACGCGGCTGGTCAACCCATTATCCTGGTGGAAGACGGGTTGTTTACCGGGACGACGATGTACGAGGTGATCCGCGAGTTTCAGGCGCGCGGTGCGGAAGTCGAAGCGGTGGTGCTTGGCTTCGCGTTTCCGAAAGCGAAAGATAAGCTGGCGTCGCTTGCCATGGCACCGAGTGTTCATACGGTCGAGACGGTTCATAATCCGCTCGACTGGGTGCCCGATCACGACTTCTTCCCGTTCGTGCCCAATTGCGGCCGGGTACTGGGAACTCGTATCAATGGCCAGGTTCATCCGATTTACTCGCATCTGGGGTTCTCGTACAGCGTGCCCTATCTGTACGGATTCTGCCCCATGGGCGATTGGATCGGCCTGTCGTTGTCGGAGGCACAAGCGAGGGAGCTGACTTGGAACATCCTTCATCTGGACTGCGAGCTGTTCAGGGTCATCGATGCGATGAACGGTGGAAAAGGCTTCAAGCTCCATGAGTTGGGCAACGCCAGGCCACGCGTTTCCATCCCCTACCGCGTCAATCAGAAGCATCTGCCGGAGAACGAGAACGATATGACTATCGGCAGGCATCTGGCGGAAGAGACGATGCGCGCCAGTCCGCACTAGCGACAACACAGCCGCTTTCTAACAAAAGAAAGCGGCTTTTCAATATATGAAAAACCGAATTCATATGGGTGAATATGAATTCGGTTGATGGCTTGCATGGTGTCAGCCGGCAAGAACGGTTCTGTTGTTTGGGGTGACATGCTCAACGAAAGAGAGAACATCGGAGAAGCAGAGATCCGCGTCGGCGCAATCGCTTCCAATTATAATCGTGCGCATGCCGAGTGATTTGGCGGGCAGGAGGTCTGTGTTCCAGTTATCGCCTATACTGTAGGCGTTGGTCGGAGAGATTTTATACCGGCGCAGACATTCGAGAAAGACTCTGGAGGTGCACGTCCATTTTACGGGACATGTTTCCGGTTCTCGCCAACCAATGACATCGTCGAAGTCGGAAGAAAGATATCCCAGCTTGGCCAACATCGCATGCGCCATATACGTTGGCGAGCCGGTGTAGACCACTTTTTTCCCGGATAGCGACCGGGTTGCGGCTACAATATCAGGCTGCGGAACGATAAGTTCCAGGGGAGCGGCACAGAGTCGTTTCGCCCAGGCGCTAAAAGGGATGTTCAGGGCGGACAGCGCCAGTTCTCCCCGTCCTTGGCAGGCTTGTCGAAAGTAGGCAAGCATAGTCATGCCCTCATCTCCGCTGAATTCTTTAATCAATTGTTCCAGCGTCCTTGAATAAACGGTGGTATAGAACTCTGGATTTCTATTGAGAGTACCGTCTAGGTCGAACACGAAAAGACGTTTCATCGTTTTCTCCACTCAAAGTTGTAAGGAACATCTTTTAGGCAACCAGAAGTATGATAACTGTCAAATGATGATTATCGCGCTACTGATTGTCTAAAAATTCGGTGGTTTTAGTGGTGGCAAATCGCAGGCATTCTTCTGCCGGTTTTTGTCGCAGATAGTTGATTATGTAGTAAGCAAAAAAGGTGTCGCCGGCGCCGATGGAGTGGTTAAATTCAATTTTGGTATCAGGTGCGGAAATATATTTTTTACCTTTGGCAAAGAGGACGCTTCCTTTATCTCCATTGGTAACGATGAGCATCTTTTGTTTCAATGTGTCTACTGCCTCTGGCGGCAGATATTCAATTTCTTCCGCCGTTGCTTTCAAGCAGCTAATGGCATTAATTGTGTCTGAAGTAATATTCCATTGATGTTTTTTGCCATGGGTAATTCCTTCTCGCACATACCCCTGAATATCAATAAATACTAGACCCCGGTATTCAGATAAACCGGTAAGACTGATTTCGTTTAGAACGGAAGAAATAATTAGTGCCCGATTTTTGATGGCAGCAAAGTTTACCGACAATACGGGCGGCTCGTAGGTAATGCGGCCGAATTCTCCGTCTTTAGTAATTTTAACTTCTACCTCGGCTGTTGGGGGCGCCATGACATCAAAAGCGCAGTTTTCTTTTTTAAATATGTTAGACAGGAAAAAGGCAGGGCCGCCGGGCTGTTCTTTTAGCAATTTGCCGGTTTCGTCCACCAGGCGATCGTTAGCAAAGGTCGCCAGGAGAGCAATGTCTTTAGGCTTGTTCATACTGTTGACGGGCTGATTTAACGGCCATTTTGACTGCTTCCTCACTGTTAGTTGCTGATTGTACTTGAATGCGTTTTCTACTGTCTAAATACTCTCCAGCTAATTTGTCAGCCCAACCGCCTGTTCCAGTCAGGGCAATTATGGGTATACCGGCTTGATAGGCAATGGCTGCCTCCGTGAGTGTTCCGGATCCGCCGCTGATTAGAATTATAGCGTCGCAACTTAGAACTAGCGTTAGTTCTCTGCCGCCGCCACGCTCAAGACCAGTAGCAATAACCACGTCGGTGTTTTTTTCACGAATGTTTAGTCCCTTTCCGTAAGTAACACCAATGGTTAACCCACCGGATTTTTTAGCACCGCGGGCGGCGGCAGTAGACAAGGAATCAACATCTTTTTCCGCACCAAAGACCAATACGGCACCAGCTTTAGCTAGACGAGAGCCGATATCTTCCGCAATTTCAGCGATTTTCTGGGAATATTTTTGATCGGCAGCTGATCCCATAACGCCTATTTGTAGTTTTCGTTGATTGGTATTCATCCGATTTTAGTGGTTAAGAAATAAAAAATCCTTCGCGTAAGAAGGAAATAGTATATTGTTATAAAAATACTATTTCCTTAAGAAGGATGGTTATGATGATGTAAATTGTGGATGTTTTGAATCATTGCGAATACCGGTTTTGTAAAGTTGTTTTGTTTGTTAAAGTGTACTTTAAATAGGCTGTGTGTCAAGGAGAGTGATTGACGGCACATGTTTTGTATATTAGCTTTAAGTGTTATGACAGTTTTTGTTCGAACGTTGACAACCACAATATCTTCTGGGAAAGGGGTGTCGTTATGAGTACGCCATCACAAACCGTCAAGCCGGAACTGGTAGGAGGAACAAGAGACCTGCTGCCGGCGGAGGCGTTGGCACAGAACACCGTGATTGCCAGGGTACGGAAGGTCTACGAATCCTTCGGCTTCGTGCCCTTGGAAACGCCATGCCTGGAGAGATGGGATGTGTTGACCGGCGGCGCGCCTGACTTCAACAAGAGCCTGTTCAGAACGACTATCGTCAGGGGCTCTGAAGATGCCGGCATTGATGCGGAGGAGCTGGGCAGCAGTGATTCAACGCTGCGTTTTGACTTGACGGTGCCTTTGGCCAGAGTTGTGTCCGCTTATCCGACTCTGCCGCGGCCGTTTAAGCGCTACCAGATAGGCCGGGTGTTCCGCGGTGAACGGCCGCAGGCGGGTCGCTTTCGGGAGTTTACTCAGTTTGATTTTGATATCGTTGGTTCCCGCTCTATCCTGGCTGACGTGGAAGTCATCCAGGTAATGTACGCGGCCATGCGCGCGTTGGGAGTTGAGGATTTTGTGATTCGTTTCAATACGCGCAAAGTCCTAAACGGATTGGCCGACTTGGTTGGTTGCACGAACGCCAAAGAGCTTCTTCGCATCATTGATAAGTTGGACAAGAAAGGTTTTGATGGCGTAGCGGAGGCTTTGCGACGTCAACCGGTCAATGAGTTTGATGATGCCGCTCTGGCTTTTTCTGATGCGCAAGTGGACCGGGTTCTCGGTTTCCTGAAACTACAGGGTGCGGATACACAAACCACACTGGCGGGATTGAAAGACCTGTTTGTCGGCACGACCAGCGAAGCGGCGGTTGAGGGTATCAAAGAGCTGACTACTATCGTGGAAATGTTGAAAGCGCTCGGTATCCCCCAAGCAAACTGGTCAGTGGATCTGTCAGTCGCCCGCGGGTTGGATTACTACAACGGTCCCGTTTTCGAGACTAGTCTGACAGACATGCCGGAATTGGGCAGTGTTTTATCGGGCGGACGGTTCGACGGACTGATGGACCGCTTTGTGCCGGGAAGCAATATTGCCGGTGTTGGCGCTTCCGTAGGCATCGACCGCATGGTAATCGGTCTGCAGAAGCTAGGCTTGTTGCCAAGCGTGAACTCGGTTACGCAAGTCCTGGTGACGGTATTCGCCGAAGAGCTGCGTACGGTGTCGCTGGTACTGGCCAGCGAGCTGCGCGACAAAGGAGCCAAGACTGAAATCTACTTTGGCGAAGACCGCACTTTGCGAGCCCAGCTGGCATACGCGACCAAGCAGGGAATCCCTTATGTAGTGATTGCCGGCCCGGAAGAGATTGAGAAAGGAACGGTGCAGCTGAAGGACATGAGCGCAAGAAAGCAGGAGGTGTTGACAAGAGATGCTTGCGCGGATACGATAATGGCCAAGCTCAATTCTTGAATTTGTTCTCTATATGAAGGTGGGTACGTGGCTCAATTGGTTAGAGCGCGAGGTTGTGACCCTCGAGGTTACGGGTTCGAATCCCGTCGTACCCCCTTCTCTTTCAACTCGCCTTGTGCGAGTTTTTTTGTTTATATAAAAAGAAAAGCCGTAAGTAGGGTTTTACTTACGGCCATGAAGGTCGGTTATCGGTCGAATAGCAAGGTTGCATTTTCCCAAAATACTAATTTCTGCTCTCGCTCGTTCATCGGCAGTGTTTTCACTGCTGCCAGATATTCCTTTTGGCTGTAGAGAGGCCAATCAGTGCCAAAAAGGCACTTGCTGAACCCTCCGGCAATGTTGGCAAAAGTAGTCATAGCTCCTTGAAATTCTACGAGTTCCGTTGATAAGACTGTCTTGTATTCCGTAAAGAAACCAGACAAGTCAACATATAGATTATTGTGTTTCGCAATAGCTTTAGCGGTTTCTTGTACCCACGGGTTACCAAAGTGCGCCATAATTATCTTAAGATCAGGATGTTGTTCGGCTAGTGCTTCAATGTTTCTTGGGTGTGTTTGCTCTTGGTTGCCAAGTGTTCCTTCTTGGAGAAATCCTGTGTGAAAAATGACAGGAACCCGCAATGTAGCGCAGAGCTTGTAGATTGTTTGCGGTCTTTGGTCGACAGGAAAGTAGTTTTCGTATCCAGGATAGAACTTTACGCCACAAATAGCTTTGGTTTCAATTTGCTGACATATCTCGTGCTCTTGTTGGGCCGCTTCGCGTCTTAGGGAAAAATTGCCTACAACTTTAAGACGAGGATTATTAGCGCATTGTTTGATGGCTTCGTCGGAAGATACACCTTGCCAGTCGTCCCCGCTGTCAAAATCGTCTGAAACTACAATAGAAATTGCAATTCCCGCATTATCCATTGAGTCTTGTAAGTCTTGTGCGGTTACTATTTGATAATCCTTGCCAATTGCTCCTATATGCACATGAGAGTCAATAACGAGAGTGGGCGCTTTTTTCTCTTGGCTTGATAAATCCATGGTATTTCTCCATGTGTTTCGGTTTTTTGTTGTGAACGTACAGAAATAAATATTTACAGCCAGTTATGATAACAAGTTTTTAAAATAATACCAATGGCAATGCCGACGAATGGGAATCGCAGGTGCTGGACTTTGATCACGGGATTTTGCTGGCGGTGCGGGGGTAAATCAATTAGCGGTAAACGGCTATCAGTTGCTGGATTATCATGTCTTCCCATGTGGTGATTTGGTTTGTTTTGAAGTCAAACCAGACACGCAGGAAGTCGGCGCGGGTGATGGCGCGCATTTTGCCTATTTCCGGGTCCTGTAAATAAATTTTCTGATCATCGAGACCGACAACGACCGAATAGTGGCCGTCGGGTACTTCGGAATCGCCGTAGTCGGAGCGGCCGCGAGTGAACCAATTAACGATAACCGGCACTTTTTTGTCGAGCCAGTGTTGAATGTCGTCAAACGAAGCCTCGTTCTGAATGGTTACTGTGAAGCCGTAAGTCTCGGCGGTTTGTCTGATAGCCGCGTCATCAATGCCTATCTCCGGATCGCGGCCGCAGAGCCGGGCTAATTCTTCTTCGCTTTTGGCTACGCCATAGTAGTCTAATACCATCTTTAAACTGGCCGGACCGCAGTAACTACCATGCAGGGTTTCCTGAAAGGGTTTGACTGTAAGTAGTGGTGTTTTGAGACTCTTTGCCATACTTTAATATTAACTTAAGACTATTATAACAAAATTATGGAATTCGCAGACATAATTGCCAAGGCCAAGGATATTCGGGCGGCATACGAAAAGTACGAGAAAAAGACATATGGTAAAACATGGAGTGAGGCGAATATTGCCGAGGGCTTTGTCGGCGATGTCGGCGATTTGATGAAATTAGTGCTGGCTAAGCAGGGCGTGAGGCAGATAGAAAATGTTGATGAAAAGCTGGCGCATGAATTATCTGATTGCTTATGGTCTATTATTGTTTTGGCTGATTTGTACAGTGTTGATTTGGAAGAGTCTTTTTTAAAAACTATGAACGAAGTGGAAGCGAGAATTGATGATAACGGCTAATTTTTTTATTAAGCGTAAACATCTATACCTATGAAACAAAGCGGAAGTTCCAAGAAAACAATCAGACGCTGGCGGATTAAAAGCTCGAAATATATTTTAAGAGATCGTTGGTTGAAAGTTCGCGCCGATGAATGTATTACCGATGATGGTGTTGTTATTTCGCCATATTATGTTCTTGAATATCCGGATTGGATTCACTTGGTCGTGCTGAACGATAAAGATGAAATCATGATAGCCCGGCAATATCGGCACGCTCTCGGTAAAATTAATTATGAGTTGCCTTGCGGTACTATTGATGCGACTGATAAAACGCCAATAGCGGCCGCTAAAAGAGAGTTATTAGAGGAAACCGGTTTCGCCGGAAAGTTTATAAAGGTTGCTAAAATGTCCGCAAACCCCGCAACACACGCCAATTTTATTCATATTTTTCTAGTCACCGATCCGGTAAAGAAATCGCGTCCGCAAGAAGACCCAAAAGAAGTGCTTGATTTTGAGTTTATGAGTCTTAAACGGGTTCTTGATTTAATAGACCGGGGCAAATTTAGTCAGGCTTTGCATTTGAATAGTATCGTGCTAGCTATGCGCAAGGCAGGTAAAACTACTTTGAGTTTGTAATACAGACTATGAAAAAGAGCGTAAATACAATTATGCAAAATGGCGAGGGGAAGTATTTGCTGCAGATGCGGGACGGGGTAGAGGGTATTTGTAATCCACTGAAGTGGAATTTCTTTGGCGGCGGTGTTGTTGGTGGAGAGAAGCCGGTTGCGGCCGCGGCGCGGGAGACGCAGGAGGAGTTGGGAATTGAGGTAAAACAGAATGATTTTGAATTATTGGGTGAGCTGCGGCCGCGGGATGATCGGTTGGTGTATGTGGTTCGATATAAGCCGAAATTGGAGTGGAGTGACTTTACGGTAAAAGAAGGCGCGGGAGCCGGGTTTTTTGCCCAAAACGAGCTGCTGCGAATCGATATTACCGACGTTACGCGAAGGCTGGCGGAGAAGTTTTTGCGAAATTAGCAAAGAATAAGCACTGCAAGCTAGGTTTAACCTATGTTGCAGTTCTTCTTTTGAGAGTTGGATAATTTCTGTTTCGCCGGATGCCGGCTCTTCGGACCGGAATGACATAATGCGTTTGGCAACAAGTTTGGCTTGGTATAGACTAAAATTGCATTTTTGTTTCTGGTGCCAGCGTAAATGAAGCAACAAATCCAGTTGTGTTTTTATATCTATGAAAAAATTGTAATGGTATTTAATCATGCATTAAATGATAAAAGATTATTAAAGAAAAAACACGACATCCTTGTCGTGCTTGGGGGCGTTGGTTCACCGTGGCGTGTCCTTGCCGCGACATGGCGGAGGGGGACATTGGCACTTGCCGACGATCTTACCGTTCGTGATTCCTCTGGGTCGATGTTTGGGCACAATCTTTGTGCTCATTCTGGTGGTTAGTACCCTCCTTTCAACGAGGGTTGTTTTGTTAAGACTTAAAGTACGCTTCGGCCGGCGTCCGGTAATTAAGGGATTGGTGCAGCCGCTCGTGGTTGTAGAAGCGGCTACACTATACGGGAGTCTCATATGTATCTGAACTTAGGCGCCCCACTAGCTTTCTTTCGTGTAAAGGCTAGAATGTTAGTGGGTTTTATTGCTATGAAATATCCGATTATTAACTTTAAATTTGATCAATCGCTAGACCAAGACGTTGCTTGGATGTTTTACAATAATCAAGAATTCGGAGGCACCCATTTTTGGAGCGAAAGAGCCCTGGTATATCATCCGGTTCTTCAAAACATGGATAGGGTTAAGGGCCCCAAAAAATTTCTTAATCAATATATTGCTGATTTTTACAGTTCTCACGCTAATGAGCTTAAGCTATTAGGCGATGATATTGTCGAGGGTTTTCAGCAAGTACAAGATAGCTACTTTTCATTAGTTGATAAAATTTTTAAGGGTTATCCTTGGCCAAGAAAAGAATTTACCGGCTGTTTTTCCATATTTGATTTTTGCCCTCGCTTTCTTGATTGGGGTGGGTTTCAAGTCAGTCTTTTTGATAAAAAAGAACATCAGTTATATGTGATTTTTCACGAGATGGTGCACTTTATTTTTTATGATTACGCGCAAATAAATTTCCCTGACACGCTAGGACAGATGGATACAGACGAAGGTAAGTTTTGGGATTTGGCAGAAGTATTTAATGTGGTAGTACAAAGCTTGGATGATTTTAAGCGATTGCAGGGCAAAGTTGACTCTATGGGATACCCTGACCATAAATCATTGATACTGAAAGGCAAAAATTTATGGGCAAAGAATCCAGATGTGCGTCAATGGATTTTGGATATGATGGCATAGCATTACACTCGCCGATAACGCGGTGGATTACGGCCCCCTGATGCAAGACTTTATCGACCGGCTTTACTAAAGAAGAGTTGCTAAAGCTGGATATTACGGACGCTACGCGGATGCTGGTGAAGAAATATTTGTAGGATTTGCGGCATAAAGCACTCCTTTACTTTTTTGTGGCAATATGATAATATTAGAACTGTAATCTAGGTTTAAACTATACTACAGTTCTAATTATGAATAAAGGAGACTATATTTCAGCAATATTACGGGCCAAGGGGACGGTTTTTACGGCTAGTGAGATAATGCTGATATGGAACGAGACAGGAAGTGCCGCGGCCAGAGCAAGGATAAATTATTATGCTAGGAACGGCGATATTTACCGAATTCGACGCGGTATTTATGCAAAAGATAAGGATTATAACCGCCGCGAGCTGGCTACTAAAGTTTATATTCCCTCTTATGTTAGTTTCGAGACGGTGCTGGCAGAAGCGGGTATAATTTCTCAATTTTACAAGCAGATTTTTGTTGCTTCATATTTGTCGCGTGAATTGGAAATTGGTGGACAAAAATATGCATACAAGCATATTAAAGACGAAATTCTTACTAATCCGTCCGGTATTGTTAATGACAGCACTTTTTCGACAGCTTCCGCAGAACGGGCTTTTTTGGATGTACTTTATTTAAATGTGGATTATCATTTTGATAACCTGCGCCCGTTGAATTGGGAAAGGGTGTTTGAATTGTTGCCTATTTATGGCGGCATACGCCGCATGGAAGAAGTAGTGAGAAAAATTTACAAATCGTATCAGACGGAATAAAAATATGTCTCTTGATATTGCCATTCATAGAAGCGTGTTAATAAAGATACTGAAGGATATTTATACGGATTCCTCTTTGGGCCCCAGTTTGGGTTTTAAGGGGGGTACGGCGGTATATTTGTTTTATAATCTAAATCGCTTTTCGGTTGATTTGGATTTTGATTTGCTGACTGTTGATGAAGAAGGTTATGTTTTTGAGCGTGTGAAGAAAATTCTAAAAAAGTACGGGTTGGTAAAAGATGCGGTGAAAAAAAGATATAACTTGTTTTTTATGATGGCTTACGATGATAAAGTCCCCGGAGCACAGAATATAAAAGTGGAGATTAACCGACGGGATTTCGGCTCAAAGTATGAGTCAAAAAGTTATTTGGGGATTCCGGTAAAGGTAATGGTGCGGGAAGATATGGCGGCACACAAGTTGGTGGCGATGCTGGAGCGCATTGGCCGGACTAATCGTGATATTTATGATGTTTTTTTCTTTTTGCAAAACGATTGGCCGATAAATAAATCAATAGTGGAGGCTCGCACCGGGCTTGGATGGAATGAATATCTGAAAAAGGTGATTGATAAATTAGAGAAGTTGGCGAATCGCAACATTTTGGCCGGCATGGGCGAATTACTGGACGAAAAGCAAAAAGCATGGGTTAAGGAGAATTTAAAAAGAGAGGTCGTTTTTCTATTGAAGTTGAAGCTGGAGAAGGAGTAAAATTTTCTGTTTCGCCGGATGCCGGCTCTTCTGACCGGAATGACATAATGAGTTTGGCTAAACGTTTGGCTTGTTATAGACTTTAATTGCATTTTTGTTTCTTTGACAATTTGCGGAGGAAGAGCGATGAAACGCTTCTTGGCGATTGTGGTTTTGGGTGTTTTGCTTTCCGTTGACGTCGCGCAGGCACAATACATCGGACGAATCGCGGAGAATCCCGTTACCGGGCATACCTATTACAGCATCAGAGATGCCGACGGGTGGAGTGGCGTGTATTGGCCGGTGGCCGATTACTACGCTCGGAACTTGGGCGGACACTTGGCAACCATCAACGACGCGGCCGAAAACGCTTGGATTACGCGTGCTTTCCCGGGTGAGCCATATTTGTGGATTGGGTTGAACGATGTGGAGCAAGAAGGTCGTTTTGCGTGGTCGAGCGGTCAATCAGTGACGTATACAAACTGGGCGCCGGGAGAGCCGAATAACTATGGGGGTAACGAGGATTATGTCCGGATGCGCAATTACACAGGCGCGCAGTCGAAGTGGAACGACTTGGGTTTGACCACACAAGATGATCCGAATTGGCCGATTTGGGGGCTGGTGGAGGTGCCAACGCAACCGTCAAACACACGAGTAATCATGACGGCGTTGAATCCGGCCAATTGGCACACTTATAAGCTGATTGGATCCGACGGCGGTTCGGGCGGTGTGAGTTGGTACAAAGCAGAAATGGCGGCGAAGCAGTTAGGCGGACATTTGGTGACGATTAACAACCAGAAAGAGAATGATTGGGTTGTGTCTAAGTTCGGCTCGCACAGTAATTTGTGGATAGGTTTAAGCGACCCGGACCATGACGGACAATTTACGTGGTCGAGCGGTGCGCCGGTGACATACACCAACTGGGAGCCGGGGGAGCCGAATAACTATTTCGACAACGAGGGATTCGCGCATGTGGATGCCAGAGTTACCGGCGGCGTTTGGAACGACACCAGTGGCGACTTGTCGTACATGCTGGATCATAACGCGTTCGGCGTGGTGGAAGTGGCTTATGACGCGCCGCAGTTTCTGTTTCGGGATTCGGGAGATGATATGCCGTGGATCGATCATGTCGGGTTCTACCCTGGCGGAAATCAGAAGGTGTGGGAGGCGCATTTATGGGGTTATGCTACTGGTGTATATGTTGATCCCGATACTGATCAGGGTGTTTCTGTTGATCGCGCATCTGGTGTGCAACAGCAGCATACATTGGCTTCGTTCTATGAAAATCGACTGACTTCGTCTGGCGGAAGTAGTCCTACGGTCGCTGAACATTCGACGAGCGTTGCTATTTCACAAAGTGATGCGGATCAGATCAATGACTGGATCATTGAAAATGCACAGGGGGCGGGATATATTATTGGTTCCGCTAATTTACAGAAGGGCTATTATCTCAACAGATATTCGTGCGTTGGTCTACTGGAGCGAGCTGCAGAAGAAGTTGGTGTCCACAGTGGCCAAGGTTATATACCCAACAGTATGGAAGGGCTTTCTATAAGAGACAAGAACGTCTTCAGCCCCAGTCTGCTGTATTACTGCCTTGTGTATCCGGAAGTGTGGGATGAAAACTATCTTGTCGGGCAAGTTGACCCTGTGGATTTTATTCTGACAGATCCGCTAGGACGACGCCTCGGTCATGTTCAGGGAACTGTTTTTGATGAGATTCCTAATGCTGATTTGGTGGTAGAGGATGAGGATTACGAGTGGTTTCTGATTCCGGAACGTGTGCCGGGGGTTTACAGGGTGGATTTTTTCGGACTTGGCGAGGAGTACGCAGCACAGTTTGACTTGATGGATCCGGTACACGGTCTGACGACATGGCAGTACTCCGGGTACCTGGCCGAAGGTGAGTTGTTCAGTGTGTCGCTCGTGCCGGAGCCGACAACATTTGTTCTCTTCGTGCTTGGTGCTTTGAGCTTGTTGGCTTGGCGTCGAAGAAGGCGCTGATGTTAGCTTTGCGTGTTCGTTCCCCTAGGTAGTTATGCCTAGGGGATTTTTTTGTTTGCTGGTATTATTAAGGCATTAGCGCAATTTAATATAGTTATGAAGTACTATCTGGGTTTGTTTCTTTCTTTTTTGTTGATGCTTGGTTTTCCTAGCTTGGCATTTGCTGATGTTGGTATCCCAATGATTGTTTATACGTGGCCGGCAATGATTCTAGCTTTAATTCCTGTTGTTCTGATAGAAGCTTATGTTATATCTGATTTATTACGTGTTGGCTTTAAAAAAACGGTTATTCCTTCGAGTGTTGCCAATATAGTTACAACAGTTGTGGGTATTCCTCTGTCTTGGGGCTTGCTGTTTGTTTTTGGATTGTTAATAATGCTTTTTGGCTCCTCGTTTGATATTTCAAGTATTAGGCAGGGTATTGTATCGGTCTTAGTGATAGCATCTTGGGTTGCGCCAATGGGCGGGCAAACTTTTTGGTTTACTTTCTATTCTTTAGTCACTTCTTTTGTCGTTGCCTTCTTGGTTTCCGTGCTAATGGAATATTGGATCTTGAGGTTGTTTTTCAGGGGGGCTGATAAAAAACTAGTTAAGAAGACTGTTTGGATAGCAAATGCTGCGTCGTACGCCTTGTTGATTGTTTCAAGCTTGATACTCTTTTACTTTTTTCTGGATTAAGGAGTAGTTTTACCAGGTTAGCACAGCTGTACAAAAGCTGTTTTTTTGACGTATCTTTACATTTATGAGCAGTGAGTCCCCTACTATACGAACGTTGGCCGCGGAGGCGGTGGCGCGGGGCGCGGTAGATTTGTCGCAGGGCGTGGTGCACGCGACGCCGCCGAAGGTGCTGTTTGATTTGTTCGGCAAATTAAGCGATGACCAGCTGGTAAACGGGTACGGACCGTCGCAGGGCGATCCCCTGTTTTTGCGGGCGGTACTGGAAATAGTTCAAGGGGAGAATAAGGCGGTTGAACAGGAAAACTTGTTGGCAACTATCGGGGTTATCGGCGGAATTTTTTCGGCGCTGGAGTCGTATTGCGAGCCGGGTGATGCCGTGTTAATGCTGGAGCCATGTTTTCCTGGTTATCCGTGGGTGGTGGAAGCGGCGGGTTTGAAACCGGTGTACGTGCCGCATCAAAAAGATGGCTGGGGTGTTGATTGGGTCGATTTTGAGAACAAGGCCAAGACTGCTAAGGCGGTTTTAGTGGCCAGTCCGGGAAATCCGTCGGGGTATTTGTGGAAAAAAGATGAGCTGGAGAAATTATTGGTTGTGGCGGCGAAATATAATCTGTTAGTTATTGCCGACGAGATTTATGATCGGTTTATCTGGGAAGGCGAGTTTGTTTCTCTGATGGATGAAGCGATAGAAGATAGCCGGATTGTGGTTCTGCGCGGTTTTTCCAAGAGTCTGGCCATGGCCGGCTGGCGAGTTGGCTGGGCGGTGGCGACGCCCGATAGAATTGCGGCGATGCAAAAGGTGCATGACAAGGTTTGTCCCGGCGGGGTGTCTCCTCTGCAACGCGTGGTGGGTATGGGTTGGCTGGAAAAAGCATCGGAATTAAGGGCTTTTACAGCTAAATTAACGGCTCAAGCACGGATGAGCCGTTTAGCGCTGGCGGATATTTTTAAGAAGCTTGGCATGGAGCCGATAATGCCCGATGGGGCGATTTACATGATGGTGCGGCACAATAGAAATGACGATATGGCCGCGATGCGGGAATTACTTGATAAAGGCGTGGCGGTAACGCCGGGCCGGATATTCTACGGGGACGGTAAAAAGGGAACGGATTTTATCCGGGCGCATTTTGCGCTGACTGACGAGGACTTGCGGAAGGTGAAGGAAAGGCTTTTGGGGTAGGTTAAGAATGCCTTTTACCCCACCCCGTCCTCCCCTTATGAAGGGGAGGAGGCGTTTCCCCAGCCAATCATTTTCAAGAACGCTTCGATGTTGGCGTTGTATTGTTTGGTGAATTCTTTAGTGTCTTTGGCTCGCTTCTTTACATCAGCAGGACTGTCGTAATCGGGAATGAGCCAGGAAGAAACAGACGCTACGGCACGATTGTCTATGAGCGGCTGGCCGGTGAGGATTTTGCGGACTGCGGCTGATACAATGACACCGTTAAGCAGGGCGGCGCCGCCCAATTGCGGCCAAGTGGGAATAGTTTTGCCTATTTCCAGCAGGGATTCTTGTAAACGCGGTTCGGTGACGTCATAGCCGATCAGTTTTTCGCCGATCATTTGGCCGATGAGCGGCAAAGGCAAGTTTTTATCAAGCACTTGTTCGGCGATATCCTCCCCCGCCCGGCCGTGGAAGTAGGGAATGTTATCGTCGAGGTCGTGGCGTTCGATATCCAGAATGCCGCTGTCGCCGTTATCGGCGGCCATGACGACAGGGATTTTTCTTTTTTTGGCTTCCTGACGAATACGAATTTTCATACCGAGCTGGTCGATTTCGTCGATGACAACATCGAGCCCGTCAAAAAAATCGTTGATATTGTCTTCGGTGAGGCCGTCGGGATAAAAAGTAATGTCGGCGTAAGGGTCGAGTTCATATATTTGGCGGGCGGCCATGTAGGTTTTAGGTTCGGTTAATTCGGATATACTGCCGCGGATGCGATTTAGGTTGGTTAGTTCTAATGTGTCCGGATCAGCTAATTTTAGATGTTTGCCGCCGCCGGTTAAGACAATGGATAGGGCAACGCTGTTGCCCACCGACAGGCCGGCAATGCCGATGGTGCTGTGGTAATATTTGGTTTGCTCGTCGGCGGGAATGATGTTGCGGTTGCGTCCGGTTCTGACTTGCTGGTAGCCGTCGTCGTCTAAAATATGCAGTAAGATATGGCGCCAGGATAAGTAAACCCACTTGCCGGCTTGCCATGGTTCTTGCTGGCCGTAGTGTTCTTTGGCGTGTTGCTCAAATTGCTTGTCGCGCTCTGGCGGATTTACGTGCAGGGCTGGATTGTTTAAGACAAAAAGCTCTTTGAGTTGGGTAGCATAAGTATCAATGATTTTTGTGTGGGGTTTTTGGTCGAGCAGATCTTTGATTTTCTGCTGATCGGCTTCCTGTTTTAAATCAAAGAATACTGGTTTTGGTGCCACGACCGCAGTGGATTTAGTTGGCTGTAAACGATTAGACAGGTCGTCTAACATAGTTTTTTTGAGGTGGATTATTAATTTAATGTATCAATTGATGGGGGTCAGATCAAATTGCCATTGTTTCTCGGCTGCCGAGATTGCCACGCCCGTCAATATTTTGCTGAAGCAAAACATAGGCGGGTTCCAGCCGTCGCACAAGGCTATGGCCGGCACGGCGCAATGACGGCGACTTTCACGTCAGTGAGAAATTACATGTATTTGACGAAAATGGGTTATTGGTGCTATATATAGATTATATGGAACAACTATATATGCAGCCGAAGAGTTTGTTTATCACAGTCACTAATCGTGACGCGAATTTCGGTTGGTCTAACCAGGGCTGCTTAAGTGTAAATATAGTGTAAAAATATCTAATTACTTTTACTTGAACGCCTTGGTGAGATGAACCAAGGCGTTCTTTGTTTATCTCAAAAGTTCTTTGTTAATTCATGGATTACCCGACTGGATCAGGCAATAACAAGTGGTGTGGATCCCGGGTCAAGCCCGGGATGACCCAAAGACACGAAAGGAGAAAATCATGGCCACAGAAATCTTACAACTGAAAAGCGAGGGGATTAGGAAAGCTGTTGGCGGCGTGCGCGGCAACATCTGGAAAATGTACGCGATTGCGGCGGTAAATGATGCGATGTTTCTAATTCCTGTCATTGTCCCCTTCTTCCGGGAAAACGGACTGACTATAGGGGATGTTTTCTGGTTGCAGGGAATTTTTGCTCTGGCAATAGTGGTGCTGGAAATACCGTCAGGATATCTGTCGGACAGATGGGGGCGGAAAAAAACCATGCTGGTCGGCTCGGTAATGGGCGTGACGGGCATGTTGTGGTATGGATTGTCGTTTAGTTTCTGGGGCTTTGTGGTTGGCGAAATTATGCTGGCCGTGGGAAACAGCTGCTTTTCCGGAACTCAAGAAGCAATGATTGGCGATACTCTGTTGGAACTGAATGAAGGAGACGATTACCGACGAGTAGCCGGACAGCAAAGGTTTTACGGTTTTTCGGCAGAAGCGGTTGCCAGTGTTGCCGGCGGTTTAATCGCGCTGGTTTCTTTGCGGGCAACAGTATGGGCAACAATAATTCCTTTCGCGATTAGCCTAGTGCTGGTTACCCTCCTGCAAGAGCCGAAACGCCATAAGCTGCAGGAAACGCGTCACTTTCGGGCAATGTGGGATATAACCACGCATACGTTGGTGCGGAATATCCCCCTGCGAAGCGTTGTTGTGATAAACGCGGTGATATCCTGTTTAACGCTAACCCTGGTGTGGTTTACCCAGCCGTATCAGACGCTGGTCGGTTTGCCCCTGGTGCTTTTCGGTGTAACGCACGCGGTGATAATGATCTGTGCCGGATTGGCGTCGAAGTGGACGCATAAATTCCAGGGAAGAGTAGACGATCGGATAATACTGATGTTAATAGCGGGTGTAGTGGTCGGCAGTTACGTTGCTCTGGGAGCAGTGACATCGCTTTGGGGTCTGGCCTGGCTGTTCACGGGTCGGGTGATGTGGGGGTTTTTAACGCCCATAACCAGCGACATGGTGAATCGCATGACCGTGTCCAGCGTTAGAGCCACTGTTCACTCGGCCAGCTCGTTCGCTAGAAGCTTGCTATTCGCGGCGGTGTCGCCTATGGTCGGGTACATTGCCGATGTGCTGACACTGAATCAGGCATTGATGCTGACAGGCGTGGTAAGCGGGGTGGTTGTAACGATTGTTTTCTTGCTGACGGCTCCCGTGTGGCGTTTGATGCCGAAGTAGTGGGTTATAAGCGGTGCGAGTATCTTGCGCCGCTTTTTCTTTTTTTTGACATCTTTGCCGTATGTCTGCTATGGTTTTGATATGAGTTTAGTAAAAAGCAACCGCATATTGGCGAATTTAAACTATTGGCACAGCATGGTTGGTTTTTGCTATAACCTGCATGTTGTCTGATACCGGAGATAAATAGGATTTAGATTGGCAAAAACCGACCCGCGAAAAACGGGTCGGTTTTTTATTTGTCTTCAGGCACAAGGAAACCCCTTCTGCGTGGAGATAATAAAAACTCCATTTTGTTCTTTACAAACAAGTCGTTTAAGGAGAGTCGCTATGTACGTGAACAGCAGGGCGCGGTTGGCGGAGTTGCTGGAGGAGCGCAAGGGAAATCGCGAGCGGATTCGGCAGAGGATCAATGAGTTCGCGGCCGGTTTGTACGGCATAGAAGATTTTATGTCGTTGGTGCAAAAGCATTTCGGAAGTTTTCGCGCGGAAGATATTTGCTACGGAACTTTGTGCCGGCAGGTGGTATCTATTATGGCGGAAGATGTCGCTACCTACCTCGCTTGTCCCCTGTTGGGACTGCGCCCGCTGGCGATGCAGTTTGTCCGTGATGTTTTTATTAAGGACAATCCGGATAAATTGCGGCGGATTAAACTGCCGTGGGTGTCGTGGTCGAAGAAAGGCAATATGGTAATGCGGCACGAGCGGGTTGTGTCGGAGACGAACGAGGAGTTGCAGAGCAAAGCGTTTACGCACATAACCACGACGGGAGGCGAGACGCTGCTTGATTATCACGGCCGGCTGCGGCGTCGGGTTTTCGGCGACAGTTATGATACGGGCGATGTTTCCGCTTTTTGGCGCGATTGTATGTTTTCGGCCGCCCGTAAGCCGTCTGGCGTATATCGTCTTTTGCCGGACGGCCGCGAGGAGAAGGTTGGCTGGGATAGAGCGGATCCGGTTCGGGACGATTTGCGTCCGGCGGCCAGTTGGTATTACCCCTTGTTTTGCTGTCTGTTTCTGGACGGCGATTGGGTGCTGCTGGAGACGTATGAAGATCTCGGCAACAGTGCAAAAGGCAGAGAGATTAAACAGGGGTTCGAGCGGTGGGCGTCAATTCTGGAACAGACGGTGGGTTATTCGCCGTTGGTACTGCAGTTGCCATGCGATACCAAGACGATGTACTATAACCGGCACTTGTTGGATGACGGGATGTCGCTTCCCCGGTGCGCGAAAGAGTTGGCCGGAGAGGATAATATTCCGGAAAGCTTTAAGAAGGCTACGGATCTTGTTCTCAACATTGGCCGGACCAAACTCCTTTAATTGACCATCGCAGCAGGGTGAGAATTTTCACTCTCACCCTGCTATTCTTAATTTATAAGATATTAATAAGTAAGAGATTATTATGATAATTGACGCTCACACACATATAGGCAATATCAGCCAAAGATCGGGTCAGTCAGTCTCAATGACTGATCTGTTACGCTCCATGGATGAAGCGGGCATTGATATGTCTTTGATTATCGCGGATGCTATGGATTTGGGAGACGGGCGACAGGGTCTGTCGGCGAATGATTTGGTTAAACAGCGCGGGGAGAATAAGCGGCTAAGAGTAATCGGAAATGTTTCGATCAACCGAAATCTTAAGAAGCAATTACGGGAACTGGGTAGAATGGCAGAAGCGGGTGAAATTGTAGGTATTAAGCTTTATCCGGGTTATGAAGATTACTATCCGATTGATAAGCGATTGTGGCCGGTGTATGAATTCTGTCAATTAAATAATCTGGCGGCGGTTTTTCATACCGGTGTATTAATGGAAGGCACTAATGGGGTATTACAGCAGGTTCATCCTTTAAAAATAGACGAGGTGGCGGTTAAGTTTCCGGGGCTGTGCATAGTGATGGCGCATTTGGGCAACCCGTGGCTATTGGATGCCGCCGCGGTTATATTAAAAAACAAGAATGTTTACGCCGATTTGTCCGGGTTTTTTGCCGAATTTGAGACGATAAAGGAGGAGGACGTGGACAGATTCAAGCAGCGCGTGAAAAAGGAGTTTACCGATTTTGCCGGCAATTTGAAGAAGTGCATGTTTGGGACGGATTGGCCGCTTTACAGCCAGCCAGAATATTTGGATGCGGTGAAAGCTTTGCCGATGAGCGATGAGGAGCGAGAATTGGTGCTGGGCGGAAACGCGATGAAGGTTTACGGGCTGGAGTAGGGTGCAAAATAGATACCCCGATCCCAACTTCGCATAAAGCTACGCTGGGCATGGCAAGTCGTGGTATGACGTTTACGCTTTGGTAAATTGTATCGGTTCACCCCAGAATTTGGCGGCTTGAGCTGAAACTTTTTGCGGGTCACCGGAAGTAACAAAACGGCGTTGACCTGTTTTGTCCAGGCTTGTGGCTATGGCTGAATGACGGTTAAGATAGTCAGCCAGTTTGGCGGCGACTATTTTGGGTTGTTCATATAGAGTGACGCTTTCGGGTAAGAGAGAGTGAATCTGGTCGGCAACTAGTTCGTAATGAGTACAGCCGAGGAGTAAAGATATTTTTTCTGATGTAGAGATTGCCGCGCCCGACTTTTTAGGAAAAAGTTGGCCTCGCAATGACGTTATGCAGTTCTGAAGTATCTTGTTGATGTTTTGTTGAGAACTGTTGTCTTCAATAGCTTTAACTAACCCCGGGCAGGCTTGTTGGTAAACTTTGATATTGGAATTACGCTTGTGGATTTCGTGCTCATACGCTTTTGAGGCAACGGTTTGCGGAGTGGCAAGTACACCTAGCACCAGCGCAGAAGTCTGCGCTGGTGAATTTTCAATTTTCAATTTCCAATTTTCAGAGTTTCGCCACGAGACTCCAGTGATCTGTTCGATTGTTGGCACAATTATGCCTAAAACTTTTTTGTCGGGATGAAGGCGTGGCAGCCATTCCTGCTGTAAGCGACGAAGGGCCACAGCTGAAGCAGTGTTGCAGGCTAAAATTACTAGCTGGGCGCCTTGTGAGAACAGATATTCTACGCCCGTAATAGTGTGCTGGTATATTTCTTCCGGTTGACGGGAGCCATAAGGAGCGCGAGCGTTGTCGCCAAAGTAAATGTATGAATATTGAGGCAGTTGATGGCTGATTTCTTTGAAGATTGTCAGGCCGCCATAGCCGGAGTCAAAGAGGCCGATCCAGCCGGCGGCATCGCTGTTGGGTTTTTTGTCAGAGTCTGACATTATTTGCGCAAGCAATCCCGGGCAGTGCGACGCGGCGTGGCTTTGAGGTTGTGGCGCAGGCTGTGTCCAATACGTAAAATAGCGTGGGGCAGTAAATTGGTGCCCAGGATCTGTTGGGTTTGGTGGCGGTATTTATCCCCCGCTTCGATGGCGGCGGCCATAGGGGCGGCAGCCAGACCGGCTTTGGTGGCTTCCAGCCAGAGGGTTTCCATGTCTATACCAACGCGCAGCCAGTCTTGAGGTGAGTCGGCCGAAGTGGCAAAGACGGCAATAGTAGAGGCGCTGGCTATTTGTTTGGCAGTGTTGGTTTGTTCCTGTTTGTGAATAGGCAGAATTAAGACCGCCCAGGGTAAGACGGGAGTAAGCGGCGCGGGAATAAGCATGGCGTAACCGGGCATGCCGTCGGGCTGTCTGGTCCAGTTGCTGCGCACCCAATGAGAGAGTTCACGGCGAAAATCTTTGCGGGCCAGGGTGGCGTATGAACCGGCTCCGGTTATGGCAGCCAGTTTATCAATTTGCTCGTGTGTTTCTACGGGAATGACTGCGAGAGACTGAAGGGACGGTAAATGATTTTTTTCGTCAGCGGTTAGCGGTTCTTTATTGTATTCGGAACGATCGGTTCGTCGTTGATTTATGACCGGGAAGAGTGAAGCAAGGTGAGAATCGGTGCCGGAATTGTTGAGGCGCAGACGGGCTATTAGCATATTTTCTCCTTCACCATCAGGGAAAAAATCTATATCGGTATGGTGGTTATGGTGGGCGGCGGCAATTAGACAGTTGGCGATAAGACAACCAAGACTGGTGTAAAGCTGGCGATGGGTGGGGTCTGATACCATTAAATGCCGGCGGTGATCAATGTATATATCGATAGTGTTGTCGCTGATATTAAAGAGCCAGGGTTGGGTGTTGTGCGCGGAGGGAGCCAAGACTGCCGCCGGGAGAATTTGTTCGATTATTTGATGGCTAGTCATGTTTTTGTATTTAGTATCTTGTATTTCGTTACGAGGCGTTGACGATGAGGTTAAATAGGCTGGGGTGGGAAGGCTGATACTGACCGGTCATGTATTCCTGCTTGTTAATCCAGACATATTCTTCGATGCGTTCGTTGGTAGGATTGGCCGTAAGATCGATATTCATATGCAAAGGATGACAACGGAAAAGGGTGGAGATTATTTGATTGCTGTCTTTTACCCGGTAAAAATACCACATGCCTAAAGGCGCTTGAATTTCGACATCAAGATTGGTTTCTTCTTTTACTTCCCGATGCAGAGCGTCATAAGGCGATTCGCTGTGCTGGACCTTGCCGCCGGGAACATCCCAGAAGATGAGCTCGCCTTCGTCCATGTTAATGATCTGCTTGATAAGTAAAAATTTGTCGTCGTCAAAAATGAGGGCGTGGACGGCAGGCAGAATCTTTTTTTCTTCAGCCATAAGTTTAAAAGTGTTTAGTATTTAGTATCTTGTATTTAGTATGTTACTGGCCACTTTGTTTGTACATTTTTTCGCTTTCTGCCTTCAAAGGACGCCACCAGGATTCGTTGGCTCGATACCAATCTACAGTTTTTTGCAGCCACTGGGCAAATGTATGTTGCGGTTCCCAGTCAAGGTTTTTATTTATTTTACGCCAATCAACGGCGTAGCGGCGGTCGTGACCGGGACGGTCTTTAACATATTCAATTTTATCTTCGCCGAGATTCATGTATTCAAGCAGTATTTGAGCCACGGCAAGGTTGTTGACATCATCGGTCATGCCGCCGATTAGATATGTCTCCCCTATTTTCCCTTTTTGCAGTACGGCATCAATGGCGCGACAGTGGTCGGTGACATAAAGCCAGTCGCGGACGTATTTGCCATCACCGTAGATTTTAACCTTATCGCCGTCGATAAGGTTGGTGATCATGCGGGGAATAAACTTTTCCGGATGTTGATATGGGCCGAAATTGTTGGAACAGTTGGTGATGGTAATCGGCAGATCGAAAGTTGTGTGATAAGCGCGGACAAGATGGTCTGATCCGGCTTTGGAAGCGGAATAGGGGCTGTGGGGCTCATATAAAGTTTTTTCGGTAAATTTTTCTTCGGAATCAAGTGGCAGGGCGCCAAATACTTCATCCGTAGAAACGTGGTGAAACCGCTTATTGTGTTTTCTGGCAGCTTCAAGCAAAACAAAGGTGCCTTTAACATTAGTCTCAACAAAAGCTTCGGGACCCAGAATTGAACGGTCAACATGAGATTCGGCGGCAAAATGAACGATTATGTCGGCTGCCTCCACCAGTTCGTCCACTATTTCCGGATTACAAATGTCGCCTTTGACGAAGGTGTAGTTGGAGTTGGCGGCTATTTCTTTTAAATTATCAAGATTACCGGCATAGGTTAGGGCATCCAAGTTGGTGATTTGATCGTCGGGATGCTCTTTGAACCAGTAATGAATGAAGTTACTGCCGATGAATCCCGCCCCGCCGGTGACTAGTAGTTTGCTCATGAGGTAAGTATTTAGTATTTATCTATTAGGGGCAAGTATGGCGCGGTGGTATTTCCAATTGTATAAGGGTACAGTGTATTTATGACTAAAGTGATAAAATTATCTGCGGATGCGGATGACAAAACCGCTTTGCGCGGGGCAGGAGTAAGTTTGATGGTTATGTTTGGTTCCCACGTGACGGGCAACCGACATCCAGGCAGTGATATTGATATTGGCGTGCTGTTTAAGGATTTGAAGCAAAAAGAAGCGGATCCGGTGGATGTTTACGGCACTTTATCTGATGTCTTGGCGCGGATTTTCCCGGGTAAGCGACTGGATATAGTGTATTTACATGAGGCGCCTTTGAGCTTGCGGTTTCGAGCAGCAATGGAAGGAGAGCTTTTATACGCCGAGTCGCCAACTTTGGCGGCTGATTTTAAAGAATACGCCATGAAAATGTATTTTGATTTTAAGCCTGTGGAGGAAGAATTTAAGCAAGTAATATTCGGATAATTGATAATCGGTAACAATGTTTCAACTATATGATGGTAGTGAACGCTCCTCTTGATGAAGAGAAACTAAAGAATCTCCTGGCGGAAGTACGAGAGAATGTGGAATCTTTGCGGCCGTTTGCTGATATGACGGAAGCAGATTTTCGAAAGGAAGGAAATAATTACGCTATTACCGAGCATCATTTCCGCCGGGCTTTGGAAGGAGTTTTAACCATAGGAACACACTTACTGTCGCGTTTGCCTGCTAAAACAAACGACTATCAAGAGGTGATTGTGTCGCTGGGGAAGCACGGCGTTGTGCCGGAAGAATTCGCGGCACAAAATCGCAAATTGGCCGGCTATCGTAACCGCTTGGTGCATTTATATTGGGAAATATCCGATAAAGAATTGCATGATGTTATTAAGCGGCACTTGGGCGACTTAGAGCAGTTTTGTGCGTATTTTGTGAAATATATTGGCGAGAAGAGGAATCTTGGAGAAAAATAGATAGGTAAGCTATGAAGTCAGGAGCAAATCTTTGAGTGGTTTTATGGCTTTGGTAAATTTTATGTTGTCCAGATCCGGCGCGGAGAAAAAATCGTAGCCAACACATTCATCGGAATCTATAAAGTTGAAGCTTGGTAGTTCAATTTTAAAACAGACATAAACTAAATGTGTATCGGTTTTTTCCCAATAGGCGGTCCAGGCGAAGCGCGGGTTTTTGTCGATAACATTGCAATCGACTCCCATTTCTTCCTGACATTCCCTTTTTAGCGCTTCGGAAAATGTTTCGCCGTGCTCCAGCCTGCCTCCGGGTAGGTCCCATTTTCCGTTCGGTTCTTCAAGAAGCATTACTTGGCCTTTTTTATTAAAAACAAGGCCCTTTACGTCAACATGAAATTGCTTGCTATTTTGTTTTGTTGTCATGATTTGCGGGCGAATAGCGGCTCTTGGGGTTTTTTGATAGGACGGGCTTCCAGGAGCTTGGTTAGTTTGGCGTGAGTTTCAGGGAGAAAGGGGGCGATTTGATTATTAACTGCAACCAATATAGAGAAAATTCCTGCAAGCGTTCCTTCTATTTCTTTTGTTTTATTCTGTTTTGCCAATTCCCAAGGCTTGTTGTCTTCAATCCATTTGTCTGCAACTCCAAGTGCCTGCCATATGTTTTCTAATGCAGAACTAAAATCAAGATTTTCAGTTAATATCCCGGCTTCGTAGAGTAATTTCTGAACTAATGTTGAAGATGCTACTGGCAGATCCGGATCAAGCTCTGGTGTAAACCTCTCAATCATATTAAGAGTGCGGGAAACAAGGTTGCCGAGGCCGTTAGCCAAATCGGCGTTGTAGCGTTCCTTTAAGCGTTCGGGGGAGAAATCACCGTCTTTGCCGAAGGGAATGTCGCGCAAGAGAAAGTAGCGAATGGCGTCGCTGCCGTATTCTTGGGACAACTCAACCGGATCAATGGCGTTGCCCAAGGATTTACTGATTTTTTGGCCGTCGATGGTAAAAAAGCCATGGGCGAAAACCTTTTTAGGTAATTTTTCACCGATAGCCTCCAGCAGCGCCGGCCAGATAACGCAGTGAAATTTAATAATGTCTTTGCCGACAATGTGAACGTCGGCCGGCCACCATTTGTTAAATTTGGCTTCATCTTTACCGTAGCCAATGGCGGAGCAGTAGTTAAAAAGCTCATCCAGCCAGACATAGATGGTTTGGCTGGCATCCCAAGGCAAGGGCAGAGCGAATTTGGCGGTGCGCCGGGAGATGGCGATGTCTTCTAGACCTTGTTCTATAAAAGACAGGACTTCGTTTTTGCGCTCAACCGGTTCTATTTGTAGTTGGCCGCTGGTGATTTTTTCTTGGAGAAAATCACCGTATTCGGAAAGCTTAAAAAACCAGTTTTTCTCTTTTGTTTTTTCCGGCGGTTGGCCGTGATCGGGGCAGTTGCCATGTTCGTCCAGCTCCGATTCTTTAATAAACGCTTCGTGACCAACACAGTAAAGACCGGCATATTCGGCTTCGTATAGCTGGCCGGATTCTTTTAGTTTTTTAAAAAAATTGGTGACAGCGGCGGCGTGGCGCGACTCGGTGGTGCGAATAAAGTCATCGTATTGAATGCCCAGGGTCTCCCAGGCGGTCTTGAAATATTCAGAGTTGGTATCGACAAAAGATTGGGGAGCTTGTCCGGTGGCTTCAGCGCTGTTGGCAATTTTGGTGCCATGTTCGGCAACGCCGGTAAGAAAGAAGGTGTCGTCCCCTTTTATTTTATGCCAGCGCGCCAGAACATCGGCGGCGATAGTAGGATAGGCCGAGCCGATGTGCGGTTTGGCGTTGACGTAGTATATGGGGGTGGTGACGTAATACTTCACAAATTTTTAATTAATAATTTTTAATTTTTAATCAATTTATAAATGACTCAATTATTAATTACTCTACATTTTTTCTGTTTCGGAGGTTACTAAGACTATAGCAGGATTTTCTTTAGTAGTAAGTAGTCAGTAGTAAGGGGACGGTGACGAGCAGTTCTTACTGCTAGCTACTTACTGCTAGCTACTAAATCTTTCAAATCGTAGATGTATACGGCGCCGGATTTGGGAGTACGCACGATTTGTTCCGGGGCAACATCTTTAAAGGGGAAAACATAAGAGAGAAGGTATTTGGCGCGGGGAAGGTTTTGTTTGGCCAGGTAGGTTTTTAAGCGCGGCATATTGTCCGGCATGAGGAAAGCGAAGACTACTGTGGTTTCGGGGGGAAGTTTTTGCTTGTAGAAATTGCGGAGGCGGATTTTAATTGTTTCATTGTTTTTCACTACGCGCAGCCAAGAGACAAACCACATAATAGGAGAAAGTTCATAACCGACAGCTTTGGCGCCGACAGAGTTGGCTGATAATAAGACTTTGCCGTCGCCGGCGCCCAGGTCAATTACAAAGTCGTCTTGTCCGAGGCCGATTAGTTTGAATGCTTTATTAATGGCCGGCTGGCGCGTGGGAGCGTAGGGCGCGCCGATAAAACCAGCATAAGCGGTGGGAATAAGCAGGGCGACGCCGAAGAGAATTAAAAGGAGAAGAAACAAGGGCATGTTTTAGTCATTAGGGCATTAGTTATTAGGCATTAGTACAATGTAGCTTTCGCCTGCGGGCGAAAGCTACTATTTACTAAGACTAATAGTTTAACTACGTCGCCTTAACTTTTAGTTTGCGCGTGACAGCGGCGTTGGCCTTGGGTATGCGAATAGTTAAGACGCCATTTTTAATTTTGGCTTCGGCGCGGTCCGCGTCTATTTCCACCGGTAAAATAATCGAGCGGGAGAAAGTTCCCCAGTAACATTCCTGATAGAAGTAATCTTCCGGATCAATGTCATATTGCTGGCGACGCTCACCGCGAATAGTGACCATGTCGTTGGTGATAGAAACATCAAGGTCGTCGGGAGAAACACCGGCGATAGTGCTTTGCACGACAATGTTTTGGTCGTCTTGAAACACGTCAACAGTCAACTGGCCTTCCTGCTCTTCTTCATTACCGGCGTTTTCGTCGGAGTATGTTTCTTCCGGCTCGGCTTCAGTTTCTTCCATTGTTTCCGCCAGCTCCTCATCAGGTTCCGGTTGAACGGCAACGGTTTGGTCGCCGTTGTCTTCATATTGCACTTCTTCCTGACCGGAGCTACCTAATAAACGGGCGCCGGTAATGCGTTCAAAAAAGCTGCGTGGTTCTTGTGGCATATGTTTTATCCTCCTTTGAATTAGTGTAGCAGATATTACTGGAAATAGTATAGCAATATTTTTTACATGTGCACATACCGAATTAGTAGTAGGTAGTAGGCAGCAAGGGACGAGACGCATTACAGACCGATAATGTATTTTTTTGCTATTGCAGAAGTGCTTTGCTGACAATCATCTCTTTCAGCTTGGCTTGACTGTCCGCAATGAGGCGCTTTTTGGCAGTAACAATTTCCTTCGGCGCCTTGCCTTTCATTTGCGTCAGGGATTCAGACTGGCGTTTTACAAATTGTTCCAGTTTAGTTGTTTCTTGGAGCAGTTTTTGGCGCGCTTGACGGATAACGTCGTCAGTTAGTTCGTCAGAGGCGATGGCGATGGTTTCTCCACCGGCAAGAGGCAGTTTGGTCATGTTTTCCCGCGCCTTTTTAAGCAGGGACACTTTTGCCAGTGATGATAGAATCTCGGGCATGATGGCGTCAGAAACATAGAGATCAATGGTAACACTGGGTGAGATACCAAACAGCGCTCGGGCGCTGCGCACGGCCGCGACTATATTTTGAAAACGGGTTATTTTTTTGTCCGCCTTTTGGTCCGGTTTGGTTTTGGCTTCAGGCCAAGGAGAAGTAATAAGCATGTCTTTGTTGCCAAACTGCTGCCAGAGAACTTCGGTGATGTGCGGCACGAAGGGATGGAGCAGAGAAAGAATTTTGGTGAAAACAGACCGGGCGTTGGCCGTTGATCCTTTTATTTTAAGAACTTCCACGTACCAGTCGGCGTAATCTTTCCAGATAAAGTCGTAAATCAGGCGGGCGGCTTCGCCGAAGCGATACTGATCGATAAGTTCTCCGGTCTGTTTGATAACGGCGTCACAGCGACGGTTAATCCATTGGTCAAAGATGGTGGCTTCGTCGCGAGAAGGTAAGTTTTGTAAAAAACGCGCCAGATTCCAGATTTTGTTGGCAAAGTTGCGCGCGGAGACGATAGCGTTCTCATCGAACTTAATGGCCTGGTTGTCGTAACTCATCTGATACATGAGACCGAAACGGGTGGCATCAGAGCCGTATTTGTTAATTAATTTCAGAGGGTCAACGCCGGTGCCTAAGCTCTTGCTCATGCGCCGTCCGTTTTTGTCCAGAACGGTGGGGTGGATGAATACATCCTTAAAAGGAATACGCTGTTCGATTTGGGGTCGTTGATATTCCTCCCCTTTTAACAGCTCCAGGCCGGAGAAAATCATGCGCGCCACCCACAGATATAAAATGTCGCGGGCGGTAACCAAAACAGAAGTAGGGTAGAATCGATGCAAATCGTCAGCGGCGTCCGGCCAACCTAGTGTAGCAAATGGCCACAGGGCGGCGGAAAACCAGGTATCAAGAACATCAGGATCTTGTTCATAGTCCCCCGCCGGCTTATCTTCCGCCACAATAAAGTTACCTTCTTCATGATCGGTGCCGTGGGTGTCTTTTTTCCACCAAACCGGCAAACGATGTCCCAGCCAGATTTGACGATTAATATTCCAGTCACGGATATTATGCATCCAATCCAGAAAATGTTTTTTCCAGCGCGGTCCGTAAAAGCGGATGAGGTCGTCTTCGACGACGGCGATCGTTTCGTCTTTTAGTTTCTGCATATTCAGAAACCACTGACGGGATATTTGCGGTTCGATTAAGCCTTTACCGCGGTCGTTGCGAGCGACATTGTGGACGTAATTGGCGTTTACATGCACCAAAAGACCTTTTTTCGCCAGTTTGGCGACAATTTTAGGCCGAGCTTCTTCGATGTCCATGCCGGCAAATTCAGCGGCAATAGGCATTAGTTTGCCGTTGAAGTCGATAATTTGTTCCCGGTCCAGGTTATGCCGTTCGGCAATATCAAAATCAGTCGCATCGTGCCAGGGCGTGATAGTCATAACGCCGGTACCGAAGGAGGGGTCGATTGATTCATCTTTTATAACGGTGGCGTTGACGGGTCCGTTTATCCATTCGCAAGTGAATGTATCGCCGTGTTTGTATTGAGCATAGCGTTTATCGTCCGGGTGCATGACGACGTATTTGTCGCCGAATTTTGTTTCCGGACGAGCAGTGCTTATTTGGAAATGACCATATTGAAAGGTGTAATAAGGAGCGGTTTCTTCGTGCCAATCTATTTCTATGTCAGAAACGGTGGTTTGGGATTTGGGATCCCAATTAACCAGGCGCCGGCCGCGA
Organism: bacterium; assembly: GCA_030698495.1. Taxonomy (GTDB): domain Bacteria; phylum Patescibacteriota; class Andersenbacteria; order UBA10190; family UBA10190; genus JAUYKA01. Next base: position 53,915 of record JAUYKA010000033.1, read on the forward strand.
TAAATTAATCCTTTGGCGTAATAATGGATGAAAGCTTTATTAACGGCTTGAACATATTTTGTGTCCATAGTGAAGCGCTCGCGGCTCCAATCGCAGGAGGCACCGAGACGTTTCATTTGATTAATAATGGCTTTGCCGGTTTTGTCATACCACTCATCGGCGCGTTTCATAAATTCTTCCCGGCCAATGTCGTAGCGGGTTTTGCCTTCTTGGTGCAGTTGCTCTTCCAGCACTTTGTTGGTGGCAATAGCGGCATGGTCCGTACCGGGTAACCAAAGCGCGGGGCGGCCCAGCATGCGGTTATAGCGCATAAGAATGTCCATAATGGTGTCCTGCAGGGCGTGCCCCATATGGAGCGTGCCGGTGATGTTGGGCGGCGGAAGCATGATTACATAGGGATTATTCCCGTTTTTTGGCGGCGTGAAGGCGCCGGATTCCTCCCATTTCCGGTATACTTCTGCTTCATACTCGGCGGGATTGTATTGTTTGGGTAGAGATAGCATATATAATAACTTTGTTTATATTGGCATAAATTTGCGGGGATATAAAGGGCTGTAAGCAATTTTCAATTCTCAATTTTCAATTTCCATAGAATACTCAATTATTCAATGATCAAATGCACGAAATAATGTGTGTTTGGTGCTTTTTAATATTGTTTATTGAAAATTGAATGGAAATTGGTAATTGGAAATTATAATTTAACTAAATAGTTACTATGATTCCCTGCGGATATTCGTGCCTACTAACATAATATCTGGCTAACAATGCATATCCGACAACGTTTCTCGAGAAAATCAATATGGCGCTAGGGGGTAGGATGCGGTAGAGTGATAAAAGTTATGTCTTACGTGCTTACTGTCGGCTCGCTTCACTTTTTGCCCGGTGAGGCTTTGCGCGTACAAGAAGAATGCTCCTGTGAGGAGGCACGACAAGGGTGTTTGCCTAGTTTTGTTTTTAGCCTGGAAGGACAAATAAGGTTTCGGACAGCTCTGCGGCACTTGGCTGTTTGTGAGAAAAGCCAGTGCCGGAAGCTGCGGCGTTATGTATTGGGCGGTATGCGGGACAAGTTGAGTTGGTTAATGGACGAGGAGTGTTTATTGGGGTGTGTGTTAGTTCAGCCGTCTTTGTACGGCGCCAAGCGGGTTATTCTGCAAAATAAGGATTTTGTTTCCGTCGCTCATCATTTAGCCAAGTGTCCCAAGGAAAGCTGCGCGCAGCTGCGCCGGGCACTGCTTTTGACAGTCAGAGACGAAGTGCGGGTGACGACGATAGAGTAAAATCTTCAATGCTTATACGAGCGGTTGCGTCTATTGCACGCCAAGTGGCGGTGCGTTTTTTGGTATAGGCATAACAAGCAACTTGGCCGATCATAATGGCATTGTCGCCGCATAGTTCTGTCGGGGCAATATGGAGGGGTGTTTGGTGTTCATCCGCCATACTTTGCATCTGACAACGCAAGATTTTATTGGCAGCCACTCCGCCGGCTAAAAGAAGCGTGCGGGGTTGGAATTGGTCAATAGCCTGTTTTGTTTTACCAATGAGTACATCAATAACTGTTTGCTGAAAACCGGCGGCGATGTCAGTTTTTACCGCTTGGGATAAGGACTCTTTTTTCTCCAGATCGCGAACTTTGTAGAGCACTTCGGTTTTAAGCCCGGAAAAACTGAAATCCAGATCACCAGAGTTGAGCATGGGGCGGGTGAATTTAAAGATGTTCGGATCGCCTGTTTTGGCCAGTTCGCTTATAGCCGGACCGCCCGGATAAGGCAGCCCGAGCAAACGCGCTACCTTGTCAAAAGCTTCTCCCGCAGCGTCGTCTCTCGTTGAACCCAAAACTTGGTATTGCAGGTGGTCTTTAACTAAAACCAATAAGGTGTGCCCCCCGGAAACGATGAGCGCAAGAGCGGGAAAGGGTTTGAAATTTGGGTTTTGGGTTTTGTTTGGGATTTGGGATTTGGGATTTGGGATTTTCGAGGCATGCGAGAGCAATGCCGAGTAGATGTGTCCTTCAATATGATGAACGGGAACAAGCAGCTTGCCCCACGCGTAGGCTAGTGTACGGGCGGCGTTAACACCAATAACGAGGGCGGGCATGAGCCCGGGGCCGACGGTGACGGCGATGGCGTCTATGCCAATTTTTGACCTTTGCCTGCCCCGCGCCGTGCCGGCCATAGCTCGGAGGGAGCGACGGCTGGTAGCCTTCCTCGGACCCTGGGCTCGCAAGTTCAGGGTGGCGAAGTGGGGACATTTGACCTTTGACTTACGAATAACATCAAAAATCATCGGGGAGATAATAGAAGCATGTTCTCTGGCGGCTACTTCGGGCACTACACCGCCGGTAAGGGTATGAATATCAACTTGCGAGGACACGGCGGAGGCCAGCACTTCCGGGGGTTTACCGGCCTGTTGTTGCACGACGGCAACGCCCGTTTCGTCGCAGGATGTTTCGATGGCTAAAATAGTGATTGGTTCTTTTGGCATACCAAGAGCTTGTCATATTGCAACGGTTTTGTCATGATTTGTTTTCATTATGTTGCTTTAGGTTGGAATTTTATGTATAAATGATGCGCAGCAGCGCATACCATTATTTTGAGTTTTGCGTTTTGCATTTTACATTTAATTTATGGCTCCATCGTCTAACGGCTAGGACGGTGCCCTTTCAAGGCGCAAATAGGGGTTCGATTCCCCTTGGAGCTACTAATCAAAACTTTATAATACTTGCATAACTTTATAAAGTTTGGTAAAATAAGCTTATCTATGAACTACGTAGATAAGTTGGTAATATTGCAGAAAGTAACAGAGAAGACCCAGACCGAACTGGCGGATTTTTTAGGTGTATCATTTCCCACGCTTAACAGCTGGTTGAACGGGAAAAGCATACCGCGCAATAAAGCGCAGGAAAGAATTGACTTGCTATATCAGGAATATACCGGCGTAGATCGTGTTGATGAATCGTCGCTATCAGCAAAAAAGCAAAAAATTGCAGCTTTACAAAAAAAGTATCCGGATCCGCTTAACACAATAATCAGACGCAAAGACCTATACGACACTTTCGTCCTGGAACTTACCTATCACACCAACAGCATTGAAGGCAGTACTCTTAACGAGCCGGAAGTAAAAGCAGTCATTTTCGATAATGCCGTTATTCCCGATAAAACCGTAATAGAACATCAGGAAGCAAAAAATCATCAGGCTGCCTTAGCTAGCCTGTTCAAACAGTTAAATGACAATCGCGAAACCAGGATTTCTGAAGATGAAATCAAAAAAATGCACGCCATCTTGATGAACGGTATTTACCCCAATGCCGGACAATACCGCACGCATCCTGTCAGAATAGTCAGTTCCCGAGTCGTCACGGCTAATTATATAAAAATTGAGGAGCTGATGAGAAAGCACGTAACAGAGTTAAAGAAAAAACCCGCCGATGTTTTTACTCACCTGGTCCAAACTCACGCGCACTTTGAACAAATCCATCCGTTTTCCGACGGCAATGGCCGCGTCGGCCGCTTGCTCCTGCATGCTCTTGCTGCGCGCTACAGCCTGCCTCCCGTCTTAATTAAACGCGAGAAGAAACAGGCATACTATACTTATCTTGAACGGGCTCAGATTAAAGATGAGTATATGTTTCTAGAATCATTCATCTGCGACGCAATTCTTGAGGCGTACAAACTGCTGAAGTAAATTAAAGGCAATAAAAAGAGGAGTTTTTGATTTAGCTTCTCAAAGATAGTTCTAATCTCCTGTACTACGGGTCTGCCATGAAGTGTCCCCCAAAAGGTGGCCACACAAAGATGAAGCGACTGTTGTATGAAGGAAAACTACAGTAGCCACTTTTTGGTAGTGGTGGATTATGAAGACTACGTAGGCGATAAACACACGACAACATTTCATCTCGATTCTTGATACAACGACGGTTTCAGGATTGGTTGATTTGCGATAAAAAAATCCCCGCCATAGACTCACTTAGTGTGAATCTTGCGGGGAGAACTGGCGCTAAGCAGCTGTAAGCGCTGCCAGCAACAAGGATACAAGAGAGACATCAATGCCCCACTTGGCCAGCCAGTGTCGTTCTGGGTGCATTAGAAGCAACGCAAACGTGGCTTGCGTAACGCCTAAACTGTACCCGGCTGATTGAAGTGCTTGCACCGGGATCATGGCCAGAGGAACAACTACCAAGGGGCACAGCCCGATCAGCACAAATACGCTCATCGCGTGTCCATATCTCACAACAATTGTTTCCTTGTAACCACGATCATGTTCAACGTCTGCCATGTCCTTAACGATTTCTCGCATGAATACAATCAGTGTTAGCGCTACAAAAAGTAGCAACGGTGCCATCGACAATTTCATTTGATACACCGCCCCACACAGTACGGGAGCAGCAGAGCAAAGAGCAACGATAACAGCCTGTCCAATGTACCAACGCCGAACTGGGGGTAATGAGTAACAGATACCTGTGACCCACACCAATACAACGAACAACGCTAGCCAGACTTTTGAGAGGGCGAGAGAAACCAGTAGTAATATGAACGTGAACACACCAAAGGCCAGGCAGAGTTGCATCACACTCCATGTGTGGGTAATGGCCACAGCACCCGGTTTCCACGTGTCGTGCTGCCTATCCATAATGTCGTTGAACAACATTATGCAGGCTGCAACACAAGAAAAAGCGCTTGCAGTCACAAAAGCCAGAGCTGGTACGCTTCCGGACAACTTGAAACCCGCAATCACAACCGCAAAAGCGTACAGCGCCGTTAACAAACGAGGCGCTTTCACAAACTGACCTAAGGTAAGTACAGTCCCCTGCAATTTGTTACACGTATGTTGGCACCACCAACCAATGAGACTGTAAATTGGCGCGCGAACAACAAGGTCTCGGAAGAACTTACTGTTTATGAACTCCTGCACTTCTTTTACATATTGCTCATGGTCGGCGGTAAGAAAACAGTTTTTCTCACCACGTTGCCGATCCCTAGACAGATCAAGCAGGTCGTCCACCATTTGCAGTTTGCGACCGAATAAGGTGAGTTGGTCATCTGGATATTCGGCAAGCCAAACGCTGCCTATGACGATGCGGTAGAACTTAAAGGCAATAACGCCTCGCTCAAGTCCATCTTTTGACAGGTTGCCACTCAGATCGGTCGCGAAGAGGCTATACGCCTGTTCACGTGCTTCCGCACTTTCTACATAGCGATTAAGGAGAGTAGCAAAGAGCGACTGTTTCGCGTCTTTAGCGTGACACCAGTCTGTTTCGTAATCATAAATTGCCGAGAGAAAGGCGGCGACCATAGCCAAACGCAACTGACTTGCAGGCTTGCCAACGTCCGCAAACCCCAACAGACAACTGTAGAGGTTCACAGACTTAACCCACAAACGCAGACGATCTAGCGCCTTTATGGTTTTGAGAGACCACAAGACGGACAGACAAAAGCAGCACATCCGGATATGTTGGAACATGTGATTACCCTTTGAATTGGGAAGTAACAATCGTTTAAGCCGCAATGCTTATGTTAGGATAGTTGTTCGCTTATGACTAGAAGCGCTGAAATCTTACGCGGTCCGCAGAAATAACTGTCTTAAATAAAAAATCCCCGCAGAGACTCACAAGTTGTGAATTTCTACGGGGTTTGTGATCGATGGAGCACGAGTTTACTCGAGCTACATGACCGAGACTTTTTCGTCTGACTTGAATGCGTCGCGCAATTCCGGCTGTTCATTCCACAGCTTCACGACCGTGTTGGTGAGATTGCGAAGCTGAGGCAGTGTGCCTCCCATTCCGAGCACATACATACTCTTTGAGTCAGGACGCAACTGGAAAGAGATCCAGCTACTAGCGTCTTGGAGCATCACGCGCTCATATCCGCACATTTCGACGCACAGGACTTTGACTGGACCGAACTGTCCAGACGCGCCACGATATTCACCCTTAACTCGGATGTCCATCATGCCGTTGAAGTAGACCTGCTCCTGAAAACGTTGGCATAGCTCGGCGAGACGACCGTCGATAGAGAGCAGGTCAGTATTCCCGTCGAGCGCACCATGCATCAGGATGTCGCTGCTGAGAAAGAGGTTGTCGTAAACACTGGACTCCTCCTCTAACTTGTAAAAACCGACATCAGGCTTCCCGTAAACCGTCACGCAGACAGAGCGGTCACAGAACTCACCGAAAACGTTGTGACTGTCCCCTGAGCTCTTGTGATAAGCCTCGACCGTAACCCAAACTAGACACTTGACCTGATCGTGCATGGCGCCCGAGAGAGAATCGCCATCTTCTTGTGCCCAAAGAGCACAGTGAGCGTAACGTGGCTTATATCCACGTTGTTGCTTGGTCGGCCACTCGACCGACTTGGCAATAGTATCATCTTCGTTGATTGCGAAGAGGTACTCGCCTTGGCGCATTACTTGGTCCTTGCGCGGGCCTTTGGTAAAGCCGACCCAAGAGGAATCGTTGGCAAGACCGACGTTATCGGCGAGGCGGTACATCAGGTCTCCGTCTGCCTTTTGCACTTTGATCGTGAGGTCGTTGATGGTGGCACCACCCTTGCCGTCCAAAGGTTCTAGTTTCAGTGCGAGAAGCTTTCCTAGGCAAGGAAACTGCTTTAGTAGCTTCTGATTCTTTCTGGCGTTAGGTCTCATTCTAGGGCTCCCTACGTTCTGTAGATTGGCAAAGAACTAGCGTTCCGCTAGTTTTGTGAGCGGAATTGCTCACGGCTTATATCTAGCATGTAAACATCAATATGTCAATGGTTAGCGATTCGAGGGGTTCGACACTGGTCGCAGCAATAGCCATATTGGGCTTTTGGGCTATATAGCAACTGCTGCCGCACGTGTCTCTAGCTGCGCCATTCGGCGTATTGCGGCTGTTATAGGGTTCCACTGGTTTAACAGCTGGGCTACTCGAGAATCGGTTACCGAAGGTAACCTTATATAATAATATCTTCCTTGAATTCGAGAACTCCGAGAGAAGCGCCAACCAGGCGCTGGTTCGAGGAGCTACCTTAATATAGGCCGTGTAAGCGACTATTAGCCGCTTCGTCAACGGATATATTTGATTCATAAAAAATCCCCGCCGATCATAACGGCGAGAGGAAAATATAATTATTGTAGCTACAGGCGTTTCGGGGCCACGTCGTAAACACGAGAGCAGTGTTGGATTATGAGAATTTTTACAGCATGACCGGCAATCCGAAAGATAACGCGATAATCTCCTACGTGTAGTTTCCGGTATCCTTTTAAAGACCGCCGGAGCGGTTTGCCATATAGATAAACGACACGAAACATCACTACCAGGCTTTATCGTGGGAAAGATAGCGGGCGTTATTAGTATCCCGCTTGCGGGCAATGGCATTCCACGCCTGGTCCTCTTCCAGCTCAAGGGCAATTTCAAGCAGACGAGTTGCTTGCGTGGCTTGGGGTACCCTATCGCGACGGGCCAGCTTATCTAAGGCGATGCTGACGTCGGGGGGGGCAAACTTATGTTCAAACGTTTTTTGGATGTAGGTATGTTATACGTGTATCACTTGTGTCAAGGCGTGAATCGGCATAAAAAAACAAAGCCGGCTAGTTTTACCTAGACCGGCTTATCGGCAGATATCCTGCCAGCGTGGCATGCAGTGCCGCGGTAAGGGTGGACGGTTCGGTGATTTGGCCAGTGCGTACAAGATCCCAGAACTCTTGAGGTTCGGCTTCCAGCACCTCGATGGTTTCATCGGCATCCAGGCGGCGTTTGCCGGTGAAGGAACAGTCTAGCGCCAGAAATACCCGGAAGAAGCTTGGCGACTTTCTCGTGCTGATATGGTGCCGGTGAAGTTTTAACATACGACCGGCACGGAAACCGGTTTCTTCCTCAAGCTCTCGAGTAGCTGTTAACTCAAGGTTTTCTCCCTCTTCCGCCGTGCCAGCCGAAAACTCGATCACTATGTCATGGACACCTTGTTTGTACTGACGCACAAGTATGAGTTTCCCTTCGGTGGTGATAGCACACACGATAGCGAAATTTCTCCCGCCGAAGAGCGAAAAATCATGTTCTTGGCCGTCCGGGTCTCGAAAGACTTGTTTCTGAAGATAGGCACCAAAGAGTTTCGCGAGTTGTTCAGGAACACCTACCTTACTCCAGGGCTTAATATTGGCGGCAATAATTGTTTTCAAAGGACATCTCCTTCTAGCTTTAGGACAGAAGGGTACATAGCTACGCTAATGGCAGCTATATACAATAGGGTATTTTTTAAAAAATATCAAGGCAAGATGTTTTCTAGTTGTTTTTAGCGTCAAGCGCGTAGTGCGGTCCCAGTTGGGCTAATTCTTCTTTGATTACTTCGTGACCATTGTTGTTGGGATGATAACCATCAAAGCTTATTAGGTTTTGTTGGTCGGGGTCGATAGCGCCGCTTGAGCCGTTAAACGCCCGGTGAACTTGAGCAACGAGGATTCTTCCGGGATTGCTAGTGTTTATATGGTGGTTCACAAAGTTTAAATATTGATTAAGAATAATAAAATCATTACCAGCGTCATTGGGCCAGGTATCGATGCGGCTATCTGCGGCGACAAAAGGATTGTAGATATCCATAGTAAATGAGATGGCGTCTAAGCCCCTTAGTTGTGATATGGTGGCGACAATTTTGTCCCAGTTATTATTAAAAGTGGTGACCGTTTCGCGCAAGCATTGCTGGTTGTCTTCTCCTCCGCATTTTTTATTTTTATAGAGTTCGCGGGCTTTTCTTAAATCGTTACCCCCAATGTTCCAGGTGATGACATAAGCAGATGCTACTTTATCCCTTAAGGAAGTGTTGTTTTGCAGGGTATGGAGTAGGTCGGCGCTATCTGATCCACTTCTACTTTGGTTGTCTAATCTAATATTTGTATCAAAGAAGGTAGCCAGGTGGCTGCGGTAGCGAATCGGATAACCACGCAGGGCTATGTATCCGGCGGCAACGGAATCACCCAAGGCGAGATAGGTTTTATCAGGCGCTGGACACCAAAATCCCAAGAAACAGTCGGGCGGGAGATAGGGCGGTAATGTCGGGGACGGCGCGGGCTGTTTTTTGACGATTACAGTTACGGAGTTACTTGGTTGACCGGAGATATTGATAATGTGGAGAGAATAGTTTCCCGGCGGTAAAATACCGGGTACCGGCGTTTTAATTTCATTATCGGAGGCAGTGTAATATTGTTTATAAGCTTCCTGTTGGTTATTGGAAAAAATAACGCGGCCATAACCGGTAAAGCCGGAACCGGTAATGGTTAAGGTGTCGTTTATATCAACTTCAGGGGGCGAGACATTCGAAATAACTGATGGTGCAGTTGGAGAAGGTGTAGGGGTGAGGGTGGGAGCGGGAGGGGAAGAAGGATTAGCGGGAGGCAAAGGTGTGGCAGGAGGTAAAGATTGTGATTGTAATGGTTCGATGCGCAAAGACAGGCTGTTACTGATATTGTCGCTCCCTTCGACAACGGAAATTTGGTAATTTCCCGGCGCTATGAAATTGGGTACGGGGACAGCAGAATTGCGACCGTCAGGGGAAGTAAAATATTTGTTGGCGGCGGTAGTATTTGATTGGAACTGTAAGGAGCCATAGTAGGGTAGGTTAGAACCGGTGATATTGATTTCTTGTCCAACGATAGCTATAGGGGGAGATACTGTTTGTAGAACAGGGTTGGCTTGAGCACGAACAAATACTGGGGGCACAATGAGCGCCAATAAACACAAAAAAATTGTGAGCTTTCGTAATAACATGATTTTAGGTAACTGGATACCCTACATTGCCAGCGGGATAATAGCAAGTATCGTTATGTCAAAAATTCCAGAAAATTGTTTTGGTGGATGGTTTGGGGGGCGGTGCGGTAGAGATTATAAAAGGCGCGGGAGGGTTTGGCATCGAGTTCCTCGAAATGCGTATCGAAGGCATGAAGCGTATTCCCCTGCTTGACGACTAGATCTACGGTACTGCCGGCGCGCGATTGCCAGAAGTATAAGTCTTCCTGGCGATTGTAGGTGCGGCTTTGTTTAAAAATTTCCGCCATAACCCAATTTTGCCACAACGCCTTAATGTCACTGCGATTGGTCGAGACAACCCATTCGCGCTGGAGGGCGTTTTTAACACCGTTATCCCAGAAGTAATATTTGCGGCCTTTGTTTATTTCTTTGTCGCCATTGGTGGAATAGGCTGGCACGCTAAAGATGACATAAATGCCTGCCAATAAATCCAGGTAGCGATTAACGGTCTGGCGGCTTAGTTTAAGCCGCGCGGCCAGTTGATTGATTGATATCGTTTGGCCGATGGCTTGGGCTAATTCCACCAAGAGGCGGCGGACATCTTCAGGTGAACGTACCAGCGAAGCAGTAAAGATGTCTTTGAGCAGATAGTCGCTGATTAGGTTGGTTAAGTATTGCCGGGGATCTTCGGCCAAGTAGCTTTCCGGATAGCTGCCGAAGATAAGGCGGTTGAGCAGAAGCGCGTTAATTTGGTCGCCGAAATCTTGGTGCATACTGGCGGGTTCGAGGGAGTCGCTGTACCATTTTTGGTCGGCCAGAATTTCAGAGAATAAGAGCGGCGTCAGCCATAGCTTTTCGTTGCGGCCGGTAAGGTCGGCGGCGGCAGTTTCCAGCAAGGTATGACTGGATGACCCCAGGAGAATTATTTTGGGCTCGACTTTAGCATCGTACCAGCCTTTGCAAATGCGGCCGATGTCTGATTCGCGCTGGGCTTCGTCTATTATGAGGAGATGAGCAGCGCCCAGGCTGCGCATGGCGTCGGGCGGAGAAAGTTTGGCGGCGGCTTTGACGCGGGCGCGGTCAATATCAATGTCCATATTGAGCAGGATCCCTTGGCTATCAGAGATAATGTGCTCAATAAGAGTGGTTTTGCCGACCTGGCGGGCGCCGAGTAAAAAGAGGACTTTCTTGTTCTTGAGGGCAAGTTCGACTTGCGACTGGATGATGCGATTAATATACATATTGATATGTATAGTTTACAAAATATGTAGGTAAATTGTAAAGCTGGTTAATTAAATTATGTATTCCTAGCTCTTTTGGCTTTACGGTTGATACAAGCTAAACTGGGATTATGTCCGGTAATAATTTTAGGGTTGAGATTGAACGGGGCGGCGTGCTTTTGTGGGTTAATCAAGACGACCGATATGAAGCTGACGGTATTTTTAATCCGGCCGTGGCGGGTGATTATTTACTGTATCGTGCCGCCGGATCTGGTAATTATTCTCGGATAATGGCGGCGCGTTTGTCTTATGATAAGCGGCGGGGAGACGTGAACGCCGACCGTTTGCAGCGGATAATATTGGAACCCATGACGGCATATGAAAAAATGAGTGAGGAGAACGGAGGTGTGGAGGATCCGCGAGTGACCCGATTGGCTGACGGAAAATACGTAATGCTGTATGTTGGCTATGGGTATCAAAAAGAAACCGATGCTCAAGAATCAATGATAGCGGCAGCAATTTCAGAAAATGGATTAATATGGGAACGCTTGGGGCGGATTATGTTTGAGCCGCTGCACTGGCAGGGACACATGATTGATTTGAATAGAGTACCCAACAAAGACGCGGTGCTATTCAGTGAAAAAATTGGCGGCCGTTATGCTCTTTACCACCGCCCGATGTTTTCCGCGGAGAAGGCGAAAGTAACCGGTGTGCCAAGACGCGCCATCTGGTATGCAGAGGCAGAGCAATTAACCGGACCCTGGAGTAACCATAGGATGGTGGCCATACCGAAGTATGACTGGGAGATTAGCGGCATTGGCAGCGGTGTTCCGCCGATTCGCATGGGTAACACTTGGCTGAATATTTATCACGGGTTCATCTATCAAAGAAAACATAAGCACTACTGTGCCGGCGCCTTTGTTACTTCAGCTGATAAACCATACCAGATCACCTGGAGGCAGGCAGAGCCAGTTCTTGAACCAATTGTGTATGACGAGAAGAAGCACAGAAGCAAACACATTGTGTTTCCTACAGCTGTTTGGTCCGGCGCGGGAGAGAGACCGGTGATTATATGGGGCTGCGAAGATAGCAGTATTATGTGGGGCTGGTTGAATCTGCGATCGGCACAGGCAGGACCGTCTGCATCTTTGCGGCTGCCTGCTTGATAGCGGCAGGTGCGGTGCGCATAAGCAGGTCAGCGTGCAAATAAGCCAGCATTGACTCCGCCCCGCAATTTGGGTTGATTTGAGTATGATTTAAACCGTCCCGGCACCAGCCTTTCTCGGGATTAACCAGAGGTTGTTTAAGAGAATTGTGACCAAAAAACCATAAATATGGCGCGGCAACCGTGGCTGGTGAGACGCGATCCGGAAATTCAGCGTGATATTCCAGTAAGAATTCAAACATGGTTCCGGCTTCGATGGGTTGTTGGTCATACCGCGCCGCCGGCCGGCCGGACTGATACCAGCCTTTATTACCGATGGGATGAAACATGTCGCCGGTAATAGTTGCTTCACACAAGAAAGACGCGCTGGCGTGGAGAGCGACAAGGTAGTGCGAGCTACGGTTAGACGATCGCACATAACTCAACAAAGCGTGGGGCAGGAGGGCGTTGGCGTAAGTCAGGCGGTTTTCAAACCAGGGCCAGTCGGTGCGGCGATTAGATGCAAACAACTTAAGAAGCCGGCCGGCCAGTTCGTTTTGCGCAGACGTTAGAGACGCGGGTATTTTTTTCACCGGCGGCAAAGACAGGGCGATAATGCTTTCCGCTATAGCGCGTTGATGGTGAAGCTGTTGTAAATGCGGCGTCAGCGCTATCAACCAGTCGCGGGCTTGCCGGCGGCGGACGGATGTTTTGGTTTTAAGTAGTACGGTGGCCAGACTGCGCGCCGTATGAGCCAGGGTATCTTCAGTGCCGATTTGGTCGAGCCACTTACCATCCGCCTGACGAAAATTACGGAAAACGCCGTTTGGCCGGCGCGCTTGCGTCAAAAATTGCCAGCAGGAGTTTAGGAGGGTGTTAGCTTCAGCTGAAGGCTGGTACTGTTCCAGTGATACTAAAAACCGTATCGCCCGGCTATTGTCGTCGGTGCAGTAGCCTTCCGCTAGAAGCGGTTTTATGCCTTGGGCGTGTTGATACAGTCCGTAGGGACCCATCATGGTGCTAAAATGTCGCAATGAGATTGTGGCTTGCATGAATGTGTATTGTTGTAGTATTATTTCGGATATCTGTCAAGAAAGTTTTTTTCTTGGGATTAAATTAACTCACGGTTCCGATTGGGGGTAGGATACAAGTTCTTGGAGAATAGTCTATATGAACATTGTTCTTATTGTAGCAGAGCACGGATATAGTTTCGTTAATCAGGCTGAAGCCTTAATGAAGGGTTTAAAGCAGATTGGCGTTAATTCTAGCCTGGTAAAAGTCAGCGGCGGCCATGTTGATGCCAGTCAGCTTCAGGAAGCCCGGCCTGATATTGTAATAAGCGTCGGCGATTGGCATGATTATGCTCCTTTAGTAGAAGCACCAATGGTAGCAGGATTTGTGGTAGTGCCTTGGGTAGTTGCCGATGAAGCAAGTGATTTATGGATCGAACAGTACAATAAATTGCCTCTTATTTTAGTACCCAGCCAGCACGTTAAAGAACAATTAACCAGCAATAAAGTTACGGATAAACTTATCGAGGTTTTGCCCGAGGCGGTGGACGATGATTTATGGAAGCCATGGGAGGAAAAGCGCCTGGTATCTTTTTTGGAATTGCTTTCCGTGCAAAATGAGATGATAAGGGCTGATTTGCCCAAGCGGTTTGATTTAATGCAGGCACGGCAAGAAGGCGTGCCGATTATTTTTACGACCGGCGGTTACGCTACGGCTAAAGGCGCACAAGAGGTTATGCGCGCGCTGGCTACATTGGAAGAAGATTTGCCGTGGATTTATGTTATTAAGACGTGGCCGGCAATAGAAAGTTTGAAGTATACCCAAGAGGAGTTAACTCTGGCGGAAGAGCTTGGTCTGGCTGACCGGATGCGATATATTATCGGAGAATTTTCCCGGGATTTCATGGTGGGATTGATGAACGCATGTGATATGTACGCTTCGCCATCGCGGCACGAAGGATTTGGCTTGCCCTTAGTGGAGGCTCAAATGTGCGGCAAGCCGGTAGTAACGGTAGCCGGTACGGCTACTCAAGAGACGGTGCGCGACGGAGTGACCGGATTCCTGGCGACGAGAGATACCAGTGCAAAAGATATGCGCGCCGATGTGTCCAGTTTGGCGGGCCACCTGCGAGAACTTTTGACTAATACCGACCGACGCGCGGAACTGGGGCGCCAGGCATTGAAACTGGCGCGCGCTACCTATCGGCCGGCGGCCATTACGCGACGTCTTTTGAATACGCTGGCTAAGCACAAACTGCCATGAAAAATTCATACGCTGAAATACTGGAGTACCAGCAGGAACCATTAAATGTTATTTATATTGCTTCTTATATACCGCGCAAGTGCGGTATTGCTACTTATACCAAAGACTTAACGAACGCCATTAATTTGCTGAATTCGAGGTCAATGGCGGAAATTCTGGTGATGCATCGCGCCGATAGTAAGACCGATTATCCCTGGGAGGCCAAATATAAGGTTGATGATACTAACTTGGCTTCTTTTTTAGGAGCGGCAGACTATATCAACAAATCGCACGCCAACCTGGTTTCGTTGCAGCATGAATTTGGCCTGTATGGCGGCAATGGCGGCGAATATATTGTACCTTTGGTTGAGTCTCTAAAAGTACCGCTGGTGACGACTTTTCACACGGTTGTGGCTGATCCGGACAGTAACTACGGCATGGTGCTGCGCCGGATTGCCGCAAGGTCGGAGGCTATTGTCGTAATGATGAATCAACCGGCTGACCGTCTGGTTAAATACTACGGCGTGCCGCGGAAAAAAATAGTAGTTATCCCCCATGGAGTACCCGATCTGCCTTTTAACAATTCAAGGGCCAGCAAGAGCAAGAGACGGCTGACCGACCGGTTGGTGTTGGGTAATATTAATCTTTTGTCGCCGGGAAAAGGGATTGAGTACGCGCTGGAAGCGGTGGCGGAAATATCCCGACAGTATCCGGAAGTGCTTTATTTGGTTATCGGCCAGACACACCCCGATCTGCTAAAAGCGGAGGGAGAAAAATACCGAAATTATCTTAAAAGGCGAGTACGGGAATTGGATATTCGTAATAACGTGCGGTTTATTAATGAGTATTTGTCACTTAACGATCTCATAGACTGGCTGAAGACTATTGATATATACGTTACACCGTATTTAGATCCGCAGCAGGTTACTTCCGGAGCTTTGGCATATGCCATTGGCGCCGGTAAAGCATGCGTGTCCACATCATATATATATGCCACTGAAGTTTTAGCCGACGGCCGCGGTGTGTTAGTGCCATTTCGTGATCCGGGCACGATTGCCAAAGCAGTGATTGGGTTACAGAAAAATAATACGCGCCGCAAAGATATGCAAAAGAAGGCTTATGAGTACGGTCGATTAATGACATGGCCAAACGTGGCCCAGAGCCATTTGCAGTTATTCAGGAGTGTTTTGCACCGGCATGCTTGTCAACAACCTGCTGATATACACGAAGATAATTTTGTGCCATCCGTGCAGCCGTAAATTTTTCTTCCACATGCTGGCGGCAGCGGGCGCGGTCAATGGACGGTAAATGAGATACGGCTTCAATCGCCTCGGCAACATTGGTTACGAGAAAACCGGTTTGGCCGGAGATAATAATTTCCGGCATACTGCCGTGGTTCATTGCGATAACGGGTGTGCCGCAAGCCATGGCTTCCACTACCGATAATCCAAACGGTTCGTTAAAGTTGATGGGGTGCAATAAAGCAGCGGCACCGCCGAGTAAGCGGTTACGTTCGGTCGGACCGACGTTGCCCACATATTTCACCTGATTATTATCAACGTGCGGGGCTATTTTTGAATCGAAGTATTTATCATCATAAACGCGTCCGGCCATAATAAGCCGGCGTTTGGCCGATCGGGCGATATTAATAGCTTCCGCCGCACCTTTGTCGTTATCAATTCTGGCAAAGAAAAGAAGATAATCATCCGGCTGGTCCTGAAAGGTAAACTGCGCGAGGTCAATGCCGTGATGGACGGTGGCAATGTAATCAAGGTCGGGACGGCGGTCGGCTTGGCTGATAGCCGCGTAGTACACCCGTTGGTTGTATTTCCTATACACCGGGAGAATGTCGGGTGAAGATATGCCGTGAATGGTGGTTAATACCGGCGTGTTAATTAATCGGGAATAGGTTAGCGGCAGGAAATCAAAGTTATTGTGAATCACGTCAAATTCAGCCGCGTGTTCAAAGGCTTCCGAGATGTGCAGGCATTCCCATACCTTGGCGTTCATTTTGGCGTCTTCGCCATAGCCGTGCGGCGCTACCGCCTGCAAGCGGGCGGAGGTGAGCGAGTCACCGGTAGCAAAAAGGGTGACATCGGCGCCTTGGCGCACCAATTCTTCGGTTAATACGGAGACAACTTGTTCCCACGGCCCATAGTTGCGGGGCGGGGTACGCCAGGCAATGGGTGAGAGCATGGCGATGCGCAAGGGTGAAGGGGAATTAGACATGGGTTACAAGTACGAAGTTAATTTTAAGAACGCAGACTATCAAGGGGGAAAACCGCTCGCCCGATAACGCGGTCGGCTGCGCCGTAATAAATCCAAAGTTCATTGCCGCGGATAATGGCGCCGCAGGAATAGACAACGTTGGGAATAAAACCTTCTTTTTCGTAAACTTCTTCCGGCTCCAAAATAGGGCTGGAGTACCAAAGAATGCGGGATGGGTCGCGGCGGTCAAACATCATGAGTCCCAAGCGATAAACTCCATTGTTATCTACAGCGTGATATACCATAAGGTAGCCGATGTCGGTTAAAATAGGCGGCGATCCGGTGCCGAACTTATTGGCCTGCCACAATTTAGCCGGGGGCCGGGAAACAGTTTTTGTGTCTTGCCAGCGGTGTAAGTCCGAAGAAAAAGATAGGTTGAGCACGTCTCTTTCCCGATAGTAAACGGCAAACCGGCCGTTAATCTTTTCCGGCAGAAGCGCGCCGTTTTTGGCCGGTACGTCGGGGAGAAATACGCCATACCTTTGAAAAGTCCGAAAGTTTTGTGTAGTTTGCAGGCCAAGTCGAACACGCCAGGGAATAGCAGATAGTTCCTTGGGGCTGCTGACATCGGCCCTATGTCCTATCGGATGATAGGAGGAAGATGTGTGTACTATGTAGTATGTTTCGTCGATTTTAGTAATTCGGGCGTCTTCGATCCCGAGGCGCTCATAAGGATCGTCCGGGTCGGTGTCGATGGCAGGTAAATTTTGCCTGGTAAAATTCATACCGTCTTCGCTGGTGGCAATACCCAGGCGGGAGATGCGAAATTCGTCATAAGCCCGGTATAACAGGACAACTTGTCCGTTATATTCAGCCACGCCCGGATTAAAGGTGCCTTTTTTCTCCCACCAGTAGGCATCACCGGTTCGCGGAGTAATTATTGGCTGGTCGGGCAGGCGCTTGGCGTGTGGTAGTTCTTTATAGACGGGTTGCGGCATAGAGATGCTTTATATCTTAAGTTAGCTCAAAATTGCGGATAATCAAAAATGATTACCGAAAAAGAAGCAGTAAAGCCGGCCAATGGGAGATCAGAAGTAATATAAAGCTGATAATTACAGCGCCGCGCACCAGAAGGGTTTCCACGATGCTGTCGGTGGTGACGCGCAGTTCTTCCGGGCCGGGCGGTATTTTTATATTGATGTGTAGTGGCCAAAACCAGGGGACGCCGCGGTCGGTAATGGTGTCGGCGATAGGGTGGCTAATGTAGCCAATCATGAAAGCGCGCCATAGCACTAGCATTGACGGAACAAAGGCCGGATTAATAAATGTGGTTATTCCCTGGTGCAGTAGATAACCGATGAGAATAATGCCGATTAGAGAGTGGGTGACGTGACGATGGCCGCCGGAGAAGAATTGAAAAATGTTGCCTAGGGCGCGACCGCCGAGCAGGCGGCGCCAGATATTGGCGGTAGGCTGGTCGAGGTCGGGGGTTAAAGCACCAATCATGACGGCTACGATAGAAAGTGCGCCGATAATGATCCCCGCGGATAATGGATAAATGGTGAGCAGCCAAAACGCGGTGAGTAGGGCGATCATTTGGTGGGTAATGGCGGACATGGTGACAGTATAACAGTGAATACAGTAAATTCAGTAAAGACAGATAATTAAAACGTCTTTATGCGAAGGCTGGATGATTTGTGTTTTTGGTAGAAAAGAGCGCAATCATCCTGATTGCGCTCAATGTGTGCCGTAAGTTAACGGCGAGTTTCTCTTTCCTTGACGTCCAGCTGTTGGAGCTGCTGGGTAATCTCCTCTAGGCGAGCCTTGACCTGGTCGAAGTCAGCGCACAGTTTGTTGAACTTGGCGTTACTGACTTTATCTAGTGTCCGGGTGGCTTCTTTTAGTTGTCCTTCCAACTTAGCTCGTCTTCTAGCCACTTGTGCTCGTTCTTTCTCAAGCGAAGTACGGCTGCGGCTGGTGGAAAGAGGAAGTTGGTCATGGCCTCCTGCCGACGACGAGTGATCGCACGAATTGCTTGTGCTCATCGGCAGTCCTCCCGTGGTGAGAGTAGTTTTGAAAAGGTACGAGGAGAAGCGGAGAATTCTCTGTTCCGTATGCTCCGGTTTTAACATGCCGCGATATCAATATGAACGCCAGGAGGAATATGTTAATTTAGGTTGGCAAATATTATTCCGTGGCGAAACAATCGACATCTTGGCCGGTGAGAGCGGCGGACATGAAACCGGACAAGGATTGCTTGATGGCGACAAAGCGCAGATTAGCTCTTTTGAAAATGCTCGGTTTGACCACTTGGTCGTTAGCGTCTGTGGTGAGAGCTTGGCCGGGTGTACCGTAGTCAATGATGACGGCTTCCAATTTCCGCCGGCCAAATTGGAGCGCTTCTTCGGTGGAGGGAAACCAAATATCTATATATTGACCACTGTAGCGGGGATTCATGCGGTCTTCGACGATGTAAAGGTCGTCATTGATGGACAGAATAGTGCCAAGCGGCAGGAAGTTACTGGCGACAACGCCTTCACGCACACGCGTGCCGGCAGCGGTGATACACGGAGTACTGTCGGTTTGGTAGGGAGAGGGGGCGTAGGCGGATGAGTTAACAATATATGTAGTACCGATGGCGGGACGGGGCACGGCGGTTTTGCCGGATAACCAAAAACGCAGTGAGCTCAAGAAACCGGAATGGCTTTCCGCCGGAGTAATCGTGGTTACCCGCAGTTCCTGGATTACAGCGGCGCGGGCGGTGGAAACAGCAAATGATAATGCAAAAATATTTATAAGAATGGCTGTTGCTGGAAGAATTTTTGATTTGATGTGTTTTTTCATTTAAGTTGTTGTTTTACCTTTTTCGTTTTAAGTTTTTAGTTTTATCGGTGCCATCCCCAGAATGTGTCCCCGCCTGTTCCCGGCCCTCCGGGCGGTTGGGTTTGGCCAAGTGAGAGGTTTAATTGCTGACGTACAATATTTTCTTCCACGGGACCGAAAGGCGGCACAGCCCGATACATGATTTGGCTGGCCGGACGATAGTTATTGGTGCGACTGCAACCCAAAGAACAAGCGGCCACGGTACTGTCCGGGTATGGAGCGATAGCGCTTAGGCAGGCATCTTCAGTGTCAAAACAATTAGGGCCATTAGGTTGATTGGTTACTCCCCTGTCACCCAAATATTCGTCTTGAAGGCTCGGCCTTAGGGCATGCCCCAGTTCGTGAGTTATGACACCGGTATTAACGCCCATGCCAACAGTGCTGACGGTTGAATTAAGACGGGTGGAGCCGCAATTACAGTTAGCACCGGCAATGGCGACAACGGCGTTCGGTCTTACGCCGGCGGCGACCGAGGCGGCGCGTAAAGCAATGCCGGGAGGACAACTGGGCAGCGTGGAGCCGCTGGTAACGGTAGCTGAACCGCATTCAAGATCATCAGTGTAGTTGGTTACTTTGATAAGGTTCATTTTATCGCCAAGTTCGGTCCAGGGGGCGATGGAGGTTGTCATGGTTTGAGTGCGGTTGTGGATGCCGTCAACCACGCTAATGGCGTTGGTATCGTTAATGACCACGAGAGTAAATTGATTGTCGCTATCTTGGGCTTCGGCAAAAGACAAGAATGGCTTGAGCAGTTTTTGAAGCCAACCGGTTTTTGGCGGCGGCGTGTCTTCCGGAAGATTGCCGTAATCAATGTCGGTTTGATCAAAAACATGCCCGGTTGGCGATTCAAGAGATATTTTAGCGGGGACGGCCGAGGTATTAACCGGAATAACATACACTTCCGTTCCAGAGATAATATCTTGAGGGGATGAAGATGGCACAGATCCGGAAAAATCATCATACATTATTTGGCTGGTGACGCTAAATTTATATTGGTTGATGACTTCCCCGGCGGAGGAACGAAGAACGACTAAAGAATATGGCTCGTCATCGGCAGGCTGAAGCAGGTCGATAGTGGGAATTTCATAGCTTCTGCGCAGAGAATCAATTTTTACGGAAAAGGATGGTTGAAAAGTATAATTTATTTTAACGATCAGGCTTGCCTGGGCATCCGGAGGATAAGTTGGCGGAGAAGACGGTGATGGCGCCTGTGATTGCAGGAGGGGAGTTGCGGTTGGCGATTCAACAGCGGTGGGTGTAGAGGTGTTGGCCGCTTCCGGTGATTCGCTGGCTGTTATTTGGTTGGCGGGGAGAGGAAGGTTGGTTGGATTTGCAGGAGTCTGGCTGGTGCCGCGCAAAAGAAAGAAGAAGCCGGCTATGATAGTTAGGATAATAATGATTACGATAATGACAGCGGCGACAAGAAAAATCCTTTTCTTCCTTGAAACAACTTGTGGCGTAGGAGGTGTGTTTTCCATTGTTTTTAGTATATCAATTTCATAAGCAGCGGTAAAAAAACACCCCGCATTTTGCGGGGTGTTTTCAAGCTTACTATCGGCGCTTGCGGCGAGAGGTGGTCTTCCTCTTGGTCGTCTTGCGCTTCTTTGCGGCCTTGCGCTTCTTCGGAGCAGTCTTGCGCTTGGCCGGCTTTCGCTTGGCAGTCTTGCGTTTCTTAGCTGGCATGGATACCACCTCCTCTCCAAATGTTGTAAATATTTTTTCTGTTACGAAAAATTTCCGATGGTAAAGAAAAAGTTTGTGACGCGTAAAGACTTACGGCAGTAACGAAAAACTTTTTGGTAAGCCGTGAAATGTTTTCCCCTTCCAAAAACATTTCGTTCATATCAAGCAGGAAAGTTATTTAACAACTTAAGTAGAACAAATATTCTTAAGTAACACAATATGTTTTTGGGGATAACTTTTTATATTTTTATTATCAATGATCGATAAATATTTTATAAAGACTTTTTTATTTTTAAATAAACACCAATTACACTTGATAAATACATACCGATACCAACCACAAAAAGTGAAATAATTATTTGATTAAAGTTAAGGGGTGCAAACCAGAACGTGACGATAATAACACCAACGACGACATCAATTTGATCCCACGGTATCCAACTTGTTCCCGGTGAAATATTTAATCTTCTTTTGCAAAAACTTTTAATGGCATCACCGAACAGGGCGCCAAAACCGATTAAGGCTCCAATGGCCGCAGCCATAAGGGCGGAGGGGTATGTAATAATCGAGATGCCGGCTATGAGTGTCTGTGATTGTAAAATATATTGTATTAACCCTACTATTGAGCCAATTATTATACCGATAATTAAGCCGCGTAGGGTCTTGTGACTACCCAAGATTGAACGGCCGGATAACGTTTTACCGCCATCAAGAGGCAAGTCGAGCTGCGGCCACCAGTTATAACGGGCGGCAAAAACCGGTGCCAAGTTAGCGGATAAAGCCGGTAAAAAAAACCATAGTATTTGCAAGACGACGAGAAGCATGTTTTTAATTTACAATTATCGGTTTATAAATGACAATGTGATAGATACAATTGTTATATTGTTAAATTGTTATTTACTTTTTGAAACACATTAAATTAAAGTTTGATTTTTACGCGCGTGACACGCACATTGTGGCGAAAGGTTTGCTGGGAAAATTATTAGTGCGTCAGTGGCGTAACAAAGTTATCACGGGAAGAATTACGGAAGTGGAAAGTTATGTTGGTATTAATGATAAAGCTTGTCACGCATCGCATGGTCGGACAAAACGCAATGAAGTTATGTTTGGCGAAGCGGGTCACGCTTATGTGTATTTGATTTACGGCATGTATCATTGTTTGAATGTCGTAACCGAGCGCGAGAATTTTCCGGCGGCGGTGTTGATTCGGGCGCTGGAGCCGGTAACGGGTATCGACGTGATGCAGCAAACAAGAAAAGGTGAGGCGCTGGTTAATTTAACCAACGGTCCGGGAAAATTGACGCGGGCATTGCGAATTGATAAAACATTGAACGGTGAAAATTTAGCGGTTAGTGATAAATTATATGTGACGGATGACGGCTACAAGGTTAGCCGGGACGATATAAAAGCGGCGGCAAGAATCGGAGTGGATTACGCCGGTAAAGATGCTTTACTTCCTTGGCGGTATTATTTATCTGTTGACTTCCCGTGTTTCACTACTCGAAATGTGTTACCAGATTCTTTTGTTCCACCTTCTTACGGAGGATAGGATAATTTTTGAGGTTGGGGTCTTCTTCTAATAACGTTGTTGCTTCAGCCCGGGCTTTTTTGATAGTGGCGTAGTCCAGAAGCGAGGCGACTTGCAAATTGCCGAAACCGGATTGCGCCAGACCGTAGATTTCACCGGGGCCGCGCAGTTTTAAGTCTTCTTCGGCAATGATAAAACCGTCATTGGTTTCGGTTAAGACTTGCAAGCGTTTGCTGGAAGTTGTTTCTTCGGTTGTAGGAAACAGGTAACAATATGATTGATAAACGCCGCGTCCGACCCGGCCGCGGAATTGGTGCAGTTGCGCCAGACCAAAACGTTCGGCGCCTTCAATAATCATAATAGTAGCGTTAGGGACATCGATACCTACTTCAATAACGGCGGTGGCTACCAATAGTTGGATGGCACCGGCATTAAAATTATTGAGGACGCTTTCCTTTTCGTCGGAAGGCATCTGGCCGTGCAGTAAACCGACGGCGACATCGGGAAATAAGTGTTGCATTTCCCGGTAGGTTTGCTTGGCCGACTTTACTTGTAACTTGTCTGATTCTTCGACAAGGGGCGCTACTACGTAAGCCTGACGACCGGAATGGAGTTCTTGGAGAATGTGGATTATAGCGTCGTCCCGTTCAGAAGGAGAAACAATGTTTGTTTTAATCAAGCGACGTCCGGGCGGCAATTCATTAAGAACAGAAACGTCCAGATCGCCATAAACGGTTAGGTTGAGAGTGCGCGGAATGGGGGTGGCAGTCATGGATAGCAAGTGGGGTATTTTTTCTCCTGAATTTATGTTTTGTAGTGTCCGGCGTTGGGCGACGCCAAAACGATGTTGTTCGTCGATTATGGCGAGGGCGCAGCGGGAGGCCAGGACGTCTTCTTGCAGTAAGGCATGGGTGCCAACAATACATAGACTTTGCGGCGAGGCGAGGCGATGTTTGATCTCTTTTTTAGCTTTGGTCTTTATAGCGCTGATTAATAACGCCACTTTATCGGCGCCAAGGAATTTAGTAAAGGAGTTAGCTTGTTGGCGGGCTAATACTTCCGTAGGCGCCAGGTAAAGGACGCTGTAGCCGGCGGAGAGAGCTAGATAGGCGGCATATAGGGCAACAACGCTTTTGCCGGAACCGACGTCTCCCTGCAAGAGACGGTTCATGGGGATGGTTCTGTTTAAGTCACCGGCGATTTCACGTATGGCTTCCGTCTGGGCTCCGGTGAGTTGGAAGGGTAATAATGAGAAGAAATGATTGTCAGTTGTTTTATTGGCAGGTATTTTAAAGGCTTTTTTTTGACGGCGGTCGCGGCGGCGGACCAGAGCGGCTAATTGCAGAAAAAACAGTTCATCAAAACGCAGTCTGGCCTGCGCGACAGATAATTGTTCGGTGCTGGAAGGAAAATGTGCTTCATAAACAGCTTGATGGATGCCGAGTAGTTTGTGGCGCGATCTGATGGGGGCGGGCAGATATTCCGGTATAGCTTGGATTAGAGGTAGTAAATTTTTAGTTTGATATCTGATAAAACGGGAAGAAACGCCGTAGGTTTCAGGATAAACGGGCGTGATGCGACCGGTATGAGTTTGATCCAGATTAGCGGTGATAAACTCTATAACCGGTGAGCGCAGGCGAAATTTGGGTAGTTTGGCCGCCGCCGCCGCGGATAGCTTACGCTGGAATTCATTGGCTTCGATTTTACCGGCGACAAACAGTTCCCTACCTTGCCACAATTGCTTGGGCAGGAAGCGGAGATTAAACCAGGTTACGGCCAATATGCCGGTATCATCTTCTATGTCGACAAAAATGCGCAGGAGTCGCTGGCGGCCGCGCCATCCCCAGGAAGTTTTAACCGATTTAACGCGGCCGCGGATAGTTGAAGTTTGGCCGGGTTTTAATTGGTCAATGGGGGTAATGGTGGAAAAGTCGTCGTAGCGACGGGGGAAAGTGTAAAGAAAGTCCCGAACGTGGGTAATATGCAGTTTGGCGAGCGCTTGGGCTTTGGCGGGACCGATACCGGAGAGGTCGGTGACGGGCGAGGAAAGACGGAGTTGAGGGGACATGATTTAAGTATTCAGTATTTAGTATTTTGTATCCAGTATGTTTTCGCTCAAAATGCGTGGCTTACTGTGGAGCTAATAAGTTCCTGCGTTAGTGTGAGAATCCCCCGTCGCCCTCGCTACGCTCGGGACTATCAGCCTTCGCTAATCCCACTTCGCCCAGGCTACGCGGGACGAAGAGCTACGGCCGACGCTGTGGGGGATATATTTTCGCTCAAAATGCGTGGCTCACCTTCGGTGAGCTCACTTATTTTGGCGAAAATATAAAAAGAAAGAGCCTCCGAAGGAAGCTCTAGGTTGTCTGTTTACATGGCGGCTCAATCTCCTGCACTTGAATACGAAGCGATGCAGCAGAATTAAGAGCACAAACTCATGATAGGACGAGAAAGAACAAAAAGTAGGGCGCGGGGGCTCATTAAGGAATATGTTGGTTACAACAGCACCCTCCTTAATGAAAGGCTAAAGGAAGCAGCTGTGACACAAGTCCCGTAACCTAACCCGCCGCGCCCCGAGAAGATGGGGCAAAAGGATGCTTGGGGCAGAAGAAGTGACAGCCTTCCCCTGGCAGGGGGCCGACTGGCTCTTCACCTTGGGCGCACCTTTTGCCCTTATAGGAAGAGAACATACGGAGGCACGGGAGAACCTTTGCACATTGCAGCTTCCAGGCGGTAGCTACAATAAGGTTATTCTACCCGTGCCTCCAACGAAGAAACGCAGGTGCCACACGCGGGCACTGTATAGGTAATTTAGCGACGGTTTTGGCCGTTGTTAATGGTAGCTCGATTATTAGAAAGGTCGCTTACGCGACCGTTCAGTAGCCCTTCGAACCGACTCGCTGTTGCGAGTCTCTCTCAGGGTTCTTTGAAACAAGGAAACGGATATTAGAAAGGTCGCTTACGCGACCGTTCAGTAGCCCTTCGAACCGACTCGCTGTTGCGAGTCTCTCTCAGGGTTCTTTGAAACAAGGAAACGGATATTAGAAAGGTCGCTTACGCGACCGTTCAGTAGCCCTTCGAACC
>JAUYKA010000006.1 GCA_030698495.1 bacterium
TATGGTAAGAACGCGTGTGTTGTTCATAGTGATGGTCATATATCCCTATGCTACGGCACACGCTTTTTAGTTTCGGCTTCAGGCCACTTTTGTGTTAGAAACCGAGGGGTTGTTCAGGCCAGTCTTGTATTAGACAAGACTTTGCCTTGACTGGCGGCGGGTAATTTATTACTATCCTTTCACATGTTAAAATTGCGCTTACAACGAAGAGGGAAAAGAAATTACGCTACTTATCGGGTGGTAGTGGCCGAACAGCACGCGCCGGTTAAGGGGCGTTTTATTGCTGATGTCGGCTGGTATAATCCGCACACGAATGAGTTTAATGTCGACGAAGCGGTCGTGAAAGAGTGGCTGGCAAAGGGTGTGCAGCCGTCGGATACGGTGCACAATTTTTTAGTTACCAAGGGAATTATTAAAGGAGAAAAGGTTACGATTTGGAGACCGAAAAAGAAAGAGGCGGCGGCGGAGCAGAAAAAGGAAGCAGATCAAAAAGAAGCGCAAAAACCGGCTGAAGAAAAAGAAGCGAAGACCAAAGAAACAAAGTAATTGGGTGCGTTAAGGCATTGTGTTGCCTTTTATACCTAATTATGCTATGGTAGAAATATCCGAGGCTTTTAGTGATTCGATTTGGTCAGTCGTAATCCCAAACGCCTAATGCGTTTAGCGTCGGTTGTTATTTATTGTTAATCTGTATCACTAAAAATATGGAAGATGAACGACGTTCACACGATCAGGAGTTTGTCGAATATGTGGTTAAGTCCATTGTCGACCACCCCGATGACGTTAAAGTGGAGCGAACGATTGACGAGATGGGAGTCTTGATTACTCTGACTGTCAATCCGGAAGATATGGGCCAGGTTATCGGCCGACAGGGAGCGACAGCTAAGTCAGTACGCACTTTATTGCGCGTGATTGGCGCGAAGAATAACGCTCGCGTTAATTTGAAAATCAACGAGCCGGAAGGTTCGGAACGACCCCCTCGCCCCGCGGCGGAAGAGACGGCAGCGCCCAAAGAGAGCGCACCGGCGGAAGAAAAACCTTCACAGTCAGTCGAGGAAGCAATTGACGACTTGAATCTGTAAAAAAACAAAAAACGACCGCAAAAACCCGCTCAAAACAGAGCGGGTTTTTGGTAGTTTTTGTCAGGGGCGATGTGTGGTATAATTTATGGAGTGAAGACATTATTTTTTAATATCTTTTCTATGATTAAGATTTCCCGTTTAGTGATGTATTTGATGACTGCTTTTGCGGTTGTCGGTTTGGTTACTCTGGCAACTGTGCGCGACCGTCAAGCAAACGCGCAAGCAGAGGAAGAGCAGATATCTACATCCGTACCCTTGGTGTATGCTGAAAATTTGCAAGCGCAGGTGCAGGCCAACGGCGATATTACCGGGACTTTTTTGATAAATAATCAAGACGGAAATTTTGTCGGCGATATCGGCTATGCAATACAGTTGTTAGGATCTCTACCCGAGATCCCCGAAGGCGAGCTGGTATCCGATACGGCACCGGTATATGACCAACAGACACAGAGCGAGGTGTTTTCGCTGGCTCCCGATTCGACAAAAGAAGTAGTGTTCAATTATAAGCCCGTGGCGGTACCGACGGGTGATTACAGATTGCGGGTTCAGCTTATTACTTCTAATGGCAGACGAATGGGGTGGGATACGGCGCCGATTCAGCTTAGCGGAGAAGATAGTTTTGTGCTGATTGAATCGTCATACGTAGAGACGAAAGGGACTGACCGAGAAACAGGAGAGGAGCGTAATGATTGGGGTCCGCTTGAAGGTGTTAATGTGAATGCCAAGCAACGGGTGGTTTTGCACGCGACGGTGCAAAATGTTGGCGCTCAAAGCGTGACGGTTACGCCGCGTGTGGAGACGACTCGTTTGCTGACAGAGAATATAGAAACATTTCAAATAACAGATAAGCCGATTGTGCTGACGGCAGGAGAGGAGAAGGATATTAGCGTGACGTTAGAGGCGGCCAGCGAGCCAGGATCCTACGCTGCTATGTTGATTTTACAAGATGAGAATGGACAGCGGGTTAGTAGTTTGGCTGAATTCAGGTACGTGGTGCGGGGGATGTCAGCCTCGGTGGTGTCGGCCAGTTTCAAAGCAATACCAAGGAAAGCAGGCGAGACGGCAGTGGTTGATTTTACAGTCGTTGGTCCGGCCGACATGGAGCAAGAAATAAATGGTTTGTTGGAAGTTAGTGTGTTAGACGGAGAGGAAATTGTCGGCAGTGTTAGTGAAAATGTGGTTTTAAACGCGGCGGCGACTTCGGGTCTGGCGCAGGTGAAGTTGGATAGAAACATTGAAGGAACACCGGGATTGAGAATTGTGCTTAAGTCTCAAGAGGGTGTGGTGCTGGATACTTACGATTATATATTGCCGGGTTTACCGGCGGCGGAAGCGGAAGCAGCACCGGTAGTTCCTTACGTAAACAACTGGCAGATAAGCAAGACGCTGGCTGCGTTTGCGGTTTTAATAGTGGTATTAATAATTTTAGCAGTGGTGATAGTCTGGGTAATTTGGAAAAGAAAGAAGAAGACGCCGCCGGAGATGATAATATTGTTAGTGTTATTGATTGGTAGTGCTTTAGTTATTGGTAGTGGCGTAAGAGATACGCGGGCGGGTATTCAGCTTGAGGACACAAATTATAACGAAGATAGTACGATAAATTTATTTGTTAATAGACCGATACATGATCCGCAGGGCAATCACCCTATCGCGGCGGGTGCAGTGAGTTATGAGGCCAGTATGTCTTACCTGGCGTGCGATAATGAGGTGGCGTCCACGGGTGCGATAAGCGTTAATGTGAAAAAGAATGGCGGGACGGTGAGTTTTAAGCCGAATAGCGCCGTGGATCAGTCGCAAAATACTTCAGAGTGGCAGTTGGCGGGTTCAACATCCAGACAAGATAGAGAGAGAGGATTTGGTCATACTTATTTTCCAAGATCGCTCTATTTGTCAGCTAACTTAGATTTATCGAACTTTGCTGGTGTAAACACTACTATATGGACCAAGACGGCGGCACAGAGAATATGGCGTAACGAGACATCGCGTGAGTATAAATATGATTTTACTTGGGTAAAGTTTGTTGGTAGCCTGGCGTGTTCGGCATCTAATACTACACCTAATGTTGGGGAGAATGTTACTTTCAGCGCTACGGGGGGCAACCCGGCGTGGTCAACATACAAGTGGTCGGTTGATGAAAGCCCAAAACAAGAAAGCGGAAGCGCTTCTTTTGCTCAAACTTTCAGTTCTCTTGGCAAAAAAGCAGTTCAGGTGCAACGTTGCAGTAGCGGGAGCACAACACAGACTTCTGCACCTGCAACACGTACCTGGAACAGCGGGGAGCCGGGGGATTTAAGGGTTTTTGTTAATAGTCTGGCGGCACAAGAGGGTTACTCCCAGGTACCGTCGGTCTTAAAATACGACAGTGTAACGGCGCAGAAAGTGTGCGCGTTGGCCGGATACAGCCGAGTAGCCAGCATGAGCTGTACCAGTAAGTATGACGGGGGCAGATGCGGCTGGTCTTCGCCCTGGGATAATACTTTGTCTTATTGGAATGGCAGTAATTTTATCACCGGTAACGCGGCGGCATTGGGAAACCAGTGGCTGACTAATTTAACTTGCGCTGATCCGATACCGACACCGACGCGATGTGAGGTTGCTGCTTGTCCGGCAGTAACAGTGAGCGGGCAACCAACTGTTGATTTGACCGTTGATCAGAATCAGGTGAATGTAGGAGATCAAGTGACAGTGTCTTGGATAACACAGAACACTAACTATTGCGATACCGGGGACAGCAGTATGCCTTGGGGTGAGCCCAATACGCAAAAGAATGCCGCCGGTGGTAGTGAATTATTAACTCTAAACCAAGAGGGAATTTATACCTTCGCGATGGAATGTGGTGCGGATGCGGGTAATACCCCGGTTAATGACGCGGTTGTGGTTAACGTGACGTCAATGCCGGTGCCGCAATGCGCCGATGGCATTGATAACGATGGGGATGGGAAGATAGATTGTGAAGATTCAGGATGTCATTGGGACGGGACAACCTATACAACAGAGTGTGATGGCAGTGATGATGACGAGACTGATCCGGCGTTTAACCCGGGGGATATCAGAGAGACGGAGTAGAATTTAGTAAATACAGTAAATTCAGCCCAGCCGTCGCACAAGGCTATGGCGGGTAAGACAAGTACAGTTTTAGTTAAGTGTCTTAGCTTTCATACATGCAATTCCACGTATTAACTCTTTTCCCGGAGGTTTTTGACGCTTATTTAAGCGTCAGTCTTATCGGTAAAGCTAAAGAGTCCGGAATTATTAATGTTGATTTGGTGCAAATCAGAGATTTTACTCAAGACAAACACAAAACCGTTGACGATACTCCGTATGGCGGAGGCCCCGGTATGGTAATGAAGATCGAGCCAATAGATCGGGCACTGCAAAGCCTGAACATTAGAGACTCTGGGGCTAAAAATAGAAAAATTGTCGTTTTAGCTGCCCGCGGACAACAATTCACACAGGCTAAGGCTAAAGAATACAGTTTATTAGATGAGTTGACTTTAATTTGCGGAAGATATGAGGGAATTGATCAACGCGTAGTGGATCACTTGGCCGATGGGGAACTGTCAATCGGTCCTTACGTGTTGGCAGGTGGCGAAGCAGCGGCAATGGTTGTTATTGAGGCTGTAGCCCGCTTATTGCCGGGAGTTTTGGGTAATCCAGATTCGTTAACGGAAGAATCGTTTGCAAAATTGAAAATTGAAAATTGTAAAATTGGTATTGAGTATCCGCAATATACGACCCCGGCGGATTATAGGGGATGGAAAGTGCCGAAGGTTTTACTGTCCGGCAATCACGCGGCTATCAAAAAGTGGCGGGAAGAACAAAGCCAAAAACGCCGCTCGGCATAGCCTCATAGGTTAATCGGGTTTATGATAAGGAAGTGATCGGTATTCCGTATTTCTTAATACCTATGCTAAGTGGCCTGACAGCTCAAGCCCTTAAGCCTGTGTTAAATAGGCAGTGGTACAACAAATTGGACCGAAGAGGAAGAAGGCTGCCGCGTTATGGCGGCATGCCCAGTGCTCACGCCGCTTTCGTGGTATCGGTGGCGACGGTGGTGGGGATGGAAGCGGGCATAACGTCGGTCGCTTTTGTAATTGCCGCGGCGATGGTGATTCTGGTTTTTGACGAGGCTTTGCGTATGCGAATATTTTTGAGCCAGCATGGGCTGATTCTAAAAGAACTAGTCAAGTTGTTGCCGGAGAAAGAAAGAAGGGGGTTGCCATACCTTGAATCCAGGTTGGGGCATAAACCGATAGAGGTTGCGGCCGGATCGCTAATAGGTATAGCGGTGTCTTTATTGGCATTGTTGGTGCTATAGGGATACGTTTTGGCTTGGTTGACAAAATAATTTAAAAACGACTTCGTAACTCTTATATAATTATTGGTTACGTTCGCCGAAAATTATCCGGTTATACACAACCTGGTGTTTGCTTTTTGTTGAGGGAAGCTTTATGCTGGAGTGTTCTTCATGGGAGGGGAGGACTTATATTTTTACTTACCCAATCCTATGAACCTATCAGTCGAAAGTATAGTCAACGTTAAGACAGCGCTAGTGGTAGCTATCCTGTTGGTGAGCGCGTCAGTTTTTTTAGTCAACTTTACGACCAGCGCCCAAGCGCAGATCCCGGCAACCCGATCGTGGAATAGCGGGGAGCCAGGAGATTTGAGGGTTTTTGTGAATAGTCTGGCGGCGCAAGAGGGTTACTCTTTAGTACCGTCGGTTTTAAGATATGACAGTGCGACGGCACAAAAGGTGTGTCAGTTGGCCGGC
>JAUYKA010000009.1 GCA_030698495.1 bacterium
GTGCTTCAACGATATTGGCGCCAATACTTGTAGCACTTCTAATAAGCTGTTTCATCATCACCTCTGTTCCGTAGTCTTTATTCTTTATTTGATCTGCCAGTCGCAAAATAGACAGGGCATATAGGTATGCTCGCTTCCGCAGATCTGTTTTTACTTTTACGTTGTTGTTTTGCATTTTTCGTTTTGCGTTTTTAGTTATTTATAATTGAAAATTAATCAAACACTTTGTGTTTTGGCGGTTGTGTTTTGGTTAATATCTTCCTCTCCCAACGGGTCGCTGGCGTCTTCCTTACTCACATTCCCCGCTGTCTCCAGCGCCCGCGCCCTCTCACTCAAAGACGTCGCCGTCTCCGCTCCAACACCTTCTTTACCGCCATACTCCTCCCCCCTTAACACCAGGGGCTTATCATCCGCCGTCCGCCGCCAAAGGTATAGCTGCCCGTTCAAAAAAAACCGCACCGCGCTCATTAACACGACAAACAACGATTTACCGTTTAATTTGAAATGAGCGAACAGCGCCGCCACGCCAATCACCGGAATTGCCACGGTTAAAAAGAGCGACAAATCCGTCGTCAAAAAAACCGGCACCAGCGCCATCACCGAAAACAGATAAATCAAAAACTGCTTCAGCGTAAACGGACCGATTATTTTATCTTCTATGTCAACGAATTGGGGAACCTGAAAGCGCATACATTTAGTATAGCAGATACTAAATATTCTTTATTAAAAGCACCGATATTGACATACTGTAAAACGCAGAGTATAAAGATATGTTGTACCTTACTAAACGCAAAATCCAAGCAGGGAAAAAACCAATGCCTGGAAAACTTGGAAAGTGCCCGACGTGCGGCGGAAGCGTTTCTACAAGCGTCGATGTTCATTGCCCCCACTGTGGAGAAACAAATTTTCAACAAGGAAAATTTGATAGAATTGTCATCCGCGGTGGAGTAGAAGTCAGGGAATGGGGGGTGGTTGACGCAAGGACAAATGAGGAACAAATATGGACGCACGGTAGCGACCCAGAATTTGTAAACGGACACCCATCTCGAGAAGTACAGCCATCAGGATGTGTCGTTGCCCTGCTGTTTCTAGGTACTGTCTGCACTTGCTTGACCTCGCTCATCTGCCTTGCTTGTGCAATGCTTCATAGCTAGCCCACATGCCGCTGTGCACCAGCGGCATTTTCAATTGATTTAATATTTATAATTGATCCTCTATTTCGGCATTGCCGGCGGTCGTGGTGGTGACTGTTGCTTTTTTAGATCCAGCACGTTTCGCAACCCCATAGATCCGCTTACTGTCTTGTTATTGGCAGGGGCTGAATTTACCGTATTTACTGATTTAGCTGTATTTACTGTTCTTAGTTCCATCATCACCGGCGCGAAAAGGTCCCGCTCAATCTCTAGCGCCATCTTCTGCGCTTTGTCCATGGACAGTTTTAATTCTGACGACAAGACAACAGATAAACGAGATAAGGTAATTTCACCAAAACATATTTTTAACACGATAAAAGACAAGGACGAAATCAACGCAGGAGAAACACTATAAGTTTTTCCTACTCCTCTTAAATACGCTCCCGTGCGAGCGGAAAAAATAATACTTCTTAATGGACCGGAAACACTGTTTAAAGCATTAATATATTTTTTTTCCTCAACAACATCACGGCTCAATAAAGATTCAATTGGAATACTCATGTATTTTATGTCGTCAGCCATAGACCAGGATTAACTTTGCCACTTTCGCCTGTTAATTTCTCTTAATGTTGAATGCAGGCCATTTAATATTCGCTTTCCTTGATCCTCGCGCAATGAATTACCACTGCCAATTTCAGCATTAGCGCGGTTTCTTATATTCTCCAAGGCATCATCGTTCGCGTTTTTGATGATGTCTATATTATTAACTATTTCAACCATCTGCTCATTTGTGGTTGTGCCACTCCCCGTCATGTCTTTAACTTGGTCTTTTGTCATACTCTGTCCCACATGCGGCGTTTGTAGTCTTTCCGGAGACAAGGCAGGATCAGCGTATGCTCCCGCGTTTAAGGCGCTCTGCGCATCGTTAACATGTTCTCTTTGATCACTAGTAAGGGGTTTGCCAAATACTTTATCAGCCCACGCCGTGCCTGTAGATGTTTCTCCCTTCTTTAAACTACCCTTATCGTCACGGTCGGCAAAATCTATGCCAAAGCGCTTCTGCAGTGATTTCTTCCCTTGTCTATAGAAGTCTCTCGTTTGGTTTCTAGCCCCTCGTCCTACCATCCCCGCTCCCTTAACAGCCGCCGCGGCGCCAACAGCCCCCACCACCCCGCCAGTCGCCAAACCGGCAACCGCCGCTGTAGTCTTCGGATATTTAAACGGTGCCCGCACCATCTTTTTCCCTTGCTTATTCATAAAATTCAATGTAGCTGCCGCTCCCGCGATCCCCATAAACGTACCGGCCTTAGCCGCAGCTATAAGTAGAGCACTCGTAATAGTTATACTTATAATGGTATTTAGAATAGCGCCCCCTACAGTTTTCCCAAACATTTCATTACCCATGCTATAGCCGTTCATGTCTTGAGAATTTTTGCTAAGCACAACCAATAATAACAACACAAACAAAGCAATTGGGCCATAAAAAACATATTTAAGAAAAGCACCCCACCATTTTTTTGCAAAACCACCAGCTGCCGGGAAAGCCAGCGCCAAATAAGCCAAAGGCGAAATAATTAATAACAATATCAAGGCTACATATCTAACAAATAGCCCCACAGTTATAACCAAAAAACTACCAGCCAATAGCCAAATCATAATTGTTGCTTCTAGCACTGCTTGTGGATGATTTGCTGACACTGCCGATCCGGTAAAAGTTCCTCCATTTTTTATCGCACCAAATGCCATCTGAAATGACCTTGAGCCATCCAATATGTTAGAACCTATACTATAAATTGAAGTGTCAGACATAGCGTTAACTAAAATCGCCATCACCACACGCGATAGATCAATCAACACCCCACCAATCACCAGGCTGAAATTAATTAAGATAGCCGCTAACAGCAATCGGGGCAACATACGTTTGAAGCCAAAAGTCTCAATGCGCAGCGTAGTGGCAAAAGCAATAAATAACAAAGCTAAAATAAAGCCCAGATTTGCCACTCCCTGCACAAATGGCCAGCCCGTTGCCACAAAAGAGTGAGTCACAAATTTATTAGCCCCCAATAACAAACCGAATAACTGTGAGCAAACATACAACACCCACAAACCAATACCAGCTAAAATATTTGCCAGAAAAACTATCAGCCATAGTGAATTTTTTGCTAAGACACTATTTAAACCAAGAAATCCTCCCGATACAGCATCCACAGCTGATTTTAATGGGTCTTTAACTAGTTTCAACTTGCTTAGTGCTGACGATGAGCAGAAATAGATGGCCATAGGCATAGTATTTTTATTATGTGCTTGTGCTTTAATCTTGCTAGCTTCGTTAGCCATTGACGCCTCAATCACCGGTGTTTCATTAGATAGATTCCATGTCCCATATGTCCACGAACTGCCACCGGGGGCCCATGACGGAGCCACGGTTCTACAACCCGCTGCATTAATTTCTCTAATATTACTGCTTGTTACTTCGAAGGCAGGAAGAGATTCTGCTCTAGTCTCAAAAACAGCTGCCTTAACATTTACAATGGGGATTATTAAGATTGCAATAACCAACACAAACAAGCAAAGACGGCTATTTTTTAATGTGGAAAATACCATAATCATTACCCACTGCAAAAAGGTAAAATCTGACAGAACAGATCTATCAGATAGTCTATATCACCGGCACCGGTCACATCAGACGCAGCCTCTTTGGGGTTAAATGAAGGGTCGGTGGCTGTTAACGCGGCCCTTAGTCCTTCCTCATCGTGTGCGGCTATCGGGTTTGCATTCGGCGATATCGGCTGTTTAGGTTGATCGTATTTTTTAAAAGCCGCTTCAATTAGACTTATGAGCCAATCTAATATTCCTTTTACTTCACCCTGTGGCACCTCGCCAGACTCTAGCTGTTTTTGTATCGCTTCAACTTCAGCCAAGAATTGCTCATCAACTACTTGATTGGTTGATGTCACTCCTTGCACTTGGCCGCCTTGTCTATCAACAAACTCTGTCTGGCCGGGATTTGCCTCGGCTTTTGCCGGCGCGAAAGCCTGATTAGCTTCCGCCATACCAGGTAAGTTTTTAATCGCGTTCATCTCCGCTTTCCTAGCTTCTGCGGGTATTGCTACATTGGCATGAATATCCTCTATAGTATCGTCTTCGTTCGTTATTGGGTTATAATATCTATCCGCCTTAAAACCGTCAGCATCTGCCGCTAGGCTGGAAGCTGCAGTATCAGCGGCCTCCATACCTATAGACATAACTTGAGTTGGCATCGACAACAAGGAGGCAATTTTACCCAAATACAATTGAGAAAAAGTATCGCCATCCACTTCATTAGCTGCGTAAGCTGTACCTAAACCGCCACTGCCTGGTGGCGCAAAAGCCAAAACAGGATCACCATTATCATCAAAATTAATATCGTCCAATCCCCCAACGTCCACTGAAGCAGGAAGTAATTCCAATTTCGCCCCCTGCAATAAATTATTTACAAATAGTTGTTTATTGTTATCATCACCTATATTTTTTCTTAACGCCGCAAGTGCTCTATTATAAGCATAATATTCCTTTGGTGCATTCTTATCTTCTATTATATCTTTTCTCACTGCCTGGTCTTCTTCGGTACCCGAAGAGAAAGCCGCCTGCACACCGCGTTCAAATAATGCCCGGGATGGCTCGCCGATATAATCCTGCACTATTGCTTTGTCCTGCTGGCGGTTTTCAACCTTCGAGGGGTCACATCCCAAAATGCCCAAACCGTGCTGGCAAAACTTACGCGCCAACTCATTTAAAGAATTGCGCCGTGCCACTTCCAGCGCCAACTGAAACTGCATATAAGAAGTCCATTGATCCTGCCCCTCCAGCGTAATACTGCGCGTTAAAATATTAGACAACTGCGTTTCTGTTGACTTGGCTATGCTTTGCGTCTCCGGCTTAAAACCGGCCTCGCTGCGTTTTTCCAGTAACTTTTGCCGCGAGCTTTCCCCTTGCGTAGCCGGCTCCACATAATCCGCCTGATCCAGCGCTGCTAATACGTTGAAGAACAATTGTTGTTGACCCACCGCTGTATAAAACACGGCGTGCGGATCGGCTTTAGCCGGCCTGGAAAAAATTACAGCGGCCGCCAACAACAAAACCCCCACCCCCAGCAAAACGGAGATATGTTTCAACAACACGCTAACTAAAAACCTACGACCTGGCCGCTCCATGCGCTTTATTATACAACATGTTCAGCAAGAACAGTAAATACAGTAAATTCAGCGAGTACAGCCAACTGTATTCACTGTATTTACTGTACTCGCCTTGCCCGCCGGCTGTGTCCCTCCGTAGCTTTGTGCGAAGGGGGAAGCCTTGTGCGAAGGCTGGGCTGTATTCACTGTATCCCGTATTTCGCTTCCAGTGTCTCCACCTGCGCCGCCAAATCTTCAAAAACAACGCCTAGTTCGCCTATCTTCTTCGCCCCAATGAGTCCGCCGACAAAATCATTAGGCATATCTATTAGCAGTTTCACATTATCCGCCAAGGCTTGAGACGCTGCCACATAAGCCCCATGCAGCTCCTCGGCCTCCTTGGGTGCCTGAACTTTCTTAAGTATTGCCACGTTGTTTTCCAGCTTGGCCAGGATATCTTTTAAGGCTTGTGGATCGGCCACTTGCTGTTTAAATGCCGTGTCAATGTCATCACTACTTACTGCCGCCAGCTCTTTGTTCTGCGCGGTCGAGATGCTGTCTAGGTATTTACTCACCGCTTCCTTCCCCGAAGCATCGGACACTAAAATTGTTCCTTCCGGCAGGGCTGGTGTCAAATCACCTTTATTTGCGTCAACAAATGCCGTTAGGTTGTCCGTACTCAAAATATCTTCTTGCGCCGCATCCGTTGGTAAAGAGAATAAGTACTTATCGGTGAAAGTATCTGTTGATGCCACCTTGCTCCCCGTGTCCGGCATTAGCTCGTCATTGGGACCGGGCGTAAGGGGGTCTCGTCCGATGGTAATCTCATCCAAGTCGCTGGCACCATCGCTGTCGGTATCTTTACTGTCCGGATTGGTACGATAAATAATTTCAAACGAATCGGGAATACCGTCGCCGTCCGTATCTTGACTGGTATCAAAATTCGCGCTATCGCCCGCCTGATCGGTCACCTTATTTTGGGCAAGTTGCTCCTTTTCTGTCTTATCCCCCAAAAACTTTTGGTAAGTATACTTTCCGCCCCAGAATATGCCATATAGCAAAGCCACAGCTACCAAGGTAATACCCGTTATCCGCAATCCAAGTTTATTTATTTCATTCATAGTTCATCAATTTTCAATTATCACTTTTAAACCTGTAATAACTCAAAACTTAAAACGAAAAACTTAAAACTACAATAACAAACTAAAAAGAGCGCTTGCCTTTAAGTGTTAGTATGCTCGCTGCCAGCATATTTGCCAGCTCACAAG
>JAUYKA010000010.1 GCA_030698495.1 bacterium
CTTGTGAGCTGGCAAATATGCTGGCAGCGAGCATACTAACACTTAAAGGCAAGCGCTCTTTTTAGTTTGTTATTGTAGTTTTAAGTTTTTCGTTTTAAGTTTTGAGTTATTACAGGTTTAAAAGTGATAATTGAAAATTGACTAGGTATGGAAATGCAAAGTAAACAATCCAAGGGAAAGCCGACGCAGCAGTTAATTAGAATTGCGGAAATTCGCGATGGTGTGACGATATTGAATGACGGCACGATGCGGGCGACGCTGATGGTGTCATCAATTAATTTCGCCCTGAAATCACAGGAGGAGCAGGACGCAATTATTTACGCCTATCAGGATTTTTTGAATTCACTTGATTTCTCGGTACAAATTACGATGTCGTCGCGAAAGATGGATATTACCCCTTATCTGGAAGAAGTTAAGGTTTTACGGGACAAACAGCAGAATGAGCTGTTGCGGCTGCAGATGGACGAGTATATTAATTTTGTGGGCGAGCTGGTGAAGGAAAGCAATATTATGACGAAGACGTTTTTTGTCACCGTTCCTTTTTCCGTACAGCAAAGTACAAAAGAGGGGCAAGTCGCCAAAATATTCAAAGGCGCCAAGCGGGCTACGGGCAAGGTGCAAATGAACGATGACGAGTTTGAGCATAACCGGGCGCAGTTAATGCAGCGGGTTAACCAGATCGCGATGGGGTTGCGGGGGCTTGGTTTGCGCTTGATTCCGCTGCAAACACAGGAATTGCTGGAGCTTTATTACAATATGTACAACCCGACGACGTCGCGGAATCAAAGATTGCATAATGCGGGGCAACTGAAGGTGATTGAGACAGATTAGTTAATTCAGCGAGTACAGTGGCTGCCCTCGCTGTATTTACTTAATTTACTGTGCTCGCCATATACTAAGGTATGGCTAAAATATCTTCTTGGCGGGAGCCGGTTGTTTGGCAGAAAACACATAGTAATAATTTTCAATTATCAATTTTTAATTTTCATTCAATCTCTAATTACTAATTTTCAATTTATCAAACCCATTTTTTGAAAAACAGGAGTCATTTCCTCGGGGGGCGTGTTTGTTTGTAAATTGATTCATTGTAAATTGAATGGAAATTGAAAATTATCTAGGTATCTCCGGCGGTCGTGGCGGTAGATGTGCTATGATAAGAGCATGCGTTTTAGGGCGCATGGTTTAAGTTATCCTTCAATGTTTTACGATGAGCGTTACCGGCGATGTGGTGGGCTTTCTTAAGGGCCCGGGGAAAGAAAAGCAAGCGATTAATCAGGCCGATAAGGAAGCGGTACAGCAGTTTCGCGCGGGCGTATCTTCCGTGCGGGATATATTGGCCCCGGCGGCTTTTAAGGTGTCTACCCGACACGTGGAAATTGACGGCAAATTTGCCACCACTTTATTCGTGACTACTTATCCCCGTTATTTGGACACTAACTGGTTCGCGCCGATTGTTAATTTCGACGTGGAGTTTGATGCGGCTATGTTTGTGTATCCGCAGGATTCGGCGTCTATTTTAAAACAGTTAAGGAAGCGGGCAACACAAGTGTCGGCGTCTATTTCCATGCAAGCGGAGGCGGGCAAAATACGAGACCCGCAATTGGAAACAGCCTTTCAAGACATTGAGGAATTGCGCGACCGGCTGGTGCAGGGGACGGAGCGGTTTTTCCAGTTTGGTTTGTATTTGACTGTTTACGGTAAATCGCAGGAGGAGCTGGAGGAAATTATCGCGCAAATAGAGGTGATGCTGGAGGGGCGACTGGTGTACGCCAAACCGGCGCTGTTTCAGATGGAGCAGGGTTTCACCTCGACGCTGCCGCTGGGACATGACGAGCTGGCGGTAAATACCAACATGAACTCGTCGCCGCTTTCTACCAGCTTTCCTTTTGTCAGCTCCGATTTAACGAGTGATTCCGGTGTTTTGTACGGAATTAACTTGCATAACAACAGCCTGGTACTGTTCGACCGCTTCAGTCTGGAGAACGCGAATATGGTGGTCTTTGCTAAATCGGGCGCGGGCAAAAGCTACATGACCAAGTTGGAGATTTTGCGCAGCTTAATGTTCGGCACGGAAGTTATTGTGATTGACCCGGAGCAGGAATATCGCTATTTGGCAGAAGCGGTGGGGGGCAGTTATTTGCGAATCGCGATTGCTTCCGACCACCGCATTAATCCGTTTGACTTGCCGGATTTAGGAGAAGATGATAGCCCCGAGTCGGTGCTGCGGGAAAATATTACCAGATTAAACGGGTTGATTTCATTGATGGTTGACGGCTTAACACCGGAAGAACAAAGCTTGGTGGATAAAGGACTGTGGGAGACTTACGCCATTAAAGACATTACCAAAGGAGCGCGCTGGCAGAAACCGGAGGTGCCGACACTGCAGGATTTTTACAATATTATGCGCGACATGGAGGGCAGTAAAAGTATTGCCACGCGGCTGGAGCGGTACGTAGAAGGAACTTTCGCGGGGGTATTCAACCGGCCGACCAACATAGACTTGGATCGGCAGTTGATCGTGTTTAACGTGCGGGACATGGAGGAGGAGCTGCGGCCGATTGCCATGTACGTGATTTTGGGCTTTATCTGGAATCGCATCAGAAGCAGTTTAAAGAAAAGACTGCTGATTGTTGATGAGGCGTGGATTATGATGCAGCACGAGGAGTCGGCGAAGTTCTTGTTTTCCATGGCCAAGCGGGCGCGAAAATATTATCTGGGAGTGACAACTATTACCCAAGATATTTCTGACTTTTTGCAGTCAAAGTACGGCAAGCCAATTGTAACTAACTCATCCCTGCAGTTGTTATTACGCCAGTCGCCGGCGGCGATTGATTTACTGGCGGAAGTGTTTTATCTGACCGATCACGAAAAGTTCCGGCTGTTGGAAAGCGATGTTGGCGAGGGAATTTTCTTTGCCGGACTGAAGCATGTGGCCTTAAAGGTGGTGGCCAGTTACGCGGAGGATCAAATTATTACTTCGGATCCGCAGCAGGTGCTGGCGATTGAAGCGGCCAAGAGAGAAATGGCGGCACAGCAGAGGGCGGCGTAGGAGTAGTTACCTATGAGTATGTTAAACTCAAGTCAGCAAAACCATCAAGAAGAAGCTAACCGTGTCGATTTAGCAAGGGCGCGTAACCCTCTTAACCCCGTTAGACTAACAAAAGACCTACCTCCAGACGCTGGGAAACGTCATGGTAAACTAGCAGGCAGAACGGCAGGCACCGCTTTGGGAAAGGGCGCCGGTCAGGCAGCAGGCGGGGTTTTGGGCGCGACTGGAGGGGCTCTGGTTGGATCGGCTGTGCCTGGCGCAGGCACAGCCGCTGGCGCACGTCAGGGGTTTGCGAAGGGGCAAGACTACGGGAGAAAAATCGGAGGAAAAACAGGCGGCTGGGCAGGTGAGCAAGTTGGCGGTGAGGTAGGTCGCAATGTTGATAAAAAAAGAGCGGAAGAGAGAAAAAAAAGTGGCACTAA
The DNA here is from genome assembly GCA_030698495.1 of bacterium. Lineage (GTDB taxonomy): Bacteria > Patescibacteriota > Andersenbacteria > UBA10190 > UBA10190 > JAUYKA01. The sequence continues at coordinate 3,472 of JAUYKA010000010.1, forward strand.
GAAAGAAAACAGTTTACAAAACCGATTAAATATGGCAAAAAATCTTGCTACCGGGAGACGAGATAAGAGTAAGCCACTGGCTAAACAAGCTTTGGGAGAGGCTGGCGCCAGAGCGGGTCAAGTAGCTGGCGGGACCGTCGGTTCTTTTATTCCCGTTGTGGGAACAACGCTGGGGGCTTTTATAGGCAAAAGAATAGGCAGGTTGTCGGGAGAAAGTCCTTTAAAAGCAATTGTTTTCTTCGGAATAATTTTATTACTACCGTATCTGATAATGTCTTTTATTGTTTTGATATTTGCTAATTTATTAATTTTGTAAATCAGGTATGAATAAAATGTTGCGTTTGATATCGTTTATATTTTTGGTGGGTGTTGCGTTGACGGCTGCGCTATCTGTTTCTGCTGGTGCACCTACGCCTACACCATGCCCTTGGGGTATATTTGAAATGCCATTGCCGGGAATTGATTCCCCGGATATTTGTAAATTTGTTGAAGGGGATACGCCGACAATAACATTGATACAAAGTATCGTTAAGTTTATAACAGCCGTGATTGTGGCAGTGGGATTAATTTCAGTGATTGTCGGCGGGTTTATTTATATGACAGCGGGGGGCAGCGCCGAGAGGGTGGGTTTGGCAAAAACTGTTATCATATCCGCTTTACTGGGTATTGTTTTGGCCTTAACCTCCTGGTTAATATTAAATACCATCAGCCCGAAGTTTACAAGTGACGTTAAGGATCTAAAGGAGTTGATACCTCAATAGAGGGGGATAAAATTAGGAAAATTATAAGCCAGTACAAAACGGCTAGGTCATTTTTCCAATAGATGGTGTCGGTGAGGCCAAAAATTAGGATACAAACGAGGGCGAGCAACAGGGATTGAGGGATTGCCCGGTTGGGCAATTGTTTAATTGTTAAATTGTTAAATTGTTTTATGACTGTAATGTTTATTCCTATAAAGGTAACCAGACCAAGCAGGCCGGTGTTCAGCCAGAAGGACAGAATCCAGTTGTGGGGGTCGCGGAAGACATATTCCGCTATAGGCGGGATGCAATTTTCAATTTTGCAATTTTCAAACTTTTGGAAACGTTCGTGGAGTTTTTGTTGATAGGCGGGTTCAAATTGGCCAAGCCCAAGGCCAAGAATGGGACTTTCTTTGATGAGATCCCATGATATATCCCACAACTGCAGCCGCACGGAGATGGAATTATGAATGTCTTTATTTAATAGCGGGGCGGCTAAATATTGAAGACGACCGGAAATAAAGAAAAAGGTTGTGGTAGATAAAAACAGAAGAAATAGAATAATAATATAATGTTTTTTTGCGGGTGGTTTGATCCAAAACATCATTCCAACCGTTAAGGCAATCACTACAGCGGCAACGCCGCTGACAGATTGAGTGAGAATAAGAGCAAGGGCTATTGGCAGAGAAAACAAGGAATATAACCGAGAATATTTATGGCGAGATATAGCTAACCAAGCGGCAAGCACCAATATGGGCGCTAGCCATAAAGCCAAGGAATTAGGTACGTCATAAATACTTTTAATTCTGTTTAGTGTGTCCAGTTGTGAGAAGCCAATTAGAGCAGTGGCAAGCCCGGACAATATAAGGGCGTTAACAATTTTTAATGAATTGGCGGCGTAGCCATATACAAACGCTACCCAGCTAAGCAGTAGGGGGATAAAGACCCAACTTTTAAGAATTCCCAGACTGACGCGGGGTTGGTTTGAGATGACGGTCGAGATGATACAGGCAATAAGAAAAAGAGAAACAAATATAATTAGGGAGGTGGGCAGCCGGTGCCGGGCTGGCCGCCATTGGCGACGATCTTCCGGCCGGAAAATACTGATAATAAATAATATCAAGACTCCTGCTTCAAAAAAATTAGTGGGAATACTCAAGACAGTAAAGCGCAGCAGATAGCTGGGGATTAACAAGACAACTAAAGCAATAGCATCACCCGGCTTTTTCCAAGCCAAGTAGGAAACTAACATTAGGGCAACTATTAATAAAAGAAGATAAACCATATTAATTAGCTATTGAGTTGGGGAAGATTTAATTTTTAATTTCTAATTTGGGCTCTCTGGGGGTTTTTGGCGAGAGACTTAGTGCAATTATCATAATTAGAAAAATTAACAGATGAGAGTAGAGAAAGCTGTTGATAAATTGAGAGTGAATAAAGAGTAATAAGATACTGGCAGCGGTAGCAAGAAAAACGGGCTGATTATCCCGCCACCAGTAAAGTAGGGATTTGTTAAATAAAAAGAGCCAAGGAGCAAAGAAGAGGGCTACTCCGGGCAGACCCGTCGTTATCCAAAGTGTCAGAAGACTATTGTCGGTTCCGGCGCGGGAGTGGACAGAATAATCCGATATTAGTCCCGCTTTTTGGGCGGCAAATTGGTAAGCGTTGTAGCCGACACCGACAATAGGGTGGCTGGCGGCCAGCCCCCAGGCAGACGTTAGGGCATTTTGTCTTAGGCTTACCGTATCATCAAAAGAGATTAGCCCGATTGCGCGATCGCCGAGAATTATGGCCGCTAAAATTGCGCCCGTGATTAACAGGCCTACCGTGGCCGCGAGAATAATGGTTTGGCGTGCCGAGGGTCGTTTTAAGTTGTTTAGCAACATAAACGGCAGTAATACCAACACAGTTAGTAAAAGAGCCAAAAAAGAGCTGCGAGACTTTGTCAGTATCATGGCAACAAAAAGCAAGGCGGCCATTAATATATTTTTTTTATTAAAACCTTGTTTAGGCGAGTCGGGCGGGCTTGTTGGGGCAAAGACGAAGAAAATCCCAACAGCAAAAGCGGCACCAACAAAATTCGGGTCGAGCCAAGTGGAGACTAAGCGCCCGGCGTGGGGATCCCAACCGGTTAGCCAACTTTGATGCAGAACGCCTAAATTGGGAACGATAAGCAGTTGTAAAAAACCCAGCATGGTCAGAGAAATCAGGACGATGTTGACAGCCTGCTTCAAGGCTAGCTTGTTTTTGGGATTATCAAGTAAAACCAATAAAGCTGGCAGTAAAAGCAGGACGACGCTTAAACGCACCCAGTAAGCCGCGGCAATAAAGGTGTTGATAACTCCCAGTTGGGGAGCGTTAATAAGCAAAGTCCAAAGGGACCACAGAAGAAAAGGGGAGAAAAGTAATAGATAGTAGTAAGTAGTATGTAGTAAGTAGTAAGCATTTTGCCGAGGGCACGTAAGTGCATAGCCAACAGCTGCAAAAATTACCATGACGGTGGCGAGATCACTTAGGAGCAGGCCGCCGCCCTGGCCGGGCAGGGGCAGGCGGATGGCTTGCCCCGCCACAAGAGACAGGCACAACAGCCAGATGGCCAGGCGGGGCAGGCGTACTGCCCAGGCGGCAATCAGTGTGCCTATAACGCCAAGGGGAAGAATAAGCGATAGATATGACGAGCTAAACGCTGAAATAACCATATCGGTGTAGCATAGTGCTTTCGGAAGTATCTGTCAGCCGATTGATCATAAAGCCTGGTTTTCTCCCGTAAGCCAGCCGTGCTGGCTCCTCGCCTATGCCAAACCTTGGCTTCAGGGTTGATTATGATTTGTTTGCCGGCCAGACGCAGGCGGTGACACAAATCAACATCTTCCCAATACATAAAATACCTTTCGTCAAAGCCATGAACGCGGGCAAAATCTTGTTTTTTGATCAGCATAGCGGCGCCGGAAACCCAGTCAACTTTTTGTGTTGGGCGACAATTTTTACCAGTTAGGACTTGGCGGGTAAGGAGATGCCAGATTGTTGGTTCATGGCCGCAATTACCAGGCTCTAATATTCCTTGAGGAGTTATAAGTCCTAGGCCAATGACGGCGGCGCCACGGTTTTGATTCAGAGTGTCTTGTGCCAGTTTGATAGCTCCCGGTTCAGTCACAGTATCCGGATTGATAAACAGAATAGCGTTGTCGGTAAGTTGGGCCGCGCCGATATTACAGGCGGCGCCGAAACCGATATTACGCGGTTGGGGAACGCAAGTTGCGCCGGCTTGCTCGGCTGTGCTGACGGAGTCGTCGTCAGAATTATTGTCGACTACCACAATGTTGGCAATATCATTGGCGCGCAGGCTTTGAATACACGAGGGGAGGAAGGCCCGGGAGTTATACGAGACGATGACGGCGCCCGTAGAATTTTTAATTTGGTAATTTTTCATTTAGCTTTTTTATTGGGCCGGTTTTGCCGCGAGCGGCGTCTTTGAGGGCTTTAGTGACAGGATTAGAGGAGCCTTGGAGAGAGTAGTGAAAAAGTAAGCGAGCTAAATTTAGACACCGCCAAATCCAGTTGATAGGCCAAGGCGTGTGTGTTTGCATAAACAAGGCGCCGTTGCGAACAAGATAATAGGTCGCTGTTGTGCTTTTGTCGCCGCACGATAAGGTATGATGAGTAACTTTCATTTGCGGGAGGTACTTGAGCGGATACCCCTTTTGCTTAACCAGTCGACTGAATAAAACATCCTCCCAATAGAGAAAATAATTTTCCGGCAGGCCTTTAACGGCAATAAACAAACGAAAGGGGGCAGCAAAAAAAGCGCCGTGAATATAGTCGAGTCGGGCAGGCGTATCGGTATTAAAACGAGTACGGCCGGTTAGATAATTTATCTTGCCGCCGGCGGCGATGGTTTGTCCCGATTCGGTAATTGCGGCTCCCACCAAAGCGTCAACCGAATTATTTTTCCACCAGGCCATCATCCGTTCCAGGGCGTCCGGCAAAACAGAAACATCGTCATTCATACACAACACGATATCTTCCGGTTTTATGCCGCCGCCATAGGCGGCGCCCAGGCCGAGATTAATTCCGGCGGCGTAACCGGAATTTTTTTGGGGTCTTATAACAAGGACAGGGCAAGTGTCTGATTTGTGCTGGAATTTTTTGGTCGGGTTTTGGTCAACCACAATAATGCGGTCGGGCACTACGCTTCCACGGCACAGAGAACAAATAGTTTGTTCGGTTTGGGCGAGATTTTGGTAGTGAACTATGATGGCGTATAGTTGCCTGCATTGTGGAATCATCTGTGTATATCCTTGTGGATAAATAAGATTAGGTTGTGGAAAATTTAGTGTTCATTGTTGTATATTTTTTAATTTATTTTGCCAAATACCCCTCCAGAAAGCAGTTATTGATAGAATAGAGAATACGAAAGGACTATTGATTTTGCTCTGAAAGTTTTCCACAATTAAGGACAAAATAGTGTAAAGCCCGCTAAACTTAATAATGCCATATTTCACACGACGCGTGCGTTTGGGGGGAGAAATAAGTTGTTCACGCGGGTAGAGGGATTGATAAATTACCAGAGCACGACCGGATAAGTATTGACGTTTTATAAAACTGGAGGGTCGATAAAAATGGTGGTGCAAAGCACGCGCTTCCGTTAGTACGCGTAGTTTTAAGCCTTTGGCCGCGAGGCGGCGCCCCAACTCTAAATCCTCCCAGCCATAAGAGGAAAAAACCGGTGAAAATTGGTCGTTTTGAAGAAAGGAGCGTTTTAGAGAGAGGTGCGATCCGTAGAAATAGTGTTTGGGGTCAGCGAAGGCTTTACCTAATAATGAGTCATAATCATTTTGCGGACCGCCATGGATAGACCATTCCATTAAAGGAGACGGTTTGAGGCGGGGATCCCAACCAACAAAGCCAAGCGCGCCAAGAGAGGGCGCGGGGTGGTGTTGATGCCAATTTAAATGTGCGGCTAAAGAACCGGGACATAAGATAATATCGGCGCCCAGGAAAAAAACCAGCGCGGCTTGCGCTTGCGATAACGCTTGATTGCGTGCGGCGGCGGCACCGGCGTGCTTACCGGCAATAACGGCAAGATTAAGCTTACGACGATGCGTGAACTGATTGGCCACTGCCGCCGTGCGGTCGGTGGAACCGTCGTCGGCTATCAAAACGCGAACTTGCCACGGCGAGGGTATTGTTTGCGCTTCAAGCGCTTTCAGTGTAAGCGGCAATGTCGTCTCGTTTTGATACGCCGGAATAATAATGTCACAACTTAAATTGGCGAGAGTGTCGGCCATAACAAAGGTGTTATTTATTGCCCCGGGCGGCGCGTAAAAGAGTTAAGTCTTCGGCCGACACCAGCCGTAAAAATGAAGCCACGGCCAAGAAAAAAGGCGGGGCGATAATTAGCTGGAAAATAACGGGCAGTGAACCGGTCGTAAAAGAAAGGAGGGCGAAAGTGGCCAGGGCGGTAAAAAGGGTTTTAATAATAAATAAAACACCTAGAGTAAACGGCAGTAATCGGTAAACGTATGCTCCGGCAATGACGACGGATAATATTTCGGTGCCGACGGTAGTCCAGGCGGCGGCGGCGGCGCCCCAGCGGGGGATAAACATCAGGTTGGTTACGAGATTAAAAAAAATAAGCCCCAGATATAGTTTTAGTAATACACTTTGTTTGTTAAGGGCGACAAGAGAGAAGCCAAATAGGTTACCAATGAACATGAAGGCCAGGGCCAGGCTAAGAATAGCAAGCAGAGGAGCGGCAGCAGCATATTGACGACCGGAAATAAGATTAATTATACCGGGACTAACAGCTAATAAAACCGTTACCGCCAAAGCAGCGACTACAAAGAGCAAGCGAAACCCTTCGGTAATAAAACCAGCGGCCTGTGGCCGGTTACGCTTTGATAGCGCCTCGCTCAAGCGAGGCAGGAGAAGACCGCCAAACATGGCGGGGAAAAAGAGCGCGCTTTCAATAATACGATAGGCCAAGCCGTACCAGCCAACTTCTTGCGCTGGCCGAAAAAAAGAGAGGATGATCGTGTCAACGCGGAAATAGACAGCGTTGAGCAGCAACATGGCGCCTAGTGGCCAGGAAGCGGATAATAATTGTTTCCAGGCGGGCCAGTCAACTCGCGGTCGCCAAGAGAAGCCGGCGGGTAATAAGAATTGATGTCCAATAAATGCGGCGCCGGCGCCGGCCGAAAAGATTACCACCATAGCGGTCACTGAAGCGTGCGCCTGCCCGACCCAAAAAATGGCCGCAATCTGAACGGTTCTTCCCAGCAAATCTCCAGCTACGGCTCGCCATATTTCTCCCCGGTACTGAAAAACACCCATTAGCAACTGACTTAACGATTGAAAAACAAGTCCGATTCCCGCAAAGATGAAGACATATAACAGACCGGAGAGCGCCGGGATGAACACCGTCGCGATGGCCCCCAGGAAAAAAGCGAGGATTAATAAAAACAAGCGTAGAGAAATCGCCGAAGAAATAATTTTATTGGCGGAGGGGTTTCGAGCTATTTCCTTGGTGAGCGTAAGGTAGAGGCCGAAGTCGGCTAGGAGTTGGATAATAGCGCCGAAAGAAAACAATAGTATGTATGAGCCATAACTAGTAGCGCCAAGAAAGCGGGTAATTAGGGCGGTGGCAACTATGCCAAGGGAAATATTGACAATCCGGCCGAAGGTGGCAACGGCAGTGTTGGTTAAAATTGATTGAGACACAATATCAGTAAATTCAGTAAATACAGCGAGGTCAGTAAATACAGTTAATCGACTTGGTTGGCCGTACTGTATTCACTGTATTTACTGTACTCGCTGTCCTGGCTGTTAAAGGAATACCGGTTTGATAATAACCCGGCGATTAGGCTCATTGCCCATACTTTCTGTTTTGATATCATCGCGAGAAGAGAGGGCGGCATGAATAGTGCGCCGTTCAAAGGCTTCCATTGGCTGCAGCACAACCGTTCGGCCTTGTGTTTTAGCTCGCCGGGCGGCGGCTTCGGCCAGATTAAATAAACTTCGTTCCCGCCGGGCACGATAACCATTAACATCAACAACAACGTAAAGTGGTCGTGCCAATTGGCGACGCAAGACCGATCGGATTAGGTGTTGGAGGGCAGACAGGTGATAGCCTTGAGTGCCAATTAAAAGATTGCCTTCTCCTCCGGCTTCCAAGCTGATATGCAGTGTGCCCGAATAGTCTTCTGTGTCCGGGTTATTTTTAATAAGGTGACGACAACGAACAACAATATCGGTAAAGCCCATTATAACAAGCAGGCGGCGAACATGTTCTTCTATTAAGCTTAACGATTGGTTGTCGAGTTCGGTGTTCATACGATTGGCGGATTAGATGACAAATTAAGAGCTCTTTTAATAAAGTATTGCTGGATAATAGCAAAAGCGGTAGAGGCTACCCAATACAAGGCTAGCGCGGCCGGTAGGCGCATGGCAATGAAAATAGTCATGACAGGGAAAAAATAGGTCATGTTTTTTTGCATAGACGCCATCATTTGAGCGGTGCTTTCGTTGGCGCCGGGTTGAGCGGCTGGAGAAGGGGAGAAGAAGCGCATCATGGCAAACTGACCCAGCCCGGCGATGACGCCCAGAAGCAGACTAGGGATGCTTAAATCAATACCAAGAAAGACAGCGCTAATAGAGGAGGGCGCGGGAACAAAAGAATAAAGATATTGGAACGTTTCTTCGCCTAGTCCGGTAAAGAAAACCCGGTACAGAGCAATAAGAATGGGGAGCTGAATTAAAAGAGGTAAACAACCGCTAGCGGGGTTGATGCCGGCCTGGCGGTAAAGCCGCATGGTAGCTTCGGCTTGTTTGGTTTTGTCTTCCTTGTGCTGTTCTTTAATTTTTTTAAGTTCTTTTTGCAGAGACTGCATTTTGTCCTGGTTGCGCCGGGCCATCTTAGCCTGGTGGAGCGCGGAGGGTAGAAGAATCAGGCGGACAATTAATGTCACTAATAATATCGCAAAACCAACACTGTGGTTGGGTAAGAAATCCGTGATGCCGACCAGTAAGTTGTACAGGGGACGGAAAAGCGCTTCGGTATAAACAACGGAAATGATGTTCATATTACTTCAGAATCAGGAAAAAACGGAAAATAAGCAAGCGCAAGACAGTGAGGACAGTAAATACAGTAAATTCAGTGAATACTATTATGGTAATTGCCGTACTCACTGGCTTTGCCATATTTACTTTTTACCACAACAGGATCGTTGCCGGGCACAGTAAAAGGATTACAGCGAGTTATGCGCTTGGCGCCCAGCCACAGCCCTCGCCAGCCATAAGCCTCAAGCGCTTCAATAGTGTATTGGGAACAAGTGGGTTGAAAGCGGCAGACTCCAGAAGGAAAAAGAAGGCGCAGAGGACCGTGATCGGGAGATAGCGTGCGTTGATACAAGCGGATTATTTTGATCGCTAAACACACAAGGCGGGGGGAAAAGGGGGAAGACATGTTATTTGATCAGCTTTTTAAGTTGTGTTTGAGCGGCAGAAATCAGCTTTATTTGATTGACGGAAGACTTAATGCCGGGTCGCGCAATTAAAACAAGGTCATATGTACGGCCAGATTCCATGGAGTCAATTAACCGAGAGGCAACAATTCTTAATTGACGCTGATATTTGTGGCGCACAACAGCTGATTTGTCCACTGATTTTCCGCAAACACAAGCCGCTCGACTAAAGGGGCTTGGCCCGAGAAGAACACAAAGCCTAAAGGCCGGAACATAGGCGCATCGCCCCCGGGCGAGCACATTTTTTATGTCTTTATCGCGGTGAAGCCTGTTATGCCTTTGCAGCATAAACACTAGGCCGTTGGCGCAAGGCGGGCTCGTCCTCTTTGCCGACGGCGACTAATGACGGTTTTTTTTCGCGAGCGAGCGAGAAAGCCGTGGCGGCGAGCACGCCTTTTTTTGCTCGGCTGATACGTCCTCTTGGGCATATTGATAATAAAGTAATTAATCGACTCTGTAATTTAATATACATTTTTCTTTACAGCTGGTCAATTTATACACAGAAAAAGACAGTTTTCCCCAGTTTATCCCCAGGCAAAAATACCATTTGCCTATACTCTTGTGGAAAACTATGATAAGATACTTTTTGTTTAAAGATAGCAGTAGGTTTTTCTCACATGAATCCAGACAAACTGTGGAAAGCGGCATTAGGGCAGTTGGAATTACGCGTGAGCCAGGGGAATTTTTTAACCTGGTTTAGAGGTACAAAAATTAAGGAGGTAAAAAACGATCTAGTGGAAGTTGAAACTCCGTCCACATTTGCCCACGAGTGGTTAGCGCGAAAATATCAAGGTTTAATTTTAGAGGTTTTGCAAAACTTGGACACACACGTAAAGGAAGTCCGGTTTAGTATACAATCGCAAATAAAAAATTATAATCCGGTAAAAAAGAATATTCGTGTTTTAGCTCAAAAAAATAGGCACAGTAAGGTTGAAGCGGCGCCTTCGTTTGGGACAGCACATACAACACAGACACAGACGTTAACGCAGAACACGGCGCCAACGCTTAACGCCAAATATACTTTCGATACTTTCGTGATTGGGCCCAACAACGAGGTGGCTCATGCCGCGTGCCGCGCCGTGGCTTCCAATCCTGGCGCTACCTATAATCCGCTATTCATTTACGGGGGAGTGGGGCTGGGTAAGACACACTTAATGCACGCTGTAGGAAACGCGATTTTTGCGGAAAAACCACAAACCAAGATTATGTATGTGGCTTCGGAGAAGTTTATTAATGAGTTTGTGGTTTCTATCCGCGATCGCAACACCCAAAAATTCAAAGATCGTTATCGTAACGTTGACGTTTTAATAATCGACGACGTTCAGTTTCTGGCCGGAAAAGGAAAAACACAGGAAGAGTTATTTCATACCTTTAACGCTCTTTACGGCCAAAATAAGCAAATTGTATTAAGCAGCGACCGACAACCCAGGGCGATACCAACTTTTGAGGAAAGGTTACGTTCTCGCCTTACGGGGGGTATGATTGTAGATATTCAACAACCGAATTATGAAACCCGCCTGGCTATTTTAGAAGAAAAAGCCGCGCGATCAGATATTAAAATTGAGGGTGGCGCCTTGGCGTTTATCGCTAAAAATATCCAAAAGAACGTTCGTGAATTAGAGGGGGCGCTTAGTCGGGTTATTGTTTATTGTGAGTTAAATAAATCAACCGCAACCCTTGAATACACCAAGAAGATCTTGGAAGGAATTTTAGATAAGCCACAAAAATCCATTGATTCAAATAAGATAATAGAAACCGTCAGTGTGTATTACAGTTTGTCTTTTGATGAATTAAAAGGTAAATGCAGAAAACAGGACATTGTCAGACCAAGACAGATAGCAATGTATTTATTAAGAAAAGAGAATAGCGCCTCCTTCCCTTCAATTGGCCATCAATTTGGCGGGCGTGACCATACTACCGCCATGCACGCTTGTGAAAAAATTGAGAAATTATTAGAACACGACGAGGAATTGCTTCAGGATATTAATTTTATTAAAGAAAGATTATACGCCTAGTGTGCGTTATTATGTGTATAAAAGAGTTAATACTTTTTATAAATCCACAAGAAGATCGTTAATAAAAAACACGGTGTATAAGTAGTAATAAAGTTGTAAGATATACACACACATACCAACAGGTTTATCTAAAAATAAATGGGTTTTATCCCCACACCATATAGGTAAACAAAGCTGTAAAATAAAGTAATCAACATAAAAACCCTCTACCTACTATCTACTACTACTATATTTATATTTAATAGATGGACTAATGAAATTTATTTGCACAAAAGATAACTTACTACATGGTTTAGGAAGAGTTGTTCCTGTAGCGGGGAGAAATAAGCAGTTGCCGGTATTGAGTCAGGTTTTACTGCAATTAAAAGAAGGTTTGTTAAATCTGATCAGTACCGATCTGGAGATAGGTGTTCATTCGACAGTACCCGGTAAAGTAGAAGGAGAAGGTGGATGTGCGGTGGCGGCAAGAAAATTATTTGACTATGTGCAGCAACTGCCGGCAATAAATCCGATTGTAATGGAATTAAAGGGTAATTTACTTCAGGTAAAAACAAAAGGGTTTCAGGCTCAATTCCCAGTGACCAGTGATGATGATTTCCCATTACTACCGAAAATAAGCGAAAGTAATAAAATAAAAGTTTCCGGAACGTCTTTTTGTGACGGCTTAACCAGAACAATGTTCGCGGCGGCGCGCGATGAAACCAGGCCAGAGATAAGAAGTGTGTTTATTAGAGTTAATAAAGATAAGGCAATTATGGCGGCAACGGATAGTTTTCGTCTGGCGGAGGAAGAAATTGAATTGGCGGACGGAGGGGACTTTCTTTTTCTGTTACCGTTAACTACGGCGCAGGAAGTGGTACGGTTGTTTGGCGGTCAAGAAGAGTTGGAGTTGGCGCCCGGTGATAATCATATTTCTTTTATTGGAGAAGGGGTGGAGTTATCATCCAGGTTAATTGAAGGTAAATATCCCGATTACAAACAAATAATTCCTAGTAATTTTAAAGTAAACGGAAGTGTTGATAAAGATGAATTTATTAGGGCGCTTAAGACCCTAATGGTTTTTTTGCCGCGTGATACCAGGCGGGTAAGGTTCGTGGTAAAGCCGGAACAAGAAAAAATAGTATTGAGCGTGGGAGGAGAGGGGGGAGAAGGAAGGGTTGATCTGTCTTTTATTGGTAAAGGAAATGATTTGGATATTTTATTTAATATTCAATATTTATTAGAGGGGATGCAGTATCTTCCGGGTGAGCAAGCGACGTTACGGTTTGTAGGTAGTAGTGAGCCGGCCGTCTTTACACCCCAGGGTGATAGTTGGAAATATACTTACGTGGTTATGCCGATTCAGTCTAATTAGTAGAAGTTAATTCAGGTAAAGTAGGGGAGTTATGGAGATAAGAAACCTATCTTTATATAATTACCGGAACTTCGCGACGGTTGATCAGATTGAGTTCCCGTCGCAAGCGCTATTGGTGGCGGCAGCGCCAAATGCTACCGGCAAAACAAATTTTCTGGAAAGTGTTTATGTGTTATTGCGCGGTAAGTCCTGGCGAGTGGCGACGGAAGAGTGTGTGCGGTGGGGGGAAGATTCTTTTATTGTGCGCGGGACGGTGGATAGAGCCGGCGGCGAGGGGGTTATTGGGGTGAGGTATCATAAACCATCGCGGCGGTTGCGGATAGAGGAGAATGGTGTTCCCGCTTCGCCGGTAACTTTTTTTAGTCATTATCCGTTCGAGATTTTTTTGCCGGAAGATTCTTTTTTGTTTAGTCGCGGACCGGCCCAGAGGAGAAACTTCATGAACCGAGTGTTAGTCAGTTCGCCGGTTTATGTGTCGGCGTTGGTGCAGTTTCAGCGGGCACTAAAGCAACGTAACGCCTTGTTAAAAACAGCCAAGTCTTTTAGTGATATTTTGGGCTGGACACAGTTGTTGGTGGAGCAGGCCGTTGTAGTTTGGCAGCAAAGGAAAGCGCTGGTTGATTATATAAACACCAACATAGCAGAGTGGTACGAAAAGGTGTCGGGTGAGAGTAAAAAATTTAACGTGCAGCTAGAGGGGGCTTTGCCGGATAAAGACGAGTACATGAAATTATTAGAAGAAATGTTTGGGTTGGAAAAAAGGTATGGATATACCATAAATGGTCCGCACCGGGATGATTTAGTGGTTAAGTCCGAGAAGCGCTTGTTGGCAACCGCTTTTTCTCAAGGACAGGGAAGGAGCGCGGTAATCGCGGTAAAACTAGCGGCTCATAAATTTATGGAGAACGTGACCAAAGAAAAACCGTTATTATTATTAGACGAGGTTCTTAGTGAACTGGACGAGAAAAGACAGGATTTTTTGTTAAAAAATTTACCAGAGGCGCAGATTTTATTAACATGCACGGCGGTGCCGAATATTTTACGGCAAAGAAGTAATGTGCACTTGCTTGATTTGGGTTTGATTGTAAGGCAGGACGAAAAAGAAAATCAATCAGGAAAAACTAACAGCGAGGGAGGGGAAGCGGAAAAGGAAAACGGCGAGGAGGAGCCGGCGGAGAGCAAAGAGCCGGTGTTATTGGTCGGGAACGTGGTTGAAGAGAAAATTGGATAGGGCGATATACCGGGATGCCTTGGCAGTCACTAGGAACTTTGTTTGAGAATAAGGACGCGGGAAGCGATGAGGTAGATATTAAGTATCTGGTGCAGAATTATTTGCGGACTTGTTTAAAAAGCGAGGCAATTTATTGTGATAGTGTGACTGGCGGGGTAGCGGAGGTTCGGGTTGGTTCGCCTGGGCTGGCTCAAGAGGTGATTTTACGAGAATATGATTTAGTGGAATATCTAGAGAAGGAAGCGGGATATAAGCTGACTAAGGTAAAAGTACGCAGCAGTTATTAGTCGCTGATATACACTAGGCGGTGGTCGGTTTCGGTAAAGTTACCTGTTTTGTCATAAATGATGGCATAGACGTCGTATTGGCCCAGACCAGGAGAATCGGTCCAGGTTACTTCATAGCGGTTAGCGGCGGTGGGAGAGAGGGTGGAAGTGCGGCCGATGCGCTGGGTGCCGTCAGTGCCGTCTTTGCGATAGAGGACATCAACGGATTCTACGCCGCTGGGGTCGGTGGCTGTTACTTTTACCGCATAGGGAAAATTAGTTGGCTTGAGGGTGATGCCGTCTGGGGGGGTGTGCAGGGTGACAGACGGGGCGGTGTCGTCGGGATTGATAATAAAGGTGCGGTGCGCTCTGCCGATGAGCTTGTCTTCGGTAATAGCCAATATTTGCAGAGTTTTGCGTCCGGAGAAGTCCGACGGAAACGAGAAGGCGGCGGTGTAAGGCTCGTCGGGGCGGCGGGAGCCTATCTCCTGGCTGTCCAGGAGAAATCGAACTTCCTGTAAGGGTTTGGGGGAATCAACTTCAACGCTAACAATGACTGGGCTTTGGCGGATGATGGTGTCGTTTGGTTCGACAATGCGGACGGTCGGTATATCCTCGGGGTTGCCGATGTTACAAGATGGTTCGGGCAAGGAAGACCCGTAATACGGTTGGGCTTGATCGTTTTTGGTTTCCTCGTTGTGTTTGTTTCTCCAGGCAGATACGCCGGATTCCCAGCGGTCGAATTGCGGATCAGACTCGGCGTCGGCTGGGGGCGGCCCTAGGGGGTTTGCTCGTCGGACATAAAAGAGGATGTTGTGCAGTTCTTTGAAAGTTTTGGGTATACCGACAGAAACAGGACAGTCGGCACTGTAAATTGTGTTGGTATTTATTTCCCACTTGGCCTTAACTTCTGGGATTTCGCCTCGCAGGACCGGATAAGGGATGTTTTCCAAAGGGGCGGGTTTGGTGAATTGTTCAATCGTCTGGCCGGAGAGCGCTTTCTTCATAAATTTATTCCAAGTAGGTGCGGCGGTGCTGGCCCCTGGTGAACGGTCTCCCATAGGGGAGTTGTCGTTATTACCAACCCAAACGCCGGCGACCAAGGAAGGAGTATAGCCGATAGCCCAACCGTCGCGAAAATCCTGGGTGGTGCCAGTTTTGGCCGCGACGGGGCGGCTGCCCAGCTGTAGGTAGCTGTTGGGTCCAAAGGTAATGCCCCGGGCGTTGTTGTCGGATAGAATATCGGTGATTTCCCTGGTTATTTGCGGATCGAGTACTTGTTCGCTGGGTTCTTGATTGTCGGAAGAGTCAAAGAGGGTGTCGTTTTTATCTGATACTTTAAGGATGGCGCGGTGGGGAGAGCGGACGCCGTCGTTGGCAAAAACACCGTAGGCCGATACTTCGTCAACTAGTCGTACTTCTCCGCCGCCCAACACTAGCGATAAGCCGTAACGGTCGGGGTCGTTTAAGGAATCCATACCCATGCTTTGAGCTAATTGGGTGGACTCTTTGACGCCGGCCAGGTAAAGAGTCTTAACGGCGGGAATGTTAAGAGAATTAGCCAGCGCGGCGCGCATTGTGACCGGACCGTGCTCCTTAAGATTGTAGTTTTTAGGACGGTAACCTTGGCCGAAATCAGTCTCGGCATCAACCAAGATACTGTCAGGGGTATAGCCGCGCTGGAAAGCGGCGGCATAAACGAAAGGTTTTATTGAAGATCCGGGCGAGCGGTGTCTAATAGCCACATTCACGTTGCCGTCAATATCTTCGTTAAAATAATCAATGGATCCGACCATAGCCAGGATATCTCCCGTCTGGGGGTTGATGGCAGTGAGAGCGGCATTAGAGGCACCTAGTTTGTTGAGGGGCGCCTCTTGTTCTTTAAGGGTTTCTTCGGCCTTGGTTTGCATGTCTAGGTCGAGGGTGGTGATAATGTTTAGTCCACCCTGCTCGACGACGCGTTCGCCGTATTCCTGTTCCAATAATTCTTTTACATAGAAAACAAAATGGGGAGCGATGATTGATTCGCGTCTAGGGGAAAAATTAAGCTCTTCTTGTTCGGCTTGGTCTGCTTGCTCTGGGGTGATCATTTTTAGATCGGCCATACGTTGTAGGACATGTTCCTGGCGGGTTTTCAGGTCCTCTCTGTGGGATCCGTAAGGAGAGTAGTAGCTTGGGGCCTGGGGAAGGGCGGCGATGGTAGCGGCTTGAGCGAGAGTAATATCTTTAGCGGATGTGCCGAAGAATTCACGGGCGGCGGCTTCGACACCATAGGCCTGGCTGCCATAGGGTATTTCGTTGAGATACATTTCCAGGATTTGGTCTTTGCTGAAACGTTGCTCCATTTCTACAGCCAATACCGCTTCCTTGGCTTTGCGCTGTATGGTTCGTTCGGAGGTTAGGATGGAGTTTTTAATCAGTTGTTGAGTAATGGTAGAACCTCCTTGCACTCGTTGTCCGGTTAACGGTTTTAAAATAACGCCGCGAGCAATTCCCCAAAGGTCTATGCCGTGGTGCTGGTAAAACTGATCATCTTCGGTGGCCAGAGTGGCTTGTCGAAGATAGTTTGATATATTGTCCAAAGAGACGGAAGTGCGATGAATGTCTCCAATTTCGTATAAAACATGTTCTCCGGTTCGATCAAATATTTTGGTGGATTGTGACATCTGGTTGGCGTTGATGTTCTGGGGATTGGGGATGTCCTTGCTCCACCACAGGATCGTTCCGGCGCCAAACAAAAATAATATGCCGGCGGCTAACAGGCCGATTCTTAACCACGATCGGGCGAAGAAGTATAGTAGGGGGCTAAGGCGGGATCGTTTATGTCTGGTAAAACGTCTTTGAGCCATAATAAGAAGGGTATATTAATTAAAAAACGGTATAATTAATAGCCAGTTATCAATAACTAATTAACCTGTTTTTATTCTACGCTAAGCAGCCAATGACTTTAAAGAGTAATGATTAGGAGCAATACGTCAAGGCCTCATTTAATAACCGTATTATCTCGGCTGGTTTTGGCGGGATCAACCAAAAAGCCCTTGAGATCACGTCGTCCGATAATGGCGTCGTAATTCATGTGCGAACGATCGGCGATATAGGCTTTGGTTTTAATTAGGCGGCCGCGCAGGACAAAGGAAAGCTCAACTATGGGGCGGGATTGTTGTCCGATGGCGGCGCGTACGGTTTTGGCGGCGATGACGGGTTCGTGCAGATTATATTTTTTGGCGAAAGCAGCATCGATGGTGGTGCGGTAGGCACCGGTGTCGATTTTAGCCAATAGGGGGTGAGGCTGTCCGGCGGTGTCGATAATCTCAACAGGTTCCTCTACTCCCAACACCAGACGTCCGGAAATATCCTCGATTTCATGAGTGATGTCGTCGCCGAAAAGATTTTTGGCTAACTGCACCCCCCTGGCGGGTTGAGTAACCTTTAATCCTTCAACGCGGTGCAAGCGGTTTTTAAGGGTGGCCATGTTAGCAAATTGAATATCCAGTCCGGGGCGAGCGTTAATTTCCAGAACCAGGGGGCCGTCGTCTCTGTCGATCGCAATATCAACGCCGACATAGTTTAGATTACAGGCGCGGGCAGCGCCGACAGCAGTAAGAAGGATGTTATCCCACTCGGGTAGCTGCAGTCCGGAAAGCTTGATTCTTTTTTGAGGCAGCATTTCAATTAAATGTCCGTGGTGGATGGCGGTGGTGGTATAGCCGTGGACGAGGTCTATGCCGACACCAATACCCCCGGCGTGAAGATTGGCTTTGCCCGATGATTCTTCAGTGGGTAAGCGCAACATAGCCATAACAGGAATCTGATTATATATGAGGACGCGGATATCGGGAATACCCCTAACACTGTAGGGCTTTAAAATATGATGGATTTTGATGCGTTGTTCGAAAAAGGCAACGTCGGGAATGTTGTTGGCGGAGAAATTCCCGTCGAGAATATCAAGAATGTGGTTGCGTAGTTCGGGAATAAAAACTTCAGCGCGATCAGCTTTGACCCAGTTGCCTTTTTTGTTGCGCCCGAAGATAACGACAATACCGCCGCCGCCGGAAGAGGCGTTTGGTTTTAATACAAAGGACGAGGGTAGTTTAGTCCAGCGGAAATGGCGCAGGGTGGGACGGGAAGATATTTTAGCAAAAAGGCGCGGAGTGCCTATACCGGCTTTTTGCAGGGCGCGTTTTGTAGCCAGCTTATTATTAGCTAGTCTGGTGGCGGCGCGGGAATTGGCGCGGCGAATGTAATGGATGGTGCGGGCGTTTAAACCCAAAACGTCGCTGTGGCTTTTGTTAAATAGCGAGACCATGGCGCGAGAAAAAGATTTAGGTTAAGGAGTGTAGCGCAGGAGTTCTCGGAAACGCAAGTACTCGGTTAGGCGCAAGCCGCTGAAGCGGCCAAGGATGATATTTATCGGAATGGCTAGGAGGATAGTTTCCGGGTAAGAAAGCAATAGGGTGCGCAGTAACTGCCAGCTGACGATGAAGTAGCTAATGATTACCAATACCAGTGTCCAGACGGTGATGCGCAAGGCGGTGCGCAAGCCGCGCGTGAATTGAACGGCGATAAATTCTTCCGCCAGGATGGTCAGGATGAGGATGGGGAATATGGAGAAGGAAAGAGTGGCGGTTTTACCGGTGGCGGCGCTGATTCCCAGCAGGACCAGAATAGCAAGACTGGCGGTGGTTAGAACCAGCGCCATGCGGGGCAGGTAAAGCAGGTGCAGTCGGCGCAGGAGTAAGCGGGTAAGGGTGCCGGACAAGAGAACAACAACGAAGACGATTAAGCCCGTTTGCAAGCCCATTACCAGGAAGGAGAGGGTGGTCATGGCGGGAGTGATTAAACCGAAAGCTTTGATGCCGATTACCTGACGGGCGAAGGATAGTATGGTGGTGATGACGGGTATCATTAAGATAAGCAGGATGTTGTTGATGGGGACGCCGCGGTTGACCAGATAATTAATGCCAAAAGACATGAAGTTAGTGGGACCGATATCGCTGACGGCGCGACTGGAAAAGGTGCCGAAAAGACGATGTTCTATTTGAGCGGCGATGATGTTTTCGCGAGAGTCCGCGGCGGTTTTAGAGGAAAACAAAAGGGGTAGGGCATCGGGTCTGGCCAGAGCGACATATTCCGGACGCAGTTGATCAAAAGTGGACTGGGAAGTGGGCGAGAGAACAGCAAACGGCGTATCAGTTAGGAGAAAGATACCCTTATGATTCATGTCAAGATCGTTAAAAGAAAGTTCGTCGGCTTGTTTAATGTGCTGGCCGAATTTCGATAATACGTTCGCGCCGACACTGCCCGATGTCCAAGCGGTGATAATGTTGGCCTGACTGACTTCTTCCCGGGCGTTAACCAGTTGTTTGGTGAGGTCTTCCTCAACAAGGGCTTCCGGCCCGCCGCTTTTGGATTTGATAACTAAGAGTAACAATTTTTCTTGGGCGGCCTGCTGTTGATAAATATTAAGTTGTTCGTCAGAAGCGTTATTGTCCGTAAGCAGTATCATCACCCGACTAAAGACGTCGACGCTGGTGCTATCCTCGCTTTGGCCGAGCGAGGAGGTAATGACTAGGCGAACCTTGAAAGTACCCGGACGGGTATAGGCGTGAGAGACTTTGGTACCGGTAGTGGTGGTGCCGTCGCCAAAATCCCAAAAGATTTCCTGAATAGCAACATCGCCGTTAACGGATGAGGCGGATGAGTCAAAAGAGATCTTCTTACCGATCAAAGTCATGCGAGAAGGGCCGGCGTCGGCCTGAACAGAAGTGTCGGGATTGTCATTGTTGTTTTGGTCGTCTTGGCCTTGTGCTGGGGTGAAGGGAGCGGTCAATAAGACGAGAAAAAGAAGCAGGGTGATGTTAAAAAATTTATTCATAAGCATGGTTTAGTGTAGGGACAAGGGCAAAGAAATGGATTCCTCGCTTAGGCACAGGGACGCGGCCAGGGCATCGGCGGCGTCGTCAGGTTGAGGAGGAGAGGAAAGATTTAGTCTTTTCATTACTACATATTGTACTTGTTTTTTATCGGCGGCGCCGTAGCCGGTAAGGCGAGATTTTATTTGGAGAGGAGTTAAGCTATGCAAATAAATTTTGTTCAGGCGCAAGACATAACATAGAACACCGCGGGTTTCGGCGGTGAGCATGGCTGTCTTGGCGTTAGTGCCAAAAAAAACAGTTTCCACAACGGCTTGTTGGGGGCGGTATGTACTGATTATGGTTTCCAGGTCTTGCCCTAAGCTGTGCAGGCGGTCGGGGGAAGGCTGTGTTGATGGGGTGGTAAGGCAACCGCATTTAATAAAGGGCGTAGCCGCTTCGGTATCAATAATACCGAAGCCTGTACGAGCGATGCCTGGGTCGAGGCCGATGACGATCATAGGCATTATATAAAAGTAAAGGAGTTTATAAGTAGTTTAGCTTATGTGGGGCGGATGTTGAATAGAGAAAAAACTGAAAGGTAAAAGCGAAAAACGTAAAACAACAACAAAAAACTTAAAATATTAATGATGCAGTTGCCGCGTGTTTATTCTTTTGAGTTGCGATTTTTAATTTTGCGTTTTTAGTTTTTAACACTTTACTCTTGGTCGGTGTATACCGCCAAAACGTCGGGGTGGTCGGATAATTCGTGGAGCAGTTCTTGGAGTTGTTGCGCTTGGGCTTGATTGAGCGGGGTTCTTTGGGCGGCGGGGACAACGAAGCCAAGGCCTACAGAAAAGTCGGTGAGATTAAATTGGGCGAGAGTATTTTCCAGGGTGCTGCGGACGTGGGGCGGGGCGGAGACGGTCAGGTTTTGTTGGCTGATTTTAAAGTCGGTAGCGCCGGCGTCAATTAGGTGAAGTTCAAGGTCTTCTTTGTTTGTGTCCGGGAGCAAAGCGGCGGATATTATTATTTGCGGTATAAATTTCCAGCGAACACTGCCTGGTCCACCCAGAGAGCCACCGTGTTTTTTGAGGAGAGAGCGAATTTCCGAGACGGTGCGGTTGGTGTTGTCGGTAGCGACGGTGATAAGTAGACTGGCGCCGCCCGGTCCGTAGCCCTCGTAAGTGGCGGCCGCGATATCTCCAGGCGGTTGGTTGAGTAGACGGTCAATGTTGGCTTGGGGGAGGTTGGCTTTTTTGGCTCGGGCAATAGCGTCGCGCAGGGCGGAGTTAGTGTTGGGGTCGTTACCGGTTTGGGCGGCGACTCTGATTTCACGGCTTAAGCGGCCAAACAGCTGACTCCTTTTACTGTCCGTTAGGGCTTTTTTGTGTTTAATTTGGCGCCATTTAGAGTGACCGGACATGAAAATGTAAAACTTAAAGCGAAAAACTTAAAAGAAGACACTAATAATAGTTTATCGCTAAGAGGGGGTAAGCGCATAGATACAAAAAGTTCCTCTGGTTTTAACTGTAGACACGAGAAAGGCAAGTGTCGAGGAGAGGGTCAGCGGTGAGGCCAACCGGCCCGATCTGGGCACAAACCCCACAAAAGCAATGTCTACAGTGAGAAACAGAGGAACAGTTCAGTTTGCCTGTTCGGAGATTGTTTGTCAATGACGCTTTGATGTATAATGAGAGATGATGGCAATTGAGGAAACAAAAATGTCGGTGATAGCGGCGGAGCAGACCGGAGATGACGCGGTTCTAGACAAGACGCTTCGTCCAAAGAGCTTGAGAGAGTTTATTGGTCAGGCGCAATTAAAGAAATCTTTAGAGGTTTTTTTAACGGCCGCTCAAGAGAGAAAAGAAGCCCTGGAGCACGTGTTGTTGGCCGGACCGCCCGGACTGGGCAAAACTAGTTTGGCCCAAATTGTCGCCCGGGAGATGAATACCAATATACGTATTACGGCCGGGCCGGCTTTGACTAAAATTGCTGATTTGGCGGGTATATTAACTAATCTGCAGCCAAACGATGTTTTATTTATAGACGAAATACATCGTTTGCAGAGATCGGTGGAAGAGGTGTTGTATCCGGCGATGGAAGATTTCGCGCTTGATTTGGTTATCGGGCAGGGGCCGGGGGCAAAGACTCTGCGCTTGGATTTGCCGCCGTTTACTTTAGTGGGGGCGACAACGCGGGTGGGTATGCTAAGTTCGCCGTTGCGCGA
>JAUYKA010000013.1 GCA_030698495.1 bacterium
GGCAGAAAGAGGCAGGCCGAATTCCTGCACGGCGATCCAAACTTGCTGGCCTTCATAAGTGCCGCGAGTGGTGGCGATGCCGATTTGACTGAAGCCGGAGTATAAAATGTTGGCGCGGTGACCGGGGGAATCCATCCAGGCTTGGACGAGTTCGGTGTCGTCGGCGAAGTTGCCTAGCGCCAAATTTTCACCGACGCGGATGAATTGGTAGCCGGCATTTTCCACGACATCCCCGGGGCCGGCGCCGTCGGGGGAGACGTGTTCGAAATATTGTTTAGCGAACATGTCGGCCAGTTTGGCTTGCGCGGCTTTGTCCAGAACGGTGTTGGCGGTAAGCGCCGCGACATTGTTCTCGCCGCGATGGAGATTGGTGGCGCGCAGGATGCCGGCAGAGGTGAGCTGGCCGGCGTTTTCGGAGAAGGGCAGGCGCAGGGGAGGAGGAGCGAGAATTTCTTTTTGAAAATCGGCGGAGAGGATGTCTTTTATTTCGGCCAGCGGCGAGGCAAGGGGGGACTGGTTGTTGTTAAGCCATTGTCTGGCGGCGGTGCCGGCCACAAGCGCAAGGGCGAGGGCGATTATGGCAACAAGCAAAGTTCTTTTGAGCATAAATAGATTATATATGATTAGTGGTGATAATTTTTAATTTTAAATCAATTTACTAATTTTTTAATGACGAACTTATACATATTTAGTTTCGTCATTCCGGAATTTTGCCAAGGGCAAAATATCCGGAATCTACGACGTGGATGCCGGATCCCAACTTCGCTCGGCTACGGCGGGCAAGGCCAGCCTTCGCACAAGGCTACGGCGGGCAAGGCAAGTCCGGGGTGACATACGTGTACATATAATTGGTTATATTTTAATTTTTAATTTCCAATTTTTAATTTTTAATCAATTTTCAATTATTTAATTTCTAATGCTTAGATTACGGTGAATGATTGTTAAACTATTGAAGTCATACTAAGTTTCGTCATTCCGGGTTTAACCCGGAATCTACGACGTGGACCCCGGATCCCCCGGATCCCCGGATCAAGTCCGGGGCAGGCTCCATTCGGGGCAGGCTCCATCCGGCATGACGTGATAGTAGTAATTTGGTTAAGTTGGTATCATAGCTTGTAACTTGGAACTCTTTTAAAATCGTTGATTTGTGGTATCTTGGGGGTATGACAAGCGAGGAAACTAAAAGCAAGATTAAGGAAATAGTGGAGAAGATTGTGGCGGAAGTTGATCCGGAGAAGGTTATATTGTTTGGGTCGCATGCTTGGGGGCATCCGGGACCGGACAGTGATATTGATTTGTTTATCATAAAAGAAACTGACGACACACGTGTACTGGCACGCCGGATTGACGGTGCTTTAGCGCCGCGCCTGATGCCGTTGGACTTGTTGGTTTGGCGACCGGATTCTGTCCGACGGCGTCTAGCTGAAGGTGATCCGTTTTTAAAGGAAGTGTTGGCACGGGGAGTATTGTTATATGAGCAGTAAGTTGCCGGAGCACGTAACTGAATGGTTCACAAAAGCGGCAGACGATGAGTTGTCGATTCGTTCTTTGTTAGAACATAAAGATGGCGCTCCCGGTACGGTTTGTTACCTAAACCACTGCCGCAGTGGAAGTGGTGGAATATAAACCTTGCGGGTGTTTGGGCTGACTATATATTAATAGTTATACCAACTTAACCAAATTACTGCTATCACGTCATTCCGGGCTGCGCATACGTCATTCCGGGTTTAACCCGGAATCTATGTCGTGGATGCCGTGTCGAGCACGGCATGACACGTGGTATTCTAACCCTTAGGTTTAGAAAGGCCTCTACAGCCTGTCTAACTCTCTTTTTAACACTTAGTGTTAAAAAGACCTCAAAAGCAATTACGTGCCCTCTCTGGAAAATTTAGTAATTGATTCATTAAAAAATTGAATAGAAATTAAAAATTAAGAATTAAAAATTAAATATGGGGGTGGGGATAAGTAGCCTTTGACTTGGCAGTAAAGCCAATTTAGGTTTATATGATGTCTGTTGATCCTTCAATGGCGGTGTCGGCGGGAGTTTGTTTTTTCTTTCGGGCAGAAGGTCTGTTCGAATTTACGAGAGGGGGTGACTTTGTGATATGAAACGAATATTAATTAGCGCTTTCACCGTTTTCGCGGTGGCGGCGATGGTAGCCGGGGCGACGCAGGCGGTGTTTAGTGATCAGGCGGTTCTTGGAGACAACACGGTCACTGCTGGATCATTAGAGATTAGATTAAATGGTCAGGAGAGACTCGCTGGTCTTTCTATGGATAACGCTGCACCTGGTGATGTGGAGAGTAAAGTTTTTTCTCTACAGAACTACGGACAGCCTCATTTTGGTGGTCCTAGCACATTAGACGCTGACGAGATAGTTGTCTCAAGCACAAAGACTGCGGGAGACAATAACCTGTATAACAAGCTAGAAGCACGTTTGTATGCTAATGCCGGGTGGGGCGGGTGCTCAAATGCCGATGTTACATTTGTGGCTGGCAAAGGATGCGAAGTCTATAATGGCTTGTTGAAAGACATGACAGAAGAAGATGTATTACATGCGACGCAATGGGGAGCGACTCCCGTACTTGCACATGGCAATTCTTTGACGATGACTCTTGATGTTCAATTGCCAAGCACTGTAGGAAACGGAGTTCAGGGAGAGACAACAACATTTGATCTTCTCTTTGATGCTTATACGCCACACAGGACATAATTTTGGCGCTATAGGGTTGCGAAATATTCGCAACCTTATTAGCGATAAAATATGATTGTAGATCAAGGTAGTAGAAAATTAATAAGGGGGGTTGTCTATTATGTGGTTTTGGCGTTGCTGATTGTGGTAGCTGTTTTTGTGCTTTTCTCTGCTACCGGATTACCCGGTTCCGGGAAAATATTAGTTGTGCGGACGGGTTCAATGGAGCCGACAATCTCGGCTGGCGGATTAATTACAATTGTGCCGGAAGTTGATTATAAAGAAGGTGATATTATTACGTTTAAGAAGGAACTTGGCGCTGATTTGAGTCGGGACGACGCTACAGTTACTCATCGTATTGTGGGTGTGAACGACGAAGAAGGTGAAAAGTTATTTTCAACAAAAGGTGACGCCAATGATGTTGAGGACAGTCAAAAAGTTGTTAGAAAACAGATTATTGGCAGAGTAATTTTTAGTATTCCTTATGTTGGATACTTGGTTAGTTTTGCCAAAACGCAGCTGGGTTTTATTTTGTTAATTGTTATTCCTGCGACAATAATTGTTTACAGCGAGATTTTGACGATTAAGCGTGAAGTGAAGGAAAAGTTGGCAAAAAGACGGGAGAGAAAAATGGAAGTTGTTGATAGTGACTTAACTGAAGAGGAGGAAGCATGAAAGGGAGAATATTAAAATATTTAATACTGGTGATACTGGCTGGAACGGTGCGAGTTGGTTTTAGCGCGGCCGTATTTAGTGATCAGGCAGTGTTATCCGATAACGAAGTTAGTGCAGGTTGCTGGGCCAAGCCGACAACACCGACTTTGGTGTCGCCGGCAGACGGATACATGGCGGTTCCGGGTTCGGGCTGGCTGGCTAATCCGGTGATGGACTGGACGGATTCATACACAACTTGTCCGAGCGGGGTTATTCAGTATCGATATGAGTCTTATCACGATGCCGGTTTAACATCATTGGCATATCACTCTAGCTTATTAAGTGCTTCACAAATTCCGGCGCCGGGAACTTCCGATGGGGATTATTATTGGCGAGTGGCGGCGTTTGACGGCACTACGTGGAGTGATTGGAGCGAGGTTTGGAAGTTAACGGTTGATCGTAGCTATCAAACAGTTGGTGCTGGTGACGTTGTTATCAACGAAGTGATGTGGATGGGGTCGGCTCCAGTTGAAGAAGACAGTAATCGTAGTGATGATGAGTGGATTGAACTGCGCAATATGACTGATTATGAAATTGATATTGGTCAGTGGGAGATAGAGAATGCACGCAGTAGCGGGCAGCCGTCATTGATGATTCCGGCGAGTAAGGCGATCGCGGCTAACGGATATTTTTTGATAGCTAATTATTCAGAGAATAGTGCTAATTCGGCGCTGAACGTGTCTGTTGATGAAGTGAATGCCAGTATATCTTTGGCGAATAGCGGCAACGGTCATTTAGTTTTGAAAGACGCGGCGGGTAATACTATTGATGAGGCAAAAGGGAATACGTGGCCGGCAGGCGAGAGTGGGACGCAGAAAAAATCAATGGAGCGCAATGGTGTGCCCGGAGATGGTTTGGATGCCGGCAGCTGGCATACTTGTACGGACGCCGTGTGTAATGACGGTACCTATTGGGATGTTGAGGGCGATAATTACGGTACGCCGGGAGGAGAAAATCATTCGGAAAACGACCCGACGGCGGTCGGTGAAAAACAGGCTGGGGAGGCGCTAGAAACGGCTCAAGCGACGGTTGAGCCGTTTATTGAAGATGGGCAGGCGGGCGGCGAAAGCGGCGGAGCAACGGAGGAAGGCAGT
>JAUYKA010000016.1 GCA_030698495.1 bacterium
GTGCTTCAACGATATTGGCGCCAATACTTGTAGCACTTCTAATAAGCTGTTTCATCATCACCTCTGTTCCGTAGTCTTTATTCTTTATTTGATCTGCCAGTCGCAAAATAGACAGGGCATATAGGTATGCTCGCTTCCGCATATCTGTTTTTACTTTTACGTTGTTGTTTTGCATTTTTCGTTTTGCGTTTTTAGTTATTTATAATTGAAATTAGGCCTCAAAACTGCGGCGGCGGTTCGGTCAGATGCATTGCGGCATCCAGAAAACACTCTGCCTGCGACGTTATATAAATATCATGTCGTGTAATCGGATAGCACGACTGGCACAATTTTAACTCACTGCCCCCGTCCGGCGTCGGGCAATCCACAATCTCGTCGCAGTGGCAAGCGCAATTACCCGCCCAATATGGATCTCCCGGACCCGGATTAATACATGAGTCGTTTCCTATCACCGCCGAATCCAACACCTTCTCGCCTATACTGGGAATTCCTTCAATCGGTCTCGCGTCTCTTACCGGCTTCGGCGCCCCCCTTATTACAAACTCGTCGTAATCGTCAGACTCGCACCAAGTCTGCTCCACCGGCGCCGCGAAATCTTTTTCTTTTTGGCAATTAGTTGCAATAGTTTTTGGTTGATCCAGCGCCACCTCCCAATTTTGCAAGCGAATCTGCCTATCCGCCTCCTTATCTTGTCGAGCCTGTTCATCATAAGTAACACTCCATTGCGCTTCAAAGCCCGCATTTTCCTGCCCGACATACCTATTCATAAAATCTCTCAATAATTGCGGATTACCACCGTCAAAGGCATTCAAAGCCGTTGTTAAAGCGTTTTGCCATACATCCGGTCTATATTCGGCTCCCAAACCCGGCGCCCCTGCCGGATTGGCGTAATTTGCCTGCGTTTGCTGATAAACTTGTGCTCTTTGCTGTAAATTTACTTCGTAAGCTTGCTTTACCGCCGGCAACAATTGTTCCAACCCGCCATCTCCCGGCGGCGGCCCGCAAGCCGCCATTATAGACTGCCCCGCGTTTTGAATAGCTCGTTGCGCCACCGGATCAAACTTTTGCGCCCGTTGCTGCTGCATTTGTTGGTATTTTTGCGTCAACTCCTGTTGCGCCTGTCTTGTTTCTTGAATAAATTCATTCACTAAACTACTCACACTGCTTCTTACTGATGCCGTGGACGTCTGGTTACTTATAACCTGGCTGACTTTATCTCCCAACTTTTGCCAGAAAATAGAATGAATTCGCGACAGTTGCTCCTTGGCATAAATTTTATTTTTTATTCCCAGTAATTCGTTCTCGTGCACTAACTGAACAAAATCCTGCCCGCTGTTATACAGCGGCCGCATAAATGGCGCCGCCGGCCTGGCTTGTCTATTCAACGCGTCATGATAATCCGGCTGAATAATAACATCATCCGGCAGCACCCGGCACTCGCCGGGAATAATATCGGCTATTGCCTCTTCGAATCGTCTGCCTAAATCCGGATTATCCTGCCAGGACTTGGCGCTTTTAAAATTAACCCCCAAGTTAGGCATTGACGCCTGACAAGTAACATCCCCCGGACCGCAAATAATTGCCGGCTGTCCCGACGGTTTGGGATACGGCGACATATTCGGTATGGCGCAGTCATTGTCTATTGTGTGCGTTGTAATGGTTGATTGTGAAAAATCGCACTGTGTCTCACACACTGCCGGCTCGCCGCCGTTATTCCGGCATTGTTCTACACAATCAAGATGCTGCTTGTATCCGGCACAATCATAATATCGCGCCTCCGCTGTGGCCACGGCCGGCCTTATCGATTCTTGCGCCGTTGCCGTAAAATCGAACTCCGCCGTCTGGCCGACGTTAAAAACCCGATAAGTCGGCGTCACCTGGTTAACTATAACCATACCCCGTGGCGCTGTAAAAATCAGCTCCAAGTTGTAAGCAGCCGCGTCACCAGTGTTTGTCACCAGTACCTTATAAGTGGTTGTCTGCCCCGCCTTAATACACCACTCCTTATTTATAATCAATACTTCTATTTGCGGCTCCCCCTGCTCGCTACACTGAAATGCCGAGCCAACTCTTCCTTTTAGATCGGTTGAAAACTGATTATCGGTTATTTCCGCCGCCGCCCACTCTTTGTAATTTGTCGTTTGCGGCAAAGCGTATCCTATATTTGTCGCCGCGCTGGAAAAAGGGACAAGCAAAACCGAAACGAAAAGATTAACTATTCCTAAAAGCGCAGTCATAGCCTAAAACACTTTCACAAATTACCCGCCTTGCAAACGTTCAAGTTCCTGGCGTATTAAGGGGTAGTACTGGTCGTTTACTTCCCCCAGCTGCCTGATTGCTAAAATTGCCTTCATCGGGTCTTCGTTAAATAGGGCCATCTGATCATAAGTTGCCGCTAAAAGTTCTGTATAACCTAATAGTAACTTATGAACCGGCAAGGCCACCGGCGGAACGGTTGTTTTTGTTAAACTGTCCTGGTATAAACGAACGGACATAGCCAGCCCTCTTACCGAAGAAACATCCCCCTTCATTAAATTACTGATAGCATTATCAAATAATTTGGTATCGGTTATATCGTATATACCATTTGCCACTCCCAAATAAGTAGCCAGAACATATGACGAATCAACCTTAGCTACATTAATAGTTGTCTCTTTAGGAGTCGGCAACTTTGTAATAATTGGTTGAGCCTTGGTAAATTCCGATAAAGTATTAGCTGTGCGCTCCTCTTCCTTATACTGCTGCTGATATTTTGCCGTCAGGTCTTCTTTGGGACCGCTCAAATCCAAATTATCCACAAAATACTGGTCAACCTGCAGCGGCGCCGCGTTCAGCGGCTGCAAATTCTGCCCCGGGGAAAAATTTTCCGGCAAAGCATCATCCGGCCCGGCAATAGTCGGGTTATGATTAGCCGCCACTTCCTCCCCGTCATAAAAACCATCACCATCCGTATCCGGATTACTGGGGTCCGTCCCCCACAGCACCTCATCCGCGTTGGATAACCCGTCATTATCATCATCGCCCCCCGGATTAACCAACTGTTGTGTTCCCGTGTCGGCAGGCGTCAGACCGGTTCCGCTACCAGGCGTCGTTGGCGCAGTGGTGGTAGTATCTGACGGTCCACGCAGTCTTTGCACCACCAACAACACCGTGCCGCCCAGCACGGCCACAATAAGCACTATAAGTAAAATGATAATTAAGCGGCGGGACATACCATAAAATTTTCCAATTTCCAATTTCCAATTTCCATATAATTTTCAATAACGCAAAAACAAACAAATTCATTTTACCCGGGCATACGACCTCTTCCATAAGTATACAGTAAATTCAGTAAATTCAGTAAATTCAGCTGCTGTATTTACTGTATTCACCGATTTACTTATTATCTATCTCGCTTGCTAGCCGTCGCCACTGTTTTACCGACAACTCTTGCGGCCGCTGTGTTGGTAAAAGACCATTTTTTTTAAGTAAATCTTCTGCCATATTCTGCCCAAAACCGAAAGATTTTACTAAAACGCCGCCCATTTGCTTGCGCTTGTGCTGAAAAAATGTTTTTGCGACCCCAATAATTTTTTCTCTCTCCCCGCTCCCCATTACTCCTTTCGGCTCCAATAAAATTACAGCCGACCGAACTTCCGGCTCCGGCCAAAAACAGCCGGAAGGCACATCGGTAACTTTCTTGCCCCTTCCCCATAGCTGTATCGCCAGCCCCACCAAACTCATATTCGGCGGCTCTGTCGTTATTCTCTCCGCCACTTCTTTCTGTACCATTAACACCGCGCGCTCCGGCGCCGGATCAAGTTGTGTTATTCGCCGTAAAATCAGACCGGACAGATTATAAGGAATATTACCGACTAACTGATACGACGTGCGGCCCCATGTCCAATCAACATATCGCAAGTCACTGACTTCAAGTTTTAAACTAAGCTTATTTTGCCTAGCCGCGTACCGCTTCAGCAAATCAGCCAACTTTTCATCCCGTTCTATCGCTCGCACCTGCCACCCGCCATCCAATAATGCCATCGTCAACGGACCAATTCCGGCGCCTAATTCAGTCACCTGTTTTTTCTTTGGATCCAACTCGCCAACAATTGCCTTAATCGGCTCATCGCATATCAAAAAATTTTGCCCGGAAGCACGAGTGGGCGTAATACTAACCTCCTTTATCAAGCGCTTTAATGTATTGATGTCAGTTAAGGAAAGCATAACTAAAAGTTAAAACTTAAAGCGAAAAACGCAAAACCACAACATAAAAGACAAAAAGCCGCATCATAATTGTTTTCTCTTTTGAATTGTAGTTTTTAATTTTTCGTTTTTACTTTTGCGTTATCATTTTCACCCCGTGCCCTTCAAACACGCAAGTAACGGTGCTTCCTCTAACCTCAATTACCACCCCCCGCCCGTAAACCGCGTGCGTAACCATGTCGCCGATTTCATTATCCACGTATATAGGCTCTTCGTCATCACCTGTCGCCATCATCCTGTCCCTGTCTTCCTTGTTTTCCACTTCCTCCGGCAAGTCAGCTAAAAAACGGGAAGGAAGCTGTGTCATTAGCTCCCCGTGCACACCGCGATAGACCGCTCGGGTTAGCACTAAACTTTTTTTAGCCCGCGTCATCCCCACATACATAAGCCGCCGCTCCTCTTCTATTTGCCTCGGTGTATCAAAACTATTACGGTGCGGCAATAGCCCCTCCTCACAGCCAACGACGAACACATGATCAAACTCCAAACCCTTGGCGGCGTGTAGTGTCAGGCAAAGCACGCGGTCAGTGGTTTCCGGCGCCTCGTCAATATCACTCATTAACGCTGCCGCTTCTACTAAAGACGCGACATCTTTATACTCCGCTGCCACATTTAAAAGTTCTTCCACGTTAGCCGCTCGTTCCTCTTTATCGGGTAATTTTTGCAAATACTGATAATAACCACTGCGTTTTAACATTATCTGTAATTTCTCTCCGGCATTATTCTGCCCCGGTTTCCTGCCTTCCCGCCACGCTTCGTATATAGGCGTCAGCGCTGCCCGCTGCCGATCAGATAAAATTTCCGCCTCTCCCAGCACCGCCATCACCGGCAAGCCGTTTGCCCGGGCGTATTCTTCCAGGCGCGATAACGTCTTATTTCCTACACCGGCCGCCAAAATTTTTACCAACCTTTGCAGCGCTAGAAACGACCTTGGATTTATAGTCAACTGCAGCATTGCCATAGCATCTTTTACCTCCGCTCTTTCATAGAACCTCAATCCGCCCACAATCGTGTATGGCATGCCGTATCTGATAAACTGTTCTTCAAATAAACGGGACTGCGCGTTGGTGCGATACAAAATCGCGCACTGTCCCGCCGCCGCGCCGCTGTCCACCAAGCGGCTAATCGCATTTTTGACAAAACTCGCCTCCTCACGATCGCCAGGCATTTCTATTAAGCGCACCGGCTCGCCTCCCGCTGTTTTAGTCCACAGCTCCTTATGTTTTTGCTCCTTATTCTCCGCAATCACCGCGTTCGCCGCCGTTAGAATATTGTTAGTAGAACGATAGTTGCGGGTTAAATATATCACGCGACAATCCGGAAAAACGCTCTCAAAATTAAGGATATGGTCCACCCTTGCCCCGCGCCAGGAATATATCGCTTGGTAGTCGTCGCCCACCACGCAAATATTTTTTTCCTCATTTAACAACAACTTTAATAAGTAATCCTGGGCTGGATTAGTATCCTGGTACTCATCAACCGACAAAAATCGCCAAGTCTGTCGGTAGCGGTCGCGCACTTGAGCTTGAGCTGACAGTAACCCGATCGTCTCCCCGATTAAATCGTCAAAATCATACCCGTCGTTCTCCGCCAGTAACTGCTGATAAACAGCGTACGTTTTTGCCGCTATCGCCTCGTTCTCGCCGGCCGCCTTAGTCAACATAACCTCCGGTGACACCAACTCGTTTTTTGCCCGAGAAATCTGATGCTTTATCTGCCGCGGCGACCACATCTTCGTGCTTAACCCCTGTTTCTCCAGCGCTTGGCGTATCAGCTTCTCGCTGTCCCCGGCGTCTAAAATTGTAAAACCAGCCGAGCGCTTAGTGTGCCTGTACTGCTCTCGCAAAATTCTAACCCCTAAACCGTGAAAAGTACCTATTGCCATAGGTTTTGCCCGGCTCTCGCCCGCCAACCGCGCCACTCTCTCTTTCATTTCTTTAGCCGCCTTGTTTGTAAACGTTACTGCCAGTATTTCATTGGGACGAGCAATGTTTTGTTCGACAAGATAAGCAATACGGTGTGTCAGCGCTCTGGTCTTTCCCGACCCGGCTCCGGCCAAAACCAGGACAGGACCACGGGTGGCCATTACCACTTCCCGCTGGCCCTCGTTCAACTCCTCCAATAAACTGTCAGTCTTTGTTTGTAACATTCATACAGTTTATCCAATCATCTCCACATTGGCTATTTTTCCACTACCCCAACTACTAGGTGATGCACATGACAACTGTTTGTGACGTCCCCCGTGATTTTATGACATCCAACAAGTCCCCAACAAAAGGTCTCTCGCGGCGGGTGGCGCGGTAGGGGGCGCCCCGCGCCGAATGGAATTCCGAGAGGCTCACCCTGAGCGAAGTCGAAGGGTGAGGAAGCGGAACTGGATATTCGGCGTGGGGGAATCTACCGCGACAGGACCCGCCGAAGAACGACTTACTTTCGGGGTAATTTGCATCAGAAGCAGAAGCAAGAACAAAGCACCACCTTCCCCCCTCCGTTTATCCACACTTTTCCCCTCCCCCCTAAATACACCAAACCCCCTATCTGCGCACCTTGGTGCCCCCACCCCTCAAAAGACTTATTTAAAAACACATAATTATATATTGTCAATGTTGACTGCTCTTCTCTTCCATATACAATGCCCTATTGTGACTAGTGTCAGGCGATGTTAACACATTGCCCTTGCGCTAAAATCAACACACCAAAACAAACCATTATTCTTTCAGTGGATATGAGCGCACGAAAGATTCCGGAGGGGACCATATCCTATTAAAGAAAGGTTTAGGTATTTTAAGCCGCCCCACAAAAAAGTCGGATTCATCTGACTTTACGGATAATAAACGGGAGGATAAGCAACAGGGTGCTCACTCTGTTATTTTAATCAGGAACAAGTTTCGCGGCCATCAACACCCCTCTCAAGGCATTATTGCCTTTTTTTCTTCCAAAAAATTTCTGGTTCATGCCGCCTTTATAGCGCTCATAGCGGCTATTGTTTTACAAGGACGGGCCATGGCCGGAGTAGACCAAAACTCACTTCTCTATTCATTGGTATCCGGCGAGGAAATTATCACCGGCCCTCTCGACCCGTCCGCCTACGCCCAGTCTGACGCCCCTGGCATCGGCGGGGCTCGTCTGGCAGTCGCTGACGGCGGTTTGGGCGTAGATATTATTACTTTTGACGATCCGGAAGTCGATTTTGCCGCCACGCTGGGCGGCAATGCTGTTATTGCTCCGCTAATCCCGATTGTGCCGGAACCGGGTAGCGACTCTATGGAAGACAAAGCAACCGCCGTATCCCACAAACCTCAAGTCTATACCGTGGAGGACGGCGACACTATCGCCAGCATCGCTGCCAAGTTTAACATCAGCACCAACACCGTGCTCTGGGCGAACGGCCTTTCCAGTCGCGATGTTATCAAAGTTGGCGATCACTTGACTATTCTGCCCACCACCGGCGTGTTGCACACGGTAAAATCCGGCGACACTCTATCGGGTATTGGCGAAAAATACGATGTCAAAATAAAAGACATTATTGAATACAACTCTCTTGATGCTGACGGCACGCTCTCTATCGGCCAGAAACTGATTATTCCCGACGGGTACATTGAACAGTCTTCTTCCTCTCCCGTTATTATTCCGCGCGACTCGTCTTTAGCCGACGGGTCATCCGGACCAACTCCCGAACCCGCCAAAATATCAGGCTCGGGTCTCCTGTGGCCAACCACCACCAAGCACATCTCCCAATACTTTATTTGGGGGCACACCGGCATCGACATTGATAATCGCTCTAAACCTCCGGTTTACGCTGCCGGCGACGGCAAAGTGGAATTTGCCGGCTGGCTCGGCGGATACGGCAACCTGATGATCGTCAACCACGGTAACGGCCTGCAAACCTACTACGCTCACTTGGAAAAGCTCTATGTTAGTAAGGGAGCTATGGTTAGTAAGGGAGCTGCCATTGCCAAAATGGGCTCCACCGGGCGCTCTACTGGCCCTCACCTACACTTTGAAGTCCGTCGTTCCGGCCGACCAATCAATCCGCTAGGAATGTTCTGAATTAACTTATATCTCCGCTTTTGTTTCCCCTCTTCCAGAATAAATACCACTGCTGTCTGCGATAGCCATGATGCGGCCAGAACAAAAGCGCTAACGCCATAGCAAACAAACCCACATCTCTGACTATCACCGGGTTAATCCCCTGCGTAATCAAAATACCCGCCAGATGAACCATTGCCAGCCAAGCGGTAATCCGCGGCCAGTTATCTGTAATAAATAACAATCCAATCACCGCATCAAACAATCCGGTTAACTGTAAACCCGCCACTCTAGTAAAACCAAATGGCAAACTCGCCGGCACATACCCTACCCACCTATCCGGATGGCGGAAAATATCAATCCCAACCCATAAAAAAACCAGCCCCAACCCCAAACGCAGTAAAAAATATGATGTTCCATATCGGCCGTAGCGCATACCCAGTATATCAACATCGCCCAGCAGCGCTGGTTAGCTTGCTGCCAGTGATTACCCTTAAAAATAAGTTATTCATATGCACAAAACACTTTAAGACCCAGAACCGCACTGCTGCACTAAAGCAAGCTTTGGCGATGTTGTATTACTGGGCATACCCTCAGTATCTTGTATTTGGTATTTAGTATCAAGCGATAAAAATACCAAATACAAGATACTAAATACTAATATAGAGCGGGCCGCCCAAGCAAAGCTTGGGACGAGCCTCGCTCAAAAATTAGCTAGCTAATTTTTGAGCGGGTAGCGGGAATCGAACCCGCCTCTGGACCTTGGAAGGGTCCCATAATAGCCACTATACGATACCCGCGATACTCGACATCTGTCGGGGTGCTGGGAATTGAACCCAGTCTGCATGCTCCCAAAGCATGCGTACTACCAGTATACGACACCCCGTAACAGCAAGATAAGTTAATACAATAAATACAGCAAGTAAAGTAAATACAGCAGCTGTATTTACTGAATTTACTAACCTCGCTGTATTTACTTATTTAACCGCTTCTTTCAAAGTCTTTCCCGGTCGAAACTTTGCTACGCGCACGCTCGGTACCGTTATATGCTCGCTGGGATTGCGCGGATTAACTCCGGGACGCCCCTTTCTTTCACGCACCTCGAAAATACCAAAACCGGTTAAATTAACTTTTTCGTCATCGGACAGTTTATCGATAACATTCTCCAAAAACGTATTAATTACCTCTTCTACGTCTTTGCGTGCCAAACGAGTGGCATCAGTCACCTTGTCGATTAATTGTTGTTTATTTACCATAGCCGTCCATTATGGCTCAATACATTAGATAAATCAACTACTAACCATCATTCAATATTTTTCGGATATTTGCAATACGAGTTGTCCTCCCTTCCTGTGGATCAATTTCCAGATACAAAGCGTTAACTTCCGCCGGACCGTCCACGGGAGGCTCAAACTTCTGTTTCGTCTGCAATAAAAAGGTTTTCATCGGTCCAACCGGGTCCATGCCGATTATTGAGTGATACGCGCCAGTCATGCCTACATCTGTGATATAGCCGGTCCCTTTTGGCAAAATCTGCGCATCCGCCGTCGGCACGTGGCTATGTGTCCCCCACACTGCCGCCACCCTACCGTTAGCGTGCCAGCCCATTGCCCTCATTTCACTGGTTGCGTCCGCGTGAAAATCCATCAGCACAACATCGGCCTGTTTAATATCTTCTTGCGCCAACAATCTATCCAAACACAAAAACG
Organism: bacterium; assembly: GCA_030698495.1. GTDB lineage: Bacteria > Patescibacteriota > Andersenbacteria > UBA10190 > UBA10190 > JAUYKA01. The sequence continues at coordinate 9,984 of JAUYKA010000016.1, forward strand.
GATTATCCGGATGATTTTTGAAGAACACCTGCCCCTGAAGGTTTATGACTGCTATTCGCCAGGCGCCGTTAGTGTAAATATAATAGCCTCGACCGGGCACCCCGTCCGGATAATTGGCCGGACGGATGATATTGGAATCTTTCCGGGACAAAAGCTCAACGCCGGATTCATTATCCCAAGCGTGATCGCCGCTGGTGAAAACATCTGCCCGCCAAGCTTGCGCTTCCTTCATGGCCGCTTCGGTCATTCCCTGCCCATGAGCGATATTTTCCGCATTAATGATCACACTGTCCGGCTCATATTCCTCGCGCAAAGCCGGCAACGCTTTTGCTATCGCTTCTCTTCCCGGCCTGCCCACAATGTCCCCGAAAATTAAAAACTTCATACAATAAACTTAAAACTAAAAACTTAAAACAACAACTCAAACCCCAAAAGATCTACACCGTCGTTGTTTTTATTTTTAAGTTGTAGTTTTGCGTTTTGCACTTTTCGTTTTAAGTTATTTTTCTATCCTCCACTGCCCGTCCTTCATAACTATCTTGCCATTAACTTCGAACCCGGAAGCCAACTTATGCCCTCCCCCGCCCAATCGTTTGGCAATCAAACTCACATCAACCCCCTTATGAGGTTCTGATCTCAAACTACCCTTTATTTTTCCCGGTTCATATTCCGTCAGCAGCATCGTATAGTCCGTTTGCGGCAAAGTATTTAGCAGATTAACCACGCCCGACAGATCATCCAGTGTAGCGCCACACTCCTCCATGTCTTTATGCGTTATCACCGAAACCGCCGCGCCGGTTTCCTGGTTCACTATCACTCGCGACAAAGCCCGTCCCCAGATCCGCAGTCCCGGCAGGTCCTTCTTCTGGTAAGTCTCGTGGGCGATATGCGCTAAGCGCGCTCCTTTACCCATTAGCTCCGAAGCTAAAACCAGGATATCCGGTGTAGTGGAATCATGCATAAATGACCCGGTGTCAGTAAATATTCCGGTCAGTAAGCAAGTCGCTATGTCCCGTGTCACCGGAACATCGTTTTCCCGAAATAATTCGGCAATAATTTGAGCGGTTGCCGCCGCCGCGGGCACAATCAAATTAAGTGTCGTCTCTCCTTTATTATCATAATGATGGTCAATGCAAATTGTATTGTTGTGCCGGCGAACCTCCTCTTCCAGATGTGTACGGTATAGCTGGGTGTAATCAAGTAGTATTACTGTGTCGTACCCTTTAATTTCCGGTTTGTCGCTGGTTAGCCAGTCAAAACCCGGCAAAAAATTAAGATATTCCGGCGCCGGATCCGGTACGTAAACCGTAACTCTTTTACCCTGCAAACGCAGAGCGTGGGCCAGCGCCAACGCCGATCCCGCCGCGTCTCCGTCAGGATGTTCATGCGTTGCGATTAATACCTGTTCCGCCGCTCGTAAGCGACCCATAATTTCCTCTTCCGTTTCTTCTTTTCCCGCCAAAAGGCCGCTACTCCTTTTCTTTGAGCTTTCGTAGAACCTGGTTGATGTTGTCGCTTTTTTGGGCTCCATAGTCGATTCGTAAGCGTATACGAGGCAAGGGTCTAAAGTCAAGCTCCCTGTTTAAAAATCCCTGTAAGTCATAAATTTGGCTATTTAAAGCCTTTAAAATCTCGTCTGCTCTTTCAATTGGATATACATAAAGACCAATTTCCGCTGATTTCAAATTTGGGGCTGTATTCACCATCGATACTGTCACCATCACATCCACCGGCAAATCCGCCTCTTTCAACAAGATCTCCCCAAAAACCCGCTGAATATGCTTATTTATTTTAGGTAGACGACGAGACATAAAAGCTCAAAACTAAAAACGTAAAATGAAAAACAACAACTCAAAAATCAAAACACCGTAACATTTAGTTTCTTTTAAGTTTTAAATTGTTGTTTTGCACTTTTCGTTTTACCTTTTTCGTTTTTTAGACTTGTCTTTTCACCTTCTCTTCCTTGTAAATTTCCAGCACATCGCCCTCTTTAATTTTTCCCTTTCCCTCATAAGTCAGACCTACTTGATCTCCCTGTTGAGCGTGCGTAATTTCCTGCCGTTCTTTCTGCAGTGCCGTAATAATACCTTGTCCAATCTCTACCTTATCTTTATTCTCTTTTCGCCACACAATGACGTGCGCTTGCGGCTCGATGGTACCGTCAGCCACCTCGCCCCCGACAATTTTTCTCTTTTGAATTGAGAAAAAGACCTTGAGCACTTTTAGTGTTCCAAGATCGGTTCGCACTACATCAACCGGAAGCCTCTCCTCGATTTCTTTTCTGACGTCATCCGTAAGCTCATAAATTATTTTATAAGTCTTTATTTTAACATCTTCTTTTTCCGCCAGTTTTCTGGCCATACCGCCGACGTTAGTATTAAAAGCGTAAATGATCGCGTCTCCCGCTCGAGCTGTCAATACGTCGGAATCAGATACCGCACCTGCCTCCGCGCGAATAATAGACAGTCTCACTTCTTCCGGCACCATTGCCTTGATTGTTTCTTTCAATGCCTCTAATGACCCGCGTGAATCGGCCTTAATTACCAACGCCAGAATTTGACGCTTATCATTTTCATCTGTCTTTGCCATAGACTTGACCGGCGCCCGGCGCTGCGATGCTTTAGCTCTGGCTTCGCCCCTGGCCTCCACCGCCTGCAGGACCTCGCCGGCGTCCGGAACATCATCCAATCCGACAATAGTAGTTGGCGTGGATGGAGTTGCTTTACTAATAGTTTTCCCCCGGAAATCCAACAACCGCCTCACATGTCCGAACGCGCGTCCTACTACAATATCATCTCCGGTACTTAATGTTCCCGTGTGAACTAGTATTGTTGCCAGAGGACCTAAATTTTTATCCAGACGGCTTTCGATAACGCTGCCCAAAGCCGGACGATTAGGATTAGCTTTTGGTTTACTAATATCCGCTGTCAGTAAAATCATCTCCAACAGTTCATCTATCCCCTCTTTCTTTAAGGCTGATACCGGTACTGTTACCGTCTTACCGCCCCATTCTTCCGGCATCAAATCCAGATCTGATAGTTCTTTTTTTACCTTCTCTAAATTGACGCCGGGCTTATCTATCTTATTAATTGCCACCACTATCGGTACCCCTGCCGCCCGCGCGTGATTTACCGCTTCCTTGGTTTGCGGCTTGACGCCGTCATCGGCTGCCACTACCAATATTGCCACATCGGCGAGCGACGCTCCGCGCTGACGCATAAATTCAAACGTTTCGTGTCCGGGAGTATCTATGAAAGTAATCTCACGCCCCTTATACTCAACCTGATAGCTGCTGATTGCCTGCGTAATGCCGCCCGCTTCCTTCGCTGCAACATTAGACTGACGGATAGAATCCAATAAAGTTGTTTTGCCGTGGTCCACGTGCCCCATAATTGTCACTACCGGCGGGCGGTCTTGCTGTTCTTTTGGGTCTTCTTTTTTCAATATTTCGTCCAGTTTCTCCGGCGTTAGCACGTCTTCTTCCAGCTTTTCCACGCTCTCCTGTGTCTTATAACCCAAATCTTCCGCTATAATTGCCGCCGTTTCATAATCGATATCGTCATTTAAAGTAGCCATTACGCCGTTTTTCAGCAGCACTGAAAGGATTTCTCCCACTGACAGCTCCAAAGCCGTGGCAAAATCCTGCACACGGACAATCGGCGGCAAGGCAATTACTTGCTGTCTCAACTCTGCCCGCCGGCGTTGTTCGTTCAAATAGCGGCGGATTTGACCGACCTCGTTCTGATCCAGGTTTTTCTGCCCCTCCTCCAGCCGAACATTGACCTCCCGCATAATGTTGTGCAATTGGGCATCAGACAGCCGCAACTCTTGTTGCAGATCAATTATTTTGGTGACTTGCCGTGATTTATATCTGGCCTTCATAGGGCTTTACTTTACCGTAAAAGCCTCTATTTGTCCAGAAAAAGTCTTGTCCAATACAAGACTGGCCTGAACAACCCCTCGGTTTCTAACACAAAAGTGGCCTGAAGCCGAAACTAAAAAGCGTGTGCCGTAGCATAGGGATATATGACCATCACTATGAACAACACACGCGTTCTTACCATACCAGAAATCGAGAAGCTGCTCACAGCTGTGTCAGCTGTCGACTTCCAGGCTCTGAATACTAGGGAAACCTACCAATGGGTTGAGGATACCTTACGCGCCTTACGCTACCGTAAGCTTAAGAAGACCGAGCGCGGGTTGGTTCATCGGTACCTGGAGAAAATGACCGGTTACTCACGCAGTCAGACCACTGTCTTAATCCAGAAGTTCTTAACCAAAGCGGAAGTAAAGCTCAAGGAGTACCAGCGCTTTAAAATGACGCGTGTTTACAGTGACCGTGATATTACTTTACTGGCGGCAGTCGATGAAGCTCATGGCTGGCTATCGGGTCCGGCCACCAAAAAGATTATGGAACGAGAATTTGTTGTTTTTAAGAAAACTCAGTTTAAAAACATCAGTCACATTTCACCCAGTCACATTTACAACTTGCGAGGGCGTCAGCTGTATCGGAATACCATTAAGGTCTTCGTCAAAACCAGACCGACTCAAATCCCGATTGGCGAACGACGCAAACCGGAGCCGAACGGTATGCCCGGGTTTCTACGCGTCGACACCGTCCATCAGGGTGATAGCCCTAATGGCGAGAAAGGGGTTTACCACATCAATCTAGTGGATGAAGTGACTCAATGGGAAATTGTCGTTTGCGTGGAAGGTATTTCAGAGCGTTGGTTAGTACCGGCGCTGGAAGCGGTGCTCGCGCAATTTCCGTTTGTCGTTCTGAATTTTCATGCGGACAACGGCAGTGAATACATTAACTATCAAGTGGCTGCTCTACTGAATGGACTGGTCATCAAACTAACCAAGAGCCGGCCCCGACATTCCAACGACAACGGTCTGGCTGAAACAAAAAACGGTTCGATCATTCGTAAGCACTTAGGCTACGGTCATATTCCACAACCGCATGCCGGGATCATTAACGAGTGGTATCAACAATGGTTTAACGTCTATCTTAATTACCACCGACCCTGCGGTTTTCGGAAGGCGGTGATTCTCAATGCTCGAACCGGTAAGAAGAAATTCATCTATCCGCCGGAGGACTATCGTACGCCTTATGAATATTTGCGCTCGCTGCCTGAAGCAACTAAATATTTACAGACCAATGTCACTTTTGAAAAACTAGACCAACTGGCCTATGCTCAAAGTGACACTGAGTTTGCCACTCAGATGAACTTAGCTAAAAGGAAGCTCTTTTCTACCATTAATTCTCGTTAATATTCCTACTGTTACGGACGCTCGTTCAGGCCGGTTTTCGGATTAGAAAAGACTCGGTTTGCAATGGTTCAACATTGTCGGCAGACAAATTAGGCCCGTTCCACTCTCATTCAACACTTAAACCGCTACACGACTTCTAGTCCCTAAATATTGAAGCGCCAGTAGTCAAAAGTTAAATGTTAAAAGTCAAAGGTCAGTAATCAACCCGATTTTTTCTAACCGAGCCCTTATCGCCCCGCGCTTGCGGCCGAATACTTCAGCCAAGTCTTTTACCCCCTTCCCTTCCTTATACAGCTCGGTCAAGCGGGAATCATCCGCCTCGCTCCACGGCCGGTAAGCGTTAGGATATTTCTGACGCACCAGTTCAACTGAATACACCTTCCCCGAAGCCGCAGACCCTTTATTCTTGGTCAGCTTCCCGCCCATCGCCCTGATAAAATTCTGGTGCATCTTGCTTATCTCTGTCGCCGGCATGCGCCCGAACACCGCCGCCGCTTCCTCCGACTGCTCCCGAAAACCCGCGTCACCTTCCAGCACTTGCCGATGCACCCGCAGCGACTGCTCGTTGTAGCCGGCCAGAAACAATCCCTTAAGCGATCGCAAGCGCGACAGCGCCACATAGCCCTGCCCTTCCACAAACGCGTCGCGCAAATCAATGTAAGCCGCGTCCAGCGACATACCCTGGCTCTTGTGCACCGTAATTGCCCAGGCCAGCCGCAATGGAATTTGCGCCACGCGCGCCAGCACCCGACCGTTATCTTCAATCGCCCAATCCGCCGTTTCCGTATTAATCAGCTTCCCGCCAAATGTTTTTACCACCGGCCAGTTACTGCCCGGCTGCCAATCAACTACCTTACCCAACGTACCGTTCACAAACTCTCTCTTGGGACTGTTTTTGGTAAACATCACCACGGCGCCTTTTTTAAGACGCAGCTGATCGGGCGACAAACAATTGCGCTTTAATTGCTCCACCAAAAACTTTTTACCCGTCGCTTGCATTGTGAACGTCTTTGCCTCGCCCGATACCTGCTTCAGCCGTTCTTCGTTGATCCGATCAACATCCGCGTTATGCGTAAATAACTTGGTAATGGAAACACGGCCGTCAACCGGCGCGCTGACACAGCGCTTATCGAGACACAATCGATGTTCCGCGGCCACCGCGTTGCGCCGCATCGCCGCTAAAATTTCCAAAAAAGATTGGTCGTCCTGCCGCCACTGCTCCGCTAAATAACAAGGCAGAAAGTTTGCCCGCGCCCACGCGGCGGCCGCAAAGGCGTACCGAGCCGGCGGCTCATTAAATTTTGCCACCGGCGGCAGCTGGAAAAAGTCGCCCACTAAAACCACCTGCAGACCGCCAAATGGTTCTTTGTTTGCTTTCACCGCCCGGCACATCCGCTCCACACTATCCAGCGTATCGGCATCAAGCATTGATATCTCATCGATAATCAGCACTTTGGTCCGAACGATGCGTTTGCTTAAACGCTCATTACTAGCCAGGCGATCAAGATCATACTCGGAAATATTCTTTTTTATGCCGATACCGCTCCACGAATGAATTGTCACCCCGCCGATATGCGTCGCCGCGATGCCCGTCGAAGCCGTCACCGCCGTCTCAATTTTCGCCCGCTTAAGATAATCGACGTATTGGCGTATCGTGTGCGTCTTCCCGCTGCCCGGCTCACCCGTTAAAAAAACACAAGCGCCGGTTTTCAAAATGACAAACGCCTCTTGTTGGGTCATTTATCAATCATACCAAAAGAATACAAAAACCAAAAAAACACCCCCGGAAATATACACCCAAAATTTTACAACCCCACCGCCAAACTAATCATAAAAATCCCCAGCGCCACAATCACGATTGTCCCTCCGGTCGGCAAGCCAATGTAAAAAGAAAGGAATAGACCAACAACCACGGCTACCAGAGAAAATAATATGGACAGCAAGATACTTCGCTTAAAACTGCGACCGAACTGTATCGCCGATAAAACAGGCACTACCATCAATGCCCCTACTAAAAGCGCCCCGACAATTCGAATTGACAGTGCTACCGTCACTGCAGCCAGCACTACCAAAACAGCGCTAAATAACCGCGCGCGAATTCCGCTCGCCTCCGCCATCTCTTCATCAAAAGCCACGGCGAAAAGCTGGCGATAGAAAAATAACAGAGTGATCAAAACAACCACGCTCAAACTGACAATTATTATTACATCAATATTCTGCACAGTCGTAATACTGCCAAACAAGAAGCTCAAAATATTAGCCGTGTACTTCCCGCCGATGCTCAACAAAATTGTCGCCAAAGCCAAGCTGCCGGATAGAAACAAAGCCAGCACCGACTCGCCAAAAAGCTGCTTCGCCTCCCGCAGTCTGTCTATGCCAATTGCAGCCGCCACCGCCACAACCAGCGCACCAACAATCGGATTAAAACCGGCCAAAATTCCCGCCGCGATGCCGACCAGTGAAATATGAGACAGTGTATCGGCCATCAATGAATAACGCTTCACCACCATAAAAATACCGATAAACGGTGCCAATATCGCTATCGCCAAGCCGGCGATAAAAGCCCGAATCATAAAATCGTATTGGAAAATTTCTAACATCAATGATTGTGGCTAACAAATTTCATCGTCTGGCCGTAAAGACGCTCCATATATTCTTCCTTTATAAAGGTATTCGGCGCGCCATAACATACCAGGCCGTGATTAAGACACAGCACCACGGTCGCCTCTTGAGCAATCACATCAATCTCGTGCGTAACAAAAATAATTGTAATACCATGTTCCTTGTTCAGCTCTTTCAAAAAAGTGAAAAACTTTTCCTGGGTAGCTACGTCAACGCCCACCGTCGGCTCGTCGAGAATCAATATTTTTGGTTCGGCCGCCAGTGCCCGGGCAATAAACACTCGCTGACGCTCGCCCCCCGAAAGACGAGCCAAACGTCGTGACTGCAAATGAGATATCTGGGTACGTTCCATCGCCGCCTGTACCGCCTGTCTGTCAACAACGCCTAAGCGATGCCATAATCCCAGCTTCGCCGTCCGACCACTTTCCACAATTTCCCGCACGGTCGCCGGAAACTCCACCGCACTGTGCGTAATCCTTTGCGGCACATAGCCGATCAAATGCCGCTCTGACAAAGAGCCAACCGCTTCTCCCAATACCGTCACCTTTCCTTCTGTCGGCCGCAGCAAACCAAGTAGTATTTTAATCAGTGTCGTTTTCCCGCCGCCGTTAGGACCAATTACTCCTACATACTCCCCCGCTTTCACGCTAAAAGAAAGGTTGGTCAGAGCCGGTACGTCGCCGTAAGAAAAGCTGACACCATTAGCTTCAATAATTGGTTTTTCTTGCGCCATTACTGGCACTCTAAAGCCATCCGCAGGTTTTGTAAATTGTCGCGCATTATCGATATGTAGCTGTCACCGGCTTGCCGCTCGGCATCGGTCAGTCCTTCCAGCGGGTTAAAAACCAATGTTTGCGCGCCGATCTCCGCCGCCACAGTTTGCGCCAATTTCGGACTGACTAGTGTTTCAAAAAAGATATACTTGATATTTTTCTGGCGGGCTAATTGAGCGATATCGCTTAAAGTCCGCGCCGACGGCTCTTCCTCGGGCGATAACCCCGCAATGTTTATTACCGATAAATTATAACGCCGCGCCAAATATCCGAACGCCGCGTGCGAGGTAACAATTTCTCGCAGCGCGCATGACTGCAAACCGCTTCTATACTCCCGATCCAGCGCGGCCAACTGCGCCGCGTACGCATCGGTTTGCGCGCCGTAAACCGCAGCTTGCGCGGGATCAACTGCCGCCAACGCGTCACGAATCACCCCAATTTGTTTGGCCACCAAAACCGGATCGAGCCAAAAATGCGGATCATACTGCCCTTCTGATGGCTGCCCCGTCACTGTCGGCGCGGATAATAAAGATACCGTATCGCTCATATTAATAACCCGCACTCCTTTTTGCCGCAGATCCGGCGCCACCCTTTCCGCCCACGGATCAATACCACTGCCGTTGTAAATAAAAATATCAGCATCATACACCGCCGCCATCTCCTGCGGCATCGGTTCATAATCATGCGGCTCACTGCCGGCCGGTACCACCGTAGTAACCCGCACCAAATCGCCTCCAACCTGCCGCGCAAACTCCGCCCAGGGATAAAAACTGGCCGCTACCGCAACGCCTTGCCCGCTTACGTTTACCCCCCGGCGCTGCCAGCCGATATAAAACAATCCGCCCAAGATTACTATAGCGAATAGAGAAACCAATATTGCCGTTTTTTTCATAAATACTTACATACCAATTATAAACACTTTTCGCCTTAAAGTGCCACTCCAGCTTGACAAAAATACAATTATATATATAATGACCTAATTAACTCAAGCTCCGCGACGTTAAACACGCGGATAACTGGACTCGACCTGACGGCATACATATGACCATATAGGATCCGGGTCATATGATTTATGTTTCAACCTACCCCGCCGCGGGATAACTTTTTTTCTGATTTAGGCCTGTCACCCAAACTGCTGACAGCTCTTAATCGACTGCGCTTAATCAACCCCACCCCTATCCAGCGCCAAGCCATTCCCAGGGCACTGGCCGGCAAAGATATTATCGGCGTCGCCCAAACCGGCACGGGCAAAACCCTGGCCTTCGCCCTGCCCTTGATCCAACAAATCGCCGCGGCCAAAAAACAAGGCTTGGTTATCTTGCCCACGCGCGAGTTGGCTATGCAAGTCGACGAGGTCTTCAAAAAACTCGGCGCCTCGCTCAACCTTAGAACCGCGCTGATTATCGGCGGCTCTTCCGTGGGACGGCAAGTTATGGCCATCAACCGCCGCCCGCACGTCCTTATCGGCACTCCGGGCAGGATCAATGATCTCTTAAACACCCACGCCCTCAACCTGAAAAAAGTCGGCGTTCTGGTACTGGACGAGGCCGACCGCATGCTCGACATGGGTTTTGCCCCCCAGATAAAACGAATCATGCAACACGTCCCGCCCAAACGACAGACTCTATTGTTCTCCGCCACCATGCCTGCGCCAATAGTTAAAATGGCCTCCGTTTACATGACAAACCCCGTGCGCATTGCCATCGCCCAAACCGGAACGGTCGCGGACCATGTCGACCAGGAATTGTTTCTAGTTCAACGAGAGCAGAAAAACAATCTACTCGACAAATTATTGAAAGACTATACCGGCACTGTACTCGTTTTCGCCCGCACCAAATATGGCGCCAAAAAAATATGCCGTGCCGTACGCGGCCGGGGACACACGGTCACCGAAATACATTCCAATTTATCCCTATCACAGCGGCGCCGATCGCTGGACGGATTTAAGTCGGGAAAGTTCCGCGTGCTGGTCGCCACCGACATCGCTTCCCGCGGTATCGACGTCACCAACATAGAGCTGGTTATTAACTACGACCTGCCGGATAACCCGGACGACTATGTTCATCGGGTCGGCCGTACCGGCCGGGCCGGACAAGGCGGCCGTGCCATTTCATTTATGACCAGTGAGCAACGCGGCAAAGTCCGCCTGATCGAACGATTGGTACGCCAGTCACTGCGCATTTCCCCTCTTCCCCAACTACCAGCTGTTATGCCCCAGATCGCCTATCAACCACGCAGTCGCAACCACCAAGCGGTTCGAGTGCATCGCTAGTTTATTCCCATGGACACTCCCATCCGCAACGTCGCCATCATTGCCCACGTCGATCATGGCAAAACCACTTTGGTTGACGCGCTCCTGCGCCAATCGGAATTATTCCGCACCAAGGAAGACGGCACCAACCTCATTATGGACTCCAATGAACTGGAGCGAGAAAGAGGCATAACCATTTTTTCCAAAAACGCGGCCATCCAATATAAAGGCTACAAAATCAACATTATCGACACACCCGGTCACGCCGATTTCGGCGGTGAAGTTGAACGCATCATGAGCATGGCAAACGGCGTGCTCCTTTTAGTAGACGCCAAAGACGGCCCCATGCCGCAAACCAAATTCGTTCTGAAAAAAGCACTTGATGCCGGGCACAAGATTATCGTCGTAATCAATAAAATAGACGTGCCCCAAGCGCGCGTCCAGTGGGTCCTCGATGAAACTTTCAGCCTGTTTATCGACCTGGGCGCCAGTGAAGATCAAACAGAATTTCCCGTGCTCTACGCTTCCGCCATCCAGGGCAAAGCCGGCACCAAACCGGATCTCTCCGCCATGACTGACATCCGTCCGGTTTTCGATACCATTATCAAGCATATCCCGGCACCGAAAATATTAACCACACCCATGCAAATGCTGGTGGTAAACGTCACTTACGACCCCTACAAAGGCCAGATTGCTATCGGCCCGCTCTTAAGCGGCCAACTGCTTAAAAATCAGCGCGTCATGCGTATCCAAACGGACGGCACCCAAACTCCGGCAAAAATTTTATCTGCCATGACTTTCCAAGGATTGGCTCCGATTGAAACGACCACCGCTCAAGCGGGAGACATCGTCGCTATCGCCGGTATTGAATCTGTCAAAATTGGCGAAACCATCGCCGATATCGATCAACCTCATGCCCTGCCAACCATAGCTATCGATGAACCAACCGTTAAAATGACCTTCTCTGTTAACACTTCCCCCTTCGCCGGCAATGAAGGAAAATTTTCCACGGCGCGGCACCTTAAAACACGCCTTGAACGAGAGCTTTTAAGCGATGTCGCCCTGAAAGTGGAACCAGACAACGGCTCCGATTCCATCTTCACCGTTTTCGGCCGGGGCGAATTGCATCTGGAAATCCTGATTGAAAAAATGATTCGTGAAGGCTATGAATTCCAAGTCGGTAAACCGCACGTTATTTTTAAAGAAACCGACGGCCGCAAGTTGGAACCATTTGAAGACATATACATCGAATGTCCCGAGGACAGTTCCGGCTCGGTTATCAAACAAATGGGCCAGCGCAAAGGAGAAATGAAAGATATGCGTGTTCATAACGGCATCGCTCACTTGCATTTTGTTGTGTCCACACGCGGCTTGATCGGATACCGTACCAGATTTCTCACCGAAACCCGTGGCGCCGGCATTATGAATACTATCTTCCACGGCTACTTGCCCTACGCCGGAGATATTCAACTGGACCACCAGGGAGCACTCGTCGCCCATCTGGCCGGCACCAGCACTCACTACGGACTTGTACAAGCTCAAGGACGCGGCCAACTATTCATTGAACCAGGCGTAAAAGTCTATGAAGGCATGATCGTCGGTCAAAACTCCCGCATTGAAGACATCGATGTTAACATCTGTAAAGAAAGAAAATTAACCAACATGCGTTCCGCCGGCGAAGGCGTATCCGAAGTACTGCATGTCTCCAAAAAACTCACTCTGGAAGAAGCTATTTCTTTTTTAGGCGAGGACGATCTGTTGGAAGTCACCCCGCAGAACATCCGTCTGCGTAAAATTCACCTCAACAAACACGACCGCAAGCGCAACCGCCGCTCTTAAAAAACAACTAAATCAGACCAACTGGTTGGCCACCGCCCCTCTTTCCTTATCGCGCTCTGCCGGAATTTCTTTTTGCCCACTCCGCGTAACGCTTATCTTCCTGTAAAGTATGCCGTGCCAGCCAGCGTATGGAAAAAGTAGCAATCTCCGCGGCCAGCTTATCTAAATCCGTTTTCGGATTCTTAATTTTATCCATCAACTCCGTCACCTTGTCTCGATACATCTGATGCGCCAGCTTATGTGCCTTGGTACCAGGATAACCCGACTTCCCAAAATACCCCTCCTCCACGGAAAAATGAAACAGAGCGTATCCCGACAATTGAAAAATAATCGCTTCCAACTCTCGCCGACTGGTTTTCTTTTTGGCACTCAAAGTCAGTATCTTATTCATGATCTTGAAAAACTGCTCATGCTGGCCATCAATAACTTTTATCCCAATTTCGTGTGACTTATCCCAGACTATTTGCATAAAACATCCTTTTACTAATAAAGCCTAATAATATAGCAAACAATACCAATTATTACAAAAGAGAGTCTTGTCTAATACAAGACTGGCCTGAACAACCCCTCGGTTTCTAACACAAAAGTGGCCTGAAGCCGAAACTAAAAAGCGTGTGCCGTAGCATAGGGATATATGACCATCACTATGAACAACACACGCGTTCTTACCATA
>JAUYKA010000017.1 GCA_030698495.1 bacterium
AAACTCAAATCTCCCCGACTGGACACCATCACTCCTGGACAAAACCGAATAAAAAAACCACGTCCACTTTTCCTCTCCAATCCCAGTATCTAAAGAGAATTTAATCGACAAAATTCCTTACCTGGCTCTCGCTTAAATTCGCTTTAGATACAGCGCCAACGGCCTCACCCCATACCCCGTCGCCCCCACACCGTAGTACGGTAAACGCCCGTGCGTGAAAAACGCCGGTCCCGCAATGTCCACGTGCGCCCAAGCCACCTTGCCAACAAACTCTCGTAAAAACATCGCCGCCGTAATCGCCCCGCCGTAATCAGACGATGATATATTACGCAAATCGGCCACCGAACTCTCCAATAACGTCCGATATTCTTCCGGCATCGGTAAATGCGCCATTCCTTCACCCGCCTCACCGGCCGCCGCCAAGATTTTTTTCGCCAACTCATCATCATTACTAAACAATCCCGCCACCGTTTCCCCTAACGCCACCATGCAAGCTCCGGTCAGCGTCGCCAAATCAATAATAACATCCGGCTTACTCTCGGCGGCATATGCCAGCGCGTCTGCTAAAGTAATTCGTCCTTCCGCATCCGTATTCGCCACCTCAATGGTTTTACCACTCTTTGTCGCCAGGATATCACCGGGACGATAAGCTTTGCCCGAAGGCATGTTCTCACAAGCCGCGATGATACCATGCACCTCCACTTTTAACGCCAGCTTCTCTATCACCGAAAACAATCCCAGCGTCGCCGCCGCGCCCGCCATATCCATCTTCATAGTCTCCATGTAATTGGCCGGCTTCAAACTCAAGCCCCCGGAATCAAAAGTAATTCCTTTGCCGACGATAAACACTCTTTTTTCTGCCTTCTCCTTGGGACTATAAGTTAAATGAATAAACCGCGGCGGATTTTCTGAACCCTTCGCCACCGCCAAAAAAGCTGACAAGCCCGCTTTCTCCGCTTGCTTTTCGTCTAGAATTTCTACTGACATCTCTTTTGACTTACTGTTACTCACAATTTCCTTGGCTGTTTCCGCCAACTTCTGCGGTGACATCTCCTCCGCCGGACTATTTACCAAACTGCGCGCCAAGTCTACTCCGGACATAACATTCACTACCTCGCGCACTCTCCCTGCCGCTTCTCCTTTAGCATCCATATCAACCAAAATAATTACTTTGCGCACACTCTGCTTGGCCTGCTTTTGTCGCAAACTTTTTGAATACTCTACAAAACTATAACCCGATAACCGTGCCGCCTCCGCTACAGCCGCCGCCAAATCGGCCGCGTCAGACAAACCACGCAAATCAACGCTTAAAGTATCCAGTCCGTAACGCTTCACGTCGCCTATAACCTGCGCCAACCCTCGGCGCATTCCTTCGCTTCGTTTCGCTTCACCACTTTCAATGCCCAAACCAATCACAGACCAATACTGACTTCCCCGCGACTTCGCTAGAAACAGTAAACCACTGCCCCACTCGCCTTTGAAACCACGCTCAACCATCGATGCACGCAAAAAATCATCCGTTGCCTTGGGCAAACCGGCTTTTATTTTTCTTTTTCCGTCCACCGGCACTACGTTTACTTGCGCCGGAGATAAATCTGATTTTTTATCCGTTACCAAAATAGAAACTGACATATTTATAACAATTAAAAATCTAAGCTGCTGGTAATAAAAGCTTAAACACAGCCACCTACTATACCAAAAAAACTGCCGCTTTGCAATTGTTTACAAAACGGCAGTTAATTTCCAATTTCCAGTTCTCAATTTCCAATTACGCTTCCTCCCCTCTCTCACCACCAAGGCAAAGAAGGGAATAAAATTTTTGGCGGGTGGCGCTCGTAGGCGCCCAACCATACCCATTTGCTTTGGGGGCCGTCTCAAGACTTGCCGGCCCGGTCCCCGCCTAATTTCGCCGCAGCGAAAATTTGGCGGGGCGGCAAGGCTTGAGTCGAGCGCCGCCCGCCGCTGGGGCGGGCAAGTGTGCCGCCCGAAGTAAATGGGTATGGTTGGGACTCACCCGCCAGAAATTTTTATCACTTTATTCGCCTCCCTCAATCGGGTACGGCTTCTCCACCCACATCAAAAAATGAATATGCCCTTTACTCACCACTACCTTCCCGCCCTCATCAGAAAAAACTTTTTCCAGTACTGGACGATCTACCCGACTGGCCGCCCGCCACAGCCGCTTAAGCGGTCCCACTACATATTTTTGATTATCCCCGGTTACGCCAATCAAACCACCCGGCCTCACTACCCTTAACATTTCCCGTATCGCCCGCGGTACGTCATCTACATAATGCAAAACATGCGCCGCGATAACTATATCAAAAGACGCTCGGTCAAACGGCAGCTGCTTTATATCCGCCTCTCTCACCTTCAGCCTCTGTCCGTAATCACTGCGCAAATCTTCAAACGATGTTGTCGCTCGCGCATCGGCATCAACCGCCGTCAGCTCCACTTGCGGATAGGCTTCTAAAATACGGCGCGTCGTATAACCTCGTCCCGCTCCCACTTCCAGCACTTCCCCCCGAAACGGACTGGGGCAACGCTTCAAAAAAACAGACATATAGCGCCGCGCGTGCCACCGATGCATCCAGGTGCTATGCCACCATCTTTCAAAAACAGTTAATTGACTCATGCCCTAACAATACCACACGCCATACAGCTAAAACCACAATCTTAGAAAAAATCCTTAACTGAACCCGAATAACAAACAAGATAAAATAACAAAGAAACCCTTCGGCCAAGAGACTCAAGACCAAAGAAGTTCCTTTTATTCAATTGTACTAACTACATCGACGGACTACCGACAGTCTGTTTATCCCCGGCAAACATTACCAAGGCCACTATCACCGACAAAACACCAACCACAATTTGGATCCAGGGTGTTCCGCCCGTCAAGTTAGCCAAGCCCGTATAAACAGCCGGAATTAGATGGACTAATCCACCTACCAGAAGTAAAACAGCCGCCCATAATTGCAAACTTTTGCTTTTTGCCATCTCGCTGCTCACCTCCTTCACACTCTTTTATAGTCAAGTTACCTCTTTATTATAGTACACTCCTACCTAAAAAGAAACGCAGGTATTACCACTTACATAATAAACGGCTCAAGCGTACGCTTGAGCCGTTTATCTTTACCCTTTTTAACCCCGCAACTGCGTTGGGCGCTCATGCTCGCGCATACCGTGAGCCGAAGTTTAGGAATCTAGTGTATTTAGGAAGATTTGGCTGGCAGGTGATGCTCGCGGCTCCTGTGCATGAGCGACCGTCTCAAGGCTTGCCGGCCAGGTCTCCGCTCGCAAGCGGAGCGGCAAGCCCTTGAGTCGAGCGCCGCCCGCCGCTGGGGCGGGCAAGTGTGTCGCTCATGTATAGGTGCCGCGAAAAGCATCACCTGCTGGAGCAAAAACACGTCAATAGATTGCCCGGTCAAGCCGGGCAATGACATTTTACTACAGCGAGCACAGCGCCCAGCCGCAGTTCGGACAACTCGTGCATCCCTCCGCCGGCTGCAACTTACTATCACACTCCGGACATATACCCGCTTCAATCTTCTCCCGCGCAATCGTCGCCGCTGACTTCTCTCCCACCGCCACTCTTTCCCTTACCGCCACTCTCCCGCCACCCACCACTGCTTGCACCTGACTTGTTTCCCGCCGCATCTGATAAACCGGCTCCGGCTTCCTCTCCGGCGCCCTCACCGGCCAAGAAGTTCTCACAGGAGGAGGTACCGGCCGAACCGGTGCGACTGCCTTCTCCGGCGTTTTTACCGGCTCCACTACCTGCTTTGGTAATTCCTTTGTCTTTGTTTTATCTTTCTTATTCAGATTAAGCACCTGCACTTCCCGACTCCCGTCGCGATAAACCGTCAACCCTTTACACCCCATCTTCCAAGCCATGAGATACCCCTGACGCACATCATCATGGGTGGCATCGTAAGTGAAATTACATGTTTTGGAAATGGAATTATCGACATGTTTCTGGAATGAAGCCTGCATGCGAATATGATCTTCCGCCTTTATATCCATCGCCGTCACAAACACCCGCTTAACCTCCGCCGGAATCTCATCGATGTTCTGCAGCGACCCTTCTTCAATAATCCTCTCTACCAACTGTTCATTATACAATCCCCTCGCCTTAAGCTCTTCCTCCAAATACTTATTCACGTAATTCAAACTGACATTGCCGCCCAGAATTCCTTTGTAGTGATATGCTAAAGCGAAGAATGGCTCCACACCGCCGGACGCGTCCAGCATCATCGATATTGTTCCCGTCGGCGCTACCGTTGTCAGCGCCGCGTTGCGCATTTTCAAACCACGATCGGCATAAACCGACATCTGCCAATTTTGAAAAATGCCTTTTTCTTCCGCCAATGCCTGGCTGGTTTTATGGGATTCCTCCTGAATAATACTCATCGCCCGCTCCGCCATGGCAAAACCCTCTTCCGTGTTGTAGCCGATCTTTAATTGGTAAAGCAGGTCGGCAAACCCCATCACCCCCAACCCCACGCGCCGATTGCCCGTGGCCATGCGCTGTACCCGCTCCACAGAAAAGCCGTAAATATCAATCACATTGTCCAGCATGCGCGTTGCCACCGCCGTCACTTCCCGCAAACGCTGCTCATTCAAACGCCCGTCTTGCGCAAACTGTGCCAGATTAATCGAACCCAAATTGCACACGTCGCCGTCATGCAGAAATTGCTCGCCGCACGGGTTGCACGTTTCAATTCTGCCCAGCCCCGGCACCGGATTAGTGCGATTCACCTCGTCCAAAAACACCGCGCCCGGCTCTCCGTTATTCCATGCCGCTGAAATAATCTCGTCAAACAGCTCCCTGGCCGTCATCTTCTCTTCGATAATTTCTTCTACCACTCCCCGCGAATTTCGTCGTACCCGCCGCGGATACATAGGGGTATCCTTCCATTGGCACATCCATGGTGTCTTATCATCCTTATCCACCGCCCGCATAAATTCATCCGTTAAACCCACAGAAATATTAAAGTTTACTATCGAACCTTCTTTTTCCTTGCAATGCAGAAAATCCAAAATATCCGGATGATCCACACGCATCACTGCCATATTGGCGCCATGCCTGTTCTGCTGTTGAATAATACCGAATGCCGTGTTGTAAACTTGTAAAAACGATACCGGACCGGACGAACGCCCCTGCGTTCTCTTGGCCTGCAGTCCGGCCGGCCGCAACAAATGAAACGCAAAACCCAAACCCGACCCCTGCTGCTGCAATAATGTCGCCTCTTTTAGAGTTTCGAAAATGCCTTCCATGCTATCCTCAAACGACAACACGATACAGCTAGCTACAATCGGCGTTTTGGCTCCGGCATTGGTAATAGTCCGGCCGGCCGGTGTAAATTCGAACCGACTTAAAACCTCATAAAACTTATCTGTCCACTCTTCTATTTCCTCGCCGCTTTTACCATAGTTTTTTTCCACTTCCGCCAACGTGGCCGCTACTCGCCGGAACATTTGTTCCGGTGTTTCCACCGGGTTGCCGTCATCGTCCTGCTGTAAATACCGCTTGGCTACCACTTTCAAAGCGTTCAGCGAAAATGGCAGCTTGGTTGTCCGTCCGTTCAAAATATTTCTCTGCGCCTCGCGCACCCGCCGGTGTTCTTCACGGTACAAAATATAAGCCTTGGCCGTGCGCGCCAAACCTTCTTCGATTAAACTAATTTCCACTAAATCCTGAACCTGCTCAACATCAGGTACAAAAGACTCGCTATCCTTCGATATTTTCTCTAAACGTTCCAGCACCATTTGTCCTAACCGTTTTGCCACAGCACTGTCACCCTCGCCGGTTGAAGCCAACGCTTTCGTTACAGCTAAGTTTATTTTTTTGGGAGAAAACGCGACCACGCTTCCGTCCCTTTTGCGTATTTCTGTTAACATATCGTTAAACAAAAATGAAGGATAAAAAGGCCTTTGGCCGATATAATAACCGCCGGCTCACTGTACCGATGGTCCGTCCTAGACTTATCTACTATACAAAATTATAGCGCATACGAAAAGAAAGAGTACATTAGGTGTAGAAAGACGGGATACAAAAAAAGAACATACTAAATAACTGCTCTACACGGATAAAATCTACCGCCCAAAACAACTCCTGCACCAAAACTAAAACCGCCGACCGGCTTTTCCGCCCGACAGACTTTTCCACACCCCCCCTATCTTCTATTCAATAAAAGAATTGCGCGCCGCCTCCCAGAAAGCCGGCTCGTTATTTATCTCTTTTTCCCAATACCAATACTCGACCCCCCACCAGTAAGCTTCCGGCAATTGGCTGCGCCGCGCGAAGCGTTCCAGCTCCATTAAACGACCCAGTGACAAAGAAGCACGCCTCTCTTCTTGACTCATCTCCACAAAAGGACGAGCTCCCCATGGCTCTCCCTGCAACTCCGATATCAATACCGGCTTTCCCCTGACCAGCCCAACCAGTCTCGCCTTAGCCCGATAAATCCACGCGGGAAAAAGATAATCATAACTAAACAACTTATCGGTGCGCCCCGACCACACCGTCCGGTACATCGTTGCCCCCAGCACGTCTCCGTAACGAGATACGGGCAGCCACGAATTAAGCTCACCCGAATCGGTCACCATAATTGGATGACTATCCAATGAACGGACCAACGCTTCTTCCTGCGCCAAAAAATTCCTGTCCTCCGGCGGGCACCCGCCGAAATCCAACAGCGGCTCGTTTTCCAACTGCCACATCTTCAGCGCCGGGCTATCCTTATATCGCGCTACTACTACCGACAGCATATTCAACACCGCCGCCTGCTGTTCTGTTTCCGGCAATTTTTCCGCCCAAGACGGTACATGGCATTCGGGCCAACGTGGCTGTTTTCTCCCAATCGTTAATATCACGCTCGCCCCATGCTTCGCCGCCTCATCCATCTGATAATCCAGCGCAATAAAATCATATTTTCCTTCATTCGGCTCAATCACACTCCAATAGCTATCCAGCCGCAAGCGCTTCACTTTTAAATCATCCAATACCGCCAGATACGACTGACGCCAATCAAGTCCCAATCCCGCCGCATGCTGCGCGTCAAACGACGCCCCGAAAACCGTCGGCCGCGTTTTCCAGGACGGTACGGCCAGCAACACCCCCGCCAACACCACGACCGCCATGGCAATTGATACCGATCCGACCAACCAACGAACCACCCGATTGCCTCTTTTCTTTTTCATACCAACAAAGCCAGCCCGCAGCCAACTAGGGCAATTCCAATCGCTTTCTGCCCCAAAACCACTCGCCCCATCTCTTCCTTAAAAAACCCGGGCCACCACACCGAAACCGCCGCCGCCAAAATCAGTAAGAATACATATTGCGTTCCTTGCAGCGCATTAACTACCGTTACACTACCTAAACTGATAGCATAGCTCTGTAACAAAAACGCACCCGCCGCCAACACTTTATTACCGACAAACACCGACCCTATCCCCACTGATACACTCTTCTTCCGTCGCTTTAACTTCTTTTCCTTCGGCAATAAATATATTATCGGCCCCAGAACAACCAGCGCCAGCAGACCCTCAACAATCCGGCTGTAAGCAAAAGCCGCTAAAAACGACTGGCCGGAAAAATCATAGATATATTTTGCTAAAGAAAAATACGCCGCGAACAATGCTCCGCTCAACAAAATAATTACCAGTAATTTGCCTCGCACTTTTTTAAACTGATCCACCCGCACCGACAAAACCGCGCCGCCGACAATCAACGCCGCCACCCCCGCCAGCTGCCACGCCGACCACCTCTCCCCTAATACCACTCCGGCAAAAATCAATGTAAACAGAGGCACCGCCGAACCGACAATCGGCACCACCCGGGACGGCTCGCCCTTCTTCAAAACGGTGAAAAAAAGCCATAGCGCCGCCAAGTGGCACAACCCCGCTATCACCGACCAGTAAATCAAAAACGCACTAGGCCAAACCGGAGCCCACGGCAATATCACCACCGCGGCCGCCGCGAACAACCCGGAGAAAAAAGCGTATCGCACCGGCCGTCCCAACACGCTTTTCCCTGTTAGTAAACTTTTATCCACCACAAACACCAACGCGTTCGCCACATGAGCCCCCAGCGCCAAAAACAACCATGTCATCTTTTAATAGTAGCGCAAAAATCGCCAGTCGTCGTCACCTCTACCCTGTACCACCTGCGAGGTGGTACAACACCAGCTCGTTTCGTCAATCTTCGACGCGGCTAAATACGAGATACAAAATACCAAATACTATTTCCTTGCCTGTTCAATAATCGCCTTGTACACATAGGCACTCGGCCGCGGCTTCCGCGCCATAGTCTCATAATTCACCTCCACCAACCCGAACCGCGGCTTAAACCCTTCGATCCACTCAAAATTATCAAGCAGCGACCAGTGTAAATATCCGCGCACATCCGCGCCTCCCTCTTGCGCCCGCTCTATCGCCCGCAAATGATCTCTGATAAAATCCGCCCGCCGGCTGTCATCTGCGTCCGCCAATCCGTTCTCCGTGATATAAATCGGCAGCCGATATCTTTTCATATACGACAAGATATGCGTTAACCCCTCCGCCTTAATCGGCCAACCCAAATCTGACTGCAAACCCGATACCGGCATCTGCTCCACTCGCAACGGCATAATTTTCACCCCGAGCTTGCGCGGAAAATAGTAGTTTAGACCGATAAAATCGTGCGTCCCTTTCGTCAAACCGAAAAAACGATGGTTGTACCACCAATCATTCAATCCCGCCGCCAGTTTATCCCCCACCTTGCGTTCACTATCCGGGCTAAAAGCAATTACGCTGTTAGCTATCCCCACTTTTGCCTGCGGCTTAACACGATGAATATTCTCATAAGCCAGCCGATGCCCGTAAGCCATATGACGAATAACTTTTAGCGTCGCCCGCAAACTATGCCTTTGCGGCGGCCAGCAAGCTCGCCAGTAACTTTGCGTCACGTACACCATCGGCTCGTTAATCGTCACCCAAAAATCAATCAAGTCACCGAGGTGTTCCGCGACCATCTCGGCATAGCGCGCAAACAACCGCGGCGTCTCTTTATTCTCCCACCCGCCCCGCTTGGATAGCCACATCGGATTCGTAAAATGATGCAAAGTCACAAAAGAAGCCAGACCGTTTTCCCGCAAACATTCCAGCACTTCCCGATAATGATCAATCGCCCCTTCGTTCCACTGCCCCTCCTTCAACTCCAACCTGCTCCATTCTAAAGACAACCGGTGCGCATTATGTCCCAGCTCGCGCGCCAAAGCAAAATCTTCCCGGAAGAGTCTATAGTGATCATCCGCCGCCCCGGACTTAACCGCCCCGGGAGTTTTCTGCTCCCACTGCCACCAATCATTATGGATATTATTTCCCTCTACCTGGTGGGCGCTCGTCGCCGCTCCCCATAGAAAAGAAGCGGGTTCGCGAATCATTTGTCCTCGTCCTTACCCGATGCGTCCCGGCCGCTCCACCACAACACCGCCACTAATAGCAAAAAAAGCAAATAGGGCGCGACTTGCCATCGCGCATCCGCCAACTCGTTACGCAAAACTGCCGGCACCACAAAATTCCGGTAAGCCGCCAAGCCCAATACCACCGTCAATAAAAATATTCCTGCTAGCCACCGCCGCAAACTCTTATCATCCATAAACCCATTATATCAAAACAATCACCTGAAGTCCCTACCCCCATATCACTCCTTAACACCTATGTCCACACTCGGTGTGGACATAGGTGTTTTTATTGATACAAATAAGTCAGAATACTTTTTCACACCGCAGGGACTTACACGGCGGGCGGCGGCACGGCATCTACTCTTGGCAGCCGTCTAAAAGCCTGCCGGCATGGTCTCCGCCTCAAAGGGCGGAGCGGCAGGCTTTTAGTCGAGCGCAGCCCCGTCGCTGGACGGGGCAAGTGTGCTGTCCAAGAGTAGGTGCCGTGGCACCGACGCTCGCCATAGCAAATATTACTTATGGATTCCCCGATCAAGTCGGGGAACGACACTGCTTTCCTACCTGTACACTCTCTGCATCGCCTGGCGCCGTCTCAACCTGTATAATGCCAAATTCTGCAACTGCCGCACTCTCTCCCGGCTAATACCGAAATAACGCCCGATCTCCTCCAGCGTCTGCGACTGATTATCTGCCAAACCAAATCTCATTTCCAAGATTTTCTTCTCTCGTTGTGGTAAAGTAGTCACCGCACTGCGCACTGCGCTTCTCACCAGCTCCCGTCTGGCTACCTGGTCCGGCTGCGGCGCCTCCACGTCTTCCAACAATTCTCTTAGCTGCGTCTCTTCATTATCATCGCCGCCGCGCACGGCATAATCCAGCGACACCACTTCCGCCGAAACTTCCTCCAACCGCCGCGCTTCCTTCAAAGCAATTTTCATTTCGCTAGCCACTTCTTCAACAGAGGGTTCTCGGCCCAACAACTGATACAAACTTTGTCTTGTCCTCTGCATCGCCAATACCTGGTCCACCACGTTCTCCGGCAAACGCACAATCCGCCGCGATTTCAACGCTCGCAATATCGCCTGCTTAATCCAATACACTCCATAAGTGGAAAATCTCGTTTTTCTGTCCGGCTGAAAACGACTAACCGCTTTCATCAAACCGATATTACCTTCCTGAATTAAATCCATCAGCATCTCCGGATCGTTACTGGGAGCATATTTCTTGGCAATACTCACCACCAAGCGCAAATTAGCCTTCATCATTCGCTGACGCGCGTCTTCATCATGATTCTTTTGAATTTTCCTCGCTAATGCCTGCTCTTCTTCAGCGGTCAATAGCGCCGTCTCTCCCACCTCTCCTAAATACTGCGACAAAATTGTGCCTCTTTTTTTCTTCTGTATTTTTACAGCCATAACAAAAAATCTTAAAAATGAAAATCAAAAATTAATATATTTTTTATACGGCATTAAAATCCCTGCCTCTTTAAGCTACCTATTCCGTTATTTTTTAATGCCTTGGGGAAAACGTCCCCGGTCGTTTAGCCAAAAATTATTGTTGGCTTTCTCAATCAATAGTTCCTCAACACCAAAACTTAGTCAAGCTCATCTAAATAATATATGTCAGCGGATACTTACAAAGCCATTAATTAACGCGCTCTACATAAACACCCTCGCGCGTATTAATTCTGATCATATCGCCTTCGCTTACAAACAACGGCGCCTTTACCCTTATATCACCCTCAACGACAACGTCCTTCATTACATTACTGGACGTATCGCCACGCACGCCAGGCGGCGCTTCAATTACTTTCCTGTCCACTTTTATCGGCACCGTCACGCTCACCGGTACCCCCTCAAAAACGGTTACCTCGACATCCTGACCTTCTAATAAAAACTTTGCTTCGTGACCCACGGTTCCGCTATCAACCTCCAACTGTTCATATGAAGACTGATCCATAAAAACAAAAACATCTCCTTGGCGATATAAAAACTGACACTGCTTGCGCTCCACATCCGCCTCCGGAACTTTATCCGACTGCTGAAAAGAATGCTCCCGCGTCACACCCGTCCTCAAATGCTTCAGAATAGTACGCACCACCGGACGGCGCTGCTGCTTACGCAAAAATTCGGACGACATCACCACATACGGTTCTCCATCTATAACCACTATTTTCCCCTTTCTGATGTCAGTTATGCCTAACATAAAACCCAGTATATCCGCATATAAACAATAACAGCAAATTATTCAACGGTCGCAAAAATACTCTTCGGATTACGCGGCAACTCCTGTGTCGGAAATGCCGGCACTTGCGCCTCAATATCCGAACGCGCACCCGCTACTCCCGGCACCGGCGATACCGATGGCTGGGGACTCACAACCAAAAGCCTTTGCGCCGTTTCAACTGCCAAACTTCGCAAACCCTTCACCAAATCGAAATCCATTAAGGCTATCCCGGTCACTACCGCCGATATCAAAAAAAGGATTACCAACAAACCTCTGCTTGTCCGCCACTCGATCATATTTATATCCAAACAATGAATTAACCATTACCTATACCATTAACTACAATATACGTCAAATGAAATTAAGAACATAACATTAAATCCCGCTGGCTAAAATAAATCTATGAGTGTATAATTTATAAAACGATTAGCTTATACACCACTATCTTCAAGGAGGTGATTTCCGTGAACGACGACACCATGAACCCAACCGAAGAGCCAATGACACCGGAAACTCCAATGGCTCCGGAAACACCTGCTGAAGCCATGCCAGAAGCTCCGGCAGAACCCATGACACCGGAAACTCCGGACGAAGAAGGAGAAACCCCGACTGCGTAATTGATTCTTCTGTAGAAAAAAATTACCCCGCATAATGCGGGGTAATTTTTTATCCGCCTCCTCTCCTCCCCCAACATTAACGGTGTAGAAACATTTATACACACAATCACCGCGACTGCGAGCACGGTATCTGCTCTTGCCGGCCGTCTGAAAGACTGCCGGCATGGTCCCCGCCTATTTTTTGCGAAGCAAAAATATTGGCGGGGCGGCAGGCTTTCAGTCGACGCCGCCCGCCCGCTGGGGCGGGCAAGTGTGCCGCCAAGAGCAGATACCGTGCTCGCAGGATCAAAACTAAAAAGTAGATTCAATTGCCGCAAAGTGAATACTAAAAGTATCAACTTTTACCCACCTACAAAACTAACCGATACTCATTCCTATTAAGCCACCTCTTATGCTCCTTCCAATCAGGATCAGCCTCTGCCACCAACTGCCAAAAAGCAGGGGAATGGTTGTGCTGACATAAATGCATTACCTCATGAACGGCCACGTATCTCGCTACCTCGACCGGAGCCAGCATCAGCCGCCAATTAAAAGAAAGCTGCCCCTTATCTCCGCAACTGCCCCATTGCGTCCGTTGTTCACCAATGGCCACTTTCTTTATAACTACCCCGCCATGACGCGCCAAATCTTGCGTTAAGTCGGTAAAATATTCTCTCGCTCGCTGGCGATACCACCTTACCAGCGCCGTCCGTACATCTTCCTGGCCGGAAACAAACACTACTAACTCATTACCTTCACGTCGTACAAAATTACGCTTCCTCCCCGATTCGATGTTAACTTGCAAAACCAGCTCTTCTCCTAACAGCGGCAGGCTCTCACCGGCGCCAAAGCTGCGCCGTGGCACACTCGCCCTTAGACGCTCATGACGAACTACCCGCTTCTCCAGCCAAGACTTCATCTCCCAAACAAACTTATCCGCCGCGTTCACACTACCCCGCCAGGGCATCACCACTTCAATACCGCGCCAAACATCAATGTGAATCGCGATCCGCCGCGCCTTGCGACTGCGCCGTATTGTATAAACATACCTCTGCCCACCAAGCATTACGGTTCTGACGGTAGTTCCATTCATTGTTTTATAATAATTGAAAATTGATTCATTGGATCTTCAATGGAAATTGTAAATTGCAAATTGGAAATTCTTAAAAAAACCAACACCTTAATCAGCTCATGTCATACGACGATGCTTAGGCTTGCCACCAAACACTGACTTGATATAGTAATGCTTATTATCTTCTAAAGCCACATGTAATGTACAAATTTTGGCACAAGCAAAAACAAGAACCGGCTCAATCCGATCTCCAATGGGACACCCAAGCCCAACAAGCCGTCGATCAAGCTCTGGCGCAAGCACCGGTGCCCGCCATGCTTAAAGGACAAGTTAAAAAAGAATTGACCAAAGCAGCCGAAGCCGCCGCCCGCGCCGCCGGACACGAACAAGTCACTGCCGAAGACGTTATGGCTGGCCTGCTATCCAAAATGCCGGCCAAAACCAGGCAGAAAGTAGAGGACGCCATGAAAGGCGGACCCGAGAAACTGCGCCATCTGCAGGACGAACTAAACCATCAGAAATAGTCCCCCACTGCCCGCGGATAATCAGGAAAATAATTCTCCACATCTTTTAAACGAAACCGATCCATAATCATCTCCGGATCTTCGCGATCAAGTAAGAACTTCAAGGTCGCCTTAACAATTTCCTCCGGCTCCATGTCGGACGCATATTTGTCGTACTCTTGCGCCGTCATCGTTACTGTATATTCTCCCAACACTGTGTCTTCTTCCAATAAAGTCACCTCAAATTCCCACGGATCTTCGCTAGTTGTCTCAATCTGAAATTCCATTGCGCGTTAAGTAAAATAACAATGAAACAATAAATGTCTATACCAATGACTATAAGCAATTTCCAACTTCTGCCAACCTATTTATTCACACCCCGCTCTTTCTCTATTTCCTCATAAATCTTCTCCGCCCTCACAAAATCCTTCGGCTCATCCAAATCCGTACTCGTGCGCGGATCCAGCACATACCCGTGCAAGTTATCCCCCCAGATATTTTCCCGCTCCAGCGCCTCCGGACGCAGCACAAACTTTCTTCTGGTAATATCCACCTGTCCGTCCTGCCAAAATACCGGGAACATTTCCTGTATTTTTTGTCGCGGTTGATCCGGCCCGTGCTGTTGCCGGAAGTCATTATCAAAAACCGGATTTAGTTTCCCCGAAAACCCAACTGGAATAGATATAGTGTCAGCGTCGTCCCTTGCTACTTGCTGCCCTTGTCCCCCATAGCCCTTTGGGCGACGGGGGATGCTGCCTGCTACTTGAAAAAGCCACATTTTATAAGGATGCATCGGCGCCGGTATCACACTTTTCACTCCGTCCGCTCCCGAGCTTTTAATGTATTCAATCATCTTGTCTATATCGGCCGCGAACCGTAGGGGACTGGTCGGCCGTAAATTCACCAGATACTCCGGCTGCCAACCAAATTCTTTTTCCATCCACTCCACCGCGTGCCGATACCAACCCGCGTCACCGCTCTCCGGCCGCGAAAACTCCGCCGGCCTTGGCGCTACCGCCACCCCCAGTTTTTTGGCCTCATCCGCGATGCGCTCATCCTCCGTGGACACCACCACCGCGTCAATCTTCTCCGCCGCCAGTGCCACCTCCACCGCCCAAGCCAATAAAGTTTTCCCACCCAGCTTTTGCAAATTCTTATATTCCACGCTCTGCTGACCCCCGCGAGCGGGAATTAAAGCTACTACTTCCACTAACTCCCTCTTTGGATTTTTTATTTCTCCCGTCATAAATCTTGTGTAGCACGCCCGAACCAAAAAACCAAGCGCTCCAAAACACATCAACATTGCCAAGGCACTTAAACAAACTTAATGTAATAGCAAATGCTGCTAAGCCAACTAGACAATAAAACCAACTTAACAATACTAACCCATCCCGTCTGGCAAGAAGTTTTTGCTTGGCTTCAAAACATGCCGTCTAATCTGCCCGAGGGCGAACATCTCATTAAAGGCCGCGACATTTACGCCAGCAGACAAAATGTTGCCACCCAACCACGCCGGCTATGCGCCTTTGAATCCCACAAACAATATATCGATCTGCACTTATGCCTCGGCGGCGGCGAAATTATCGAATACGCACCAGCCAGCCAATTAAAACCCCGCGGTGAATACGACGAAGCCAAAGACTTTTTCTTCTATCACCCCATCGATCAAGCTACCACTTGTCTCCTGCAACCCGGCACCTTCGCCATCTTCTGGCCCCAAGATGCCCACATGCCCAAAATCACCGACGGTCAAAACAAAGAAACAGAAAAAGTTGTAGTAAAAATCAAGGCTAGCCTCATCAAGCCCTAACCGCCCCCGCCACCGCCGGTACCACTCGCTTATCAAACGGATCGGGAATAATTTTCTCCGCCGTCGGTTTTTCCACAACACCAGCCAGCGCTTGCGCCGCCACCAACTGCATCTCATCCGTGATATCCGTAACGCCCGCCTCAAATGCTCCTTTAAATATTCCCGGAAATGCCAGCACGTTATTCAGCTGATTAGGATAATCCGATCGGCCTGTGGCTATTACTGATGCGCCGCCTTCCTTGGCCTCCTCCGGCATCACTTCCGCTATCGGATTAGCCATGGCAAAAACTATCGCGTCCTTGTTCATCGTTTTAATATCCTTCACACCCAGCAAACCCGGCGCCGACACGCCGATAAAAACATCCGCGCCGCGTAGTGCGTCCTGCAGAGTACCGCTGACATTTTCCTTATTGGTAAACTCCAGCAACCCCCGTTTGTACTCGTTTATATCCTCCCGCTCGCCGCCGATAATTCCCTTACTATCGCAAACTGTCATATTGGCCGCGCCCCAATCTCGCAATAAATTGGTAATGGCAATTCCCGCCGCGCCCGCGCCGCTCAACACTATCTTCACCTCTTCTTTTCTCTTGTCAACAACTTTAAGCGCGTTTATCAACCCCGCCAGCACCACAATCGCCGTACCGTGCTGATCATCATGAAAAACCGGAATCGGCAATTCTTTTTTCAATCTTTCCTCAATTTCAAAACACCGGGGAGCGGAAATATCCTCTAAATTAATCCCGCCAAACGTCAGCGCAATATTCTTGACCGTATTTATGAATTCATCCACATCCTGCGT
Source organism: bacterium (assembly GCA_030698495.1). Taxonomy (GTDB): domain Bacteria; phylum Patescibacteriota; class Andersenbacteria; order UBA10190; family UBA10190; genus JAUYKA01. Next base: position 16,453 of record JAUYKA010000017.1, read on the forward strand.
GCCAACCACAATCGGAAACGCATCAATACCGGCAAACGTCTTAAACAAAACCGCCTTGCCTTCCATTACCGGCAAAGCCGCCTCCGGCCCGATATCACCCAGCCCCAGCACCGCCGACCCATCCGTTATCACCGCCACCATATTCTTCGTCGCCGTCAGCTCTCGCGCCAGCGCGTGATCGGCCGCAATCGCCCGGCTCGCCTCGGCCACTCCGGGGGTGTATGCCACCGACAACTCCTCCCGGTTAGTCACCGGCAATTTACTTATAACCTCGATTTTTCCCCTCTTATCCCGATGAACTTTTAAGCTTTTCTGGTAATAATCCATGCGCTGATTGTAACAGAATTTAATTGATTAGCCAGATTTCTTTATGTCAAAAATTGTCGCGGCAGAAACGGTTTAGAGTTTGAAAATTGGGTCATTGTGATTTCAATGGAAATTGAAAATTGAGCATTGAAAATTACTAGAGAGGTTGTGCTATAGTATCCTCATAAATTATATGACATACAACTTTTTAGGAAACACCAATCTCAAAGTCTCCCAAATCGGCCTCGGCACCGTCGAAATCGGCCTGCCTTATGATATTACAGACAAAAAACTGCCTACCGATAAAGAAGCCGACTACATTCTTAAATCAGCTGTTGAGCTTGGCATTACTTACGTCGACACTGCCCGCGGCTACGGGTTGGCCGAAGAACGCATCGGCAAATCCGGCATCGGCAAAAACCCCGATATTGTCATCGGCACCAAATGCGCCCAGTTTCTGGAAAAAGGGGATGACCCCCGCGGCCAAGAGCTGGAACAGCTTATTCGCCAGGACATAGCCACCAGCTTGAAACTTCTCCAACAAGATTCTCTGCAACTGATTCAATTGCACGGCGGCACCAAAGCCCAAATCGAACGCGGCGAACTAATTGCCATCATGCAAAAAATAAAAGGCGAGGGTACAGTTCAACACGTCGGTATCGCCGTCCGCGGCGAAGAAGCGGCACTCGCCGCCATCAATTCCGGATCCTTCGAAACAATCCAACTTGCCCACAGTGTTTTAGACCAACGCCTGGTAACCAAAGTATTACCGCTCGCTCTCCAAAAAAATATCGGCATTATTAACCGTTCCGTACTACTGAAAGGCGTGCTGACCTCTAAACGCAACGCCCTGCCCGATTCTCTCGCTCCTTTAAAACAAAACGCCGACCAAGCCGCCGCCATAGCCGCCCGACTTGGTACACCCCTGCCTGACCTCGCCGTAAAATTTGTCCTCGCCAACCCAGCCGTCTCCACCGCCCTTATAGGAACCATAAAACAGGAACATATAAAAAACGCCATCAAGGCCTCTACTACAACCCTGTCGCCGGAAATATTATCAGAACTACAAACCCTGGCCATAAGCAACCCCAACCAAGTCGACCCTTCCCATTGGAACCAATAAACGTAAAAGTCAAAACGAAAAACGCAAAACTGCAACTCAAAAAACAAAAGATCTTTTTAGTTTTTAGTTGTTCCTTTTAATTTTTCGCTTTGCGTTTTAAGCTTTCCTACCAGGCCGTCAATCCTCCATCAACCACCAAATTATGTCCCGTCATACCGGACGACGCTTCGGATGCCAAAAACACCAACGGCGCGCCAATATCTTCCGGATCTACCATCCGTCCCAGTGGTACCCGCTCGGAATATTTCCGCGCAAACTCATCGTCATGCCCGTTAAACACACCTCCTAAAGTATATGAATTGGCACGAATACCTCGTGCACCATAAGTCGTCGCCAGCCACTTTGTCAGCATCAACACGCCACCCTTCGTAATCGCGTAATCAACCGGCTTCTGTGTCCCGGCCGGATAAATACGCTGGTCAGGACCAACCACGCCATAAATAGAAGACACATTTATAATATTTCCACCCGATTGCTCCAGCATTTTTTTAGCAGCCGCTTGCGCGCACAAAACATACCCCAGCAAATTAACATCCAAACTCCCGCGCAGCATCTCCTCCGGATAATTCTCGAACAGCTTGTCGTTTGGCTGTGCTCCCGTTTCAAACTTGGCATCAATAGCCGCGTTATTCACCAGTACATCCAGCCGCCCCGTTTCTTTTGCCGCTTGCTGTACCGCCGCTTCAATAGATTTTTTATCAGTCACATCCATTAACAAACCACTGGCGCCCGCGCCTATCTCCCCGGCCGCCGCCAGCGCCCTCTTTTCGTCAACGTCTCCTACCGCTACTCGCGCCCCGGCCGCCGCCAGCGCCCGTGCGAAATGCCGACCCAAAAAACCCGCTCCGCCGGTTATTAAAACCGTCTTTTCGCTCAAATCGAATTGTGTCGATTGTGTCATACTCCTCCTAAAAAACTAACTGGCTGCAGCCGCCACTAGAGCCGCCGCCTGCAACTCTTCCAGTGAATAAGCTCCTTCATATTTTACTCCATTTATATAAAAAGTTGGCGTGGCGTTTATGCCCAGCGCATTGCCATCCGCCTTGTCCTTATCTACTATTGCCTTATAGGTTCGTTTATCCAACGATTCGTTAAATTGATTCATATCCAGCCCTATCGATCCGGCAAATTCGGCCAGCTTGGCTCGCGATAAATCCGTTTGATTTGCAAATAATAAATCATGATATTCCCAAAACTTTCCCTGCGCGGCCGCCGCCAGCGACGCCTCCGCCGCCAACTGTGCGTCTTGGTGCTGGCTTAAAGGAAACTGACGATAAACTATCCGCACCGTATCCGGATTATTCTTGGCTAAATCATTCAAAGACTCACTAGCTTCCGCACACGCCGGACACTTAAAATCGCTAAACTCCACTATTGTAACCGGGGCATTTTCGGGCCCAACAGAGGGACTATCAACTGGCACCAGGTCGGCCGTATCAATAACTGCCGGAGTGCCAGCACTATTTACATCTCCTCTGCTATTAACGCTGCCGCGTCCAGCCAGCCACGCCCCGCCGATGATAATCAGCAGTGTCGCCGCCAATACCCCGACCAGCGCCTTGGTTTCAGTTGACGTCTCCATGTTTTGGCATTTTAAACCACACTAAAATAAATGCAACTATCACCAATAAGGCGCTAACTACACACCACATACACCAGGCCTGAATTACAAAAGCCTCTAAATACGTCAGCCACACCGAATATATCAGCGCCAATCCGGTTAAAAACATTAACGGCGAACGCAATTGCTTCCGATTTTCATCCGTAGACAACAACGCCCCGACGGCTAGCACACAATAATATGCCATTCCATACAAAGGCACCGGCAATCCAAATAAATGCGAATATTTACTCAAACGCACCGCGTCGCATCCTCCTCCTTCAACGCATAAAACCGGCGCGTTACTGCTGTAAGCGATAAATAGATAACCGGATACAAGCAATCCCGCAAACGCTACCGCGAATAAAGCCCGCCTCATAATTTCATTTGAAGGTTAATTATCATACTGTGACAATATTTAATAACATCACACAGCACTTTATCGACATTACTTTTGAAAATTTGGTCATTGGAAATTCAATGAAAATTGAAAAATGAAAATTGAAAAATATACACTATGCCTAACCCAATGATTTTATTTAACCATAAATCAGACAATTCCAATTCAACTAACCTACTTCTTTTTTGCCACCACCGCCATACCTGTCGAAGCAACCCATGGCGATATAGCATTGGATATTTGTTTAACTATTACACCCAACCAATTCAACTTATATGGTTCGTGTCCACGCAAAAAAGGAAAATTAATGTATAACCCGAAATGACTGTCCTTATCCGGCAAATCATGCGCCATCGCTTCTTCCACTATAAACCCATTTTTCTCTAACAAAGCCGTAATCTCTCTCCGACTGAATAAATAATTGGCAAATGACGGCCTTTGTCCCGCCACACGTCGCACCACACGCTCCAAACTCTTAAGTGGTAGGTAAAAAATTCTTCGCAGTACATTTATCGCCGGCACCTCCAGAAAAAACAAACCGCCCGTCTTTAGCACCCGCCCCACTTCCTGCACCGCCGCCTCCGCCTTGTCTTCCATATACTCCAAAGTACCCACCGCTAGAGCCCCATCCAAACTTGCATCCGGATAGGGGAGAGCCGTCATGCTGGCTACCTTCACTTTCAAATCCGGATTATACTCTGTCAGCGCCCTGATTGTCCGGGCGGCAATATCCACCCCTTCAACTTCATACCCCTGCTCCGTCAAATAAATAATCCAGCCACCAATACCGCAGCCGATATCGAGGTAATGTTTACCCTTCTCCAGGTTTTTCTCTAACAGCGGCCAGAAATCCTGTTTGGCAAACTGGTCACTGCTATTGCCGGCAATATGCTCCTGCGCAAACCTGTCCTCTCTTAAAACGCCTCTATCAAAACCCGCCGGATAATATTTTTCTAATCGATACATAACACAAGCTTAAAACGCAAAACGAAAAACGCAAAACGATAATCTAAAACGCAAAAGACTAACTTGCGCTGTTTTAACTTTTTTCCTGTTGTTTTGCATTTTTAGTTTTTAGTTCTTAGTTCTTAAACCTTATCTTAGATAAGGTTTAAGATGTTCCAGCGCCTGCAAAAAACCGCGCCCCCCGTGCAAATGCCCCTGCCAAATTTCCGGTACAAACGTGTGCTCATAACCCGCCAGCGGTGTCAATACATTACCCCAGTCTATCGTTCCCTTACCGATCTGCAACCCCTCCTCGCCGATCCCCGATCCGTCCGAAATATGTAAGTGTCGGATATATGGCCGCAATATCTTTACCTGTTCAATCAAGTCTCCGCCTGCCGCGTTGCAAGCTAGTGCCGCGTGGGAAGTATCAAAACACATTTTATAACCCGTCTTATCCAGAAAATTTTTAATCTCTTCCGCCAATAGAAAAATGTTCGTCACCCATTCCCCGCCGAACACCCACGGCCGCGGCGGCAAATTCTCCGGCAGGATTTCCACCCCATCCGTCTTTAACCGCGATAACGTATCGGTAAATATTTCCAACAGCTTACCCGGTTCCTCGTGCGGCTGCAGTGTAATGCCCCCCGGATGAATAACTAGCTTCGGCGTTCCGGTAAATCTATCCGCCAGCCGCCGGGCGACATCCACACTTCGCTGCAGCGTATCCAAAGCAATTTTTCTCTCCACCGCATCTTCGGCCGCCGGATTCAAATATGTCCGATGCATATATTCGGGCGCATGCACAATCACTTCCTGCGCAAACTTCCCCGCCGGCAAATCTTCGTCTAAATCTTTATCGCTTAAATGAAATTCAAACAGACGCGGTTCATATTTCAGATACTCGGCAAAATCATGCCAGCGTACTACCACGCCCCACTTCCAAAGAATACCCGCACCATTAAACTGCTCCACCTGCGCCGCACTGGCCAGATCATCCTCGGTAAAAAATTCACCGGCAAAAACATCTCGCTGCGCTTTTGTGCCAATCAATTCTGTCATCCGCTGCGGCGATAGCCCCTTAGCCGGACTCTTTGCCGTCAGCATATCGCGGGCAATCTCCGTCCCGTCGGCAATAAACTTCGCCGCCACCACACTCTTCCCCAAAAGCTCGCGATTCATGACTTCCGCTCGCGACAACTTCTTAATCGGCTGGCCTACCGCTTTTTCCACCTCGCGCATACCGTCCACCATTCTCTTGAACTCGTCCGGCAACAGACTGGCCTTATGATCCGGTCCCTCTAAACTTTTATCCACCGTCAGGTGCCGCTCAATAATGCAAGCGCCCCGCGCCACCGCCGCAATTGATACCGCGACACCCCGTTCGTGCCCGGAATATCCTACCGGCACTCCGTATGCCTGAAGTTTCTCCATAAACCGCAAATTAATCTCGTCAAACGGCGCCGGATAAGTGTTGTTACAATGAAGGAGAGCAAAAGATGCACCCTGTTCCCGCAACAAATTAACCGCGTGGTCAATCTCTGCCGCCTCACTCATACCGGTAGACAAAATCATCGGTTTTTTGAAACTTACCAATTGCGTCAACAACTCGTCATTAGTCAAATCCGGCGAGCCCACTTTATACAAAGGCACATGCAAACTGTTTTCTATACTCCGCGCGCTATCCTTATCCCAAGGATTAACTAAAAATATAATTCCCTTCTCACCGGCGTAACTTTCCAACTCAATAAAATTTTCTTCGCTCAACTCAAACTCCTTGAGCATCGGCAAATAAACCTGATACCTCTGCTCCGCCAAATTAGGATTAGCTAAGATTTTCTGCTGATATATTTCCGCCAGATTGCGCTTCTGAAACTTAACCGCATCCGCCCCCGCCGCCCCCGCCGCGTCAATCAGTTCTCTTGCCCGCGCCACACTGCCGTTATGATTTATTCCCGCTTCGGCAATCACAAAAACCGGCTCTCCCGGCCCGATCTTCCTCTCCCCCACCACCAAAGGTTTTATTTCGCTATTACTCATACATTATTAAAACTCAACCTTTAAGGTTTTATTAGTCTTCCACAACTAAATTAAAACCCCACCCCCCTCTTGTATAATAACACCGTTTTCATGTCCAGTAGGTTATAATAAAAGTAGTTTTACCCCACCACTATGATCAACATTGTCTCCCATCTTATCCTAATCGGCGCCTTCTTCGGCCTTGGCCTGGTACTCGGTTTCTTCCTCGGTTTTTCCCTTATTATGTCCAGTAAACGAAAATTATGAACCTTGAAGTAATTGCCACTATCCTGCGATCACTCGCCTTTGTTGTCCTGTATTTCTTTATTAGTTTCGGTCCCGGCTTTATCGTTGGCATGCTTCTAGCCAACGCCATCTTTGGTCGCGGTAAACCGACCATTATGCAAGTCTACATTGACCGCAAGAAAGATGCCGCGCAGCACAACGCTCAATGGAACCCCTCGCACCCCCGCTGGCGCGAGTGATTAGTGAATACAGTAAATACAGTAAATTAAGTAAATACAGTTACTGTATTTACTGTCCTCGCCTTGCCCGCCGTAGCCTTGTGCGAAGGCTGGGCTGTATTCACTGTATTCACTTAATTTACTGTATTCACTAGGTCAGGCTTCCCAGCTCTCCCCCTCCATCGGATACCTGACTTGCCATTCCGGATGCTTCCTTTCCAGCTCGCGCTTAAATTCCTCTGCCTGCTCCGCTTCTCCGTGAACCAAGAACACACGCTTTACCCCTTTAAACCGTCCCAGATATTCTTTTAATTCTTGATGATCCGGGTGCGCTGAAAACTCATTAAAAACCTCAACTTCCGCTTTCACCGGAAATAAATCCCCTAGCAACTCTACTTTCTTAACCCCCTCCAATAACTGCCGGCCCATCGTCCCCTGTGCCTGGTATCCCGTAATTAATACCGCGTTTCTGGGATCGCTGATGCTATGCCGCAAATGATGCACCACCCGCCCGGAGCTCATCATCCCCGATGCGGAAATAACAACGTATGGACCAGGTTTAACATTCAGAGACTTTGATTCCTCAATATCCCGCACATACGTCAGATTGCGAAAAGTCAGCGGCCTCACCGCGTGCGAAAAATCCACCACCGTCTCTTTGTCATAGTCATCTTTGTGCTCTTTAAACACATCCGTTACTTCCACTGCCAAGGGCGAGTCCACAAAAATCGGCACCCGCGGAATCTTCTTCTCGTCGGTCAGCTTGTGTAAAATGTACACGATCATTTGCGTCCGTCCCAACGAAAAGGCCGGCACAATTATTTTGCCGCCGCGATCAACTACCTTATTTATTACCTGTGCCATCCGCTCTATCGCCTGTTCCAGCGGTTCGTGATCGCGCCCGCCATACGTGCTCTCCGTTAAAACCGTCTCTACTTCTTCTTCCGGCACTTCCGGATCATAGAGCAACGGCACGTTTTTCGCTCCCACATCGCCGGTATAAACCAGTCGTTTTTTACCCCCGCCATTATCCACTTCCAGCATCGTAATAGCCGAACCTAAAATATGGCCGGCATCATAAAATTTCAGCCGCCATCCTGGCCACAACTCATGCCAACTTGCATCATGGCGCGCGTAAGGGATTTCCTCGAAACGCTCCATTACCGGCTCCACATCTGCCGGCGTATAAAGCGGTACCCGATCATCCGGCGCGCCAATCTTATGCTTAGCCCGATATATCGCGTCCTGCACTTCGATTCCCGCCACATCTTTCATCATATGATAAGCCACGTCTCTCGTTGCCGGCGTCGCGTATATTTTCCCGGCAAATCCTCGCTTCACCAATATCGGCAGCATCCCGCAATGATCCACGTGCGCATGCGACAATACCACGCCGTCAATCGAATCCGGCTCAAACGGCAGCGCCCGATTGCGCTCACGCACATCCTGCAACCCTTGAAACAAACCACAATCCAGAAGTAGCCGCTTGCCCTGCGCTTCTACCAAATGTTTACTGCCGGTTACACCGCCAGCCCCGCCATAAAATGTGATAATCATGTTTACCTATGATACTAAAGAATGCTTCAATAAAAAAGCGATGCCCTAAACAATCGTTCACTTATGAATACAAAGTAGTAAGTAGTATGTAGTTAATAGCAAGGACGCACGGTACTGTACCCCTTGCTACTAACTGCTTACTACTTGCTACTTACCACTATTTCCCCCGTCAGAGTCGGATTCAAATGATCATGAAATCCCCAGCTACCAACCTTATCAAAAACAAACGAATACTCTTCACCTGTCTGCAAACCATGCTTGGCGTCAAATCCCGGTAAATCGGTATGCACGGGATGAGGATCCGATGCCGGCCAATGCGCTGCCTGGCCATTATTAACAAATGTTACTTTCGTCCCCGCCGCCACTGTTACCGTCGCCGGCGTAAATCCGGTATCGCCAATATCGACCGTCACCTCTTCCGCCACCGCCCCGTTTTCACCCATCACTTCGCCATTACCCTCATCAGCTACCGTGCCCCCATCCATCATCTCCCCTATACCTTGATCGTCAACCGGCAACTGTGACGGTTCACGCAACAGTACCTGGCCATCACCGTTATTTATCTCCCGCATAACCGAACCAATCTCATCAGACGACATGTCAACGCTTCGCCCCTTTTGCCAATACCACGCCCCAGCTACTACTATCAACACAATTAAACCAACTAACCACAAAGATTTTTTCATAAATAACTTATTATGGATCATTTTCTTTAGTCTGTCCGGATATTTATCAATACGCAAGATCATCTTCAAACAACAAAGCAGCAAGTAGTATGTAGCTAGAAGCAAGCACTCACCCACGCCGCTCTCTTGCTACTTACTACTTGCTACTTTGTTTCTACTGTGAAATTGCACAATATACATCCGCGCTCAATATGCGCCAACCTATTTCCCCAACACCCCGTCAATCATCGCCTTAACCGAAACCACCGGCAGCGCGCCGTTAATCGGAGTTTTAGTGCCATCAGACGCAATTAAGATAGAATAAGGCGTGCCCCGCAAACCGGCTGCTTGCGCATCCACCAAATCATCCGCCACTTTCTGCTTATATTTATCAGAACTCAAACAGGAGTTAAACTGTGTCAAATTAGCCACCTTCACTTGCTGCGCAATTTCTGGCAACTTTGATTCATCCAGACCATTATTGGAAGGCGTCACCTCGTAAATCTTATCCACATACTCCCAGAACTTTCCCTGTTCCGCCGCACACTCCACCGCCACCGCTTCATGCGGCGCTTTAGGATGCAGCTGCTCTAACGGAGCATGCCGATACACCCAGCGCACATCGTTAGGATAATCAGTCATTACCTGTTGCATTGTCTCTTGAAAATCCTTACAAAACGGACACTCTGTATCGGAGTATTCCAAAATTGTTATTTTCGCGTCAGCTGATCCTCTAATATGATCGTCCGCCGTGACTGGTCGGAAATCTCCTACCGGCGGTTCTGTTGGCACCGCCGCGTCCGGCACTGCTCCCGCCGCGTCATCGGCTCCACCCGGTACATTAGCTGGCTGCGTCACCGACGCTCTGCCGCCGCCGAAATAAATCGCCAGCGCCACCAACCCGCCGGCCAACACAATCGCCGCCGGTACACCGATATTACTGGCTTTCTTTTGCCCCGATCCGCTTGGGGTCTTGATACCTTCATCAGACATATTTAAAAAAATTACTAATAAAATTTAAGGACAAACAACCTTATCAGCCTGTCTGATTTAACTCATCTTGTCTACTTGACATGACAACCAATATAGTGCTATAATTAAAGCTTAGTGTCTGTTAGCCCCCAAATACAAAATACAAGCTGCTAAATACTATTCCGGCAATACTCGCAATCCCGCTTCCCGCAAAACGGCCGCTCCTTGCCGGTAACAAAATTCAAGTTTTGTATTTCCTGCCACACTTGTTTTATTATCTCCCGCAGTTCCTCTATCTCCTCCGCGCTAACCGTAATCTTTTTCTTATACAATTTCCCCTTGTCGTCCGGCTGCAAAAAATCTATCTCCCCACTCACCATCTCATAATTAAACTTCTGCGACTCATCGCCTAACAGCTTGTAAAACACAATTTGCCGACGATAGTCTTTGCCTTCTTTTAGCTTGGCCAGTCCCTTCTTGGGATTCCCGGTCTTATAATCCACCACATTGACTTCCCTGGCATCCAACAACTCAATTTTATCCAGTTTGCCCGTAATCGGCACGCCGTCCACATTAACCCGGTGACTTCTGAAATCATATTCCACCAGTACTTCTTTCTTGAGCGAACTTCCGTTTTGCGCCAAATAGTCTGCCAATATCTTCCGCCCCGTCTCTTGCGCATCTTTTAAATCAACCGTCGTCAGTAATTCCTTGGACAAACGCCAATCAAAAAATTTCTCTATCTCATCCGCCGCCGGCAAAACATTAGTTTCCTGCCAGTGCCAATACATTTTCGCCAGCGCATAATGCACCGCCGTTCCCATCGCCTGATACACCGTTCTTACGTCCGGCACCCGTAAAATATTCTTCACGTAAAACTTCCGCGGACACTCCAAATAATTATTCAAATGTGTCACACTCATGGCATAACTTGCTAAAACACTCTTAAGCCACGCCTCAAGCTCCCCGGACAAGGCTCTAACCGGCCGCAGCCTGTTGCTATCCGTTTGACTCGCCGCCACCATCGTCTCATCCTTGCTGTCCAATAGCTGCTCCGGTATCTCATTCAAAAATATCGAGGGCACCGTTTCCCGCCCACTCATGGAGTGAACAGCGCGCGTCAGTCTTACTCCCTGTTTGGCGCGCGTCAACGCCACATAAAAAAGCCGCCGCTCATCTTCATTGCGCTCTTGTCCCGCCACATAGTCGTACTTAACCAAACCGTGCGGCAGCTTCACGCGACTGCGTCCGCTCAAATTTCCCCAATGCTTGTCGTTTAGGCGACTTACAAACACATATTCAAACTCCATTCCCTTCGCCTTATGTGCTGTCATCAGCCGCACTGCCCCGCCATCGCTGCGCCAAGCCTCCACCATCAAAGGCAGTTTATGCTGCTGTAAATTGCGCAAGCGTTCCACAAACTCGCGCCCGCCCGCCTCACGATTTGTTGCACTCAAAGACTTAGCCTCACCCAACAGCCTAACCATCTTATGCAGAGAACCGTCCTCGCTTCCGCTAAAAGCGTGCGCCAACCAGCCGGACTCATCCAGCACCGTCACCAGCCAATGCGGCAATATTTCCCCCGTACCGCTGCGCCGCCACGCGGCCAAACGTCCGGCAAACTCTCCCACGGCTTTTGTATCCCTTACCCCCAGCTTCTCCAGACTATTCTTATCGACTAACAAGCCCAACAAGTCCTCGTGTTCCAATGCCGCTCCTCTGATTATTTTCAAAGCGTCCAAATCGTTCACCCCCAGCCACGCAAACTGCAACGCCGCCGCCAGCAAATCATCACGCTCGGGATAGGCCAGCAGTTCAATCAGCTGCACCAACTGATTAACTAGCCTGTCCGCCAAAACTTCCTCGCCTTCCTCCAGCCTGGCCGGTACGTCCATTCTCCGCAGCGCCTCCCACAACGACCGGCCATCCTGCCTTTGGCGAAACAGTATGGCAATCTCTTCCGGCGCCGTGCCGTCCGCCAACAACTTCTTTACTTGCCCGGCCGTATATACATCCTCGTCCTCTTCCGTATTAAACTTGCACACCACCAACTGCTCCCTTGCCCGCCCGGCCGCCGGCACAAGCTGTCCGCCGGTACCGTTTATATACTTCCCAATCTGTTCCTGATTGTTTTGTATTACACCCGCTGCCGCTTGCAACACCGTTTCCTGACTGCGATAGTTATTCTCCAACGTCACCACTTTTACATGCTCACGATATTTCTGATAAAACTCCAGCATGTTATTTAGCGATGCTCCCTGAAAACGATAAATGGACTGCTTGTCGTCTCCTACCACAAAGATATTTGGCTGCTCGTCAAAACTACCCAGCATAGCCACCACTTCATTTTGCGCCCCGTTGGTATCCTGATATTCGTCAACTAGAATATATTGGAACTGCTCCTGATATTCCGCCAAAAGCTCGTCATTGTTTTTAAACTCGTCCACTACCAGAGCAATCATATCCGCGTAGTCGTAACGCCCCCGCTTTTCCAGCTCTTTAATATAAGAGCGGTAAAGCCGCTGCATTTCCATCTGCTTCGGCAAATTTTTCTCCACCGCCAGCCACCATTTTTTCAAGTCGTTTTTGTAAGCTGTCACCGCTTTCCCCGCCGATCGCTTATTCTCCGCCGCTTGGCTTTTCTCTTCCAGCGCAACATGCATATCATCGAGTATTTTTAACCAAGCCTGCGGCACCTCTTCTTCCCTCACTTTCTCCTGCAAAAAAATATTTATCTGCTCACAATGCTGCCAAGTTCTTGATGACGGCACCATATCAAAAAAACTATCTGCCTTTTCTTTTGTTTTTTTCACAAACCCCTCAATCTTACGCAAAACCCCCGCCAGCTCCGCCGGCGAAATATCTTCTTGTTTCAAGTCCTGTATGTTTTTAGCAATATCGCCCAAAAAAGTATACGGATATCCCAAAGGTTTTAAAGGGTTGCTTACTGACAGCCCGTCCAGAAGAGATTGCATAATATCCAGCCGCTCTATGTCGGTCAACATTTGCCAATCACCGCCGGCAGCAAACAACTCCGGATGATCGCGGATAACATCATTGCAAAACGAATGAAAAGTATGCACCCGCACGTAATAACCGGCCGTACCCATAATTTTCAGCAGTCTCTTGCGCATCGACGCCACGCCCGAATCCGTAAACGTCAAACACAAAATATTGCTCGGCGACATTTGTGTCTCCTGCAAAATTTTGGCAATACGCACCGCCAGCACCTGCGTTTTGCCCGTTCCCGGTCCGGCCAGCACCATCACCGGACCATCTATCGTATCAACCGCCTCGCGCTGCCGCTCGTTTAATTGCCCGTATGCGGCCGCAAAATAATCCCGAGCCTTTTGCCGTTCGGCCGCTACAGCTATTTTAGCTTTCATCTTCATCTATTTAGAATCAGCAAATTATCAATAACAATCAAGTTGAATTCACCGCCGGTTTTCTAAACCACAGCCATACTCCCGCCAAAATTACCGGCAAGCTGTAAAACTGTCCGCGCGTCAGACCCAAAATATAACTCCATTCCTGATAACGCCAATATTCCAACCCAAAACGCTGCGCCCCGTAAGTCAGTAAAAACACTGCTGCTACTTGTCCCGGACGTAAATTCTTCCGACTAAACAGCCAATAACAAATCAACGCGATTACAATATTAGCCAGAGCCGCATAAATCTGCACCGGATGATGAAAAAAATTATCAAAAGGCACCCGCACTCCCCACGGCAGAACAGTCACCGTCCCGTACAACTCCTGATTTAAAAAATTCCCCAACCGCCCCAGCGCCAGACCCAACGCCGCCGGAATAACAACCACATCCAGTAAAGACCAAAAATTTATTCGCAAAGCATTCGCCGCCAGCCATAAACCAATTCCGGCGCCGATCAGCCCACCGTGCGCCGCCATCCCACCGTGCCACAGGGCTAAAATTTCCGCCGGACGCGCCGCAAAATACAACCAGTTATACAAAAAAACATACCCCAACCGCCCGCCGATAAGCACCCCAGCCGCCGTCCAGGCCAGCACTTGGGTCAACTGCTCGCCGTTTAAATTAAAACCCCGCCGTCGTGCCAGCTTTGGCAACAACCGCCACGCTAAAATAAACGCCGCCACGTAAAACACGCCGTACCAGCGCACCGGCCAACCCCACAAATCAACCGCCACCGCTCTTTCCGGAAAAAAGTTTATCATAATCATAGTGTACTCTTGAACCCGCGCCATAAAAAAGCGGGAGTAGGTTGTTGACCCGCTCCCGCAAGAACATATCCCAATCACCGGTTCGGTTAAGCCCTCTGTCTGATCCCTCTGCTGCGTGCCGGTAGAGGCAACCTACGACGACAGGGTTTCTGTCGGCGGTCTCTCCTCTTCCTGGATCTCACCGTCGGGCCGTTTTGCTTCCGGCTGCTTCCGTTCCCGTTGGTGTCCTCTCCAAAACGACCGTTGACCTCACTCTTGTCGTGGGCATCAATCAGTCTCCGGAAAAAAATCCGCAATCCGGCAGACGGAGTTCGACAGCCTTCTTCGACCAAGCCAATATCCATCGACAACAGCTCGGGCAAGCTCTTGGACAACACCAACCGATACGACAACGGCGAACGCGGATTTGCCTCCGTCAACCGCACCGCGCTGATCACCGTATCTCTGCCGGCGAACACCCGTCCCGTCACCGCGCAAGCCGTCTGACGCAACGTTGCCGTCACGTCTCCCGGCTTAACCCGTAGCAAACTGGCAACGCGCCTGGCAAGATTGTAGCGCCGATACCCCGGCCTCATCGTGTCCTTGGCCGCACGCAACATAAGTCTTCTCCTTACTTGGTGTGCTCGAAGCGCGAAATCAAGAGTTGCCTCTTCTCTCCTCCGGCCCCGCTACCAAATAAACTACCGCGACGCTCCGGCCGCTCTGCGATGTCGCCTCCTTCTCTTCGGCGCCGGTTTGATGCGCGTGCTCGTGCCCGGCACAACGAGAACGAACAGCTTCGAATCGGCCAAACCCAGCACCTCCGCCACGGTTTGCGCCGTCGGCTCGACAGAGACATAACCGTTTGCGCACCGAGCGTGCACAATCGTATCGCCGTCATCTGTGCTTACCACCGCCGCGTCCTCAAACGGCGCGATGTGGCAATTGCAAGCCCCGCACGCAACGGCAGCCAGAACACGGTCAACCCGCTCCTGTGCCGCTACACCCTGTAACAGCGCCGCCGGGCGAAAAAAACTTCGCGCCGCCGGCTTTGTGTCTGTCGACAACATCGGCTACTCCTTTTTCATCCCGGGTTTCCACTGACAAGAACTTACAGCGAGACAACCGGCGTTACTCCTTTCTAGTCGCCGGCAACAGAGAATAATCATTGAAAAGTACCAACACGTTGGCACCGACCAACTATCTTACTTTATCTTATTTCCTCACAATGTCAACAATCATTGACAAAATTCTAACTTCTTTCCAGATGAACGGTCTGCGTTGGGTAAGCAAAAGCGATATTTTCCGCTTCAAAAATCTCCTTAATCCGCAAATTCATCGCCTGCTGTGCGTCCATAAACAACTCATAGTCGCTGTCCACCACATGATACACAATTTCAAATACCAGCGCCTTGTCGCCGAAAGCCTTGAAATGTGCCCGGTCAAACCGCAAGTGGTCGATTCCGGAAATAATATCTTTCAGTATCACCGGGACTTTCTTTAGTTTGTCCGTCGGCGTTTCGTAAACCACCCCCAGCGCAAACGAAACACGCCTTTCCTCCATCCGCTTGTAATTTTTCACCCTGGCTGAAGTAAGCTCTCTGTTAGTCAACACTACCTCCTCGCCCGAAAGTGCTTTTAGCCGAGTAGTCTTAATGCCAATATGCTTAACTGTTCCCTTGATATCGCCGACAATAATAAAATCACCCACCATAAACGGCTTATCAAAATAAATCGCTAACGAGCTAAACAAATCTCCCAGAATATTTTGCGCCGCCAGCGCCACCGCTATACCGCCGATGCCCAGACTGGCAATTAAAGAAGAAATATTTACGCCCAAATTAGACAGCACAAACAAGCTTCCCACCGACCACAATACAATTCGTCCAATCGTGTTCACAATCCCCAGCGCTGACTCCGTATTTTTCACTCCCCGCCCTTCCCGCGCCTCTCCCTCCGGCACCGACCGCCGCAACTTCTTACGCACCACATAGTCAAGCAGTATTTGCAACGACATCACTACCTGATAAGCCAATACAACTACCATCACCCCGTTGACAATCTTTTCAGCTAAGTCGCCCAACGCTAAACGCTGCAGCGCTAAATAAACCGCCACCAGAAAGAAAACCGGCGGCTTGATATGGCTGACTACCGCTATCAGCGTATCGTCAATATCCGTTTTAGTACGCTGCGCCAGCCACCCCAGACGCGACAAAATCGCCTTTTGTAGCAGCCAGAAAATAATCCACAACAGCCCAAAATATATCAGCGATTCCGCGTACGCCTGGCCACTGTTTCCCCACCAACTTATCTGCCAAACAGGCAAGCTAAACAAAACATTCAACATCGCCTTCTATATTAACAAAATATCCTGGCTCACGCGACTTTTAAACATGCTCTCAACCCAAACTTTTTCTTCTTAACAACATCGCGTTAACAGCCACAATCACTGTGCTAGCCGACATAAAAGCAGCCGATACTGCCGGATTTAAAACAATACCCCACGCCACCGCCACCCCCGCCGCCAGCGGCAATGCCACCACGTTATATCCGGTCGCCCAAAATATATTTTGAATCATCTTGGTATAAGTTAGCCTGGAAAGTCGGATAATCTTGGGAATATCTCGTGGGTCATTTTTAACCAGCACAATGCCGGCCGATTCAATAGCCACGTTCGTACCGGCGCCGATGGCAATACCAACATCGGCTTGCGTTAAGGCCGGGGCATCATTGATACCATCACCCACCATCGCTACTTTTTTTCCCTGTTGTTGTAATGCTTTGACTTTGTCAACCTTGTGCTCCGGCAGAACTTCCGAGAAGTGCTCGTCAATACCCAGCTCGCTCGAGACCCATTTTGCCACTGCTTCAGAGTCTCCGGTGATCATCGCAACCCGCACGTTTTGCTGTTTGAGCTGTTGGATAGCCTCGCGAGACTCCTCGCGAATAATATCGCCAAGAGTAATAACGCCAACTAGCTCATTCTCCTGAACAACGTAAATGATGGTCTTACCGGCATTGTTTTCCGCTTCGATCTGCCGCCGGTTTTCAGTTGAGAGAGACAATCTTAATTCATCCCCAAGCGCTTGCCCTCCTACTTTGACCGTCTTACCAGCGACCACACCACTAGCACCTTTACCCGGCAGCCGCTTAAATTCGCTAATTGCGACAAGATCAAGATTGTCTTCGCGTGCTTTCTCAACAATAGCCCGCGAAACCGAGTGCTCCGACTTAATATCAACCGATGCGGCTAATCGTAAAACTTCTTTCTTATCAACAGGATCAACTGCCAAAATATTCGTTACACCATATTTCCCTTTTGTTAATGTTCCTGTTTTATCAAACAAAACTACGTCAACATTACGCGCTGCTTCCAGGGCTAACCGTTGCCGAACCAGAAATCCATTCTTAGCCGCCATTGTTGTTGAAATTGAAGCAACCAGTGGAATTGCCAACCCGAGGGCATGGGGACACGCAATAACTAAAACCGCCACCATACGAGTAAACCCAAAGTCGGCTCCGCGCAACGGCAACCAAATAAATAGTGTCAACAGTCCCGTTAACACGGCGATAATGGTAAGATAAAACGCTGCTTTATCGGATAATAATTGCAGCTTCGATTTACTGGCCTGGGCTTCTTGCACTAAACGCATTACGCCGGCCAAGAAAGTATCATCGCCGATTCTAGTAACTTTTACCCGTAATGATCCATCGCCGTTAATCGTCCCAGCTATAACAGTATCACCAGTCTTTTTCGCTACCGGCTTTGATTCTCCGGTAGCCAACGCTTCGTCAATAGCCGATTCACCCTCAATAATCTCACCGTCGGCGGCCACTTTGCCGCCGGGACGAATAACAATAACATCGCCTAACTTTAGTTGCTCAAGCGCGACCGTTTCGGTTCCGCCGTTTTTTTCCACTTCCGCCGTATCTGGCAACAATTTGGATAATTCCTGTAACGCTCCTTGCGCCCCTTTAACCGCACGCATTTCCAGCCAATGCCCCAACAGCATCACCACAATTAATGTTGCCAGTTCCCAAAATAGAGTTTCCGATCGACCAAGTAATACTTGAAATACACTGTAGACATAAGCCGCGATTATCGCCAACGATATGAGTGTCATCATCCCAGGCGCCTTTCCTTTTAACTCACGCCAAGAACTGATCAAAAATATCCAACCGCCATAGAAAAACACAATCGATCCCAAAAGCGGCACAATCAAACCAGAACCCGGAAACACCGGCAGCGCCCAACCCAAGAATAATTGCGGTAAAGGCGAATACAGCACAATCGGTACTGTCAGCGCCAAACTCACCCAAAACTTACGCGCAAAAACATTTGTACTGTGCCCCGCGTGTTTGTCATGCGTCATCGTACCCTTACTACTTACTACTTGCTTCTTGCTACTCACTAACGCCATTCCACACTCCGGACAAATTCCCGGCGCATCCCGCACTACTTCCGGATGCATCGGACAAGTATATTGCCAGCCGCTCACCGTTTCGTACCCCTCGTGACCACCGTGCACCGCGGTTTCCTTGCTACTAGCTACTTTCTGCTTACTACTAATTAACTCCATCCCGCATTCCGGGCACATTCCCGGCCAATCTTGTTTCACTTCCGGATGCATTGGACATGAAAAAACCGGCGCCGTGCTGTTACTGGCGCAGCAGTTGTGCTTTTTGTATTGCCGGTTATTTGGTGTCATAAACAATTATTCTTCTCTAAACGTCTTCCTTACTACCCAATATACCAAATATATCAGCACCACCGCGCCAAAGAAGTTAATCAATGGCACACTATCTGTGAAACGGGTTACTTGCACGGCTGTGCTGTTAATCGCGCGCATGGTCGGGCTGTCAGTGCTCGGCATCGACAATTTGCCCGCCGCGGTCAAAATCAAAGTTAAAGCGCCCATGAATAAAAAAATTGCCGCCGCGATAATATTAGTAACACTGATAGAATATTCCCGTCCGCCCAGCCGCAATGTCTTTATCTGTCGCAGCATCCACGGTTGATTTAAAATATTTCCCCGCCTGACCAATAACGCCGCCGCGTACAGCGGCGCCACCATTCCCAATACATACACCGCTCCTACCCCTAGCGCTTGCAGCATCGTCGGTGACAACGAACTAAGCGTCAGCACCCCCACCAGCACCGGCGCGCAACAAGCCGATGTTACCCCGGAAATTAGACCCAAAACAAAAGTCGAGGGAATATCCGCCCGGTTAAACAACTTCCCCGTCCGCGGATGCCACATCGGCAGCTTAACACCCAACAATGCCAGTCCCGCCACCATAATCATAAAAACCCCGCCGACGTAATAAGTCACGTCATGCCAACGAAAAAAGAAACCGGCCAGCGCCCGAGCGCCCAACACTATCGGCAACATCACCACGAATATCCCCAGAGAATAAACCAGTGTCATCAACAACACTTTTTTCTTCTCTTTAAATACGTTACCCAAATAAGCCGGCAGTAAAAAAGTTATACAGCACGGCGCGAATAATGCCACCATACCCGCCACAAAAGCGGCTACCAGAGAAACTTGATATAAAGCTTCCATTATAACTATTTCTTTTTATCCATCTGCCCCCACGACCAACCGAATATCCAACCGGTCACCCAAGCCGAAACTACCAAAGTAATACCACCCAGTAGAAAATTTCCGCTCGTCATGCCCCAGCCGCCCATCATACCCACATTCATACCATGCATCCACCACCGGGTAGTCGATAAAGTAAAGATCGGAAACACCAACACCAGCGCCGCGCAGATTAACCACACAATACCCACCGTTAAAGCAAAAGTATTGGCCATAGTTATTTTATCCGTTTTCATACTTTTCACCTCCTTCTTGTCCATTGATAATAACAAAGATTCTCAAAAAAACTACGCCCCGCAGCTGCCGCCGGAACTGGGTAAGCTAACCGCGTTGCCGATCTCTTGCTTAATCGCCTGATAACCGGTGCCCGAACTGTATTGGTTAGATAAAAGCAGTTTAGGATCAATATCTGCCCAGGCTAAATCTTGTTTGGTGCGGAAATAATAATCCAAATCCATGTACGTCTGGGTAAACCAGTAAGAATTAAACGCCAGCGACGCCCGGTACATGTCCGCTTCCGACATCCCTTGGCTGGCCATCAACTCCAGCAACCCCAATATCGCCATACCATGATTGCAATCCGGAAAAGCCGTCGAATTGCCACAGCAAGGACGATAGATATTAGCACTCACTTTCGCCACTAATTCCTGCTGCTGCGCTGTCAGGGGCACAATGTCCGCTGAACTAAACAACTCCACCGCCTCTTTTTTCCCCAGCGTCCAGCCCCCGGTAGAAGCAAAATTACCAATCTTATCTTTATACTGCGTACTCATAATCCCCTTAGACAAAACATCCGACTGCTGTGTAAGTCCCAGCGCCCACAACGTATTTACCCAAAAGTAGGCATTATCGCGCGTAATAGTGATGCCTTTTTGCTGCGGCGCGGTCAAATATGCCAACAGCTCCCGATATTGTTCATCGGTATAATTCTGTTTAAACTTTTCCAGATCAATCGCGCCGGATCTCACTAATTTTACTCCGGTATCACCCCAAATAATCGGTACCTCGTAACCTTCCACCGGCACTACCTCGTCTTGTAACTGGGCTGCCAAAACCGCGTCACCCGCCGCCGGTTTCTTTGCTTCGCCGTTTACCGTCTGATTGGCGATACGCGCCACGCTGCCACTCCGACTCACCGGTTTACCCCAAAGTAGCCACCACGAGCCAATCACTATAAAAACCGCCCACCAGATTAACGCCGTCCGATTTATGCCCAACTTGTTCAACAGAGAAATCCGTACATTCCCTTTTTCCTCATCTGTTTTGTCCGTTGTCGTGTTCATATCGCTATCACTCTACCACAGCTGCCAAAGAAAACGACAACTTCGGATGTGCCGGATCATTGGTACTGACAATCACCTCGCGGCTCACCGGGCCAACCCCGCTGGGACCATGGAATGCCTGATCAAAAACCACTTTTAGCTGTGCCGCTTCACCCGGCGCCACCTCCGCCATGTAAGATGATTGCGAATGCATGCCAAACTCCGGCGACGCTTTCCCTCCGGCTATAACCTGCGCCGTCGTGCACATACATGAAGTCTGCACATCGTATAATTTTAACGGCGCCTCGCCCTCATTGTTAATCGTAAATGTTTTTTCCGCCTTGTCGCCGTTAATCGAAATATTTCCCCAATCATACTCCGTCTCCGTAACTTCCGCCTTAGCCGCCACGTTTACTTCCACTTCGGGCGAGCCTTTAGATTTAGCCGCCCACACCACGCCGCCACCAACCAAAATAATTACCGCGGCAAAAATTATTATCAATAATTTATTATCGCTCATAAACCCTCTCCTGTTTATGGATAAATTTTAACGGTGATTTTTTAAATTTCTCCCAGCATCCGGAAGCGCAAAAAAAATATTCTTTTCCCTTGTGCCTATGAGCAAAACCGGCGATTTTCGGACTCAAACGCATACCGCATACCGGGTCTGCCACCAGCGGCACTAAATCAGACATCTTCCTGGTAAACTCGTCGGCCAGCGGATTATCTTTATAACGCTCGATTAACACCTCGCGCATCAAATCGCTGGCGCGGGTGAAATTCTTATTCGCCACCTTATAAAAAACCTGCTTACCTTCCCGGCGAGCAGCCACCACACTGGCCGCGCGCAGCACTTCCAGATGCTGGCTTAAATTAGCTTGCGGCAAATGCAGCATCAACTGCATGTCTCCCACCGACATTTCCCGTTCGCGCAGCATATTAACAATCTCGAGCCTTCTCGGATTAGCCAGCGCTTTTAACAGCTCGGCGTGTAATTTAAAAATCTCCTGATACATATTCGTTATTTCGAATATATACCCGACTTATCCACATGTCAAATATTCGAGATACAGAATATGACTTCAAACTAAATACAAAATACCAAATATAGGCTACTAAACATTAATTTATCTTATACTCATCAAGATTGCGCCCGCCGTCAGCAATACCGCTCCCGCCGCCGTCTGCCAAGTTAGTTTTTCCGCCAAAAAGACGATCGCGAATATCACCACAAACACCACACTCAACCGATCCAACGCCGCTACCCCCGAAGCGGGACCGTTTTTCAAGGCTACAAAATAAAACAGCCATGACATCGCCCCGGCCACACCCGACAAAGTAATGAACGTCAGCGCTTTGCTGTTTAGCGAAGATAACAGATGCGATTTTCCCAGCAACAAGGACACCGCCACTAAAAACCCGGCCATAATCACCGCTCGCACCGTTGTCGCCAAAGTTGAATCGATGTCTTTAATTCCCGCCTTGCCGAATATCGCCACCAGTGCCGCAAAAGCCGCGGACAAAAGCGCATAAATAATCCACGCGACCATAGCCTAAATATAGACCATCAACTTAAAAAGAAAAAACATCTATCGAATAAAACTGACTGTAAACCATCGCTTAATGCCAAAATCCAAATTCCTAATGACAAACCAATAACAAATCTCAAATTACAAATATCAAAAACATTTTGGTATTTGGATTTTGGCATTGGTTTGAAATTTGGCATTTGGATTTTGAAAGTTGGTGTGAATTTTCTGTTTTGTTCAATTAAATAACCCACACAAAATCACTATGACATGTTAAAATTGTGCTAATGCCTCACCAAACCCTCCCGCTGGGACAAAAAAACCTGCCGCGACCCTTATCATTGCGCCGCCTCATCGGCCCCAGCTTTATCATTCTCGGCCTGGGTCTTGGCAGCGGTGAAATTATTCTTTGGCCATATCTTACCAGCAACTACGGCCTCGGCATTGTCTGGGGCATTTTAGTCGGCATCACTATGCAGTTTTTTATCAACATGGAAGTCGAGCGCTACGCCTTGATTAACGGCGAAAGCATTTTCGTCGGCTTCGCCCGCCTGTTAAAGTTTCTTCCTTTCTGGTTTATTCTCTCCACCTTCTTCGGCTTCGGCTGGCCGGGCATCGGTTTGGCTGGCGCTCACTTAATCGGCAACGCCGTCGGCGTAACTAATTACAACCTTGTCGGTATTATCCTCTTCATCGCCATCGGCCTCATCCTCACCCTCGGCAAAGTGCTCTATCAAACCGTTGAACGTCTGGAAATAATTTTGATCGGCGTTGGCGTCCCTTTCATTCTAATACTAACCTGGTACTTGGCTGAATCCGCCGATTTCGCCGCCCTGGCCCAAGGGCTAATCGGCCGGGGAGAAGGTTTTCACTTCCTGCCGACCGGCATCATCCTGGGAACCTTTCTCGCCGCTCTGGCTTACTCCGGCGCGGGTGGCAACTTAAACCTGTCCCAGTCCTTTTACGTCCGCGACAAAGGCTACGGCATGGGTAAATATGCCAATCGCATCACCAGTCTCTTCACCGACCGCGTCGATAGTAAAAAAATCAGCCTGACCGGCAATACTTTCCCCCTCACTAAAAATAACCTGGCTAACTACCGACGCTGGTGGCGCGTTATCAATCTGGAACATTTTCTTGTCTTCTGGTGCCTGGGACTTATCACCATGCTCACCCTTTCGTTACTTGCCTACATCACCGTCCACGGCCTGACCGGCAATACCGAAAGCATAAATTTCGTCATCAATGAAGCCGCCGTTATCGGCCAAAAAACACTGCCGCTTATCGGCGTACTCTTTCTCGTCCTCACCGGCATTATGCTTACCGCCACTCAACTTTCGGTACTGGATTCCACCAGCCGCATCATCACGGAAAATATTTTACTTGCTTCAAATAAGTTAGTTACTAACGTACCGCGCGTATATTATTGGGTATTGTGGGTACAAATAATTTTCGGCATCGCCGTCTTCACTATCGGCTTCGACGAACCCCGTGTCCTCATCATCTTGAGCGCCATCATCAACGCCGGCACTATGTTTGTTTACACCGGCCTCCTGCTCTGGCTTAACAACTCGCTGCTTAAAAAACCGCTCCGCCCCCGATTCTGGCGCAACACCGCCCTGGTCGCCACTTTTCTTTTCTTCGGCGTTTTAGTTTCTATGGTTTTATTTCGCTAACCCCGCTCTCGCGCCAGCCCGTGCGGTAAAAAAGTGATCACCGAATCTCCAAAAACATTTCGCCTCCTCGCCATCGTTTTACCCTCCCTACTGATTTTCATCGCACCCAGCCATGACAATTTTAAATTTTTAATCAAATCTCAATTTCTTAATTCTCTAATTATTTTTGTTCATTAAAAATTCGGATGCTCCGCCGCCCATCCTTCCAGCCACGTCTTTTGCATCTCGCTAATCCCGCCCTGAAATGCTCTTGATTCTTCGATTGCTTTATCCAACGGCCACCCTTGCACCGCGTACCGGTACAGCGCCACCATTGTACCTGCCCGCCCGATGCCGCCCCGGCAATGCACATGCACCGGTTGGTTAGCCGCGTCAGTCACAAAAGTTAAAAACTGCTCAGCCTGCTCATCCGTCGGCGGATGTCCGTCAATAATCGGCAGCGCCAAATAATTAAAACCCAGCGCGTCAAACCCCGGTAATTTCCTATCATCGCCTACCTCGTCCCGCTCACCGTCAACCCGCAAATCCACCACGCCCCGCCAGCCCTGCTGCCTCAACCATTCAAACTCGCCAATCAATGGTTGCCCCGAACGAGACAACACTCCCGGAACCGGCATGGCGAACGACCAGAATCCGTAAGCGACAGGCGCGTCCTCCGGAATCCCTTCTCGCGGTCCGACAAACTTTATCTCCGGCGCTAAAGTTACTGTCGGCGCATCCGCCAAATTACCAATCGGCAGAATCCCGGATTTGCTCGGTTCATTTAAGCTACTTTCAATATCGGTCGGCGCTTCCGCCCGCTCAATCAAAAACAATCCAGCCGCCAGTAGCACAACCACCACCGCTACAGTCACATATATCTTTTGTCCTTTCATATATTTTTCACTCTACCGTTTCCGTTGATTTTTACCAGTAATAATTCCGTTGTCCGCCGTCATTCCAGACCCAGATCCGGAATCCACGACAGTGGCGCCGTCATTCCGGAATTTTGCCTTTGGCGAAATATCCGGAATCCACCCAACTTGACTAATCCATCTAACTGTGATATACTTAATATATATAGTTCCCTCGCAAAACAGCTAAGGCCAAACGGCTATACAAAGGAGAAAAATCGCCCCCGTCGTCAACCCCAAAAACGACTCAAGCCTGGCGTGAGCCGTTTTTTTAACCCTTACTATTCCCCATCAAGCCATTCTCTCTGAAGCTGAACAGTTGCGTTTTACTTATCACCACGTGATCCAATAATTGAATCCCCATCAGTTTCCCTGCTTCGGATATTTGCTTCGTCACCGCCAAGTCCGCCTCACTCGGATTAGGATCGCCGGAAGGATGATTGTGGCACACGGCAATGGAGGCGGCGTGACGACGAATGGCCGCGTTAAATGTTTCCCGTTGATGCACCAAATTCGCGTTTAACGTTCCAACGCCGATTAAATCAACTCCCAGTATCCGGTTGCGGTTATCAAACGACACCACAAAAAAATGCTCCTTCTGCCAGTCACGGATAAACGGTTTTACCAGCCGGGCAATATCTCTCGGCGCCGCCACCGCTTTCGATTTATTTCTTTTGGTTTCGCCGGCTGTTTCCTCCCGAATCACTCGTCGCGCTATTTCCAGACACGCTTTTAGCTGCAGCGCTTTCGCCTGCCCCAAACCCGGCACCTTTTGTAATTCTTCCAGAGAAGCCGACACCACCCCCTCCAGCGATCCAAAGCGACTTAACAAATCCTGCGCTATCTGCATCACCGACAGCCCGGCCATACCACGCCCCAGCACCACTGCGATTAGTTCCTGCGCCGACACGCTACGCGCACCATACTTCATTAGACGTTCCCGCGGCCGCTCCTCGACCGGCATATCCCGAACCGTAAAATTTTGATTCATATTTTTTACAGCGCCTGCTGATCAATGGCTATCGTGGTCGCAAATCCTAATTCTTTATATTCCTTAACCACCTCGCCCGTTTGCGGCACAACTTCTACTACCCGGCCACGACCGGATTCCGCGATTAATACGTTGCCGTTACCCAGCTTCAGCGCTTCTGTCGGATAGTGAATCGCCGACTCGTCGCTTAGACTATTCAACGTCCACAAAATCTGCCCCGCTTTGTTCACTTCAAACACTTCTCCTTTTTGCCTGTCCTCCATCACAAACGTATCCTCTGCCGTCGGCCACACATGTTGCAGCCACTTAGCATCAGGCTTAGCCCACTCCCATACGATATTCTTCGTTGCCCTATCCACAATCATAATTTTCTTCTCCAGCGTGTCGGTAATAATAAACTGCTGGTCACCTTTATACGGCATAACCATCGTGTTACCGCGTAGCAATCCCGGCGCACTACCCATCCGCCGTGTCTCGCCATACTGCCACACCACGTCATTTGTGTTTTGATCCACGATTATCACCCGGCGGTTGTTGCCGTCGTTAATTATCACTTCATGATCGTTTATCTTGTAAGCTTTATCCGGCTGATGCAGATAGCCTTGGCCGTAACCCTGAATATCTTTCACGCCGTACTGCCACACCAACTCGTGCGTCTGCCGATTAATTTCTTGCACCATCATTCCCTCGCCGTCCGATACAATCAAGTTTCCATTCGGCGCTATTGTCACATACTCCGCTGCCGTATCAAAACTCACGACCGGCATCGGCGCCGCCGCCATCTGCTGCTGCCAAACTATTTCTCCCGACTTATCCAACGCACCAATTCTATTACCCTTAAAATCGGAAAACCACAGCAGCGTAAAACCCTGCGGCACTACCGCCTCACCGGACTGCGGCAGTAATCCGGCCAGTCCGCCCCTGCAGCCTCCTTCCGGCCTGGCATCCGCCGGATGCCCGTGCGCCACCCACTGTCCATCCACACATATCCAGTCATCTTCACCGACGCCAACTACAAATCGCAAAAATAAAGCTCCCGCCCCAACAATAACAATTGCCAGCCCTCCCGCTAAGATAACTCTCTTTCGCATATTACTAGTATTTTGGCATGAAAAAACGGGCGCCGCCATAGCGAGTACACCCGTCAATTTTATCTGTACCACCTACGAGATGGTACAGATTTGCTCAACTTCTACTTCCTCAACTGCAAAGGATGGCCAATCCATGACGTACGTCTTCACCTGCAATTGCGGATATTTCTCCAATACGATTTGCTTGGCACACGCCAGCTCACCTTTATGAAACTCCTTCTCCGCTTCCTTATCGGCATGCTTACCCGATCCGCCGTAAGCGCCACAATCGATGTGGTCGATGATATGTAGCGTTGTTGCTCCATGCAGGTTTATCGCAATGCCAATATCATCCAAGATAGTCTCTCGCGACATGGCTTTAATGATCGACTGCGCCGCACCAGCCTTGCCCAAAAGATCAGCTTCACCAAGGTGTTCGTCAATCCATTGAGCCACCGCTTTCCGCAAGCGATAGTCCATGCAACACAAAACTACGTTATCCGTACCGTGGTGTTCCTGACCGCTGTCCATCAAAAGATCTCCTTCAAGCTTAAGACTAAAGAACCAACTTCCGTTATTTTGATACAATTGCACAATCAAGCAACCTTCGTCAACTTCTCCCCCCTCTTGGATATGTTTAGAACTCTTGATTAAGTGAAAATCAAAAAACAGTTGTATGATTTGGCTCTTCTTAAACAAACCAAATTAAAAACGCCACACTATGATTCGCGTGGCGTTACTTGTTGATCTGCTTATCAACTACCGCTCTAAAAAAGCGGCAACAGACCCCGGGGAGTACGAATACCAAACTTTTGCTTAGTGTCCTCCTTCCTATTCCAACGACGGATAGTTACAGCTCTAAAGCGCAAGGCTATACGCAGCATTTCCTCGCGACTCGGAACCCTGCCCGACGTAACGAACCAGACTACGCGTCTCAACGAGGCTTCCAGAAGAATAAAATCACGCTGGCTGATTGGGATAGTGGTGTTGGGATTCGGTTCAGGATCGTAATCGGCCCCATCGCAAACTGTCCCCCAATTAAACTCTGTATCTGAACCATCTTCGCCACGCACAACCACAATAGCATTGTGTTTGGCGAAGAGCTCAAGATTATCCAGAGCATCCCAAAACTTACCCACGGCGTTTGAGATTACACAAGCAACAGCTGAATCGGCATCAAGACCTCTCTCTACTCTAACTTGGTGTTCGTATTCCATTAGATAGCGCAATGCCAACGAGTCTTTGTCATTCAAGTAAACCGAAACACTCTCTGGGCGACCCATATCCATACCCCCTATAAAAAGAACTGCTCTTTGTGCAACCGACCTATTATAGTTATCAAACGACCCCAAAAAGTAAAGGTATCGATCTCTTTCACCTCAAATGCGACACCATTTAAAATCAACACCCGCCGTTTGTTAGGTTTCGTTCCCCCACTCCCGTCCGCCCCCCCCTAGATCGCGTGACCGTGTCCTGCTTAATAAAAGCCCTCTCATTTTTTTCGATAATTTGACTCTATTTAATCTATTAGCAAATACTCCCGCGGCGGGTGGCGCGGTAGGGGGCGCCCCGCGCCGAATGGAATTCCGAGAGGCTCATTTTGCCAAAGGCAAAATGAGGAAGCGGAACTGGATATTCGGCGTGGGGGAATCTACCGCGACAGGACCCGCCGGAGGTAAATTTCTGTTAAAAAATGAGAGGGCTCCCCCCGTCCGCTCCCCTAGATCGCGTAGCTGAATCTACTAGCCCGGAAACTCTATTGCTGTTCTTTCCGGCGGTCGCCGGAAAGTAACAGCTAATAGAGTTTCCTTTATGCTTGAAGTTATCAGCTACCACATATCGCTTAAATGTCAATTGCCCCTCCTCTTGACAAAAAGCCGCGCACACGTACTATATTGCCAACCTCCTCATCTCGAGGAGTTTTTTCAAAATATGGACCCTAAAATATCAAATCCAAACAATAATAAAGACACTAATAACCACCAACTCTTGAACGTCTGGTCCATGGCGGGAGAAATCGGACTTTTAATCGCCGTTCCTGTTGTTGTTTTGGTCCTGCTCGGCATCAAACTTGATAAACTATTCAGCACCACCCCTCTCTTCATTATTATCGGAATAATCTTAGCCGCCATTATTTCCATTATCGGCGTGACCCGAAAAATTAAAAAAATAAACCTATTATGAGCGACATTCACATCTCTCTGGCCGCGGAAAACATCTTTCACCTTGGCCCCTTCCCTATAAATAACTCCCTCATCGTCGGCGTCATCGGCAGTATTCTCACTTTCTTCTTGTTTTATATCACCGCACGCATGGTTAAACTCCACCCCGCCAATCGCTTCAGCCAAGCCATTGAAGCCATTAGTGAAGCCATTCTCGATCTGATCGAGCAAGTTACTCAAAACCGCGAGAAAGCTATCCGGTTTTTCCCGTTTATCATGACTCTGTTCGTTTTTATCCTGCTTAACAACTGGCTGGGTCTTCTGCCCGGTTTTGGCTCCATTACTATCAACACCGCCGAAGGCACCGTTCCGCTCTTCCGCGGCGCCAATGCCGACCTCAACACTACTCTGGCCCTGGCCATCATCTCCGTTGTTATGACTCACGTTTACGCCGTTCAACAACTTGGCCTTTTCCAGCACCTAAGCAAATATTTCAGCTTAAATCCAATCATGCTTTTTGTCGGTCTGCTGGAAATTGTCTCGGAATTTTCCAAAATGATTTCCTTCTCCTTCCGTCTGTTCGGTAACATTTTCGCCGGCGAAGTCTTACTGGTAGTTATCAGCTACCTCATGCCTTTAGCCGCCCCCTTGCCTTTCTTTGGACTGGAACTGTTCGTCGGCTTAGTGCAAGCGCTGGTTTTTGCTATGCTAACCCTAGTCTTCCTGCAAATCGCCACTTCCGAACACGGCGAACACGACCCCAAAAAGAAGGAACAGCCGAGCAAACCAGATCACCTAGTTAAAAAAACTGACATTGACATAGACAAAACGGTCGAAGTTGTCTAAAATCTCATGTCAGTAACTAAAATAATCATTAATTAATAAACCAAAAATATGGATGCAGAAGTTTTCAAAATCATCATGCCCGGCGTCACTATCGTCTTGGGCAGTATCTTCCCGGCGTTTGCCATCGGTTGGATGGGTTCTCGCGCCATGGAAGCCATTGGCCGTAATCCCGAAGCTGCCGGTAAATTGCAGACGATCTTAATTTTGGTCGTTGCTTTCGCCGAAGCTATCGCTATTTATTCTTTGGTTGTCGCCCTCATCCTGAAATTCGTCTAATTGATGGTGCAGTCTGTCCGCGCGCCCTTACCCCGGAAAATCGCGCGGATTACCGTGTCATAAATTAACTCATTATCCGCCATGCTTACTTTAATAGCCCTAGCCTCTGAATCCGCTCCCGAAGCCGCCACCGGCATCGCCTCTATTGGTTTGCAGTGGCAATCGCTGCTGCTGCAAATAGTTAACTTCGCTATTCTATTGTTACTCTTGCGTCTTTTTGCCTATAAACCAATCCTCAATGTCCTGGAAACCCGCCGCCGTAAAATCGCCGAGGGACTGGCTAACGCTCAAGACATCGCTAAAACTAAACAACGCTTGGAAACGGACAAGGCCGCTATCTTAAACCAGGCCCGCCAAGACGCTCAAGACATTATTGCCGCCAGTCGCACCCAAGCCAAGCAAATTATCCAAGATGCGGAAAACACCGCCGGCACCAAAGCCAAGCAAAAACTGACTCAAGCCGCCGCTCAAATCAAACAGGAAGTCACTACAGCCCGTGACGGTTTAAAACAAGAAATGCGCACCCTGGTCGCTCTGGCTACCGAGAAAATAATCGGCGCTAAACTGGAATCATCCCGCGACCGGGAGCTAATTGAAGAGGCCATAAAATCGGCCGCTCATCCTCAACAACCGGAATAGTTATGTCTGCCTACTCCCGCCAAAAATTCGTCCGCGCCCTTCTTTCCCTGCTGGAAAAACATCCTGTCAAATCGGTTGCCGCCGTTGCCGCCCCTGAAATTATCAAGCAAGGTTGGGCTAACTCACTGGATTTAATCAGTAACGACCTATCGCGCGAACTGCTGCGGCAAAAAAAACACCTGGAGATTTCCCTGACTTCCGCTTACGACTTGCCTCATAGACTGCGGCAGCAAATTGCCAAGTTTCTGGCTGACCAAATCCATGCCGACACCACCCATGTCACTGTCACCATTGACCCCGCCCTGCTTGGCGGTTTTATCGCGACCACTCCCGCCGGTGAACTCGACGCTTCCTTGTCTTCGCAAATTAATCAATTAAAGCACCAAACCAATGGCTAATATCTCTTTATCGGAACTATCCCAAGAACTGCGCGCCGCTATCAACGACCTGCAGTCATCGCCGGAAATAAAAAACGTCGGCCTGGTCACTAAAATCGGCGACGGCATTGTCTGGATTTACGGTCTGGCCGATTGCGGCTACAACGAAATGATCGCTATTGAAAGCACTCAAGGTGAACCTATTTACGCTTTTGCTCTTAACTTAGAAGAAGACCAAATCGGCGCCGTATTACTTGGCGACGAACGCTATGTCAGTGCCGGCGCCAAGGCCCGCCTGACCGGCAAACCCCTAGCCGTTCCCGTCGGACCGGAACTGGTCGGCCGGGTCGTTGACCCGCTCGGCAATCCCATCGACGGCTTGGGTCCGATTAAAGCTTCGGCCACCAGTCCCGTGGAAAAAATCGCTCCGGGCGTTATTACCAGACAATCCGTTAAGCAGTCGCTTATGACCGGCATTAAAGCCGTTGACGCTATTATTCCTATCGGCCGCGGCCAGCGGGAACTCATTATCGGCGATCGCCAAACCGGTAAAACCGCCGTAGCCGTCGATGCCATCGTAAATCAGCACCGTCAGCAAACCGGTGTAATTTCCATCTATGTTTCCATTGGTCAGAAAAAAAGCAAAGTAGCCCGCATCGTCGACCGCTTACGCCAGGAAGGTGCCATGGATTCCACTATTGTTGTTTTAACCTCCGCTTCCGATCCGGCCGCTTTGCAATACATTGCCCCCTACGCCGGTTGCGCCATGGGCGAATATTTCCGTGACAACAAACAAGACGCCTTGATAATCTACGACGATCTTTCTAAACATGCTTGGGCTTACCGTCAGGTGTCTCTGCTTTTACGCCGTCCGCCGGGACGCGAAGCTTATCCGGGCGATGTTTTCTACATCCACTCACGCCTACTGGAACGCGCCGCCAAGTTGTCCGATGCCGAAGGCGGCGGTTCCCTCACTGCCTTGCCCATTATTGAAACGCAAGCTAATGACGTTTCCGCTTACATCCCCACCAATGTTATTTCCATCACCGACGGACAGATATATTTGGAAAGCGATCTTTTCTATCAAGGTATTCGTCCCGCTATTAATGTTGGTCTTTCTGTTTCCCGTGTCGGCGGTGCCGCGCAAAGCAAGGCAATGAAATCCGTCGCCGGTCCTCTACGTCTGGAGCTGGCCCAATACCGGGAACTGGCCGCCTTTGCCCAGCTCTCCACCGACCTCGACCCCGACACCAAAAAACGCATCGACCGGGGACGCCGCTTAACCGAAGTGTTAAAACAGGGGCAGTACGAACCAATGAGCTTAAGCGATCAGTTGGTGGTACTGCTAGCCGCTACCAGCGGCGCCTTCGATAATGTCCGGCCCGAACAGGTTCCCGCCGCCGCCCAATCCGTGCTCGATGCCGCTCACGCTCAAGCCGCCGATATCCTCAAAAACGTGGCCGCTTCCGGTGAAATAAGCGATGCCGATAAAAACAAACTTATCTCCCTCGCCCAAGCTACCACCGTATCTCTATCCGCCAATGGAGCAACTAAGCCATAATCATGGCTAAAACACAAACAATTCGCCGTCGTATCCGCTCGGTTAAAAACATTAACCAGATTACTAAAGCCATGGAGATGGTGGCCGCCAGTAAGTTACGCCGCGCGCAGGAGAACGCGCTGCGCTCCCGCATGTATTCTTCTTCCGCCCGCGAGGCACTGGCTTACTTGCGCCTGTTAAGCAAATCCCGGGATCACGAATTGTTTTCTCACCGCCCTGTCACCAATCGCCTTTTTGTTGTTTTTACCAGCGACCGCGGCTTGGCCGGCGCGTATAACAGCAACATCTTAAAAAAATTAACCGAAACACTGCAGCGCTATCAAAACAATGGCGGTGTTAAACTAATTGTCATTGGCAATAAAGGCGCCCAGTTTACCGGCCGCTTACGTACGACCGCGAATATCGTCGGCACTTACACCAACTGGCCGGCCGAACCATCAACTGCCGATTTACAGCCGATTGTCCGGACCGCCATAAAACTCTACCGGCAAAAATCCGTTGATAGCGTTAACATCATCTACACCGATTTTGTCTCTACCATCAAACAAGAAGTTGTCATTAGGGAAATATTACCCATCAATCCCGCCGCTATCCTGCCCAACATCAAAACCTCCGGCGCCACTCAACCCGACACTCTTTTTGAGCCCTCTCCCGCCGCCGTTCTAAACTTCATCGTCCCCCGCTTTATCGAAACTCAAATTTATCAAGCCAACCTGGAAGCGATTGCCTCCGAACAAGCCATGCGCATGATGTCTATGAAAAACGCTTCCGATAACGCTCACGACATAATCGACGACTTAACTTTAACTTTTAACGGCGCGCGCCAAGCTGCGATCACCCAGGAACTGGCTGAAATCAGTGCCAGCGCCACCGCCATTGTTTAATTATTATAAATCCTATGAACAACACTTCCGCACCCGTCACCAATAAAACCACCGGCACCATCCGACAGATAATCAGTGTCGTTGTCGACATTGAATTTACCGGCAACGTCCCCGCCATTTACAATGCCCTAACTATCAAGCGTGACAGCGGCCAAACACTCACTCTGGAAGTCGTCCAGCATTTATCCTCTCACACTGTACGCGCTATTGCCCTGGGCGACACTTACGGTTTAACCCGCGGACAAGAGGTTACGGACACCGGCCGGCCTATCGCCGTGCCTGTTGGCCCCCAAACTCTGGGCCGCATGTTTGATGTCGTCGGTCGCCCCATTGACGGTAAAGGCGGCACCTTTAAAACCACCAGTCCCATTCACCGCCCCGCGCCCGAGTTTACCGAGCAAAACACCAAGATCGAAATCTTTGAAACCGGTATTAAAGTAATCGATCTTATTGCTCCATTTACTAAAGGCGGCAAGGTCGGCTTATTTGGCGGCGCCGGAGTCGGCAAAACTGTTCTTATCACCGAACTCATTCACAACATTGCTTCCCAGCACGGCGGCACCTCCGTTTTTGCCGGTGTCGGTGAACGTACCCGCGAAGGCAACGACCTATACCATGAAATGAAAAAATCGGGCGTGCTGGAAAAAACCGCACTAGTCTTCGGACAAATGAACGAACCGCCCGGAGCACGTTTACGCGTCGGTCTTACCGGCCTTACCTTAGCCGAAGCTTTCCGCGACGCCGGCCAGGACGTTCTGCTTTTCATCGACAATATTTTCCGCTTTACCCAGGCCGGCTCCGAAGTCTCCGCCCTGCTTGGCCGCCTGCCTTCCGCTGTCGGCTATCAGCCTAACTTGGCCCAAGAAATGGGCACCCTGCAAGAACGCATCACCTCAACCAACAAGGGTTCTGTTACTTCTGTCCAAGCCGTTTACGTTCCTGCGGATGACTTAACCGACCCCGCTCCGGCCACCACCTTCGGGCACCTTGATTCAACCGTCGTTCTCTCCCGCGCCCTCTCCGAGCTAGGCATCTATCCGGCCGTTGATCCGCTTGATTCTACATCCACTATCTTGTCGCCGGACATCGTCGGTACCGAACACTATCAAGTTGCCCGCGCCGTTCAGCAAATCTTGCAGCGCTACAAAGACTTGCAAGACATTATCGCTATTTTGGGCATGGAAGAATTATCCGAACAAGACAAGCAAATCGTTAACCGCGCCCGTCGTATTCAGAGATATCTTTCCCAACCCTTCCATGTCGCCGAGGTCTTCTCCGGAATCAGCGGCCAGTACGTCAGTCGCGAGGAAACCATCCGCGGTTTTAAAGAGATTCTTGAAGGCCGCCATGACGACAAACCGGAATCAGCCTTCTACATGAAAGGCACCATCGACCAGGTAACTGCCACGACAGAGAATAAATAGTTCTATATTCTTGATTCTATCTTCTAAACTCTAATCAATGTCCGATAAATTCTCCTTTGAACTCATCACTCCGGCCGGACTAAAATTCCAAGCCGATGTTTATGAGGTACTTCTCCCCACCCCGCAGGGACAAATCGGTATTTTGCCCGATCACCGCCCACTGATTAACATTGTCTCGCCCGGCGTTATTAGCATCCGTCATAACCGCCAGCACACCGACGACCAACTCGAACACATGGCCACTGCCGGCGGCTTCGCCCAGATAGACGGCCGCCGCTTGCGTTTATTAGCCGATTTGGCCGAACGCGCCGAAGATATCGATGAGTTCAAAGCCAAAGCCGCACTGGAACGCGCCCGCGAGCTGCAGCACGCCGCCAAAGACCAGGTTTCCCTGGCCGACGCCACCGCCCTCATTGAACAAAACACCGCCCGCTTAAAAGTGGCCGAATTAAAGAAACGTAAAAAAACCTCACGATTGTAAAAATCACTGCCTCATACCAACTTAACCAAATTACTGCTATCACGTCATGCCGGACTTGATCCGGCATCCAGTTAAACGACGTGGATTCCGGCTTACACCGGAATGACACGGCATGAATTAGGTTAAGTTGGTATCACAACTCTGCTTCGAATCAAAATAAAAAACGCTTCGGCCATACTGGACCGAAGCGTAACCCCTAGCTCGCCGGATTAGCATCAATCAACCTCTCGAAGATTCTCAAGTTGTGTCGTAACAACTCGTTAACCGGTATTTTCTGCCAAGCCATCGAGACGTATTCTGTAGCGCCAGCCCGACGGCACTCTGCTCCCAGCTCCGGCAATCGCGAATCACTGATAGCAAATATCAGACACTTCTCGTTGGCTGCGAACACCTCCCTGATAATCTGCACGCCATCATGGCCGCCCAGGATTCCGTTGTCTGACACAAATACAACGGCCACCTGAAAAACATTACCGGCTATCCGCTTTCTGGCATCCGTCAGGTCTTTTGCGGTTAGCACTTCCGCCCCCGCAAAAACTTCCCTCACTAACTCGGCTTCCCTTTCTGTCGTCGCTGCGAAAGGCGACACAATCAACGCTTTCATCTTCCTCGTGCCTCCAAGCAAAAAGTAAAGGTACCAACACGCCAAGCCATAATAAACTACCCCCACTCAAAGCGCAATAACCGCTCAAAAATCGCGCAGTTCAACCAAATCCAGTTTCCCATCGGTAAAATAATTGTCACCGTAAATGTTTTTACCCAGCGTCGGCGGTACGAATTGCAATTGGTAGCCGGCCGCTACCACCCCGGCATTCTGCCAGTCCTTCAGTAAAAAATCTCTTTCCGTATCAATCGCCGGATCAATCCGATGCGTTACCAGCCACTTCATTCCCGTATCCAAACTGACCGTGCCTATGTACAAAATCAATCCGTCCTCCGTCCGCAAGTCTGTCCGCCAAAATCGGGCGTGATGACGCGATCTCACCGAACGTGCTTCTGTCGGTTTTTGCCAGCCAAAATCATTCACCCGGTAATGCCAAAACGACGGCGTCATCGGGGCCGTCTCGTACTCTTTATTTTTTAATGCCCGCCACCCCGTACGATAAACCGTTTTAAGGGTAATTTTGTCCGCCTTTAACCATCCCGCCTTGATAAAAGCGCTCTCCAACTGCTCGTCGGAACGTGCCAGTACCATCAAACCAATCGGTTCCTGCGGATTACCAGCCAGTGTTTCGGTGAATTTTGGTAAACTGGCGCTGCCGAAAACGGCCGACGCTTCATTTATATCAGCCACTGTTATTACTTGATTGTCATACGTTTTGTGTGTGTTAACTACCGGCCGCTCCACTTCCGCCAATATCGCCAGCCAGATCGCCGGTACAACCACCCCTATTACCAACCATTGCCACCAACGCCGCACCGATAACGCCATTGTCTTGGACTTGATCTTTCGCCAATGAACCAACCATTCCGTCAGCGCCACACCCACAATAACCCACAAAGCTCCCAGTAAATATCCCGACCACACATCGCTCCAATAATGTACTCCCAAATAAAGACGGCTTAGACCAATCAAAACAATAACTGCCGCCCCGCCAATAACATACGCCGCCTTATGCCGCCAACGCCCGGCAAAACGAAACAGCGCGTACACACAAAAACCATACAGAGCCATAGCCGCCGCCGCGTGACTGCTGGGAAAAGAATATGACGACTCCAAAAAAACCGGTATCGGCCCGGCCGGCCGCGGTCGATGAAAGACCAGCTTACTCGCCGCCACAAAAGCATATGTCCCCAGCACTACCAGCCACAAGGATACAATTAACCAGCGCCGTTGCCGTACCCACCACCACATACTTAATGCCAAGGCCATCGGTAAGACAAACACAGTTTGCCCCAATATTGTCACCAATCCAAAGAAACTTACCACTTCCGGACTGCGCCATGCGTACAGCAGATTAGCGATACGCGTGTCCGTCGATATAACCACCTCGCTGGTGATAACATTTTCTACCACCCCAAACAGCAGAAACAAAATATATATAAACAAGACAGTCAGTACCGTCAACGGCAATGCCGTAAACCGGCGCGGACTAAAACGGTCTCTAACCACCTTTACTGCCCTGGGATGCCGGGAAAAAAGACGCTGAACGTCCGGATTCGACGCGACTGCTTCCTGTATTGAACGAGCAACCGACGCTACAAACTTAATTGTTCTTCTTTTTGACGCCATGCCCGTCTCCAAAGCCAACCGACCGGTCTTGTCTTAACCTAACACCGCTAAAGACAACAGCAATAGCAATAAAAATACCACCACTATTCCGCAATAGGTAGCCAAACCCAGCGCCTGTAAAAACGCGATCAACTTTATGTTTTTTTCCGGCCGGCTCTTCATATCCTTATTGTACACCAAGATTATACTTCTATACGACTGGCGCACTTTTAACCAATATCTGCCCCGAAGTCGGCGCCAGCAAAGTTGTCAGTATGTATATAATTGTTGTTTTCCCGCTCCGAGCGGACTTAAATGAACAAAGATATCAAATATATCGCCGCCAGCAAGACTATTATTAAACCGCCAATCACGCTTACAATCAACTGCGACTGGTAATGAACCGTCCATTCCACTAAACGCCATTTCCACGTCTTTTTTCTCATGCCGCTCCCTAACTGCCGCGCCTGTTGATAAATTTCTTCATAAGCATCAAGTGTTCGCTGAAAATCATGCTTGGCAATCAATACCAGCGCTTGTTGCGAAAAACGTTCGTACATCCGGGAGTCATTTATGATTTGCTTCACTTTTTCCGCCGCACCAGCCGCGTCCCCCGGCGCAAACAGCCAACCATTAACCCCTTCATGTACCAATTCCGGAATTGCCATGGCTTTTGTCGCCACCACCGGCAACCCGTAAGCCATTCCTTCCATAATCGTCAACCCCTGCAGCTCTACTTCACTAGCCGTCACTAAAATATCGCTATTAGCGTACAACTCGCGTAACTCTTCATCTGATAACGCTCCGGCAAACTTAACTTTCTGTCCCAGGGTTAAATCACCAACTAATTTCTCCAACACCGGCTTATGCTGTCCCTTACCGACAATTACCAGCTGCAGCGGCAACTCCTTCGGTAAAAATGACACCATTTTAATCAGCACATCAAACCTTTTTTCCTGCTCCACCCTTCCCACCGTTACCAACTGCCATACGTGACCCGGTGCCTGCCGCCTTTTGGCCGCTTCTTCTGATGCGGTTCTTTTATAAAGAGACAAATCAATACCATTTGACACCGCCCTGACCGGATGATTGAATCCGTTTTCTTTCAAGATATCGGCTGCCGTCTGTGTTGGCGTTGTCACCACTGCCAACTGTCGGTAAACAAACCGAAATGACCGCCACAACACTTGCACCAGCATTCGGTAATTATTACTCCCTTTTTTTGCCTTTAAATAATGCAGTAAATTATCCGGATGAAAATGATTTGTCCCTACCGCCGGTATGTCGCGCCACTCACTCTCTGTCAGTGCCGCCAGCCCTGTCGAGAAATGATCTTCCAAATGCACAACATCCGGTTTAAACTCATCAAAAACCGTATCCATAAACGATCCGGCTAACGGCGCAAAACGGAAACCTTTATGCAGCATCAAAGGCAGCGACCCCAGACGAAAAACAGTCACCCCGTTTTCTTGTGTTACCTCCATGGTTAACTTAGTCCCGGGACAAACCACACCCACCTTATAACCACGGCTTACTAAACCGTTAGCCAGCCGCTGTACCGCCTTGCCTAAACCGCTGATTTCCGGCGGATAGGTTTCGAGTGCGAATAA
This sequence comes from bacterium, assembly GCA_030698495.1. Lineage (GTDB taxonomy): Bacteria > Patescibacteriota > Andersenbacteria > UBA10190 > UBA10190 > JAUYKA01. The sequence goes on from JAUYKA010000017.1 coordinate 56,182, forward strand.
AATTCTTAATCCTTTCATATTTTCTTCGTCAAATAATTCCTTATTGCTAACTGAATAATAACGTAAACCAAAAGCGCCCCGCCCAACCCTAGTAAACCGAACCAAGTACTGTACGCCAGATACTTACCGATAATACTATGCGCCTGGCCAAACAGATACCCGATTATAACAAATACTAAAGTCTTCGGGAAAGTGGCCAGCGCGTTGAACCATAAAAACGGCCGGTAGGGCATCTTGGCTATCCCCGCCGCCAGCAAAAATGGCATGCCCACCACATGCGTTAATTTCGCCGTCAATAAAGTCCGTCCGGAATATCTTTCAAAAAAATTCTCCAGCGCGATAATCTGTGGCGCCGTCACGCCGATATAATGACCCCACCGCTCAACGACTTTTATCCGCCCGTAATAACCTACCGCGTACCAGAAAGAATCTGACGTCAAGTCGGCCGCCACAATCAATAAATATAAAATGACGATAGTAAAATATCCTTGCGCCGCCAAAAAAGAAGAGACGATAGTAACTATCGGCCCTTCAAAAAAAGCTAAAATGAAAACCAGCGGATACCCATACTGCGTCAGTAAAAGAAGTGGAATATCAACCATCATAATCACAAGCTACAAAGTCGACGACACCCCGTCAACTACTGGCTACATGTCTTTAAACGTCATCTTCCTTGGCCAAATCCAGACACACCGAGTTAATGCAATATCTCTTGCCTCCTTTGTCCCGCGGACCGTCATCAAACACGTGCCCCAAATGCGCACCGCATTTCTTGCACACCACTTCCGTGCGCTTTATCCCATGACTAGTGTCTTCCTTGAGTTCTATATGAGCCAAGTTAGCCGGCTCGGTGAAACTGGGCCAACCCGTGCCCGAATCAAACTTAGCGTCGGAGGCAAACAAAACATTACCGCAAACAGCACACTTATACATCCCCTTCTCGTGACTACCTGCATACTTACCGCTAAAAGGAGTTTCTGTTCCTTTGCGCCGTGCCACCCGTAAAAGCTCCGGGTCCAACTCCTCATCTTTTTTTACGTGCTCTTTACCCATAAATACTCGTTAATGTTTAAGTAATTCTTGATATTTCTCCTTCTACTTCCGCATGTCCCGTCCGGCCCGTCGCCACTTGCTCGTAACTGGGATTTTCTTCTTTACCGCCGGCATAGCCCGGCATAACGGAAACAACTCCCCGCAACTGCCCAAATACCGCCTCCGTGCACCAGAAGCACCCGCCACCAAATACCGCTGTTCCTCTTTCTGCCATGTTAACATTGTAACAAGAATGTCAAATATGAATACTACAAAGGTGACCCTAAAACCGCCATTATTCATCATCACCCTGGCTCTACTAATTATCGGCGCCTTTATCTGGAAGTCACTCCCCGACATAACTTCTCCGGTATTGCCAGAGCCTAGCAATCCTCCTGTCACTCCCGCCCAAACAGTTCTCTTACCCACCCGGCAACCCAAAACACCCTCCCTTATCGAACCAGTTGCTCAATTCAAACAGCGTGTCACTAAAAAACCTTTTGGTATATATGTAACCCCGCAAAATTCTCCCGTTCAGCCCGAGCGCTTTACCGGCTATCATACCGGTGCTGACACCGAATATGCAGATATTGCCGGCCCTGTTCCGGTTTATTCTGTCGCTGCCGGCCGGATTCTAACCGCCCAATGGGTTTCCGGCTACGGCGGCCTGGTAGCAGAACAAATAACTATCAATAATCAGCCCATAATAGCAATTTACGGACATCTTAACCCGTCTTCTCTGCCTTCAGTTGGACAACAAATTTCAGCCGACGAGCAAGTCGGCCTTCTAGGTACAGATTATACCAACCAGACCGACGGTGAAAGAAAGCACCTGCATTTCAGCTTAGTCAAAGACACCGCCGTTAACCTAAAAGGTTACGTCCAAAACAAATCCGCCCTCTCCGACTGGATAGATCCTATGAGCCTAAATTACACTTCACCTTAAATCAGCCGTCTTCCGATAAACAAACACAGCGAGTTCAGCTCCTGTATTTACTGTACTCGCTTCGCCCGCCGAAGCCTTTGGCGAAGGCTGGGCTTCGCCCGCCGACCGTGTCCCTCCGTAGCTTTGTGCGAAGGGGGAAGCTTTAGGCAAAGGCTGGGCTTCGCCCGCCATAGCCTTTGGCGAAGGCTGGGCTGTATTTACTTTATTTACTTTCTTCGCCGTTCTCTCTGTTCAGAAATGTAATTTCTTTGCCAAACTGCCCACCAACGGCAAGTCTTTCGTCTGTCCTTTACTCACATTGACCAATCCCATAATAGATAGTACTAAAATTGCCAGCTGTATCAACGCTCCTAACCCGGCGAACACGTAAAGGAAGCTGCTGATAAACCAGCCTATAGTCAGCACCAGGCCCTGCTTGGCGTGAAATTGCGCGAATTTACTGTCTTTTTTTGCCAGCATGGGCACTAAAAACAATATCCCTATGTAGCTCAAATAAGTTACACCCTTATCCTGATCCACGCTTCCTCCCGACATATTCGGCTGGCCTTGATTCTGGCCAGGATTTGGGTTCGGGTTCGGATTTTGACTCTGATATTGTTGATCCATTTAAATCACCTTCCTTCCTTAATAGTTTTACGATTTATCATCTCTTTCCCCACTTTTCCCCTATTTAAAAGTGTACTACAACCATACTATAATGAAAAACCGCCCGCGGTCTTGACACACAAGACACACACGAGCGGTGAAGACAAACAAGCCTACGCTGAAAACTGAAACGCCCTAAGGCATGTTCCAATCAGACTCATTGATGCGATCTCTCTCGGCAAGCTGTAAACTGATGGGGGGCCTGTCCTCCTGCTTCTCCTCCTCGAGCCTTTCCTCTTCCGCTTCAATTTGGCCTTGTTTCTCCATTTGTCGTCTCCTTCAAACAAAAGAACACCAAAAATACCAACGTATGATGTAGTATGATATTCTCATATATTTCCGTCAAATTAAAAATGTGGATAACTAATCCATCGCTCCATAATAATCAGCAATCCACAATAACCACCTATATGATACACTTAATTACATGTCTCGCCCTTATCTATCCGTAGTTATCCCATCTTTCCGACAAGTTGACACTATTGTTCACGATCTTAACCGTCTTAACCATCTGGTAAAGCGTCTGGTGCCGTCACACGAACTAATCCTGGTTATCGACGGTAACGAAGACGGAACACTAACTAAAGTAAGACAACTCCACTGGCCAGAACTAAAAATTGAGTGTTTTCACCGCAATCAGGGCAAGGGCGCCGCTCTGCGTCACGGCCTTAACCGCTCGCAGGGCCAGATCGTCGCGTTCATCGATGCCGGCTCGGACATATCCGCCGCGTCGCTTGAGGTCATGCTGGCGCTCTTGAAACTCTACCGGGCCGATATGGTTATCGGCTCCAAACGGCATCCGTTATCAGAGGTCAACTACCCTCGCCTGCGGCGCGTCTATAGCTTCGGGTATCAGTTACTAAATCGATTGCTATTCCGCTTACGCGTTCACGACACGCAAGTGGGCTTAAAACTGTGCCGCCGCGAAGTGCTGGCCACCGTCCTGCCACGCATTGTCGTTAAGAAATTCGCTTTTGATCTGGAGCTTTTGGTAGTGGCTCATCATCTCGGCTTTCGCCGTATCGTGGAAGCACCGGTAAAAATAGATTATAACTTTTCCAGTACTATCGGCGTCAGCGCCGTGTGGCGCACCTTCTGGGATACACTGGCCATTTTCTACCGCTTAAGAATTATCCATTGGTATGACCGCCCAGTGCGCTCGCTGCCCACCCCCGTTCAACCCGCTACCGGTGTCATCATCCACCATGACACCCCCTCCCTTCACGAAAAAGTTCAAATCTGACATTAGTGCGCTCCTCAAACGCTTCTGGCCATATCTCGTTCTCCTAGGATTTGGCCTAGTTGTCGTCTGGCCATGGTTTAGCCAACGCGGATTTTTATTTTTACTAGACTTTGTCTCGCCGCCCCAGCTCATCCGCCCGCCCGCCCCGTGGCAGGCCGCTTACCTAAGCGGCCTGCCCTACCGTTGGCTGGCTTGGGCTATGAGTCATTTCCTCACCACGGCTACCACCCTAAAGCTATTATTTTCTCTTCCTCTGTTTCTGGCCGGCATATCCATGTATCAGTTATGCCGCCATGTTCTGCGCGGCACCGCTGACTGGCCAGCACTATCCGCGCTTATCGCCGGCGTATTCTACACCTATAGCCCGTTTGTTATCACGCGGGTATTTATGGGACATGTTTTTCTGCTCTATGGTTATGCGCTGGTCCCCTGGGCCTTGCTGGCCTGGATTAAGTTTCAGCAGCGTGCTACAACGCGCCGCGGCCTCTATACCAGCCTGGCGCTTGCCGCCACCGTCCTAGTCAGTATCCACTATTTCATTCTTGCACCCTTATTACTGCTATTTTTTCTCCGCCTCCCCCGACGAAAAAATTCCCAGACTTTCCTCCCTTGGCTGTATCTGGCGCTGCCGGTTTCAGCCGTAATTGCTTTCTCTTTTATACTCTATCGCTACATCCCTTTCCCCCAACTTAACCCGGTGGGTCCGTGGGCACGGGCACTTTTGGCCCCCTACTCCGGCTCCTATATTTTTGACGTGCTCAATTTATCCGCCACTTGGAAAATAGATCTTCCCTTCCTTCTTTCCTGGGAGCTGCGGCCCGGCTTCGGCCTGGTATCGGCCGTACTGCTTGCCGTTATGACCGGAGGTTTCTTTTGGATGCGGCGCCTGCCATCCACCCGTTGGATTTCTTACCGGCTTATCCTCACTATCTTCGTCGGACTCTTTCTGGCTGTCGGCGTCGCCCAGCCCGTCACCGCGCCTGTCGCCGCCTGGCTCTATCAACACGTACCCTTTTGGCTAGGACTGCGCGACTCTGCCAAATTCATCTCTCTCATCGCCCTAGCCGAAAGTATTTTACTGGCCGCTGGCATCTGCGCCTTAAGTGCTGTCTGGTCCCGCGCCAGGCGCAAGCAAGTCACCTTCCTGGCGCCTGCCATTGTCTCTTTGCTTGTCCTGTACCTTTCTTCCGCCGCCTTTTATGGCTTTGGCAATCAACTACATCCACTTTCCTACCCCGCCAGTTGGCAGCAAGCGCAAGCTTGGTTCTCTGCCAACCACCAGGCGCCGCCCCGGACGCTGTTTCTACCATGGCACATGTACTTGCCTTTTTCCTTTACCAATTACCGCACCATTGCCAACCCCGCCCGATTGTACTTTACCGGCGCTGACATGATTTCTGGCAACAGCAATGAAGTTGGCGGTACCTTTGGCCGGCCGTTTATCTACGCGGAAAACACCGATGCCACGCATCAGTACCTGCAAAAAGCGCTATCAGACAGTCCTTCGCGTGACGACTTTGGCACCCGTTTGGCGCCGCTCTGCATCCAATATGTCATGTTAGCCACCGACACCCTCGATGCTGCCGACTATAATTTTCTTTACCGTCAAAAAGATCTGGAAATTGTCTTCTCTCAACCTAATCTCACAATCTGGCGTAACAAGACCCAAGCTACCGATCAATGTTCGCCGCCACCAAGTTGAGTATATTACGCTCAATCCAAAACATGAGCGCTCTTGCGCTCATGTTTTTCGTTTCAAACCAATCAACTGTTCCTATGTTCCACCGCCACTGCTACTACTGCTACTACTACTGCTTCCGCCGCCTCCGCCGCCTCCGCCGGCACCACCATCGGCAGTGTTAGCTAAACCGGCCAAGCCAATAGCGTTGCCAGCCAGGGTCTTGAAATTGTCACGAGAACACACTTTAACGGTAGAGTTTTGCTGGATGGAACGCCCAATGGCGGTGTTGTATTGAGCCGCCGTGAGTCTCAAGCTGCGAAACTTACCAGCCGCATATTCTACAGACATTACCCGATCCGACAAGCTGTTTACACGCACGCTGTTCATGCACTTAACTTTGCCAGTCGCCGCTGCCACGGTTGTCGCTGCTCCCGAACTGGCAGAAGTGACTGCTCTAGTGAACTTACTGGTGTCGGGAATGAAACGGCCTCGCTGTTGGTGCCACTTCATAGCATCAACCAGCTGTTGGAAATTTTTGTAGTGGCCGGTCACTACACCCTCTGCCCAACCGGTCCAGTTAGTAGGGTTAACTGTAATACCCGCCTCACGCATCGCACTATTAATACGAGTAAACAATGGCGCCGCGCTTGCTAGAGGAACCCCTATAATTAATACACCAACTAATACCACTATAGTTGTTAGATGTAGTTTTTTCATATGACACCTCCTTTAAAAAGTTATAGTTATTATTAAGAATTATTTTGTCTGGTTTATTATAGCACACTTGCGAGAGTAAAAAATATGTAATTTCAATCTTTCTTTTCCACAGCCGAAAATGATCAACTATCAGCTATTCTATAACAATGGCTGTTAAACCTATCACCACTTTGTTTTTACTTAAATCAAGCGCTGTTATTATGATCGGCTCCTTGATTACGGGTGTCATCAATTACCTTTTCACTATTGTCATGGCCCGTTTACTGTCACCCGAATCATTTGGCAGTGTTGCCTCCTTGCTTTCCTGGATCGCCATTCTAGGTTTTCCCGCCAGCGTTATTTCTATGCATATGGCCAGACAGACTGCTATTTTCTTAACTTCTCATGAACGGCAACGTCTCCAAGAGCTATCCCGTAAAATTAATTTTGTCTCTTTCTTAGGAATCATCATCCTCTCTGTTATTCTGGTAACTGTCCACTATACTGGCTTTTTCCCCGAAGATTGGACTTTTAATTACGTCCTACTCATCTCCATCATCATCGGTTTTTCTCTGCTAACGGCTGTCAATAGTGGCCTATTGCATGGCTCGCAATATTTCTTCCGATTATCCTTATTAGCACTTATCGCCGCCCTCCTTAAATTCTTTCTAGCAGGCATTCTCGTTGCCAATGGCTATGACGTTTATGGCGTCGTTGTCGCCCTGGCTGCCAGTAGTGCTATTTCATATATTTTCAGCCTATGGTTAACCCGCCGCTTATTTTGGTCATCTCCAGCACAAGCAGCCTCCGAAGCATTAATTAAAACGCCGGGAGGCAGTTCTCAATATCTACCCTATATTTTCACTGCCTTGTTCCTTCTCCTCCTTTTACAAAACATTGACATTATCCTGGCCAAGCACTGGTTAGATGCCGCCGCCGGTTACTACGCCGTCTTATCAACCGCCGGTAAGGTTATTGTTTTCGGAACTGCGGCTATCAGCGGTGTCGTATTCCCCTCCGCTGCCCAAACCGCTGCTTCCGGCTCCGGCCAGGAAAAACGTATTTTAAAAATTTCTATGTCCACTATTATGTTGATTGTTATCGGCACTGTCGGTTTATACCTTATCATACCGGAAAAAATTATCACCACCATTTTCGGTAGTGACTATCTTCCCGCGGCTTCTCATTTGGGACATATAGGCATTATCGCCAGCCTGTGGGCTATCATCCAGCTCTATGTCCGTCTACTACTGGCTAAGGGTAACCGTGCGTTCTTAATACCTTTGTTCTTACTAATAGCAGCTGAAGTAGCCGGTATTTCTATCTGGCATCAAAGTATCGCCTCTATCCTATTAGTCTTATTCATTACCGGCGCCGCTCTCACCCTTAGCCTAGCCTTCATTTATCAACGCACTATCTTTACTAAGCCACAACCCGTCCTGCCACCTAATAATTTAGCAATTTAACAATGCGTATTCTATTCCTCAATTGGCGCGATACCAGCCACCCCAAAGCCGGTGGCGCGGAACAACTGACCGAAAACATCGCTGCCGAACTTGCCCGCCGTGACCACCAAGTTACTCTTCTCTGTCCCTCCTTCCCAGGCTGCCGACCAGAAGAAAATAAACGCGGTTACCGTGTTATCCGCCACGGCCATCAGATCACCGTCCGCTTCCACGCCTGGCGCTTGTGGCAGAAAGAATTTCGCCGTCATCGTAACTCCATTTGCGTTGATCAAATCCACGGTTTGCCTTTCTTTACCCCTTTTTATTCTCATCGCCACACACTAGCATTCATTCACGAAGTGGCTGGACAATGCTGGGAATATAACTTTCCCTTTCCTCTTAGCACTATCGGCAAAATAGCTGAAAAAACGTGGCTACAATTATACCGTCGCACTCCATTCATTACTGTATCTCAATCAACCAAACAAGAACTTATTGACGCGGGAATACCAGAACATGCCATAAGCATCATCCCGGAATCAGTCGATATAGCTCCGTTACCCTCACCAATATTTCATAAATCTGATCCAATAGTTACGTCCTTAGGACGAATTGCGCCTATTAAGAATATAGGTGACACTATCAAAGCTTGCTTGCTTCTTCGGAAGACTTTTCCGAACATAAAACTATGGATTATCGGATCCGGCCATGGCCGTTACTATCAGGACATCATCAAAATGGCCGAGCAACACCCCGACTTTATAACCGTGTGGGGATACGTTAACGATACAAAAAAAATTGAGCTGCTTTCCCGATCGAAAATATTGACGTCTACTTCCCACAAAGAAGGCTACGGCCTCAACATTATCGAAGCTGCCGCCTGCGGCGTGCCGTCAGTGGCGTACAATGTCGGCGGCCTCCGCGAAGCCATTATCAACAACCAAACAGGCCTGCTAACCGATCAAAACACGCCGGTAGATCTCGCCCGTAAATTAGAAAAACTTCTGACAAACGACGATCTATATCAAACCCTCGCCCGGAAGGCCTGGCAGCGTAGCCACGATTTCTCCTCTCAAAAAACCGCTGACGCGTTTGAGAAAAACATTCGGCAACTAAATCTCTCTTGACCATGAAATATCGTCTGATGTACATTAACAGCAGTAATTCACTTTTGATACCTTATGGTTAAAAAACTGAATCCTATAATAGTACGGGACAAGCTGGTTGAACGCGGCCTAATTATTTTTACGCCACAGGAATTTCGTACCCTGTTTGGCGTCTCAACCGGAGCCGCCCGCAAGTTTATTCATAGTTACACAAAAAAGAGCCTATTTATGAAATTACGCAACGGCCTCTATACGTTGAACGAAAAACAACCATCGCCGTACGTAATTGCCAATAAACTGTACCAACCATCCTATATTTCCCTAGAAACCGCTTTGTCGTTCCACCAATTGATCCCGGAAGTGGTGTATAGCATTACCTCTATTACCACCAAAGCCACTCGTGAATTTGCAGCCCTTAACCAATCATTTTCCTATACTCGTTTTAAAAAATCTATTTTTCAAGGTTACCAACTCGTAACTCACGGCACGGATCGTTTTCTTATGGCTGAACCCGAAAAAGCCGTCGCCGACTATTTATATCTCGTGGCGCTTAGTCACAAACCATTGAATGATCGCCTGTCCTTGGACCGCTTTAGCCAACAGAAGCTGCAAGCATGGGTACGCCTTTTTCAAAGCCGCCGGCTTACTCAATTACTGCGCGATCTCTATGCTCACCACCCAACAAATTAAAACCCGCGCCGTCCAAGAACACACGAGTGGTACCAACATTGCCCGCGAGTATTGCCAGCATTTATTTTTATCTGCCCTTTACCGGCAGCCAGCCTCTAGCAAGCTATATTTCAAAGGTGGCACGGCCTTACGCCTACTATACCGCAGTCCGCGCTTTTCCGAGGATTTGGATTTTGACTCGCCGGATAAAAACATCGCTAATTTGGAAGCCCTGATTATCGCCGCCTTGTCGCATATTGAGGCAACAGGCGTTGACACCGAGTTAACTGAAGCCAAAACAACCAGCGGCGGTTATTTAGCCACCGCAACCTTAAAGCTCACCGATTTTAGCATCATGAATAAAATAGAAATTTCCCTGCGCAATGGCACAACTAGCGGGGAAGTAACTACAGTCGAAAATGATTACCTGCCAACCTATCCGCTGGTGCAACTAAGAGAGGATCAACTCATGACAAGTAAGCTCAATGCTTTGCTTAACCGCCGCAAGCCACGAGATTTTTACGACCTTTATTTCATGCTGCGCGCCCGGTTGATTACCCCAAAGCAAAGGAGATTGCTGCCCCAAGTGCTCACCGCGCTAGTTGAAGCTAAACCCAGGTTTGAAGCTGAATTAAAAGCGTTTTTGCCCCAAAGCCACTGGATAATTATTAAAGACCTACCCAAAGCGTTAGAACGTGAAATCAAGCGCTTTATATAACAATTTTAACAAACCCTCGCCCGGAAGGCTGACAGAGAAACCACAACTTCCCTCTAAGAAAAACATCCGATGTATTTGAGCAAAACCTTAACCATGTTAGCCTGAAAAGACCCCCATGAAAAAATTCCTTAACGACATGTATGCGCGCGCCAGTGCGCTGAATATAAAAAACATCCAAGGCCTACTGGAACCAAATCCAGCGGCTGCCCTGCTTGATGTTGGTTGCGACGACGGCACTTTAACGCTTAAACTCGCCAAGATTATCGGAACGTCAAATATATCAGGAGTCGAGATTGTGCCCGACCAGGCTGAAAAAGCTGCCAGGTATAATATAAAAGTCAAATCTTTCGACTTGAATGATAAATTTGACTGGCCGGATAACACATTTGACGTTGTTCATGCCAATCAGGTCATTGAACACCTATATAATTCCGATAATTTTCTATCAGAAATATACCGCACTTTGAAACCAGACGGTTATGCCATTATCAGTACCGAGAACGCCAGTAGTTGGTGCAATATTTTTGCTAGCGTTATGGGTTGGCAGATTTTTTCACTGACCAATATATCAACTAAAAAAAGAAATATCGGCAATCCCCTAGCTATCCATCGTGACGAACAGCCGGCGCCTCCATCCTGGAACCACGTGCGCATTTACAACTGGCGTGGCCTTAAAGAGCTACTAGAAGCGCACAGTCTCATCGTAGAGCAAGCTGCCGGAGCCGGTTATTTCCCTCTGCCCGCTTTCTTGGGAAATATCGACAAGATTCACGCGCACTTCATGACATTTAAAGCTCGAAAGAAATGAACCCACTTGTTTCTGTTATAGTCCCAACTAGAAACTCTGCTGCCACACTGGAACGCTGTTTGCAGTCGATTGGCCAACAGACTTACAAGGAAATTGAAATCATTGTTGTAGATAATAATTCATCCGATAAGACAACAGAAATCGCTAAACGATTCACCAGTAAGGTTTTTATACATGGACCAGAACGTTCCGCCCAAGTCAACTACGGCGTTAAACAATCCTCCGGAGAATATGTTTATAAAGTAGATTCAGATTTTATTTTAGATAAAGACGTGGTAACACAATGTGTGCAAAAGATAAATAAGGGATATGACGTGGTCGTTGTCCACAACACGCCGGATGAAACGATTAGCTGGATCGCCAAAGTAAGAAAATTTGAGGTGGATATGTATAAGTATGACATTACTCATTCGTCCGCGCGATTTTTAAAACGCTCTGTTTACAAAGCAATAGGAGGTTTCAACGAGGGTATTGTCGCAGGAGAGGATTATGATCTGCAGAACAAATTAAACAGGGCGGGGTTTAAAACAGGCTTTATTGAAGCGGAGGCCGTACACATTGGAGAGCCGACAAGCATATACAAACACATGTATAAATACTTTCTTTATGGCAAAGATTTAGTCTATTTCAGAGAACTGAAACAGTTAGAAGCTTCTAGACAGCTTGGTTTTTTTCGCAATATCTACTTTAAGAATTGGCGCAAATTCATTCATCACCCATTTCTAAGCTCAACTTTTGTTTTATATCACACCTGCAAATTCACTATTGGCGGAGCCGGTTATTTGTTCGGGAGTATTAATAAAGTATGAACATAGGAATCAACTCCAGAATTTATCAAGGCAAAAATACTGGCATACAAAACTATATTAGATCTTTATATAAAAATATTCTGGAGATTGATAAAATGAATCATTATGTCTTTTTTCAAACCAATGATAAGAAAAAGCTTGGTATAACCAGATGTTTGAAATTACCAAATAGCCTTCTCGGCACATTTTTATTCGACAATTTTCTAATTAATATATTGATTGGAGCAGAGAATATATCAATCCTACATGGCCCTGCACATATTTTGCCATTTTTCAAAAATAAGGGTGTCAAATATTATGTGACGATTCATGATCTGTCATTTTTAGTTTTAGATGACAACCGAACTAAGTGGTTTAATCTATACTACCGACACTTTATGAAGAGGTCTTTACACAATGCCGATGTTATAATCGCGGATTCGGAAAACACGAAGAAGGACATAAAAAAGTTTTATAATATTCCGGATGATAAAATTAAAACCGTTTATCTTGGAGTTAATGATTATTATTTTAACGCTCCTAAGCAGAAAAGCCTGATTCACAATAAATACTTTTTTTCTGTTTCCACACATCCGTACCGTAAAAATATTCCAAGAGTGCTGGATATATTTGCTACAAACAAGAAGCTGCAGTCATACAAGTTCGTCATTGCTGGATCAATGCCCAAAGAACATACTGATGATCTTAAAAAGCAGATTAAGAAATTAGGTCTTGAAAACAGAGTTATACTGTATGGGTATGCAAAAACTCAAGAATTAATCAGCCTTTATCAAAATGCCGAGTTTTTTATATATCCATCTTATTATGAAGGCTTTGGATTACCAGTATTAGAAGCTATGGCATCCAAGTGTCCTGTTATAGCGTCTAATACTAGTTCGCTTCCTGAAATCATGCCTAGCAAGGAATGGTCATTTAATCCCCATGACTCCCAAGATATTAACAATATAATTGATCGCATGATAGGCTTATCTGGCGAGGCTAAAAATGTTTTAATTGAGAAGAATTATCGCTTTGCTAAAATTTTCACTTGGGACAAGACTGCTAATGCTATGCTCCAAATATTTAAAGAACTAGACAAATAATGAAAGTACTATTTTGTCCTGCCCATTTTGTTTTTGATGAGTATGAACACGGCTCTGAACAAACCTCAACTTTTACCATAGCTGACCGATTAATTTTGCAGCACCCTTCGTCCGTAGTAGTGACTGGCACAAAAAATGTTCTTACGAATAAATCATATAGGATTATTGAATTGCGCTCTAAAAAAAAGCAGTTTCAGGTATCACTATTAGAGTCATTATTATTTAATTGCCAGTATACTTGGCGATGTTATCGGCTGATTAGAAGTGAAAAGTTTGATATTATCCACCATATTCGTCCTTTTGCCTATGGATCCACTTTTAACCTTATTCCGTTGTTGCATATTAACCGGAAAATTCCATTCATTATCGGCGCCTTTGCGTCGCCCTATACACACAAAGACGTACGCCCAAGACACGAAAACGTGTTAGTGTCTTACCTGCACCATTTAATCATAACAATGTTCTGGTTTGTAACCAAGCGTTTATCTGTTTGGACATTGCAACGTGCTGATCGCGTCATTGTTTACGATAATTACACAAAAAAACTCGTCTCTAGACATATACTAGAAGATAAAATCACAATCATTCCTCCCGGTAAGGACAAAACAAAGTTTTCTAGCAAGCAAGTTCGGACTTTAACGCGGTTAGATCAAATCCACTTACTTTCAATCGGGTATTTAAGCTACCGAAAGGGTTTCGACATTACTATCAAAGCTTTCCAAACAGTGCTCAATGAGTATCCGAATTCGCACCTGAAAATAGTGGGTGAAGGTCAAGAAAGAGCATGGTTGGAAAAATACATCCACAATTTAGGCTTAAGTAATAACATCAGTATTGCTGGTTTTATTGAAAACCGCCACATCCATCATGAATATAATCAAGCCGATCTCTTTATTCATATGGCTCGTGCGGAGAGCTATGCCCAAATTTATATTGAAGCATTAGCAAGCGGATTACCAATTATCAGTTCAGACAATTTGGCTGCCCGCCAAATACTACAAAACAAGGATATTGGCATTATTGTGCCTCAGGGGAACTGGCTAGCACTGGCTACCAAAATTATTTATTTAATCAAAAACAAAGAGGTTAGACAAAATATGTCTGTCAGCGCCAGACAATATTTTGAAGAAAATTATGATTGGGATAATGTTATAATACCCAAGTATAATGATGTTTATTCGTCCGTTACTTCCATCAAATGACGCAATACCCACCAAGCTTTTTCCAAAATCAACAAGCAGGCGCCAAACAATCAGCCGAGTCTATCATTCCTCTAATTCGAGAGTTTATTAAACCTACTTCGGTAGTTGATATTGGTTGCGGCACCGGAGCTTGGCTGTCCGTTTGGCAAAAATATGGCGTCACCGACATTCTTGGCATTGACGGTGGTTATGTTAATCAAAGCGCGTTGTTTATTCCCTCATCAAATTTTGTGGCCTCTGACTTGGAAAAACCACTCACCCTTGAAAAGAACTTTGACGTGGCTATGTCATTAGAAGTTGCCGAACATCTATCACCACAATCTGCGCGATCCTTTATTAGATCCCTCACCACCTTGGCTCCCATGATTATTTTTTCTGCTGCCATTCCTGGACAAGGTGGAGTCTCGCACAAAAATGAACAATGGCCTGATTATTGGGCTAATATTTTTAATCAACATGGCTACGTATGCATCGATTGTCTTAGAAGAAGAATTTGGTTGAATGATAAAATTCAGTGGTGGTACGCACAAAACATCTTATTTTTTACACACAAAGATTTTTTGAACCAACCGGCGAATAATGCCCTTAGAGATTTGTGGGAAAAAGACCAATCAGCGCCATTGCCATTAGTTCACCCCAAACTATATTCATCTATACACCCTGACTTAGTTACTCCTAATCTCTTACGGCCTAGCCATATTGGGAAATTGCTTCTTAAGGGCGTTAAAAAATTATGGCCATTTTAAAATAGTCTTTATGCAACATGAACAATATTACTACCATAATAAAGAATATACCGAGGTTCTTTTGGCAAATAAGCTGGATTATTTTCAAAAATACTTGGACTACATACTGTGGTCGTCAAAAGATAATGACAAGATACTAGACGTAGGTTGTGGGCCTGGCTTAGTCGCTGAGCTGTCTAGGAACCAAAAATGTCAACGGAACTTCATTGGCTTAGAAATTTCCCAACCATCTGTAGTTGAATGCCGTAAAAAACAACTAAACTGTGATCTTTTTAATGGACAAACTATACCGTTTGGAGATGAATCATTCAGTGTCGTTGGTTCATATAACGTTCTCGAGCACGTTGAAAACCCTCGAGTTTTCCTGAAGGAAAATTCACGTGTGTTGAAAAAGCACGGCCATCTGATTATCGTATGCCCCAATTTTTTATCTATTTCCAATAACTATCATTCTCATACGAAAGGCAATAAACAAAAATTAAAAAATATTATGACGCTGGCTCAAAAACTGCTCAAACGCAATTATAGTTTTGAGAAAATGGCAACAGTAATCAGAGATGACTTTCATTCGGATGATGACGCCTGTAATATAACTAACCCCCTAGACATATTACATTGGGCGCGGGAGAATAATTTGGTTCTGAAATATTGGTCTAGCCAGCCTATCTACAAGAAAGGCGTGATTGGCTACTTGGATCAGTCCTTCATAAAACTCTTTTTAGGCTCCTGCTTCTTTGTTTTCCAGAAAAAATAAGAGGGATATGGTTATTACACCTAAGGTGAAAAACATAATCGGTTTAGCAACTGTAATTTTTGTTGTAATATTGATTGCCGTTATCAGCCATTGGCATTGGTTCAACGCGGACTCTATTGTTTCGTACGGTGACTGGGGCTTTCTATACTCAGAACAATATAAAGAAATCTCTGTGGCTCCTCAAGCTTGGACGCCTAGCTCTCTTGGCTCTAGTGATATTGTCGGACCGGCGCGGTATCCTCTTAATTTAGCCCGTAAACTTTTGTCAGCTATCGCTCCTGAACTGGCGATAGAAAAGTTGTTGGTTCTCTATCCCTTTTTACTTATCAACACTGTCGTTGTTTTTTTCTTTCTTTACCACTTAACCGGTTCCAAAGCAGGCGCTTTTGTTGGCTCAACAGTGATGACCTATAACACCTACGTGCTTACCACTGGTAATATGACATTTCTTACCGCGCTCGCAGTGGGTCTAATAGTTTTGTGGTTATTCATATTAACCCTCTGGCAAGCTAGCTGGCGCCTATCTATTTTAACAGGTGTTTTTGCCTTCATCACTAGCCTATATGAATTCAGGGCTTTTTACATCGTTGCCTGGATTTTGCTAGGCTACCTATTGTATTTTCTTGTTGTTAATAGTAACAAACTTAACTTCCGCAAAATAGTCCTTCTTTGCTCATTGTCGCTAATGCCAATCCTGGTTGTTGGCCTGATAAACTTTTACTGGTTACTTGGATTGCAACAAATGCGCGTGCTAACAACAAATGATATTTTCGCTCGGCCATTGTTTGGCGATAATTTTTTCAACGTTACTAATTCGTTCACTCTTTTTCAGGCCTTCTGGACAAGTGGCGAATTTTTTGCTTTTATTGTCCAACCAATACCGTTTTATTTTTGGCTGCTGCCACTATTTGCTTTTGCCGGTTTACTGGTGAACAGAAAAAACAAAGATGTACTTTTTTTTGGACTACTGGCCTTAATTGGCATTTTTTTAACCAAGCAATCCGGAAATCCCTTCCCAACATTTTATCAGCGATTATATGATTTCCTTCCCGGGTTCAACGCGTTCCGTGAAGCCAGTAAATTTTATTATCTTATTGCCCTTGGCTACGCTGTTCTACTTTCCTCGTTTGTAGCTTGGATATGGAAAAGACCCACGAAAAGTTATGGGATATTGTTGGGTCAACTCAGTTTAACCAGTGTTATCCTAACTTTACTTCTTATTAACGCCAAGCCTCTTATAACCCAAGAAATTGGACAATTATTCGTGCCCCGTCATATTCACCAAGACTATCTAGTACTCAAAGACTTTATCCTGGCACAAAATGAATTTTTCAGAACTCTATGGGTGCCAACAGATTCACGTTGGAGTATATATACCAGTCAAAAACCAAAGATCAGTACTGTTTCCATCCTAGACAGAAACTGGAAGGATTATGTGTGGTTAAGATGGGGGTATCAACAATTATCCAGAAACGAAAAAATCGCGGCATTATTTAATATCAATGGCGCCAATGAACTTCTCGACAATTCTGTCATTAAATACGTTATTGTTCCTATACAAGACTTTGCCAACGATGACGACTTCTTTATTCATTACGGCGGGCGGGAAAATCCCAACATCCGCCAGTGGTACATCGACCAGCTTGACCAACTGCCGTACCTGAAAAAAATAGATATCGGCACGCAAGAGTTAGTCGTTTATGAAAACGAGGGATATAAACCGTATATCACCACTTCTCCTGACCTTGCCACTATCACTAACCTTTCCAGCTTAGATGATAAATATTCATACGTTACCAACCAATTAAGCCAGGAATTCTTATTCACCGAGACTGTCAAAGACGAACAGGGTAATAATAGTCAAACCATCCTCCCCTCAACCTTTTTCCAAAGCATTTATGAAGATTTGACTCCGGATAATATAACGGCTGATAAAATCCGCGTCACTATCAAACCACCCTTTGCCAACAATTCTTTGTATGCCAATAACGCTTGGCAGGATTTGCCGGCGCGCGATGAACACGTCTTTGAATACGACCTCCCGGAAGGCATGGGCATGAATATTATTCCGAACGCTTCACTGGAAAACGGTTTGTGGCCGGCACCGCCAACTAAGTGCCTAGATCATGACCGCACCGGCTTACTGCAATCACGCGTTGATGAAGATATTGCCAGCGAAGGAGACAAATCGCTTTTGGTAAAATCTACATCAGAAACTGCTTGTGCAGGGCTCGGTCCCCTGCCAGTTAAGGCCACTTCTTCTTATTTACTCTCCTTTGACTATCAGGCCGACAACGAAAATGTCGCCGGCTACCGCCTGGACTTTGATCAAGGTAAGGACGTAGACGAACTGCTACCCGCGCCCGTCTCCGACTGGCAAAAATTTAATCAGCTCATCACTATTCCACACAACGCCACGAACCTTACTTTATTTGTTTATTCCTACGCCGATGAAGATAATCGTTATAAAACTGTCCGTTACGATAACTTCCGCTTAATGCAAATTCCGGATTTACATGACAAGTTTTATTTTGTTAGCACTACCGGCAAGCAACTCCAAAATCCAGCCAAAGTTGATTTTGAGATAATCATGCCGACCAAAAAGTTGGCACGGATTAAAAGCGCCACCACGCCTTTTTATCTGAACATGAGCGAATCGTATCACGACCAGTGGCGGTTGATGATGGATAACGACAAAGTTCGCGGAAAACTGGCTAGTTGGGTACCCTGGGCTGTACCCGACGCTATCGCCAACGAACATCATTACAAACTGAATTCGTTCCTTAACGGCTGGTATGTAGATACGAATGAGCTTTGCGTTAGGCAAAATCTTTGCCGTCAGAATGCCGACGGATCTTACGATATGGACATGGTAATTGAGTTTTGGCCGCAGCGTTGGTTTTATTTAGGATTGATAATCTCCGGCGCCACCCTCGTTGGCTGCCTGGGATATCTTAGTTACGCAGGCGGGAGGGTTATTTTTAAAAAATATTTTTCATGAGTTATAGGTTAGGAGATGAATTCTCCGGCATTGAAAATTTAAACATTGTAAATTGAATGAAAAATGCAAAATAATTCTCAAAACAATAATTTAATTAACATCTTCCTCTGGCTTAAAAACCGCTCCCGTTGGCATGATCCTTTGGCTATTCCCGCCGCCATCGGTATTTTTCTGGCTTTAACCAAAACAAATTTCACCACAATTGAAACCGGCATATTTGCTGTCTTGTTGCTGCTTGTTATGTGGTGGCGCGTGGATGGCCGCCTACCCGTAGCCCTAGCTTTGATCGGCCTGGTGATCACAGCTATTACCAACACTTACGCTAATCATTACCTTTCGCCGCTAGCCGAAACCATCGCCGAGCGCATAGCCGTCTGGGTGTTCTTTCTCCTCGTCATCGGCGTCACCCGCTTCATCTTCGAACTGAAAACACCCCCCGGTTCCACATCGGATGTGTAACCAAGCCTTAGAACGCCTTGTACTGGATATCGTCAAACGTGCTCCAACCTGCATCGACAACACCTACACCCACACTGCCTGCCGAGAACTCTCCGTCTGTTATCTCCCCCAGCAAACGCAACTGCTCCTCACTGCTCTTGGCCATAAACAGTTTTATCGTCTGTCCCCTCACCTCCACCATGAGCTTATAAGGCTCGCCCTTAATGAAATTATCGTTATCCAGCTCGCCCTGCAGAACCGTTTCAAAACCGTCGGCGTTTTTCCTTTGCAAACGCCATTCATCTCCTAAATCCCCGGCAATTGTAAAGTAATAGCCATTGCCATTTACATAATTGCCGCGGAAAAATAGCCCCGAGGTTGCTCCCGACTGTGGCCGGACCGTAGCTGCCAGTTTAAAATCGCGCCCTTCTTTGGGTTCGGCCAGCGCGACTGCCATGCTCGGCGCGTTGTTGCGCACCGCTAGGTGGTTCTGCCCATATTGGCCATATAATCCTACCCGATAGTCTGTCCCACGGGGATAACGCAGACGGTTTAACAGATCGTCCGTTTGCGTTAATCCCCCCAGCATGTCAAACCGCACCGTCGCAATGGAGTTTGGCCGAGACATTAAAGTCAGCCGCACTCGCTCGACATCCTGCCAGGTCAACGTACTTTTATCCGTTGCTTCCTGCCCTGTCGTAAACTGTTCTTTACTGATACGCACGATATTCCACCCCTGGTTCAGATTGGTAAACTTATACCGGTAATAATCACTAAAATCTCCATCGCCAATATCAATCGCCAGAGTTTCATAAGCCATCACATTATCCACCTGCACCGCCATATCCAGATACTCAATCACCGCGAAATCAGCTTTAGTTTCTAACTCACTACTTACTGACTGTCCATCCAGGCTGATTAGCTGCAAGCTTTGCTGCCCTTCGTAAGCGTTACCACTGTCGTATAATCCTCCCCCTTGCCAACCGCTGCCCGGTTGGTCCTCAAACGTGCTAATTTCAATCGCCTTGGCCGCAACCTCATTAAAACTAATAGCCACATCAGCTTCGTCCGCTGCTAGCGGCACCACCGTTTCGTTGCTGCCGTTACCACTAAAGCTAATATTATCAGCCTGATTCGACCATGGTATTATCCCCTGCCGCCACCAGATGAACCCACCTATCAGCAGAATAAGCAAGACAGCCAGTGCTACCAAAACTCGCCCCACAACTAACATCAAACCTACAGATTTCATCACAGTAGTATGTCATTACTTCCCAAAAAAGACAACGGTTAGTCTTGTCTAATACAAGACTGGCCTGAACAACCCCTCGGTTTCTAACACAAAAGTGGCCTGAAGCCGAAACTAAAAAGCGTGTGCCGTAGCATAGGGATATATGACCATCACTATGAACAACACACGCGTTCTTACCATA
>JAUYKA010000001.1 GCA_030698495.1 bacterium
GAAAGATGCTCTGCCTATCTACGGCGCGGGTACAGATGTGGTAAACTTCGCCCGGAGCTAAATCATCATAACGATAGGCCATATACGGCTATTATACACCTGATTAGGGCTTTTCAAACATCGGGTGTTTGAATTTTTGAAAATCAAGCAAAACTATTCCAAAAATGAGCACGAGGCCAATTATTATCAGAATCAATACGGCAATAACGACAAGCTTGAGCACACCAGGGATAAATAGGGTCAGCCACCCGATTTTCTGCTTTCCACTATCGTTTAATAGGGCTCGCCACCTGGGCTTCGAACCAAGATAAGACAGTCTTTCAAGCGACTGTCTCATTTTTCTGTATTGACTCGATGCGCATTTGAGCGCATTGCCAGTTAAATCCACGCTTGCGGATGTTGCAGTAAAACACCTAGGGTGAGAAAGCGTTCTGCGGTATGTTCGGACGAATCTGACAAGGATAACT
Organism: bacterium; assembly: GCA_030698495.1. GTDB lineage: Bacteria > Patescibacteriota > Andersenbacteria > UBA10190 > UBA10190 > JAUYKA01. Next base: position 468 of record JAUYKA010000001.1, read on the forward strand.
TTTGGAGTTTGGCAAGAAATGGCTGCGCCTTTGGTGTTTTAACTTGCTGGCTAAGTTTTTTGGACTGATCCAAATATCGCTCACAAATTACGGCGTTACCTTCAGGGTCTTTATAGTACCACTCGGCTAGTCGCAACAGGTTTACACTTATCGCTTGTACCAAATCTATATCAGTCATCTTTCGAGTATTTGACGGGTAATCTTTTCGAATTTATCACGGATTTCGGGTGATAAAATATCTTGATCAGGATTGCCTGCTTTCGGACGGATGTTGATAAGCGAGTAGAAATCGACTTCTTTACTGAATGATTTATATCCACCGCCCCATATATTTTCCTGCTTACTACCGTTTTCTATCAAAACTTTTTCACAATCAGAATGCCATTCACCCCCGCCTGCTAATATGCTTTTTTCTATATCCACGGCTAGCTTGATATGAGCTACATAAAATGACGCCATCTCATCAATTTGCTGTTGAGTAGCCTTGGTGGTAATCAGGTGAATGATTGGCCGGATATCCATAGGTAAGTAATGGGGCTTTTATTAGCTCTTTAATAATGCCTTACGAACCGGCTAAAGTCACGTTAACACTCCCAAAACTGCCCTTTCGTGCTGTTGACAGTGTTGCTCTGTAGAACTTGTTGTCCGTGCACATTAGGACATAGGTATATTAGGCTCGGACTCGAACCGACGACCTAAATCAGGCTTATAGTTAATGAGCTAATACTTTAAATATAGCTTAATAGAGCTAAATAGTAAAGTCATTAATTAGACAATATGCCAGTTTTTTCTGTCAGACTTTACAAGCCTTGCACAAATACGTGTTAGGTGTATATTGTCAGTATAACGAGACCCGAGGACAGATTCCCGTGTGGAAGTGGCCGCAAGGCCTTACTCGTCAGTCTGACCGCCCACTAGCTGGGCGGTGATTTTTTTCCGGATGATTTTCCAAAGACGCTCTGCATTTTTTGAACGCTTGTCATAGTGGGCACGGCTTAGCCCGGCTATAGCATCAGCGATACGGATTCCCGGTGAAGATGAGTGTCGATCGGTTCGTAGATTTCGTACTGAAGTCCCCTTGTCGCGCAGTACTTTTTTAAGCTGATGTTCTATCCAACGCGGTTGTTTCCCATCGATATGAATCTGATCTACGTCTTTCTCTACCATAAGGTGTACTAATGACCATTCGCGTGCTTCGGATGTTTTAACTGGGTTTCTAAAAATCGCAATTTTTGCCGTAAAGGGCAATTTGGCGATAGCCGTAAAAAACTTTTCCCGAACAGTCCACGAATGTTCAGACCAATGAAAATCATCAATGTTAAGTTTTTCTTCTATCTCAACTACTGCCTGTTCAAACTTCTCCTTATCTTTGACTGCGATATATACAAGCGCAAAGACCGAATGGTCAATTGGCTTATGAATACCAGATTCATCGATAAAAACAATCATAGTTCCCATTGTAGCTCGCCCTTGCTACAATGCGAAGTTTCATTGCGGAAAGATACACTTTGTAATATGGTGTCTTTGTAACAAGGTCCGAGGATACCTCCCGTTAGGAGGGGCTCTCACAAGAGAACTTACTCGTCAACCTGACCGCCCACTCTGGCGGTATTTTTTGTAGTTAATCCCCAACAAAAAACTCCCGTTTCCGGAAGTTCTTTGCGGGAGTAGCAAGCGAGAGGAATAATCTTTTCGCTTTTCAGCCCTCGATTGTGCTCCTATAAGTCCCGCAGTATCCCGCACAAGGCGAGACTCCTTTGGGAACATGCTCGACTGAACTCTTGGTGAAGCCCTGCCTACCGGCAGGCAGGCGTGACCCAGTTGCCGATTTTTACCGCACCCTCTGTCCTTTTGAGACAAATCCACCGCACGAAGGCGGATGGCGGACTCATTACTCAGCCCCCGTTTCCGGCAAAAGCCGGAAAGCACCAACTCTCACTACTCCAATAATACTGTAGCTCAACTGGCTGATAATATTCAACACGCCTCCGTCTCTATCAATCCTTCTGAAGGCGTTGTTTGATTTCAACCAATGTTTGATTTGATAGCTCCTTCCATTTTTCTGGCCGGTATAAAAAATTACGCGGGTCGTATTCAGTAATGCCTGTATCGCCGGTTCTACGAGGAATTACATGTAAGTGGAAATGAGGCACCGATTGCCCAGCTACTACGCCTTCGTTCCAAGCAATATTAAACCCCTCGGCACTATACGCTTCTTTTAATGTTAGTTTGATTTTCTTAAGCAAATCGAAAATTGCTGCTTGTTCCTCTGGGGTCAAAGCATCCCAAAGAGCAACGTGGCGTAGTGGAGTAATTAGAAGGTGACATGGGCCAATAGCGCGATTCGACGGAAACACACGAGCGTAGTCGTTATATATGATCGTTCTATCTTTAATATCAGAATCGCAAAACGGACACAACATATCTTTAGTTGTCCCAATAATTCCGTCCCGTTTTGTAGGCTTCAATATATAACTTCCAAAACTTCCAAGAACTTCCAACACCCAACTTCCAATAACTTCCAACACCCGATGTTTGAATCGCCTCCATACGGTCTCTAGGCCACATATTCAAGTATTTATTGTTATAAAAATATGTTCGATAGTGCTCGCACAAACGTACTCTATTCGAACCCAAATTGTCCATCACACAATCCCGATTTACAGCCCGGAAGCGGAACACAAGTAGCCGTTATGCAATATCCTTCTTCTTGTCCTCAAACTCCTGTTTATTGATCTCACCCTTAGCGTAACGCTCCTTGAGAATATCAAGAGCGGTTTTTGTGCCAGCTTGCCCTTTGCCTTGCCCCATCAGCCATTTCACCAGCACCACGATACCGACGATGATCAACACCCACCAGATAAGCATGAATAGTCCGCCGCCAAAGAAAGGCATGCCCCAGCCCCCACCAAACGGTGTGGTCGAACCCCAGTTCATCATATTGAAGCCACCTCCCATCATATTCATCATAGGCATAAAACCGGTGCCGCTGTTCGGGTAGGCAGCTGAAGAGTCACAGCCGCTCAAGCGTTTTCCCATGACAACATGCATTTGTTCTTCGCCTTCCTCGCCCATCATGTTGACCATCATTGCGTTCATAGCCGCATGGGAGTCACCCATCATTTGCCCCATAAAGTATTCCCCGAGAGCGGCGTATTGCTCATCAGACAGAGAATCGCAGGTGAGCTGCTTGTCTTGAAATTGTTGCCAGATTTCTTTTCCTTCGGCTTCTTCACGAGCGGTGTGGTCGTCGGTGACAGTTGGCAAGGCATTGCCCATCATC
>JAUYKA010000002.1 GCA_030698495.1 bacterium
GAAAGATGCTCTGCCTATCTACGGCGCGGGTACAGATGTGGTAAACTTCGCCCGGAGCTAAATCATCATAACGATAGGCCATATACGGCTATTATACACCTGATTAGGGCTTTTCAAACATCGGGTGTTTGAATTTTTGAATTTTTTGAATTTTTCTGATGAATATGAACGAGTTTTCTGCTTTGCAAGGTATATGGCAGAGGAATTATCAGTGAAGCCAGAAAAATATATTCAATTTATAGATACTTGCCATTTTAACTCGAGCGATGAACAAAAGATTAGTGAGTTGGTGAAAAGAAAGTAGCTGAATAAAAAAAGCCGACCCCATTCCAGAGTCGGCACACAATTACATTCTTATCTCTTCTTCGAGCCACGGGATACACTCCTCCTTTCTACGCCAGAACAAATCCTCGAAGATGTAATGGATGGCCAACATTTTCCACTTACCCCAACGCTTCTCTACGTCTTTGAGTATGCGTTTAGGGCTAGTAGTTTTGTTGCCATAAAGCAACATGGAGACTATCTTGCCCTCCCACGGCGAAAGATGGTCAAGCGCATCATAAAAATGAAACGCTTCAAAAAGAAGATATGATACGGACTGAGGTCCGACACCATAAATTTCCAAAAGAGCTTCTTTTATATCCTGCTTCCTCCTCATACTTCTAAGTAGCTCTTCTGAAACTTGTTTGGTGACGAAAGAATGGGATATTCTCTTGATGTTCTTAGCCCTGTATCCTATCCTCAAATCCCTCAAATCCGTTTCCGAAACTTTTTCCATGTCCTCCGGACTCCAGATGGCATAAACTTCTCTTCCGGCAAAGATAAGTTTTTTGCCATACTGCTTCAGTAAAGCATCCATCATCTGCACGGTTCTTTTCACAGTCGCATTCTGTAATACAGTTGCCACCATTAGAAAACCATACAATGAGTAAGCTACAGAAGGTCTCATTCCACCCCACCTCTGGATAGGTTCGGCTAACAGGCTGTCACCCCGATACTCTTCAATGAAGCCGCCGATATCACCAGCCAGATCATACCTCGTCACAACTTCTCTTTCGATAGCTTTTTTAATGCTATCAGAGATTGCTTTTGGGGCGTAAATGGTGATACCAACTTTTTGACTATTGGGACTAGAGCCGAAAATTTCAACTCCAAAAGCGTGACCACCCACCTCAATCGCCTGGTAGAGTCTGCCGTTGTCGTAAAGAACCAATTTTGAAGGAAAGTGTGATGGCTTGAAAAAAGTTCCCTCAAAACTAAAGGGTTTAGTTGGCACCACATACACCGTTGCTTGTTTTGCTAATTGTTTCACCTCATCCATATTACATTGCTCCTAGAAAGAATGATTAGTCTGTTCACCCTCTTGATGCCAAGAATTCTTTCACCTCATCATGACCATCCCGCTCACCTAGCACTAGCCCGCTTGGGAGTTGAATACCGAGAGCCGACAATACTGAGTCGTCTCCGATTTCAGTTGCTATGTGAGCATCAGATGATATCACAATCTTCATTCCTAACTTTTCAGCCGCTTCTATCATCAGCTTAACCTGATTAAGAAGTTTTTCGTTGTGACCGAAAAGTTTAAGCAGTGAAAGATTCAACTCCAACAGCACACCTTGATCGCTAGCAACCTTAGCCAACGCAGCAATGTCTACTGGAAAATCAAGGCGATAAGGGTGTGATACAATATGCACCCTATTACTAGTCATTGCCGCGATTAATGCCCTAGTATTATCTGCTAACGACGAGCTGCTGGGATACGGAGTGAGCTTATGAAGCCCAACTAGCACTACGTCAAGCTCGCTTGCGATGCTCTTTTCCAGATCAATGTTACCGCTAAGATCAACCACATTAGTTTCACAGCCCATTAGCAGATTAACGCCGTGCATCTCGCGCGGAATTCTGGCCATATTGCCAAAGTAACCAGTATGGGGTGAGCCTTCCATGCTTGAGCCATGATCAGTTATTGCAATTGCTTCGACTCCGACGCTGCTAGCATGCATAGCAGATTCTTGTATGGTGCTGTAGGCGTGCCCACTTGCTATTGTGTGGACGTGCAGGTCTACCTTAAGCATTTTGTGACTCCTTTTTCTTTTGTTGGTAAGGTACAGTGATATCAAAATATCATAGTAGAGTACCAAAATAGTCAACTCTTGTCAATGTCGACGCCATGGCTTATAGTGCTAAGTAGAAATTCAATATAACTACACTAAACGTATGAACTTAGCCGTTTTAAAAGAAGGAGATGCTATAGAAATAGTTGCTCCGTCATGCCCCATAATTGGTACTGATTTGGAAGAAAATTATAAAAGAGGCCTGTTGGAAATTAACAAAATGGGGTTTCAATATAATGAGGGAAAGACTATAAACCTAAAGAAATGGCACTTAGCCGGAAGTGATAAAGAGAGAGCCACAGATATCAATACAATGTTTTTAGACAAGACCATTAAGGCTATAATCTGCGCCGTTGGCGGCACTGGTGCCGATAGGATCCTAGATAAATTAGATTACAAATCAATCAAAAACAATCCAAAACCATTCATGGGAATCAGTGACCCTACAGCGTTAACGTCTGCCCTCTTCCAATTAAGCAACACTCCAACAATATATGGTCCCGATGTATGCTTCGGCTTTGGCGGAGTAAAGAGCGATGAACAAAAAAAATGGGAGTTTTCCATGATAAAACATATTCTTACATCGGAAAAACCACTCGGAACAATTAAGCATTTAACTGAATGGAATAGAATAAAAGGCGGATTCGGAAAAGGATATTTAGTTGGGGGTCATCTTGGACTGTACAACAGATTAAAGGGAACAAAATATTTTGCTGATATAAAAAATAAACCCAAAATATTTTTCTGGGAAACTACTGGTAAATATTCTAATGTTGATAGAGATCTACAAAATTTAATTCAATATGGTTTTTTTGAAAATGTAGTAGGAATGATAATAGGAAAATTTAATCTGATGGATAAAGAAGATGAGTATTCTGATATGCCGCCCATAGAAAAAATCATATCGGAAAAATTTATGAAATATAAATTTCCAATTATTTCTGGGGCTGATTTCGGACATAACACGCCTAATATACCTATGCCATACGGCAAACTCGCTTCTATTGATGGAGATAAAATGGAATTTCAGATACTTGAAAGTATTTATCAAATTGCACAATAAAGATAAAAAAAGGGGGAGCCAAATAAATGACCCCCCGTCAGGATTCATGTGAACATGAATCCTCTTGTGTTTCCGTGCCTGTTGGTTAACCTTCTCCTTGTATCCCAACCAGACTTCGCTGCGAGTTCTTCCACATCCTTGTCCTGATCGTCTTCACACTCCACGAACAAGCTACCACCTGGACGAAGAAAATCTTTTGCCCCGGAGAGAATGGCTCTGTGGAAAAATAAGCCATCATCTCCGCCATCAATAGCAGTAAGCGGAGCAAAATCACGAACAAATCCTGGCAGCAGATTGATTGCGCCACTCTTCACATACGGAGGATTGGTCACTATGACATCAAACACCATCCCCCTCACTGGCTCGAATAAATCTCCGTGCATGAAATTGATGGCGACCTTATTCTCAGATGCATTAAACTTGGCGATTGCCAAGGCTTTCTCTGAAATATCGGTTGCCACTATATTACCATTGCACTTCCGAGCCAATACGATAGCCACTGCACCAGAACCAGTACAGAGGTCTAGTATTTGAGATGAGTGGTACTTGACGACGTATTCGCTTGCCATTTCGATCAGCGCTACGGTTTCTGGTCCCGGATTAAGGACATCTTTATTAAGAGAGATCTTCAATCCGCAAACCAGCGTGTAGCCGATGATATAGGGGATTGGAATGTTTCTGCCAATCCCATCAAGCATCAATCTTAACTCCGCCTCCTTACGCGTAGAGTGGTCTATGTGGAAAGACGCTAAAGCGAGTGCACTTTTCAAGTCTTCGGTCTCTCCTTTTTCAAGAAGAGCCCGAAGTTTTTTAATCCATGAATCTCTCATGATCAGATCACCCCCGACTCAAGAAGGGTTATCCCCGGTTCGTCATTGGCCTCAACCCTCACCATGCACCCAAGCGGCAAGCATAGATTGTCGGGAATATGCCCAAAGTCGCAATCGTAGATTATCGGAAAATCATATTCACTGAATACTAAGGAGATAAAATCTTCTACCTCCATTTTCACATTTTCCGGCGGATTGCATCCTTGCAACTTTCCGATAACGACACCACTTAACTTCTTAAACATTCCGAGAAGCTTCAGTTGGGTCAGGACACTGTCAAGACGATCGTAGGTCTTACCGATGTCCTCGATCATGAGCACCTTGTGGTCAAATAAGTTGGCCGGACAATATCTAGTCCCAGCAATAACTCCGAGGCTCCAAATATTTCCGCCAATTAACTGACCTTCAGCCACTCCGCTCCTGTAAGTCTTCCACTTGGTGACGGATGGCAGTTTGCCGGTGTAACCACTCAGGATATCGATCCAATTGTGGTGCGTAAAATCCGTCGGAGTTACATCGGGCAAACCATAACTCCAGATGCTGAACGGGCCGTGAAAACTGACAATACCCTCGTTTAGCATAGGAACCATTAACGACACAATGTTACTTATGCCGATAAACGGTTTGTAGTTATTCCTTATAAGGGAAAAGTCGAGGAAAGGAAGGACCTTGTTCATACAAGTCCCGCCGCCCGCGCACATAATCGCCTCAATGTCGTCGCGAAGAAACATGCTGTGCAACCCCTCGGCGATTTTTTCCGGCCTTTCGGCAAGATAAAAATATTCCGAATGCACGGTTTCTCCCTCGATGATCCGCACTCCTCTCTGCTCCAACTGCGCTTTACCCCTCTGATAGATCTCGGGGTTCCAAACAGCCTCTGGAGCCGATATCGTAACAATTCCAATAGTCGGGCTGATCGACTGAATTCTTGATCCTTTTTTCATAACCATTCTCCTTATTGTTGTGGTTTCGTTTAGCAACAGTCGTAGGCCTTAGGGAATAAGACCACGTCATGGATACTAGCTCCCAACACGAGAGCTGTGAATCTGTCGATTCCAATTCCGAATCCTGCCATGGGACTGGCTATCTCCATGTCAACCAAGAACTCTTCACAAACCTCATTATTTTCAGTAATCCCAAGGGACTCCCTGCGATAATGAGAATTTGCCTCGTACAAGACCCTGTAATCATTAGGATCAAGCATCTTCTCTCCACCATCGCCTATCTCGATCCCGTTGAACATGATTTGGAACCTGTTTGCGACCCCTCTTTCATGATCAACTCGAGAAATGGTGGACAGGGATAATGGAAACTCGGTCAGGAACGACAACTCCTGCATCCGCGGTTCTACAAAGTGCTTAACCAAATTATCCATTATCTCCCATTCGCTAGTGCGACTCTTGATGCTGACCCCCGCCCGATCAAGCAAGTTCAGTGCTTTTTCGGCAATATCCTTGTCAAAGATATTTAAACCGACTGCATCCTTAACCGCTTCATAGCAAGAGATCATCCTCAATTCACGAAAATCACAGCTACCCGTGGTAAGCGTACCGATCGCCTCTAATACACTATGCTGAATCAAACCGAATGCTAGCTCAATTTGATCCTGGATAGTTTTGTTGGGTTGCTTGATCTCGAGCATTGTGAATTCGCTGAGATGAGATTCTGAATCTATCTCTGCCCTGAAACATCTAGCAAATTCGAACACGCCGTCTTCGAAAAAACTGCATATGCGTTTCAGTCGGTCTTCTGGGCACATAGAGAGAAAGTATCTTTTCGCGGTTATCGGGTGCTCAGTCTCAAACTGAGCAAACGGACCACCCTCTCTGTGCGTACACAATAGAGGTGTTTCTACTTCCACAAGCCCCTTGCGCTCTAAGTACCCCCTCATTGAAGAGATCACCCTGCTTCTCCTCTTGATAAGGTCAACAATTGTCGGCCTTTTTGACAGAAAGATTCCTCGGCCTTCTCGCTTCATGATCTTCTCCTGTTTGCTAGCCACCATTGGTGGGTTGTTTGTATTCCTTCAGACAAGGACATTATAGGAACAATCCTCAGCACTCTTTCCGCTTTACTTATATCAGCAAAGCGATGGTTGCTTGTTAATGTAGATGCTTCTCCTGAGATGCTTGCATTAAACTCAACGTCAGCCGCCTTTCCTAATACCGACGAAACCAAACCGATGAGTTGGCTTATTGTTACCAATTCTCGCCCGCTAATATTGAACGCCTGACCATAAGCCGCTTCATTACCAATCAAGGCAACGATCGCCTTGCACAGATCATATACATAGCCGAACTGAACGATGTTCTCGCCGTTACCAGACATAACAATTGGTCGCCCCTCCCAAATTCTCTCAAAGATGTAATCTAGCCTACCACTGTAGTCATACGGTCCATAAACATAAACCGGCCTTACAATGGAGATGGGTCGATTATTTTTTTGAGAATACTGGAAAAGGTAACCTTCAGCCTGCCATTTGTTATATCCGTATTCATTCTCTGTAGCCGAAGAACATTTTTGATGCTCCTCTGTTATCGGCCAACATACCGGCGGCTGGGAACAGACAGCTATACTGCTACAAAAGATATACTGCCCAGGTTCTTCCTCTAAACTATCAAGAACGATAGCTACATCGTCCTTGTTGTAGCCAGACAAATCGATTACGACGTCAAAGCTTTTCCCTCGTAATCCATTTTTAATGTCCAGATGATTATGACGGTCCGCTACAATTAGCTGAACATCATCATGCAACGACTTCATTGTGCCCCTATTTAGTATTGATACGGAAAACTTGTTGAGTAATAACAACTCAACAAGAACCCTACCAATAAAATAGGTTCCGCCCAGTACTAGTGTATTCATTGGAATATCCTCGTATTTGATTGTTAATGTACATACCCTAGCTAAATCATTAGCTAGTAATTACTAGCCACTAATATGACAAATAATTACTAGATAAAGATGGCAGGAATAACTTTTTAAGGTTATCCCTGCCCTAAACTTATGGTTTCCATGCCTCCTTGTGAAAAACTGCCCCCTTATACGTTCGAAGCACAGTCTTAATGGCAGCATTGATGACATCCTGATCAGCCACATTCTCCAATAGAGACAAAAGGTTGACGAGATTATCGTCTCTCAAAAGACATCTCTGTAGGCAACCATCCGAAGTAATGCGCAAAGCCATTAGGGCATCCTGGCACTTATAATACTTGCAGTCCTTGCAGGTATCACCGTACCACGTCCCTTTTCTGGCATCCTTGATCATAACAATGGCTCCGTTGGACATTTCGAATATCGGCATTGGCGTGCCTATGCCACCAGGCGTAATTGCCACATCACTCTTCAGCGCCTTCACTCTCAGCTCCGCCTCGATTGTATCGAGGGGCATATAATACCGAGAAAGAAACTTTGCTTCCTGAGGCATATTCATCAAGTCCAGCAACTTCAACACTGCCCCGTACTTACCGGCAAACTCAATCATCTTGGGTATTTCATGATCGTTGATGCCCTTCATGACCACCATGTTAAATTTCAGATGAATGCCAGAGTTAGCACTTTGTCTTATCGCACTTAACAGCCGATCAAGCCTTCCATTACCGGTTACCTTGTAAAAAGTAAACGGATCAAGGCTATCTAGGCTGAAGTTTAAACAAGACAAGCCACTATCCTTAAGCTGTCCAGCAAGCTTCCCTGCCCTATAGGATCTAGTGACTAGCTCGATTTTTTTGATTCCCTTAACAGTAGACAATAGCTCCACCATCTTGGGAATATCGTTACGAGCAAGCGGTTCGCCACCAGTGATCTTTAGGTCAGAAATTCCGTGACCAGCAATCACCTCTACTAGGGATTGAATTTGGCGTAAGCTCATTTCCTTTTTGCCGGAAACTCGACACGCCTCTCCTCCTGGTCTGCAATACAAACACTTGTGATTGCACTGCTCCGTTACGCAAATACGCAGGTACGGCATCTTGTTCATGTTAATCACCTCTTTTGAGCATGTTCCTACCGAAAACCATTTTTAGCCAATACTTCTCTATGGGCGCTCTGTAAAAATGCGTTTTGCAACGCAATCTCACTAAATGACTTAGCAGCCCATAAATAATCTTAGCGAATGGTCTCGAGTTTAGATCCGCTACAAACCATGCTGGCGGATAGAGAAAGTCCGAATAGAAATCACCAAACAGTCTTACACTTTTTTCCACTGACTTACTAAGCCAGGGTATTTGAACGGCGTAGTAGTTGTACCTCGACCATTCAGATAATGATCTTGGCGGAGTATAGCCAAGCCTTTTTGCCTCTTCATATAGTGGAGTTCCTGGTAATGGGGCGTAAAAATGAATGCTGATTTCAAAGCTGCCACTCAACTTTTTCATTCTTAGCGCCATTTCCAACGTCGCGCGTACGTCATCGGAAATTCCAGGCATACCAACTATGAAGGTGAAAGTAGAAGAAATACCATGCTTAACACATAGCTCTGCTACCTCCATAATATCCGCTGTCGTGCACCCCTTGTTGATGTAATCCAACGAAGATTGAGAACCAGATTCTGCTCCGATTAGCAACCTCTTCAATCCTGACTTTCGGAGAAGATCAAAGTCTCCAGCTAGTCTCTGTAAACCCTTTGGGTGAGCGGAAGCAGCCCAATTGATGTTGATCCCGCCATCAATCAAACCCTGAGCAAATTTGATGACCCTGTTTCTGTCTACGAAGAAATTGGAATCATAAAATTTTATGCCATCAAGGTTGTATTGTTTGACAAGATCTGACACTTCACGAAGCGTTCTCTCGGCAGTTAGAGCCTTCCACCTACAGCCGTAACTGGAAACTTCACTACAGTAACCACACTTGTGAGGACAGCCTTGGCTCGAGACAAAGCTCATAACTCTTTTCCCAAGTAAGCGGTCTTGCCTAACATATTTTTCGACATCAAGAAGATGCCAAGGATATGAGGGCAATGCTTCTTTGTCACAGATCACCGCCTTGCAAGTTTCGCTGTCGGTTCTTTGAACTACACCAGCGATATACTTCATAGATTGACCGGACTGGAGGATTCTTACGAGTTCAAGAAACGGATATTCACCTTGACCACGAACAACGTAGTCAACAGTTGCATCTTCAAACAAAACCTCAGGAATCACAGTCCCAAGAGGCCCGCCAAAGACAATGGGCATCTCTCCGTTTAATGATTTTACATAAGAGGACATTTCTAGACCCCTCTCTAATTGCCCTCCGCCAATCATCGAGCTTACGCCGACACAAATGCATTCCGAGAGGTTTTCCCTCACGATCAGCCTGTCAGCATCACAATCTCCGAGGTTACCGTCTAGTAAAAGGACTTTAAACCCCGCAGCCACTAGTGGAGCCGCCACAGACAAAATAGATAACGGAGCCCAATAGCAAGGATAGAACGGCTTAAAGTCTACTGCTGGATGATACAATATTATTGTATTCTTCATGATGCATATCTCCTCTTTCCTTCAAGCTCTTTGTTAAAGTACATTTCTCAAAAACTACAAGCTTCTGAGAACGTTGCATTATTCACTATTTTCATTGTTTTGGCAATACCCACATAGTCAAACTGTCAATATAAATTGACATTTTCTGACTTTATAAACCAATTGAACACCCAAGAAATCCAACACCCGAAGAAATCCAACACCCGATGTTTGAACACCCTCCATACGGTCTCTAGGCCACATATTCAAGTATTTATTGTTATAAAAATATGTTCGATAGGGCTCCCACTACTGGATCAGGTTCGAACCGCTCTTATTGATGGATCTTATCCTAGATTTAACTCTACTCCTTAGTGCAAAGAAGATAGCAGCAAATATAAATAACCAAGCCAGATAGTAAAAAGCATTTTCGATGCCCCGCGGTACTACATTATTATCATCCACTATCACATAGACCCCACCGAATAATAGACCAAAGAAGAGTAAAACACGCCATACCATCTTGTTTGTCAGTAGTCTCATTACTCAAGCTTACGCGGTCAGATTCGCTTTATCAATTCCGCAGTCTTTAGACAATATCCTTCTTCTTGTCCTCAAACTCTTGCTTGTTAATCTCGCCCTTAGCGTAGCGTTCTTTGAGAATATCCAACGCGGATGTAGTACCGGTCTGCCCTTTGCTCTGACCTATAAGCCATTTTACCAACAAGACGATAACAGCGATGATGATCACCCACCAGAGCAGCATGAATAGTCCGCCGCCAAAGAAAGGCATGCCCCAGCCCCCACCAGAACCCCAGTTCATCATATTGAAGCCACCTCCCATCATCATATTCATCATAGGCATAAAGCCTACGCCGCTAACTGGGTAGGCGGCCGACGTATCACAGCCGCTCAAGCGTTTTCCCATGACAACGTGCATTTGCTCTTCGCCTTCCTCGCCCATCATGCGAATCATCATTTGGTTCATCGCCGCGTGGGAGTCACCCATCATTTGCCCCATAAAGTATTCGCCGAGAGCGGCGTATTGCTCATCAGACAGAGAATCGCAGGTGAGCTGCTTGTCTTGAAATTGTTGCCAGATTTCTTTTCCTTCGGCTTCTTCACGAGCGGTGTGGTCGTCGGTGACAGTTGGCAAGGCATTGCCCATCATC
>JAUYKA010000022.1 GCA_030698495.1 bacterium
CCCCTTTCTATAGCTCCCCCCGCTAGAAATCGTGTTTTTCTCCCCTTAATTAATTAAACTTTTCCTTGTATTCTTCATGCCTAATCCAAATTATTACGCAAGCCTTTTTACTACGTTGAGCTTCAAAAACTGTGGATAACTTCCACAAAAAATCCCCCAACAAACAATTTACAAAAACCTAGCGATCAACACGCCAACTTCCGGATCTGATATTAACTAAATCTTTTAAAGTAAACTCCGCCTTCTTCTTTTCCGTATCGGCCGAACCGCACCCGCTAAGCGTCGCGTCCAAATACACTGTTCCGTCTAACCTCTGGTTCAGCCCGACCAAGCCCATAGTTAAGTAACTTTTTAACACTTAGTGTTAAAAAGAGAGTTAGACAGGCTGTAGAGTCCTTTCTAAACCTAAGGGTTAGAATAAACTGTCATCCTAAACTTGCCTCGCCCCGGCAAAGCCGGCGCCGATAACGACAAAAAACAACAGCCACGGCAAAATTATTTGCCAAAACACTGCTCGCTTTGAACTTTCGCCCCCTGACATATAACTATTAATATATAGTCAGCCCAAACACCCGCAAGGTTTATGTTTTCCCCAGAGTATAAGATGATGTCGTCTCTACCACGCTATAAGTGTTCCGCAATAACTTTCTTGATGTGTTTAGCCGCGCTTAACGCAAATTGCGCTTCATCACTGGAATACTCTTTAACATTACCGGGATAACGGGTATCAACAACATATTCTGTGAGTAAGGCTGCCTCGTCTTTAAGCATCGCCAACTTTGGCTCATACAACGCGCATTTTTCAAGCAACGCAATCAAGTCATGAGTTTTAGGAGGCTCTTGTTCTTTAAATACTAAAAACGCTTTTAGATACTTCTCTCCCATTTGCTGCGCAATAAAACAAATAGACGTAGGCGGACCTTGTTCTTTTAACAAAATATCAGCGGCCATTTCATCATCATCAGCACGGCTCAACCATTCCTGCGTTAGATTAATCGGACGCTTTCTCATACATTACTTCCCCCTTCTCCACGATTTGGCGGGTAAAAAAATCTCCCGCCGCCAACCGCCCGTTAAAATCATCCCGCGAAAAATAAAGCAGATCTACCGGAGGAAAACGATAACCGAAAAAAGACTTACGTAATTTCACCCGCTCGCGCAGTTGTTCAGCCCTTGACTGCGCTTTTTTCTTTACCACGCAAATATCTACATCACTATCCGGTCCCGGATGCCCCCAAGCATGCGACCCAAACAATATAACCTTCTCCGGATCAACCTCCGCCACAATCTTCTCCACTATTTCCTTAATCTTGCTTTTAGTTTCCTCGCTTGTCATACCCCCAAGATACCACAAATCGACGATTTAACAATTACCAGTGCCCCGTTCCCACACCGGGTGTGGGAACGGGGACACCAGGTTATGAGTTATGAGTTACAAGCTATGAGCCGCGCGTCTCCGCCAGTGATACCTAACCAATACAATCAAGCCCACCAAAACAATAGACCACCCGACAACCGCCCGCCCGCTAAAATCATTCCGCTCGTTTATTTCATCGCTCCCGCGCGCGCCGGCCACTGGAAAATGCGTTAGCTTCGCCATGCTGCCCAACCCCAGCACCCGGCTAACCGTGTCTTTAATACCGGCCACCTGCCCGGTCGTCTGACTATCCGTAACTACCTCCTCGCCTCCACCGCCATCTCCATCTCCGCTCGAGCCATCACCAGTGTTTGTTGCGTCATCAGTACTCCCACCGGACTCTGCGCACGTAAACCCTAGATCAAAATCAAAACTGGCCGTTGCCGCCTGCCAATGATTATCCGCCGAAATATCCAAACCGATAAGCCAATCGTATGTAGCGGATGCGCCCGAACCGACCGTTCCCAAACTCACGCTCGCCGCTTGATACAAATCCGCCAAACTTCCCCCGCTCCAATAAGTTTGCCCGCCGGTAATTTCCGTATTAAGCAAGTCCGTAAACCCGGACGGATTTTCCCGCCCGCCTTCTATATTCAAAACAATATCGCAAACTTCATCCCGCCGGTTTATAACTTCTATGCTTCTTGTCTCGCTTGTCCCCGGCGCGGCGTTACTCACCGTGAACAACGCGCCCACCGGCGCGTGACTGCACCCACTGTTATCACAAGTCACCGTCACATCCGCGGCCATAGCTATAACCGGCAGTAATAGCACTACCGCCCCTATCAATAAACTTTCACGGGAGAATACTTTCATCATTCTACTCACCTACTAACACATCGTCAGAATCTTCTCCGCCGTCAGTCTCTCCGCCCTCATCGCCCCCGGAAACTTCCGAATCCGTACCTTCATCGCCGCCAACCTCCTCGCCCGAACCCTCTTCTTCCGGCTCCACCGTTTCTTCCTCTAATATTGCGTCCTCTCCATCCAACCCATCCGCACCGCCATCACCCTCCGGCACATCGCCATCAGCTTGCCCTTCACCTACAACCCCCTCATCGACAACGCCATCAACAGTCTGTTCCTCACCATCAACTTGTCCTTCATCACCCCCGCTACTTTCGCCAGCCGGCTCGTCACTACTGCCTTCCTCCGTTGCTCCGCCGCTTTCGCCGCCCGCCTGCCCATCTTCAATAAACGGCTCAACCGTCGCTTGAGCCGTTTCTAGCGCCTCCCCAGCCTGTTTTTCACCGACCGCCGTCGGGTCGTTTTCCGAATGATT
>JAUYKA010000027.1 GCA_030698495.1 bacterium
GGCCAATGCAATACCCCAACAATATTCAAACCTTGAGCGTTTTTGAATGTAACCTTTTCCATTTCCATATATGAAATGTACCAAAAACTCATCGTTTTGGCGAGTCTGCGGAACCTTAGTTCCGGCAAGGTTGAGATAACTTGCCCAGGGCAAGTTAATCCCTACAACAAACTAGGTTGCGTCTAGCTGTGGATAACTAGATTCAGCCCAGGCGAGCCTATACCCAAGAACACCCAGAGTGAATGTCTATGTTAAACGGCTTCAACCGAGCGAGTTCACTTTGTATTTCAAAACAAACTCTCTCCCATGCAATTTATGCTACATGGCAGACATAGCAACCAATTATTCTTAACATGCCTCAAGAGTCCAGAGTGGGGTGGGGTCATACAATGTCTTGACTTTATACCTCCCTTGAATTATACCAATTACATCCGATGCGTAAAAAGGGAGGTGAAGGAATTGAGCACCAGAGCAAAAGTACGCGCCGAGCGCAACGAGATTCTTCGAAAAGATGCTCCGGGGATTCTGGATTTTTTGAAGAATATTTGGATCGGAAAAAATCCAGAGGAGTCAAATCCAGTACATTTTCTGGCAAGGTCCACAGCCCCGCCAACCCAGGTTTCCAACAGGCGCAAGTGATAGCTCTTTCATTTTCACCAGATCCGTTATCTCACATCCCCGACTCGTAACTATGTCGGGGATCTTTTTTATACAAACTTGCCCAGGGCAAGTTGAGCCCTATGATTATTGGGTTATGACCCGATATTAAATATCACTCAGTAAATTGCACAGTATCATGCCATCCAAGCTCATAATCATTTGTCCTTGACGGAATTATCTCCTGGCCAACAAATATATACGCGTACTTGTCAGGATGGTTTTTGTCCATCAAAAAGTACGAGAGACCCATTGATGTAGTATACTCATTGGGACACTTGTAGGCGGTCCCCGCCGGTCCTAATTCTTCTGAATCCTCAATGCTAGGAGTAGGGTATGTTATGATTCTCACTTCAAACTTATCAGAATCTTCTTTTGAATATGGAAACGGAAGAGACCCAACAAAACAATCATCGGTTGAGTAATTAGATAAGAATTGCTCCGTGATTGCCGCATCCAGTGACACAACAGGGTCTTTGCGGAAAACCTCAATCCATTGCCCCGAAACAAGGTCTGCTCCTTCAGTATGCACATAGATCCTTCCTTCCTCTTTTGTAACAGCTATTCTCTCCGAGTAAGGAACAGTAAAACTGATGCCATGTTCTAATGAACGAACTGTTGCACTTTCCTTATTCTCTTCAATAATATCAAGTCCTTCACTCAAACTCAGATGTGTTTCTCCTGTCGTTTCGATTAAAGAAGGATTACGTTCAGCGCCCTTCATGAGTATAAGCACGATGATTCCGATCAAAACAATAGCAATACCAAGAATGATTAGTTGATGTTTCTTCATGTAATGTAGTTGCCTGGTTTATACCTCCACTTTCACACTGTGTTTGGCCGTACTAAGCACAAACTCTTCCTTCAAATCCCTTTATATGTATCTTCCGATCTTCGCTCAATCGCAAGAATTGAGTCCTAAAACTTACGAATAAAGATCGGAGTGCGATCCAATGTTGATAAAAATGACGGTTGCTCCTTGTACTTTAAAGATTGCCCTATAGTCCCCCGTTACGTTAATGCTTCTGCAACCAGGAAACCGTTTTTCCACGGAATGGTTATTCAATATGGGATTGAATGGATTTTCTAAAAACAAATCCTTCCTTTCCTTGAACCTTTTTCTAACATTTTCATTGAGGCGGGTAAATTTTTTCCCAAAACTCCGATGAAAAGAAATTCTCATGTAAGCAAAGAATCGAGGTAAACATCCATTTCTTTGGCACTAGAGAAGGATGGAGAAAGATTCTTCCCATTTTTTATATCATCAAGTGCTTGCTTGACTTCCTTACGAGTCGCTTCGTTGAAAGAGGGAACATCAGAAATACTAAGACGCAGTTTCCCCTCCGCATATGCTTTTGTGGCAAGCTTCAAAATGGTAGAAAATGGCACGCCGTCTCGTCGCGCCTGCTTCATAGCACGCTCCTTAATCTTGGAATCAACATTAAAAATCATCTTGTTTGTCATATATCTATTGTATATCTATTATATATATCTGTCAATCCCTTGTTTTGTGGATAACTTAACCGAATTAAGTTGAGCCCTAAAACACTAGATTCGTTTCTTGATTGGTGTGGATAACTCGATCGAATCAAGACGGGGATAAGGGGTTATCATAAGAAAAACCATTGGCAGGTTCTAGATACAAATCTAGAGTATCCCGCCAATGGTCTTTGGCCTAATCAGGCATATATTTCGGCAATCGATCTACCAAGTTTGCGCTCGAGCGCGACGTTGAGGTCGGTATTGGCTCCCTCAATGGCCGCCCTTACAAGCTGGAGTGGGTCGCCTTCTCGTGGTTGCTTCGCTTCCTTATCCCACCAGCTATGGAGTGTAATGCCCCGCGAGCTATTAACAACACCCATCAACTCGTCACGACTGTTGGACAGGCCGGCCACAGCATCGTCAGCTGTGCCACCCTGCGCGCCGTAGCCTGGGATCAGAAAAAAAACATCATCGCCGGCGAGTTCACGACAACGAGTAGCCTGCTCGGGCCAGGTTGCTCCCACTACGCCTCCAACCCCGCCTACTCCTCCGGTGACAGCCGACATTTCCGAGTCCCAAATCTTCACGAGTGTTGCCATTCTTTCGTAAAGGGTTCCACCATCTTTGAGCT
>JAUYKA010000003.1 GCA_030698495.1 bacterium
AGGTAGCTTAATCGGCCGGTGAGTGCCACGGTACTGTTATGAATAGGTGCAGTAAGAATGCTCTCCCCCGCTTTGGTTTTAGTTTTAATAACTTTGGCGAAAGCAATGGCGCTATTATCCCACTCCTGCCAGGTAGTGGCGGTGGGCAGAGCTATTTTCCAGATATCAAGAGCGGCGGAGGCTATTTGCAGAAAAACAATAGCAATAATTCCGATTTGCAGGAGACGGTTTTTACGAACGGGATAGCGTGCGACCAGCCAACCGAGGGTGGGCAGGACAAAAATCAGCCAGAATACTAAAAGTTTAAAATTATCCCAAGCCCAGGGAGCAAACAGAAAAAGATTGGCGATAATGAAGACGGTCAGGCCGGCCAGGGTGAGGGTTTTGACGTTTTTAGGCAGGGGCAGGAAGAGCCCAAGTAGGGCGGCGGGTAAAATGAAGCCGGTGTTTTGAAACCAAAACCAGGCAAGGTTGTCTTCAGTAGTCCAGCCGACGTGGAAGCGCAGAAAAGAGGCGGAGTCCAGGCTGCCGAGCCAGTAATACAAAACTTCCGGCAGGCCGACAATTACAGCGGATACCACAAAGAGCAACCAGCGGTTTATAACAGCGCGGCGGTTGGCTGAACGGGGCAGTATGTCTTGCAAAAATAAAGCGATAACGGCTATGGCCACGGCAATAATAGTATGGGCATGAAAAAGGGGCAAGATGCCGGCAAGTACCCCGGCGACTTGATAAGCGGAAGACGAAGTACTCTTGCGGTTTATAAGTAGGAGGAGAAGGGATAGGGCAATAGGGATGCCGAATAAGAAGGATCTTTGGGGAAGCAGCAAGGAGGTTATGGGATTGAGAAACTGCAAATTATTGGGGTCAGCGCTGTGACCGGAGTAGTTTTGTTCTGGCAGGTGGATGATAAATTGAAGCAGGGGTTGGTGGCTTTGTAGGAAGTCGGGAAAGACCCTAAACCAGCCCAGGGTGGCGCCGCTAAAAAGAAAAAGGATAAGAGCGATGAGCCCGGCGCGCTGACTGAACTTGGTAACTTGTTCGGGGTCAACGACTTCACGGACAAATAGATAAATTAGAGTGAGGAGGAGCGGAATAAGCAGGAGAGCGGGCAGGACGACACTTTGAGTAATTGAAGCACCGGTTTTAATAAGAAGAGCGGAAAAATAGTTGGTCATGAAAGGATAGGTCAGACGGGTTCCGGCAAAAATCGGATCCTGGGGCGGGACTGTTTGCCCCTCGGCAAAGGCGGTGATGTTGGCAACGTGCCAGGCAATGTCGCCGTAAGCGTTGATGATGCCGGTGGAGAGTCCGTCGGGAGTAGTGAAGAGGAGTTTAGGGGCGATAACGCTGAAGAGTAGAAGTGATAAAACAAACACAGTGACGGTCATTTTATCAAACGTCATGGAGCGTAATTTTTGCCAGGGGTGGCAGAAAAAAAGAAGAGTGACGGTGATTACGGCTAGAAGAGTAAGGACGGAAAGAATGAGGATCGAAGAGAGAGGGAGGAAAAGATTGAGGGCGTAGACGGCGGTGGTGAATACAGCCAGTCCTCCAATAGAGCCGATAGTAATCAGTAATCCCCTCTCGCGGGGGAAGTTAAGAGCGGCTAAGACGGTGCAGCCGAATATGGCCGGGACGATAAATAAAAGTAGGGGAAATATGAGCATGGTAGTTTGTTCATAGAAAAGCACTTATAAGATACAAGGTCAAGTTTTTGTGAGCTGATGCCATGTTGTCTGGTATTTTTTTGTATTAATTTTCAATGTTCAATTTCCAATTTCCATAGAAGATACAATAATTCAATTTTCAAATTGAACCACAACATTAACACTAGTAATGTTGTTTTTCTAGTAATATAATGCAGTGGTTTTGTTGTCTTGTTTGGATATTGAAAAATTGAGATTTATATTGGAAATTTTATTTAAGTTTTCGATATTCTAAACCTTAGGTTTAGAAAAGCCCCTACAGCCCGTCTAACCCACTTTCTAAACCTAAGGTTTAGAAAGGCCTCTAGCTATTTCATTCTTCTGATTTTACTAATCGCGTCGCGCAGTTCAGCGGCTTGTTCGAAATCCAAGTTGCGGGCGGCGAGATCCATTTTTTGGGTGAGTTCTTTGATGACGCGGTTTTTTTCTTCGGGCGGAATTTCATCCGGTAATTTCGGCAGGGTGGCGGGGCCGATGGCGGCCAGACGGTCGCTGATTTTTTTCTTAATGGAACGGGGGGTGATGCGGTGAGTTTTGTTGTAAGCCCGCTGGATGCGCCGGCGGCGCTTGGTTTCCTTTATGGCTGTCTGCATGGAGCCGGTGATTTTATCGGCGTACATGATAACGTGGCCGTCCAGGTGACGGGCGGCGCGTCCCATGGTCTGAATCAAGGCGGTGGCGGAACGCAGATAGCCTTCTTTGTCGGCATCCATAATGGCGACCAGAGACACTTCGGGCAGGTCGAGTCCTTCACGCAGGAGGTTGATGCCGACGAGAACGTCGTATTTTCCCAAGCGCAGGTCGCGCAGGATTTCCAGTCGTTCCAGCGTATCGATTTCGCTGTGCAAGTAGGCGGCTTTGATGCCGATTTCAATAAGGTAGGTAGCCATTTCTTCAGACATGCGTTTGGTAAGGGTGGTGACGAGGACTCGTTGTTGTTTTTTTAGGCGCTGCTGGATGACGTCGATGACATCGTCGATTTGATGTTCGGTTGGTTTAACGGTGATGTCGGGATCAAGCAGTCCGGTAGGACGGACCAGTTGCTCGACTGTTTGCTGACTGGTGTTGGCTTCGTAGGCGGCGGGCGTGGCGGAAACAAAGATGGTTTGGCCGATGCGGTCTTCAAACTCATTGAATTTTAAGGGACGATTGTCAGCGGCGGAGGGTAGGCGGAAACCGTAGCGGATAAGGGTAGTTTTGCGGGCTTTGTCGCCGGCGTGCATACCGCCGATTTGCGGTACGCTCATGTGCGATTCGTCTATGAAAGTGAGGAAGTTGTTTTGGTATGATTGGCGGAAATAGTCAATTAAGGTGGAGGGGGGTTCGCCCGGCGCGCGGCCGTCCAGGTGGCGGGAGTAGTTTTCTACGCCGGAGACGTAGCCGATTTGCTCCAGCATTTCCAAATCATAGTTAGTGCGTTCGGCGATACGCTGGGCTTCCAGCTCTTTGCCTAGTTTTTGGAAGTATTTGACCTGTTCGGCCATCTCGGCACGGATGTTGGTTGTGGCTTGTTTAGTCTGCTTGGACGAGGCCATAAAAAAAGTGGCGGGGAAAATGGCAGCGGTGTCAGTGGCGCGCAGGACTTCTCCGGTTAAGTCATCAATGTAAAGCAGGCGTTCAATTTTGGGTCCGAAGAATTCTATTCTTAGTATCTGATCTTCGCCGCTGGGACGAATGTCGATAACATCGCCGCGCACACGGAAAGTACCGCGGATGAGATCGGTGTCATTGCGGGTGTACTGGAGCCGTGCCAGGTGGCGCAAAACTTCCTTGCGGTTGGTGATCTCCCCTACTTTAACGGCAAGGCGCGAGTCGAGATAATCGGTAGGGTTGCCGAGGCCGTAGATACAGGAGACGGAAGCAACAACGATAACGTCCTGGCGGGTGAGGATGGCTTCCATGGCGGCATGGCGCAAGCGGTCTATTTCGTCGTTGATGGCTGAATCCTTGGCAATGTAGGTGTCGGTGCGGGGAAGGTAGGCTTCGGGCTGGTAGTAGTCGTAGTAGGAAACAAAATATTCGACGGCATTATCGGGAAAAAAGTCTTTGAACTCGGCGGTTAGTTGGGCGGCCAATGTTTTGTTGTGACTGATAATTAGCGCCGGTTTTTGCGTTTGGTTGATAACTGCCGCCATGGAATATGTTTTTCCCGATCCCGTTACGCCGAGCAGGGTTTGGCGGTGATAGTTTTTTTTAATTCCGGCAACCAATTGTTTAATAGCTTTAGGCTGATCGCCGGCCGGTTTAAACGGCGCTTTTAATTGAAATTTTTGTGACACAAGGAAGAGGGTACAGATAAAAAGATTGTTTGTACACCTGAAGGTGCGTAAGGAGGGGTGTTTAACGATGGCAAATGTAGGGGGGAAGTATGCCGGAAGCGGTTGCTTTAATCGGCTATTTTTGGTACCTCGAAATGAGGCCTAGAAACGACTTTTTCCTGAAACTAACGCACCTTGTCAATTTAGGGAGACGAGATTATGTTGACTTACTATCGCGTTCGAGGTTTGACTTCGCAGGAGCAGGCGGTTCTTAAGGAGATGGGGGTTGAGCCAGAAAAGGCCAGGGCCGAGTGGTGCAATTACGCGGGGTGTAACAGGGTGCTGTTGCCGGAAGAGCAAAGGGTGATGGGATACGTTCTGGCGGAGACTTTTGAGCCGGAAAATTTCAGCCGCGAGACTTTCTTGGGGCAGTACCCGGAAGTGATTGAGGTCGGGCCGCGGTTGAATTTCGCGACGGCATTTTCCTCAACGTCCGTTGATATTCTGCAGCGCTGTGGTGTTAAGAGTGTGACGCGGCTGGAGCAGTCGCGTCGGTTGGCTTTGCCGCGCAGGTTGACGGAAGCCGAACGCCGACAGGCGGTGAACCTACTGCACGATCGGATGACGGAGATGGAATATGTGCAACCGCTTAAATCTTTTGATCACGGCTTGCGGCCGGCGTTAGTGCGAGTTGTTCCGGTTTTGGCCAAAGGCCGAGCGGCTTTGTGGGAGATAAACAAGCAGTTGGGTTTGGGTTGGGACGAGCAGGACGTTGAGTTCTGCTATAACTTGTTTGCTGTAATTCTGCGGCGTGATCCGACCGAGGTGGAGGTGTTTCAAGTCGGTCAGGCGAATTCCGAGCACTGCCGCCACTGGTTTTTCAGGGCACGGCTTGTGATTGACGGCAAGGGGGTGGAAGTATCTTTAATGGATTTGATTAAGAAGCCGTTGAGGTGCAACCCCGGCAATTCCATGCTGGCGTTTTGTGATAACAGCTCGGCTATTTATGGCGGAGATGTACTGATGCTGGTGCCAAGTCGGCCGGGTGAGCCCTCGCCTTTTTTACGGCGGGAGACTTTGTTGCATGCGATTTTAACGGCCGAGACACATAATCATCCCTGCGGTAAGGCAGCGGGACCCGGTGCGGATACAGCAACGGGCGGACGAATTCGTGATGATGAGGCGATTGGGCAGGGTGGTTTTCCGGCCGTCGCCGGCGCCGGTTACTGCGCCGCCTATTTGGGTATTGCCGGCTACGACTTGCCGTGGGAGAAAAATCGTTGGCCACAGCCGGCCAATATGGAAAGGCCGATTGATATCCTAATTCAAGCCAGCCACGGCTGTTCGCGCTACGGCAACTGTTTTGGCGAGCCGGTAATTTACGGTTTTGTCAGGACGGGCGAAGTTGAGCTGCCGGACGGTCACCGGGGCTGGTTTAAGCCGGTGGTGTATTCGGTTGGTGCCGGTTTTGTGGACGACAGACATCTGCGTAAGCCCGAGCCGAAAAAGGATATGTTGGTGGTGCTGGTTGGCGGTCCGGCTTATCGGATTGGTGTCGGTGGTGGATCAGCTAGCTCAATGATTGCCGGGGCTAATAGCGAAGAGCTGGATTTTGCATCTGTGCAACGCGGTGCGCCGGAGATGGCTAATCGCGGTGACAAGTTTGTTCGTACTTGTATCGAGATGGGTGACAAGAACCCGATTGAAGTGATTCATGATTTGGGTGCCGGTGGTACCTGCAATGCTTTGCCGGAAGCGGCCGATCCGGCCGGAGCCGTGATTGAAATGCGGCAGATTCCTTCCGGAGATAATTCGTTATCAGCGCGGGAGTGGTGGGGTAATGAAGCGCAAGAGCGCAACGTTATCTTGATTTGGCCAGAATCTTTACCGGTGGTACAGAAGATTGCGGCGCGAGAAAATGCTCCGCTGGCAGTGGTCGGCCGTATTACGGGCGACGGTCAGTTTAGACTGTATGACGAAGCCGATGACAGCTATCCGGTGGACTTGCCGCTCGATAAGGTGCTGGGTGATTTGCCGCCCAAGACTTTCAAATTGGAGCGGGTAGCGCCGCAGCGTGAGCCGCTGGTGTTGCCGGAGGGACTGACAGTACGCGAGGCGCTTGATCGAGTTTTGCGTTTGCCCTCTGTGGCGTCGAAGAGTTTTCTGACTAGCAAGGGTGACCGCAGTGTTACCGGACGCGTTGTCCAGCAGCAGTGCGTTGGTCCGCATCACGTGACACTGTGCGACTACGCGGTGATTGCGGCCAGCTATTTTGACAAGATGGGTACGGCGCTATCGCTGGGCGAGCAGCCGGTAAAAGGGTTAGTGTCTCCGCAGGCGATGGTGCGGATGGTGTTGACTGAAGCGCTGCTTAACATGTGCGGAGCGGTGATTGATTCGCTGCGCAACGTGACGTTTGAAGCCAACTGGATGCTGGCAGCCAAAGAGCGCGGCGAGGGTGCCTGGCTTTATGACGCCGTAGTGGCGCTGAATGATTTTTGTCTCCAGTTGGGCGTTTCTCCTGATGGAGGCAAGGACAGTTTGTCGATGGCGGCGAAATTGCTACGTCCAGAAACGGGCGAGCAGGAAGTGGTAAAGGCGCCGGGACAGTTTGTGGCGGCCTGTAATGCAAAAATGCCGGATATAACCTGTAAGGTGACACCGGATTTGAAAGGCGGCGACACAGTACTGGTGCATATTGATCTGTCCGGCGGCCGGAGACGGCTGGGAGGGTCGGCGCTGGCGCAAGTGTATGAGCAGGTTGGTAACGATTGTCCCGACATGAACAATCCTGATTTGTTGGTGCGGGCATTTAAAGCCGTGCAGCATTTTGTCCGCGAAGACTTGATTACGGCCGTGCATGATTGCAGCGATGGTGGCTTGATAGTAGCCGTGCTGGAGATGGCTTTTGCCGGCGGGCGCGGCGTGGCGATGGACCTACAACACGACGAATATGACGCGCTGTCTTCGTTGTTTGCCGAAGAGGCCGGCTTGGTCTTAGAGGTGCCGATGGCGTGTGTGGAGAAAGTCATAGCTTTTCTTGATAATGTTTTGGTTCCGTCACAGATGATTGGCACGGTGTATCCGGATCATTACACTACTGTGACAGTGACGCACAACGGCGATGTTGTTGTGAACGAGTCGGTGTTTGATTTGCGGGCGCTGTGGGAAGAGACTAGTATGGCCTGCGAGCGCTTACAGAGGAATCCGGAGTGTGTGCGAGAGGAGGTGATTGCTAACCGGTATTTAAAGAGAGGTGAGCCACCTTTCAATTTGACGTTTATCACCAAAACGCCGGAGGAGTTCATTATTGCTGGTGCGCTGAAGCCGCGAGTAGCTATCCTGCGTGAGCAGGGTAGTAATGGCGATCGGGAAATGGCGGCCGCATTCGAGATGGCCGGGTTTGAAGTCTGGGATGTAACTATGACCGACTTGTTGCTTGGTCTGGTGAACCTGGACATGTTCCGTGGTGTCGTTTTTGTCGGCGGTTTCTCGTTTGGCGATGTGCTGGACGCCGGCAAAGGTTGGGCGGCGGTGATCAAGTTCAACCGGATACTGCGGGAGCAGTTCGAGGCGTTCTTCAAGCGACCGGATACGTTTTCTCTAGGCGTGTGTAATGGCTGTCAGTTGATGGCTTTGCTGGAGTGGCCGTTTGGTTTGGATGTGTCCTCGCATGAGCAGCCGCGGTTTATCCACAATACGTCCGGGTGGTTTGAAATGCGCTTTCCCACGGTGGGTATTTTCAATAGCCCGGCGATAATGCTCAAGGGTATGGAGTACTCACGCCTGGGTGTGTGGACGGCGCATGCCGAGGGGTGTTTGTACGTGCCTGATCGTGAATTGCTGAAGAAGATTGAACGGGAGAATCTGGCGCCTCTACGCTACCTTGATTTTAGGGGCAGAGTAACTGAAGCCTATCCGTTTAATCCCAATGGCAGTCCCGATGGCATTGCGGCGTTGTGTTCGTCGGACGGGCGACACTTGGCGATGATGCCGCATCCGGAAAGACTGTTTCTGAAGTGGCAGTGGCCGTGGATGCCGAAGGACTGGAGAAATCTCAAAGCCAGTCCGTGGTTGAAGATGTTCCAAAACGCGTACGAGTGGTGTCTGAATAACTCGTAACGCG
>JAUYKA010000020.1 GCA_030698495.1 bacterium
ATGGTAAGAACGCGTGTGTTGTTCATAGTGATGGTCATATATCCCTATGCTACGGCACACGCTTTTTAGTTTCGGCTTCAGGCCACTTTTGTGTTAGAAACCGAGGGGTTGTTCAGGCCAGTCTTGTATTAGACAAGACTGGGGTTTTCTATTTTTCTTGCTTTTGGTTACACTTTTAGGGTATGGCAAATGAACGGTTAGAGGAAATACGAAAAGGTCGGCTGAAGAAGCGGGCGGATTTGATTGCGGACGGGGTCGCGCCTTATCCGGCGGAAGTTAAGCGAACACACACGGCACAGGAAGCACTGGATGATTTTGATAATTTAACGAAAGAGGAAACGCCAATTACGTTGGCGGGTCGCCTGACGGCAGTCCGCGAACATGGCAGCGTGATTTTCTGGGATTTAACTGACGCCACGGGAAAAATTCAATTGCAGTTAAGTCGAGAGGATGTGCCGAAGGAAATTTTTGCTAAGGCAGGCGAGGCGGATACCGGTGATTTTATTGAAGCGGCCGGAAAGTTAATTACGACGCAACGGGGCATGCCGACTTTGCTGGTGGCCGAGTGGCACATGTTAAGTAAAAGTATTAGGCCACTGCCAAGTGATTGGTACGGATTTAAAGATAAGGAGAGCCGATATCGGATACGGGCGGTTGATTTTTTGATGAATGACGAAGCAAGAAGCGTAATTGTTACTAGAAGCAAGGTAATTGATTGGTTGAGAGAGCAGATGAAGCAGGAGGGATTTCTGGATGTAGAAACACCTATCTTGCAGCCAATGGCGGGTGGAGCGACAGCGGCGCCTTTTGTGACTCACCATGAGACTTTAGACGAAGATTTGTATTTACGAATCGCGCCGGAGTTATACCTGAAACGACTATTAGTGGGTGGTTTTGAAAAAGTTTTTGAAGTGGGACGTAATTTTCGCAACGAAGGCATAGACCGGGAACACAATCCGGAGTTCACGATGCTGGAGTATTACTGGGCGTACGCAGATTATGAAGATTTGATGGACTTCACGGAAAAACTGCTGACTAACCTGGTGCGAGCCATTAATGGCAATGAGGACGTAAAGCGGGGAGGAGAAACTGTTTCTTTTGCTCAACCCTGGAAGAGGCTGCGTTATGTGGACGCGGTGTCGGATAAGATTGGCATTGATATTTTAGCGGAGAAAGACACAACAATATATGAGGATAAGTTTAAAGAATTAGGCTTGGAGCTACCGGCAGTACGAACTTATGCCAAGCTGGTTGATGAATTGTTTAAGGAATTAATCAGGCCGACATTAATTAATCCAACAATAGTTTACGATTACCCTTATGAGCTGGTGCCGCTGGCTAAACAAAATTTGACCGATCCGAGAATCGTGGAAATGTTTCAGTTGGTAGTCTATGGCGCCGAGGTAGTAAAAGCATATACGGAACTTAATGATCCGGTGGTACAAAAAGAGCGGTTTGAAGCCCAGCAGGAAGCGCGTGAGGCCGGTGATAAGGAGATTGCCCAAGTGGATGATAATTATATTGAGACGATGGAATATGGGATGCCGCCCGCGGCCGGTTGCGGTATAGGCATAGACCGATTGGTGTGGTTGATTACGGGCGCGCCGACTGTGCGCGATACGATTGCTTTTCCGATTTTAAGGACGAAGGAATAACTTTATGTTGGATATCGAATACATTCGTGAAAATACCGAGAAGGTGAAGGAGGCTTGCCGGAATAAGAATTTGGCAGTGGATGTTGATCGGCTGTTGGTTTTGGATAAACAAAGAAGGAAGTTTCGTTTCGCTTTGGATGAAGTAGCCAGAAAGCGCAACGAGCTGGCGCGTCAAGCAAAAGGAGACAAGCCTGATCAGCAGATAATAGAAGAGGGAAAGAAGTTGAAAGAGAAAGCTAAATCGGCGGAGGATAAGCTAAAAGAAGCGGAGCAGGAATACAACAATTTAATGTTGGCGCTGCCTAATATACCGACAGATGACACGCCGGTAGGAAAGGATGAGTCGGCTAATGAAGTTATCCGCAGTGTGGGCGATAAGCCTCAATTTGATTTTGAGCCGAAGGAACACTGGGAGTTGGGACAGGATCTTGATGTTATAGATTTGGAACGAGCGGCCAAGGTGACGGGAGCGCGCTTTGTTTATTTAAAAGGACAGCTAGTATTAATGCAGTTTGCTTTGATTCAATATGTCTTGTCTGTGTTAACCGATCGCGCGGTTATAAAGGAAATTATTGAGAAAAACGGCTGGTCGATAGCCGATACGCCATTTATTCCTGTAGTGCCGCCGGTGATGGTAAGGCCGGAAGTGATGCAGTCTATGGATAGGTTGGAGCCTAAAGAAGAGCGGTATTACATACCCGGTGACGATTTGTATTTGGTCGGCAGCGCCGAGCATACCCTGGGGCCAATGCATATGGAAGAAACGTTGAGAGCAGACGGGTTACCTATACGATATGTCGGCTACTCAACCAGTTTCCGGCGCGAAGCCGGTTCATACGGCAAGGACTTGAAAGGTATTTTACGAGTACATCAATTTGATAAGATGGAAATGGAAGTATTGTCTTTGCCGGAGAATGGATTAGCCGAACAAGAATTGATTGTGGCTATACAGGAACATATAGTACATTCTCTGGGGTTGCCTTACCAGGTGATGATGGTGTCAACCGGAGACATGGGAAAACCCGATGCCAGGCAAATTGATATTAACACTTGGCTGCCGGGGCAAGACAAATATCGCGAGACCCATACCTCTGATTTTATGTCCGATTATCAGTCCCGCCGGCTTAAAATAAAAGTGAAGCGAGAAAATGGCTCCGGTAATTATGTATACATGAATGACGCCACTGCGATTGCCTTAGGCCGGATGTTAATTGCAATTATGGAAAATTATCAAGAAGCGGACGGTTCGATTAAGGTACCAAAAGTATTACAAAAGTATTTGCCCTTTAAGGTTATTGATAAAGGGTAGAAAAACCCGTGCGACTGGTCGAACGGGTTAGAACACAAAGAAAGGGCTATCGTGACCAGGGGTCAATTTGATAGCGATGGCTGTTTCACTGCCGATTTTCGTGATTTGAACGTTGTGGCAGCCTTCTTGCAGAAACGCCCACCAGGTTAATTTGACGCGCAGTTGCTGGCGGTAAGACAGGATAGACCACCACCGGCGAAATTGAGATGGCGGGATAGCGCCTTGTTTAGATAACGAAAGGTACATAGCATAAGCGGAGTGGCCGCCGGCCTGGCAGGCTTGTTTCCAGACTTGCTTAACGCGACGACGAGAATCTGGCGAGATGATTTTCCACCAAGTTAGAAACTGCCGTAATGTGGGAGTGCCCAGCGCCTTTATCAACCCGCCGTAAAGGCGATATTCCATGCCTTTTAAGCTGTCAACAAGCTCGGCAAATTCTTTGCTCATCTTTCTTCCCTGTAAAGAACCGTGTTGATTTGTTATTCAGTGACAATATCTCACGTATTTGATTTACTGCCAAGTTAATGTGGTTAGGTTTTTAAGGACTTTCGTTTAACATTAAAATCGCCGATACTGGATACAAATGATTCCTTTCCTAAAAAGAGACAAGACGACTTGGCGGCGTCCGGGACAAGCCCTGGGTTGGACGGATAAAATAAAAGCGTCCGTAAGATCGGCCCAAGAACAAATGTTGGTGTTGTTTTCGGCAATTTTATTGGCGGCGCTGGTTATAATTCCGGCCGGATTATTTATCTGGTTTGTGTTTGGTACTGATTCATTTTCCATACAAGCAGTGACAGTAGTGGACGCCAGAGAACACACGGAAGCGGCGGCTAAGAAAATCATAAACGAGGAGTTGGATAAAGCGTCATTGAATAAAAACATATTTTTTGTGCAAACCGAGATAATTGACGAGAAGATATTGGCGGCCTTACCGCAAGTACGAACGACACACACAACCCGACAACTACCCGGCACAATTAAGACAGTGATTCAGGAAAAAACACCGGCTTTTTTGCTGTTGTCGGGAGGAAAATATTATTTTCTGGATAGCGATGGAATTCCTTATGAAGAAGCAAGGCTGGATACTTTACCGGGGATGCCTTTGTTGACGGTTAAAAATAATGATCCGGACGCGAAAGTGGTTTTGGGAGTAAGCGCAGTGAGCAAGCCTTTTGTGGATTTTGTGCAGTACACGGCTAAGACATTGCCTGAAGAAATTGAAGCGCAAACCGCGGCAATTAAAATGCCGTCTTTGGCGGCGAAGGAGGTTTATTTTATTTTGGATAATAACTGGCAAATTAAATTTGACGTGACGCGCGATGCGGCGGAACAGATCGCGGTGTTAAAAAGAATAATTAATGAACTTGTCACACCAGAGGAAAAACCGCTGTTGGAATATATAGATTTGCGGATTCCTGATCGGGTGTATTACAAGACGAAACAGTAAATACAGTGAATATAGTAGCTGTATTTACTGTTGTTGCTGATCTCGCTGTATTTACTGTTTCTGGTATTTAGTCACGAAGACTTCGCCCTGGTAACCAAAGACCTCGGGGAAGACGAAGGAAGATTCAGCACGCCAGTTATCGGGTAGGGTCATTTTGGTACCGCCAAAACCACTGGTATCGACAATCCAGAGGGTGCTTTCGTTAGTATTAAAAATGTCGGGACCGGTAATATCGCGGGGGGCAAGAATGGGTCCGCCGGCAAAATGTGCCAGCTCGCCGGTTTCGCTATAAAGTTGGGGGAGGGGAGAGATGGCAAAATCTTTCTGGGCGTAGTACAGGACGGCGAAGTAAATAAAGGGGGAAGACACAATAACCGGTTCGCCGTTGTGCTGTTCGGCCGCAACTAGGCTGGTCGCGGCATAAGCGCCCGGTTTGTGGGGAATATCAAGCTGAAGCCAATAATGGGCGTAACCAGCAGCCAAACCAATGACGGCTAAGGTGCAAACGGGCCAGCGCAGCCAGCGCCAAGTCAAACCGGAAATAATGACCGCCAAAGCGATTAATATAAATATATCCGCAAAAACGAAAAAGCGATCTTGGTAGAGGCTTTGCCCGACAAAGGAAAGAATAATACTGATAAGAAAGGGGACGGCTCCTCCTAATAACACTGTCCACCAGGCGTCGGAATGGCCGGAGCGCGAGACGGTACAAGCACGCCGAAGAAGATATAACCAACCCAGGATAGTTAAGATAATCGGAAGTAAGGCGAGCGCAATCCAGCCGAGACCTTGATGAGCAGGTATGCCAGGCGTAGGGGCGAATAAACGGTAAAAAGTATCGGGGATAGACCAACCGCCGATAGGGGGTATCCAATAGGATGCTTGTACTTGACTGTTTTGCCGCCAGAAGGCTGGCAACCAAGGAATGAGTAGAATAATAATTGCCAGCCCGGAGATAAGAGCGTACCAAAAGAGCCGCCATTGCAGAATCTCGCCGATGCGGCCGCGAGTTTTAAACACAATGTAGCCGCCGATAAAAATTACTTGGGCGACGATGGAGAAAAAGGAGTAGTAATGGGTATAAGCGAAAGCGGCTGTAATCATGGCCCAGGCTAACCACCAGGCAATACGTTGGGGCGCTGACCGCAAAGCGTGCAGTAACAGCCATGAGGAAAGCAATAGCAGAAAAGTTCCAAGGGTGTACATTCGAGCTTCCCAGGCATATTGAATCTGAAAACCGGACACAGCTAGTAGGGTGGCGGCCAAGAGACCGGCACGGCGAGAGCGGAAAGCATAAGCGGTAAACAGATAGGCGGCGGCAATAGTGCCGGCGGCGCAAGTGACCGAGAAGGAGCGCAGTGACAGAAGAGAACTGCCAAACACTATGCTCCAAGTACGTAGGAGAAGGTAGTAGAGAGGCGGATGAACGTCGGCAATGGCGCGGGTAATCATCTCATCGACCGGAAACTGAATTAAGCGCCAAGAGAAGGCTTCATCAAACCAAAGACTGCGTGATGTTAATTGATACGAGCGGACACCCGCGCCGCCGATAATAATCAACAGCAACAACCAAATAGAAATGGTACGTTTGAACGGCATGGGGAAAACTTTACGGGTTACTTCCTTGATCTTTTATATTAGTGTACTATAAAAGTGTCTTGAGGGATTAACAAACGATAAATAAACATCAAAACAATGCAATTGGATCCGCGCACTTTGGCACTGATTAAGCAACGCTTGGATGAAGCTGAGAGGAATATTCAGTATGTCCGGCAGGCTTTAGAGGATGGCGAGGGCGGTGTTGGTGATGGTGGGGCTGCGCGAAGTGTGTTGGGCGGCGGTCCTCCCGGCAGTAGCGAAAGGATAATCGAGGGGGTTTTTGACGGCCAGAATATGCAAGGTAATGATGGTGAGGAATACCCGGTGCCGCCGAATTATGCTTCAAAATCAAAGATTGTGGAAGGTGATGTATTAAAGCTGACAATCGGCACGGACGGGTCTTTCACTTATAAACAAGTTGGTCCAGTAGAACGAAGACGCGCGGTTGGGCCATTAGTAGTTGATGATCAGGGCAATTTCGGGGTGCAGGCGGAAGGCAAAACAT
This sequence comes from bacterium, assembly GCA_030698495.1. Classification (GTDB taxonomy): domain Bacteria; phylum Patescibacteriota; class Andersenbacteria; order UBA10190; family UBA10190; genus JAUYKA01. The sequence goes on from JAUYKA010000020.1 coordinate 6,519, forward strand.
ACCGAGTCCTACTAGCCAGCGTGACTTTCTATAAAGCAGAGGAAGGTGATGAAATGACTGTACTCTTGCCAATAAACGGTGATGCGGAATGGGGGGCCGTTGAACATGTTATTCACAAGGGGGATAAGTGACAAATATGCTAACGGCTGTGGGAGAAAAGCTGGTGTTGGCAGTGCCGGTTAAATATCAAAAGCTGGCGCGGGAATTTCTAAAATTTGGCATAACGGGAACCGTGGGCGCTATTGTCGACTTCGGCAGTTATAACATATTGAGCCGAGGGTTTGGCTGGGATAGTGTTTATCATCTATTCGGTTACGAATTGATAGCGGCGAATTTGGTGAGCGTTCCGCTAGCGATTTGCAGTAATTTTATTCTCAATAAGTATTGGACTTTCCATAATACGGAAAAGAAAGTATTGCGGCAATCAACGGGTTATTTTGTGATGAACGTATTTACTTTCGCCTTAAATCAGCTTTTAGTTTCTTTCTTCGCTTTCCGTGTTCCGGCCGTGGGTAATATCTTCGGCAATCAGAAGGATAATGCGGCGAAGGTGCTGGCGATTGGTATTATATTGTTTGTGAACTTTTTGGGCAGTAAGTGGCTCGTTTTCCGGAAAAGCGGTAACGGTTGATGTTTAAGGCCAATTTAGGTGGCATAATTGCGCTCAATAACTATGTTTACTGTTGGTGAGTGATGTGTGGTGTTGAAGAATTATGAATTAAGAATTAAGAATTAAGGGTCTTTATATTCGTGCTTTATTCTTGATTCATAATTATTTATGCTAAATTAATGCCTACCTTATACCGACAATATCGGCCACAATTATTCGGGGATTTATTCGGTCAGGAACATATAACAAAAACCCTGGAAAGAGCGCTGGAGACAGGGCGCGTGGCACATGCTTATCTTTTTCACGGGCCGCGCGGGACGGGAAAAACAACGACGGCGCGTATTTTAGCTAAAAGATTAAACTGCTTGAAGCCTAAAGGCGGCGAGCCGTGTAATAAATGTAAGCTGTGCTTGGCGGCGCAGAATAATCAGAACATGGATATTATCGAAATCGACGCGGCCAGCAACCGCGGCATTGATGATATTCGCGCGTTAAAAGACGGCATTGGCACACGTCCGTCTATGGGGAAGTATAAAGTATATGTTATCGATGAAGTGCATATGCTGACCAACGAAGCGTTTACGGCTCTGCTAAAAACTTTGGAAGAGCCGGTGAGACACGCCGTATTTATTTTAGCCACGACCGAGTTCCACAAGGTGCCGGAAACCATATTGTCACGCTGTCAGGTATTCCGGTTTAGGCGCGCGACCGATAAGGAGTTGAGCGCACGGCTTGGGTTTTTATTGAAGCAGGAAAAGAGAGAAGTGGACGGAGAAGCGTTGGAATTTATTATCAGGCGCAGCGACGGCTGCTATCGAGACGCAGAGTCTTTACTGGGACAAATGCTGACACTACAAGACGGTCTGGTAGCGGTAGGTGACTTGACGGATTTTCTGGGTTTGCCGCCGCGAGAGATGATTGATCAATTTTTGACAGCGCTGGTTCGGGGCGAATCGGCGCCAGCGTTGGCAGCGGCGGACGACGCTTTTGCGCGAGGACTGGACCCGGAGCAGTTTTTACAGGAAAGTATTGTGATGGCGCGTGACGGAGCGCTTGATTTGATTAAGAAAGAAAAGAATGATGCCGCTTTTGTGCGGGAGGCCGCGGCACTGGTCCGGTTGCCGCTGATAATCCGGACGCTTATCCAAGCGACGCAAGATTTGGCATATGTGCCGCAGCCGATGATCGCACTGCATTTGGCAATAGTGGTATTGACCAATGATTCAGTAAATACAGCGAGAACAGTAAATACAGTAAATACAGCCCAGCCTTTACCTGATGCTTCTCCCTTTCTACAGAATAATAGGAAAACACAGTCTGTGAATAATGCCCAACCTGCGCATAAGGCTACGGGAATTGAAGGGTCCGGAATCAATTTAGAGAGAGTAAAAAGTATTTGGCCCCAGTTGATTAACAAAGTAAAGGAGACTAACCCGGTGGCTTCAACTTTCCTGCGGGCAATGGAGCCGTCGGCTATTAATGGTAAGGCTCTGCAGGTTCAGGCCTTTTATGCTCTGCATCGTAATTTCTTTGAGAAAGATCAGAATAAACAGCCGATAGAAGTGATACTGCGGGAACTCCTGGGCGATAAAGTGGTTATGAGGTGTTTTATGGCGGAGACCGGTCCGGCAACTAGTGTGACCGTACAGGACAAGCAAAAAAAGCAGGAGCAGGATTTGATGATGGCGGTGAAAGAGGCGTTTGGATGAAGAAAACGCAAAAGTCAAAACGAAAAACGAAAAGGAACAAGGCAAAAGTTAAAATATACTATTATTAAATCATTGGCGCCGATTTGTTGAGCTTGCCGAATTAAGTAATATAGGTTATTTTTTTATCGTCCTCCGGGATCGTCCCCCGTCGCCCGCCAATATTTTGCTTCGCAAAATTTAGGCGGGGCTATGGGGGACAAGTCTAATGGCCCGCCTGCGCCAAGGCTACGGCGGACACTTGGCTGACTGGAATTGATAGGGTAACTTGTCACTGTTGGTTTATAGTTAATCATAGTCCGGGATCGTCTAATGGCAGGACAGCAGCCTTTGGAGCTGCGAATCGGGGTTCGAATCCCTGTCCCGGAACACCTATTTCTCGTTTTAAATGCGACTATACTCTGTGAATGCGTCAGATGGTCGCAAAGTCAAAGTGAGGTCGTAACAAGGGTATATTTGGCTAAATCCAAAAGTAACGGATATTTTTTATTTCTGCTTTTTCTAAATTTTTCCGTCCGCCTTTTCAGCCCTGTTGAGGGATTCGAACTTTGTGAGAACGACGTTTACGCGGTGCTTTCGTGCTAATCTGCTTTTTCCGTAAATACAGCTTTGTGGTAATGCAGGATAATATTTCTCTTTTCTCTTCTCGGCTGCCGTCCTGTAGCACATGCTTGGCATAGCTGCGAACATCCACTTCAGGCACCATTACCGTTCCGTTCTTATGCAAGACTTTCTTCATGAATATTTGATGCCGCGCTAGCTCTGTCGCCAATCGCTCTTTGACCGCTAAGGTATCAATATCCACCGTATCCAACAGCTGCACCAACTGGTCTATTAATACCTCTTCCCGTATATATGGTTCTTTACACTGCAAATTTCGAGAATGTGTGCAGTGATAATATACATATCTGCGTTTTGTCCCATCGACAATATCTTTAAATCGTTCTTCAGCCGTTACTCCAGATAAACAAGATCCGCACGTCAGCATTTTGGTGAAGTCGAATATTTTCGTGCCTGGTTTTGCTTTTTCAATACCGACTGTTAGTTTTTCCTGCACGCTGTCCCATAACTTCTTTGGGACTATGGATTCGTGCGCTACCTCATACCAAACACCACCTTTTTTAGGAAATTCGTACTTACCGCAGTAGTAGGGGTTGCGAAGGATAACATAAATAGCACTCAGCACTAACTGCTTACCCGTTCTAGTAACAAAATTTGTTTTGTTATTTACCCAGCGTAAGAGATCTCGACCACTGGCACCACGATCAGCTCGTTGAAACATCTCGAGAATTATTGGCGCTCGTTCCGGATCCAATATTATTTTCTTCTCACCTTTATTCTCATACTTGAGATTTATATACCCCAACGGTGTCATGCCTGGCCTGTATCCCATCTCACATTTTGCTCTCAACCCGCGCTTTACGTTGATGCTTTTGTTGTCATTCTCCAGCTTTGCCTGGCTGCACAAGATCATGAGTAGGAACTTTTCGTTGGGAGAATTATGGAATACCTGCCCATGCGTACGAATTTCGTGCAGTTTTCCTTGATCCATCAGGTCAACCAGAGTGCCTAAATCTCCGGCGTTTCTACTCAATCGATCCGGTGCCCACGTTAGCATGCCACTGAAGATTCCAGCACGAATATCTCGGATGATGTCCATAAATACTGGCCGCTCACCTGATGTTTTAGCCGAGTGGCTTTCTCTCCGGATTTCTTTGATCGTGATATTATCCCGCTCAGCTTGAGCTAGCATTTCTTTAATTTGCGATTCGATGGAAAGGGCTTGGAGTTCGTCACGTTCAGTGCTTTTGCGGGCGTAGAGGCAGTACATAATCTCAGCCATAACAGCAAGGATGGTGCCGCAATAACCACTGAAATGCTAGGCAGGAGGTTGTAGGTAACTTTGCTTGTTTAAGTACTACAATGATTGCTGAATGTAAGCCATACTTTTCTGTAACGCTTCAGCTACTTCCTTCTGTGTAGTGGGTGGATGCAGCTCTACTGTTACCGTTATGTCCGGATTACTCTTTGAAAGAATTTTCAGAAATAGATGCAAATCTAATTCTCCCTCACCGAGCATTAAATGCTCTCGTTGTATTTTTGATGAGTAATCGCTTAGATGAACATGTTTAAGATGTTCTCCCAGGGCGGGAATGAATTCATGAGGTTGAATATTCCATGTGCCGAGATGTGCTGTATCCAGCGTCGCAGCTAAATTATAGCCCTTAACGTCAGCTAGATAATCTTCAAGAGATAAATATGCTTGTTGTTCTAGAAAATATGCGTGACGGCCAGGTTCTAGTCCATACGGATTTACCAACACTTCATAGGCAATAGTACCCTTGTATTCTATTTCCATCTTTTTAATCAGCTCGATGCCACGAATAACATTTTCTCGACTACCTACAGATAAAGTAGGTGGGTGAATATTAATCAACGGCGTGCCGAGTTGTTGAGCAAGCGTAATCGTATCCTTCAGTGCATTACTAAAGCGAGGTCTATCATACACGTCGCCGGGGGCATGGATAGCTTGAATGGTTGAGACAGTGCCATACGCTTTGTCCCGATTAGTCTCCTCAGCAGAAACATGACGAGGTGGAACGTTTAGCTCTAGTCCATCATAGCCTTCAGCTAAAGCTAGATTTTCTAATTCTTTTAATGTATGTGTCTTATATGCTATACCAGTAGACAGTAAAAACTTCATCTTTAAAAAGTAACAGGATACTCCATAAAAAAACAGGCGATTATCCAACTGGATAACCGCCGTTGCAAGGAAACAGACTTGAAGCTATTTCTTTTTCTGAGACATTTCCGCCAACTGTCCCAGAGCGAATACTGCGAGTGTGGGGCAGGGGTCTGGTCTGGCTAAGTATTCAGTGATGGCTTGCTGAGCGGCCAGAAACCAGATTCCCCCCAGAAAATCAGGTTCGTGAATGTAGATTGTGATGTGCGATACGCCGATGGGCATACAGTGATCGCCTGTCGTCCCGTAGAAAAAGATGACGCACCCTTCCAAGTCCTGTCGAGGGGTGAAGCAACCGTATGCACATTCGGTATATTCTTGAGGAACGGCCCCTTCCCTGGATGGCACTTCATGGATGGTAAGGACACAGCGGGAAGCACAGAGGGCTTCTAGATCAGCTTTCCACTTCTCTTTGCTCATGTTTTACCTCTTTTGCAAGGTGGATAGAGAACAAAAACCTTAATATAAATTAGCCCAAATGTAATAATTAGTCAACTTGACTTAAACGAACAAGTAATGCATATATAAATGTCCAGTATGGTTACTGGTCTGGAAGGCTGTTAAAATACAGTTTCCAGGTAGTCCTTTCCAACTCACGGAGAGCTAGGCATGTTTTCGAACGACAAGCCGGTTTGGTTCGTCTGCAAAGACCCCGGTGGTACGAATGGCGTGCTGCCTGTCCATGATCACCTGATGGGTGAAAAGTGGGCAACGTTGCTCATTCCGAACGGCAAGGCAGTCGAGCTGCTACAAAGTCGTGGACTCAAAACCTACGCTTCGGCAGAGGCTGCGCTGGCTGACAATCCGCCTCCGGCGGCTCTGGTCACCAGCATGTGTTCGGAAGGCGGCGTGGGACGTGAACTCGTTCCACTGCTGCGTGGTCGCTGTCCCACCGTCGCTCTGCAAGATTTCTGGGGCTCGACGCTGTGGAAGGAGTGGAGCGATCCCAAGTACCGACCGGATTACATCGTGGTCAATGACCGGGTCGGTGCAGAGATCGTGCAGGATGCGTGGCCTGAGTTCCCGACTGATCACATCAAAGTGCTGGGTTACCCCGCCTCGGACAAGTACGCCGGGGTGGATACCGTGACAACCCGACAGTCGGTGAAGGAGCGACTTGGTATCACGGATGATCTGCCGCTCGTGCTCTATGCTAGCCAACTGGCTGGCTCGGCCACGACGCTGCGTGAACTGTGCGAAGCTCTGAACCATCTCAAGGTGATGGGAAAGAGCAAGGTTCATCTCATTCCCCGGCTGCATCCTCGGATGCGCAACAACGCTCCGCAGGAGTTCAAAGCTCTGAACCAGGCACTGCAACCGTTCGCTCATGGCTACGTCTGGCCGTTCACCGAAATCTGCGAAACGGCTGAACTCATCTCCGCTGCTGATGTGGTGGTTGGTGAGTGGACAACGGCTCTGGTGGATGCCGCTGCGGTGCGTTGCAACGCTATCGCTGTGCTCTACTCTGGCGAGGGCATGGCCCGCTACCTGAACTCAACTGGCGGCAACATCAATGAGTTCCCGCTGGTGAGGCTGGGTTGTGCGGCCAAGGCGGAAAACCGATCTGAGCTGGAGGAAATGCTCAGCGACGCTGTCTCCGGACAGCTGGCAGAACGCCTCCGTCGGAATCAAGAAAAGAACTTCAAGCTCGATGGTCAGAACACGGCACGTGTGGCTGAGTTCGTGAAGTCGCTTTTGTAACCTTTACCCCCTTACTTGCGGAAATATGAGTAAGGGGTGTTTTTTATCTTAAGTCCTCACTTTGTTCGTTTTGCAGATGAGACACGAGATGAACTGTACCCCGAAAAGTGGACACAAAAGTGTCCTCTTTTTGTTACAGGGTTAGAATAACTTAATCATTAAACACATAAAATATGAGAAGAATATTCACGGTAGAACAAAGGAAAGTCATCCTACAAAACGAGAACGT
>JAUYKA010000021.1 GCA_030698495.1 bacterium
CCTCATAATCTAATAGCAGATGTTTGGTGTCTGCCAAGGCTCTGGCATAGTCCGCTTCGTCTGTAACAAACGCCTTGTATTCTGGTTCATTCATTATGCCGGCGATTAATTTAGTATGGCAGGTGTTGGCCTTAGCTAAACCAATGTATTCATTCAGTGATGACCAGGGATAAGCTAGCGGAGCATCTATCATGTGCGCCACATAAGGGTTTAGGTGTATGTAACGGCTAACATGCAATAGCTGTTCGTCACCATCTACTAATACCGCCTTGAACCGGCCAGTAAACAATGGCCCTGACCTTTTGTATCTTAGGTTAAAATATTTGGCGTAGCTGTTTAGCAACCTTTGCATATATAGCGAGGTGCCTCCTTCTGTATTTTCTTTAACCAAAAGGTGGAGATGGTTGCTCATCACGCAATACACTAACAAATCCACCAAACCTTTGCCGGATTGTGAAAGTTCAATATCTTCTTTCAAGCGTCTGGCAATGGAGTAGCTTTGGATTACGCCTTGAGGGAAGCAATGTATGAGGAGAGCTAATATTCGTTCATGGTCAGCCTTATCAAGAAAGATGCTCTGCCTATCTACGGCGCGGGTACAGATGTGGTAAACTTCGCCCGGAGCTAAATCATCATAACGATAGGCCATATACGGCTATTATACACCTGATTAGGGCTTTTCAAACATCGGGTGTTTGAATTTGGTGAATTTTTTGTGCCTTATTTAACACTAAGTGTTGAACAAATACTGGCTTGCTCTCTGTGAATCAACTAAAGTTTTTGGCGGCCAGTCCAATTGCAAGAATGCCGAGGAAGTTAGCGGTGAACGAGATTAGAAGAAAGAAGCGTCGCTTTGTCTTGGAAAAGCCGAGGAGTGTCACGCCGAGTTCGTCCGGCAAGGGCGAGGCAATAATGAATAACCCGATAGCGCCGAGCATCCATTGTGACGAACGGAGGCGGAAGATGTTTTTCATACGCTGATACCGGTGTTGTTGCAGGAGGGTGAGGATATCGCTTGAAAACCGGTCTCGTATGAAATGGAAGATAATGTAATCACCTGTGACTGCACCTAGTGCGCCTATGAACGCAACTGTCCACGCGGAGTTTGCTTGAGCGAATTCACCAAGCAAGACGGTTGCGGGGGCGGCTGTGAAGATGGAGGTAAACAATATTCCCGCAATGAAACTTCCCATCATCCGAAGTTCACCAATAGCCACAACAAACCGTTCGAGCGCGCCAGATTGCGCTAGAAGTACCGCAATTAGAACGCTCAAGATGATGATCCCAAAGTCTTGATACAGATTTTTATAGTTGTGTTGGCTTCGTCGCACTTTTCTAGTGTATACCATCAGTGTGGAGTTTATCTATAAGTTCGTTGGCTTACGATATCTCGTCAAGACATGAATAAGTTGGTATAGTTGTTTTATGAAAGGATATGTAACCAATATAGAAAAAGATAGTGAGGCAAACAGTAATTTTCGCAAGGTGCTGTACACGGCATCGCACAGTCAGTTGGTGGTGATGAGCCTGAAAGAAGGCGAGGATATAGGCGAGGAAGTTCATGACGATGTGGATCAGTTTATTCGGGTGGAGAAGGGGGAAGGCAAAGCTATTTTAGATGGCATGGAGCATGATATTGAGGATGGTTTTTCGGTAACAATTCCTCAAGGTGTAAAGCATAACATTATTAATACCGGCACTGCCGAAATGAAATTGTACACAATTTACTCTCCGGCGCATCATCGCGACGGGGTAGTGCATGCGACTAAAGAAGAAGCCGAGGCAGACGACGAGCATTTTGACGGGAAGACCTCCGAGTAAAATAGGCCAGGTAAGTAAAATAAGCTAATAAGCAAGATAGGTTGATAGGCGGGTAATAACCTGCTAAGTTTTTAGTTGAGGAAAGTTACGAAAGGGCTGAATAGTTATTAATAAACCAGGTTCTATGCCGGAATTACCGGAGGTAGAGACAATTCGCCGTGACCTGCAAAAAGAACTGCGCGGTCGCAAGATTGCGCGGGTGGAGGTGCGCAAGAAAAAAATGGTGCGCGGCAGTGCTGGGGGACTCCAGATGTTTTTAAAGGGCAAGAGTTTTTCCGGTATCAGACGGCGAGGAAAGCTGTTGATTTTTGCGGTAGCGGGCGGACAGCGATATTTGTTGGTGCATTTGAAAATGACGGGGCAATTGATTTTCGTGGACGCAAAAAAAGAAGAGGTGATAGCGGGCGGACACAGCGGACCGGATATGGAGAAACTGCCGAATAAATATTCGCATATTATTTGGCATTTTACCGATGGATCAGTGCTTTATTTTAACGACTTGCGTCAGTTCGGGTTTGGGCGTTTGGTGGATGAATCGGCGTTGGCGGCAGTGCTGGCGGCTTATGGTGTGGAGCCTCTGGAGAAAAAGTTCACAGCGGCGAAGCTGACCGAGATTTTGGGCAAGCGGCAGACAACACTAAAGAGTGTGTTGTTGAATCAAGCGTTGATAGTCGGACTGGGTAATATATATGTAGATGAAGCGTGTTTTTACGCGGGGGTGCGGCCGACACGGCGGGCGGGAAGTTTGACGGCGGCGGAAATTAAGCAATTGTATCGTGGTATCGGGCACGTGTTGCGTCAATCTTTAAAACATCGCGGTACTACTTTTAACAGTTTCAGGGACGGGACCGGCAAGCGGGGAAATTTTGTGAGCAAATTGAAAGTGTATCGGCGTACGGGAGAGAAGTGTAAAAGATGTAAAGGAGGTATAATAACAAGAGTAAAAGTATCCGGTCGCGGTACCCATTTTTGTCCGGCGTGTCAGGTTTAATGTTTTGCTAGGGGATATATGGCCGAATTTATTATTTACACAAAATTAATTGTTGAGGAAGCGCGCCGGCGCGGTTTTAAGATAACCGCTTACCCGGAAATAAATCGCAATTATGCCGAGCTGGAATATAAAGGGCATAAGGAAAAATTTTATCAGGCGATGGGTGATAATTTCGGGCAGGCTTCCCATAAAATATTATTTCATAAGGAGTTGGCGGCGACGTTGTTGCGCGAAGCCGGTTTTCCGGTGCCGGACAGTGTTATTACCGGTGATTACGGCGAGGCGGAAGATTTTTTGAAAAGCCACGCGCGGATAGTGGTCAAACCGGTGGGGCGGTGCGGCGGGATTGGTATTACCGTGAACGTGCGCAGTGAGGAAGAATTAAAAGAAGCTTTTGGCCGAGCAAAAAGGAATACGCGCAGTAAACTGGAGCGGGTTATATGTCAGGAGATGATTGATGGCGATGATAATCGTTTGCTGGTGCTTGATCAATACAAGGTGTTCGCGGCGCGCCGGGTGCCGGCGCATGTTATCGGCGACGGCAAAAGAACCGTTGCTCAATTGGTGGAGAAGTGGAACAAGAAAGTGGTGGAGATGCGACATATCAAGCTGGACGAGGACGCGGAAAAAGTTTTACGGGAGCAGGAATTAACCAGGGAAAGCGTGCCGGCGGACGGGGTTAAAGTGAAGCTGTGTCATTTGGCCAACGCGCACCGGGGAGCTATTATCGAGGATGTTACGGATACGGTGTCGCCGGAGGCCAAGGCACTGGCGATAGAGGTGGCGCGATATTTTAAATGTCCTTTTATAGGAATAGACATGATTGCGCCGGACATAACCAAACAAGCCGGCAAGATTATCGAGTTGAACCCGCACGCGGGGATTGTACTGCATCATTTTCCCACGGCGGGCAAGCCGCGCAACGTGGCGGGGGCGATTATCGATATGTTGTTCCCGGAACAGGCTAAACCTTAAGACTTTTACCATGACTTTATTTTGCATTACTTACCCGGAAAAGAACCGGAATATTTTGCGCTATTTACGGGAGGCATGTGACAAAAGAAAAATTGATTTCAAAATAATTTCTCCGGATGAGTTTGATTACACCGCACCGCCGGAAATCGCCCCGGGTGATTTGGTGTACCGGGTGTCAATAAGTTCCGACGCCATGTCGGTGGAGAATTTTTTATTGCGGGAAGACACAATCACTTTTTACAGTAATTTTGACAGAGCTCTGTCAACGTATGCTTATTATCATTATGATTTTTCCGTGCACGCGAAAGCGGGTCTGCCTATTCCCAAGACGATTTACCATTTACCCAAGAATCGCGATTTACTGCGCCGGGCCGTGGATTATCTGGGCGGGTTTCCCGTGATTGTGAAAGTACTGGGCGCGAGTCATGGCGTAGGTGTGATGAAAGTTGATACTTATTCGTCTCTTTTTTCGATGGTGGATTTTCTGCGGAGGCATAAGCAGGACGCGGTAATCAGGCAGTATATTGACGTGGTTAAATCGGCGCGGCTGGTGGTGCTGGGGGATAAGGTTATCGATAGCATTGAGTACACCGCGCCGGAAGGAGACTTCCGGTCCAACGCGGGGCATAAACCGAACGTGGCGGTCAAGGAATTTTCCGAGGAAATTCGCGAAACGGCCGTGCGGGCTGTTGCCGAGTGCAAAGTGGAGTTTGGCGGAGTCGATATTCTGGTGGATAAAGCAGAAAACATATATCTGGCCGAGGTAAATTTCCCGTGTAATTTTGCCCGGGCGCAGGCACTGACGGGTGTTGATATTGCGGGGTTAATGCTGGATTACTTGCTGGGCAAGAGGGATTAGCCGGTTTTGGGCGCTGGGGTTGACAAAGTAATCAATATGTGATAAGCTAACCAGCCATGAAAGAGATCGGACCATCAACCAAGTTAATTGTGGAGGAAGCACAGAGGCGAGGCATTAACGCGTTGTCTTTCTACCCGGCCAATCCAAACTTTGTTTGTTTAGAGACGAGCGGCCATCACGAGTATATCTATTACAGTTATAACAATAGACTGGGTAAAGTCACGGCATCCATTTTTTTGAATAAGATTATGACGACTACCCTGTTACGAAGAGGCGGATTTACGGTGCCGGAGGAAATTTTTACGGATAGCGAGGAGGAAATTATCGACTTTTTAAAGAAACATAAGCGGATTGTCATTAAACCGGCCGATTTGCTGTGGGGCAAGGGGATAACGGTGGGTATCAGCCAGCCGGAACAGGTGGTGCCGGCGCTGGCTTACGCCCGTGAATTCAACAGTCGGCAGAATAAAATCATTTGTCAGGAGCATATTGATGGTTATGAGTATCGGGTGCTGGTTATTGATCAGAAACATATTTTTACGGCCCGGCGCATTCCGGCGCACGTGGTAGGCGACGGCACCAAAACAGTTGGACAATTAGTGGAAGCGTGGAATGATTTGGTTAGCGATGATCGTAAATTAAAGCAAACGGATTTGGCCGATCGTTTGTTGGAAGAGCAGGGAGCGGGTTGGGACGCAGTGCCCGGAGCGGGCCGGCTGGTATATTTGTCGAATGTGGCCAATGCGCATGCCGGCGGCACGGTAGTGGACGCAACTGACGAAATCGGCGACGAAGTGAAAGCCGGGGCGCTGGCAGTGGCCAAGCATTTTGACACATCGGTTGTCGGGATTGATTGTATAACGTCCGATATAAGGAAAAAAATGGGGTGTATTATTGAGCTTAATTCCACGCCGGATATAACACTGCACCATAATCCCACGAAGGGGAAACCGCGTGATGTGGCCGGGGCAATCGTGGATATGCTTTTTCCGGAGACGGTGGGGAAGTAATTTTTCCTCTTTATAAAGGGGAGCGAGAGGGGGTAAAATTTTTACATGATGTCTAAACTGCAATTTCCGGTAGAGCCGTATAAAATTTCGGGCTATTGTTTCGGCCAGCGCATTTGGCGCCGGCTGTTTCTGCTGGCCTGGCATTTGGGGGATGATGTGGAGGCGGCAGCGGGAACTCCGGTTCGGGCTATTGGTGATGGAGAAGTGGTTTGGAGTGAGGTGAGATTTGGAAGCGTTGAAAAGAAGAATTGGGGAGGGATTGTAGTTATAAAGCACGAATGTCAAAGGTCAAAGGTCAAATGTCAGGGGTATTTCTATTCCGTGTATGGGCATATGACGAATTTGCGGGTGAAGATCGGTGAGAGGGCGATAAAAGGACAAGTGATCGGTGAAGTGGCGGCGGGGAACACGCCGGAGAATGGTTGGTGGGCGAATGCGCATTTGCATTTTGCTATTTACATCGGTCCGTGGCGCGAGGTGATTTTGCCGGGCTGGTGGAGACCAGAAGAATGGAGAAGGACGAAGTTTGGTTGGTGGAAGAACCCTGTAAGTTTTATAAAACAGAGCGGGGAGTGAAACGTAAAACGCAAAGCGAAAAACTAAAAACAACAACATAAAAGTTAAAAGATTTTTACGACGGTCTTTTGGGTTTTGAATTGTTGCTTTGCGCTTTTCGTTTTGCGCTTTAAGCTGAAGATATGAGTGCCGAAACTGATCAGATTAAAGAGCGACTGGATGTGGCGGAAATTGTGGGGGAATATGTCCAGCTAAAGCGCGCCGGAGCGCATTATAAGGGGTTATGTCCGTTTCATAACGAGAAAACCCCTTCCTTTATAGTCAGTCCGGAAAAGGGGATTTGGCATTGTTTTGGATGTTCCGAGGGCGGGGACGTGATAACTTTCGTGCAAAAAATGGAGGGGCTGGATTTTCCGGCGGCGTTGAAGATGCTGGCCGAACGGGCGGGGGTGGAATTGAAAAATGATTACAAGCCGGCGAATGACCAGCGGGCGCGATTGTTTGAGATGTCCCGGCTGGCGGCGAAGTTTTATCACGAGATATTGATGCGGCAGCCGGCGGGGAAGAAAGCGCTAAAATATTTACTGGAGCGGGGTTTAAGAAAGGAGACACTGGAAAGATTGTCGGTGGGTTACGCTATCCAAAGCTGGGACGGTTTACGGCTTTGGTTGGAACGCAAAGGATATAAGCAGGAGGATATGATGGCGGCCGGGCTGGTGGCGCGCAACGCACGCGGGAAGATTTATGATCGCTTCCGCGGGCGGATTATGTTTCCGATTTACGACGTGCAGGGCAGAGTGGTGGCTTTTGGCGGACGGATAACGCCATGGCACGCGACGGGCGAGGAAGGCAAGTACATTAATTCGCCGGAGACGGTTATCTACGAAAAACGGCGCGTGGTTTACAACTTGAATCAAGCCAAGCGCGATTTGCGCCGACACGAGCCGTGTTTGGTGGTGGAAGGATATATGGATGTGGCGATGATGGTGCAAAGCGGCGTGGCCAACGTGGTGGCTTCATCCGGGACGGCGTTTACAACGGAACAAGTGGCGCTGCTGAAGCGTTACACGGACGTTTTGCATTTTGCTTTTGACGGGGATAGCGCGGGAGTGAAAGCGGCGCAGGCGGCAACGCGCGAAGCGGCGCAGGCCGGGATGAGGGTGGCGGCGGTTTTGTTTCCGGCGGGCGAAGATCCGGCCGATGTAGCCAAGCGTGATCCGAAGGAGCTGAAGCGATTGATTGGTACGCCTACTTCTCTGGCGCAGTTTTTGTTAAATAGATTGCGGCAAGGCGGCGGCGATGAGAATCGTGAGGAAATCATAGAGAATATGCTGGCTTTTGTGCGGCAAGCGACTAATTTAGTTCAGCAGGGAGAGATGGTGCAGGAAATAGCGACGGCACTGCATGTGCCGGAAACGGTTTTACTGGAAAGACTGGGAAAGGTGACGGCACCAATGACGTGGACACCGCTAGTTGAAGAAGGCGAGCGCAAGGATAAGGCGCGCTTTACCGGCGAACATTATGTACTGGGGCTGTTAATTGCCGAGCCGACGGTGCGGTCGGTTTTGATCTCGGGGGTGTCAATGGAGCAGTTTAGCGAACCGGAGTTGTTAAGACTCTATGTATCTTTGCGGCAAATGGAGAGAAAACTGCCTAATTTTGAAGGGGCGACAGCTGATGCGATTGTGGCGGCGGTGCCGGAAGAAGACACGGCGTTGGCAGAAGCATTACGCCGGTTGGCGGAAGAAGCTCGGGCGGTATCGGGAATAAGCGTGGAAGCAGAGGCGGCGGGGCTGGTGCAGAGGCTGAAACGACGTATGATTGACCGGGAACTAGAGCAATTACAACGACAGCTGTCGGATCCGGCGGTGACTGATAAAGGCGCGGTGATGAAAAAGATACGCGATTCAGTAAGAAAGCTGGCGGCTGTTCAAGCAGTTTGAGGCCTGTGCAAAATTAAGTGTTGTAGTAAACGTGAGTGTCGTTGATTATATATACAGTTATGCTACAGCGTTGGACTGGCGTAAAATTGTTAAATACCCTAGCTTTACATGAGTGAAGGAGGTAGGTTATAGAACGGGCGATATTTGTCGTGGTATTGTTGTATTGTCCATTTATATAGATAACAAACTTGTTTAATATAGATACATGTCTGGTGTGAGAAAGAAAATAAAGAAAGCAAAACCGAAAAAGCGGGGCGCAAAAAAGCGCCGGGCTGTTTCGGCGCGGAAAGGCGGCGGAGCAGTCAAGAGAAGCCAAGCATCCAAGATTAAGCCTCGGACGCGTCAGCGTAAAACGGGGGCCGGTAGAGCCGGAGAAAGTAAACAGAAAAGGCATATAGTGAAACGTGGGGCTTCACCCAAAAGACGGGTGCGGCGCGGCAGCGGGACGGTGCCGGAGGCGGTGGTTGGAAGCTCCATAGTGCAGGGTTTGCTGCAAAAAGGCCAGCAAGCCGGTTTTGTGACGGAAGAAGAAATTATGCACGCTTTGCCCAATGTGGAGGAAAACATTGAGGGGCTGGAAGCGGTTTACACGGAGTTGGAAGCTCGGGGGATACGCATTGAAGAACCGCAGGAAAATTTGATTGATTTTGATTTGCCGGATGCTTTACCGACGAAAAAGGCGGCCAAGGAAAAAGAGAAGTCGCGGGATAATATTGTGGATATAAGCAACATCTCCGACGACTCGGTGCAGATGTATTTGCGGGAAATCGGCAAAGTGCCGCTTTTGAAAGCGGAGGAAGAAGTGGATTTGGCTAAACGGATTGAGCAGGGTGATGCGGAAGCAAGAAAGCGTTTGGCGGAAGCCAACTTGCGGTTAGTGGTTTCCATTGCCAAGAAATACACGGGGCGGAAAAATTTGTCGCTGTTGGATTTGATTCAGGAAGGCAACATGGGATTGTTTCGCGCGGTGGAGAAATTTGATTATCGCAAAGGATATAAGTTTTCGACTTATGGCACATGGTGGATACGTCAGGCGATAACGCGGGCGCTGGCGGATCAGTCGCGGACGATTCGGATTCCGGTGCATATGGTGGAGACGATTAACCGGTTTACGCAGGTGCAGCGGCGTTTGTTGCAGGATCTGGGACGCGACCCCCTACCGGAGGAAATTGCGGCGGAGATGGAATTGCCGCCGGAGAAGGTGCGCCACATTATGAAAATTTCCCAGGAGACGGTTTCTATCGACGCATCTGTCGGTGAAGACGAAGAAGATTCAACCCTGAAGGACTTTATAGAAGACGAAGATACAATTACGCCCCAACAAGCGGCGGGGCGGGAGCTGTTGCAAGAACATGTACGGGAAATTTTAAGCGATTTAACGCCGCGGGAGCAGAAGATTTTGGAAATGCGTTTCGGCTTGGTGGACGGGATGAACCACACACTGGAAGAGGTGGGACGAGAATTTGATGTGACGCGCGAGCGCATCAGACAGATTGAGGCTAAGGCATTGGAGAAGATTAGGGATCATAATAAGCTGAAGAAGCTGAAGGATTACTAGAACAGCAAGTTCAGTAAATACAGTAAATACAGCGAGAACAGCACGGGCATCTGTTGTTTATATTTTTGTTATTGTTTATAATGCTTGGCTATGAGCTACACTCCATATATCTTAGTAATTATTTTAGTTTTAATAGCGGCTGGCGGGTACATTTATTTAACGCGGCCATTTTCGGAGCCGAATTTATCTTTGGAAAAACCAACGGTTACACCTAGTATGATTGACGACACTATTCAATTACCCCCACTTCGTCAAGACTCCGCGGGGCAGGCCGCGACGCCGGAGCCGTCTGCTAACAGCAATAGTTCGGGTTTGAGCGTAGAGCAGGGCGATGCGCTGGCCACGCCTGACGGTGCGCCTTTTACGCCGGTAAATGAAATTGTTACGGCGACAATAAAGACCAGCATGGGGGATATAACCTTGAAGCTGGATGGAACGAAGGCGCCGTTGGCAGTGGGCAACTTCGTGGCGCTGGCCAAGAAGGGTTTTTATGACGGTACCTCATTTCACCGGGTGATTCCCGATTTCATGATTCAGGGTGGCGACCCACTGTCAAAAGATTCGGCCGCGAGAGCGCAGCAGGGTACCGGCGGTCCGGGGTATCAATTTCCTAATGAAGATAATGATCGCAAGTTTGTCCGCGGCGCTATCGGTATGGCCAATTCCGGACGTGATACCAACGGCAGTCAGTTTTTCATTATGGTAGCGGATATGCCGCAGTTGGATGGCGGATACACTAACTTTGGTGAGGTAACAAGCGGCATGGACGTGGCGGATAAAATTTCGTTGGTTGAGCGTGATGCGTGGGATAATCCACTGCAGCCGGTGACGATACAACAGGTGATTGTGGGTGAGTAGGGGGCAGCCACTGCGGCAGTGCCTCTCACTCATTCTCGGCCGCCCCAGCGGCGGCCTCCGAGGAAGTCCGGCCTTTTCGCCCCGCCATTATTTTGCTGTGGCAAAACAACGGTGGGGACCAGGCCGAAAAGGCCTGCCAATCCGCTCAAGGCACTGCCGCAGTGGCTGCTTCAAGCAATAAATCGCTCTTGCAAAACAGGCCAAAATTAGCCACAATCACAAGCACGAACCCGAAATTTCCTAATAATATAGGTAAACGGAGGGGTGTTCTTTGTATATATTGCTGAATCATTTTGGTTCAGTATAAATTGCTCTAAGCCGACATGGCTTGGAGCCTAATCCCGGGTAGCTCAATGGCAGAGCAAATGGCTGTTAACCATTAGGTTGTCGGTTCGAGTCCGACCCCGGGAGCAG
>JAUYKA010000032.1 GCA_030698495.1 bacterium
CTTCAGCTTCACCTCCTTTCTGACAATGGGCAGAACCCATCGTAAACGTTCTTCTTGAATGGTTTGGGGCATATGGGCTGACATTCCTCAAGCCTACGAGGCTCTAGGGGAAAACCGCCATATGTGTGTGCACATTACCAATCGTACTTGACAGACTATCATAAAAAGAGTATGATTACTTGTTAGTTGAGGGGCGTTGTATTTGGCCATAGAATTACCAATAAAGAGTACTTTTAAGCCAATTTTTGTAAGGTTATATATCTTCTTGCCTGTTAATCACTAGCATTGTCAGGCATGAGGATGTATTGATTGCTCTCTTCACTTGCTTGCTACCGATGTAGTAAAGCCCCGTTGCTCCGGGTAGGAGCTAGTCTTTCAGGCAACTAGCCTGCGAAAGGAATGTGTCATGGTCGCGAAATACAGTGAGTGGACTCGTGGTCAGGATGAAGCCTTGCTGAACAAGCTGGGTGGTATGAAAGTCGCTCTGCGCCTTCTCAACTGCCGCGAAGTCAACGTGGAATTCGGGGACGAAGAAACGGTTGCGACAGTCGCTGCCATTGCTCCCAAACTGAAAGTCTGGAGACGGATCAAGCTCGGCACCGGCCTCAAAACCGCTGACGATTTCCGTCAGGCCATCAAGGACAACGATCTGCGCCTTGGCGACTGGGCAAGCGACATTCTCGGCAAGGAAGCCTTCACTGTTGCTATCGAAGAGCAGGAAGTCGACCTCGTCGTGATGTCGGTGAAAGAACTCGGCTTCAAAGGCAATGCGCGTTTTGATCAGATTTGCGCTCGTGCCAAGGAGCTGGGGTTGGAGCTGTGTCCCGCCGAAGTTGGTCCCCAGTTGCGTTTACAGTATCTGGACCAGCCCAAGAACGAGTGGCTCATCATTGCGATGGAAGCCATTCGCGATTCGGACGGCCACCTGGGCGTCTTCGACGTCGAGCACGTTGACGATGGTCGTTGGTTGCGTGCCGGCGGTGGTGATCCCGTCAGTGTCTGGTATCCTGACGACCGGTTTGTGTTTGTCTCCTGCAAGGCTTTGGTTCCTTAGACTCTTCGACCTTGTTGTCGTTGCCCTTTGACCCCTTGAGCCCTTTACAATTCGTTTTGCATCGGGCTCTTTTCTTTACTACAATTTTACATGGCATAGGTGACAACGTGGGCGGTTACGGCTTCCCGCTGCTTATTGCTAGTATCCATACAATCCAGAATATTCTCGGCTACGGTTTAGGATAGCGCGGTGTATGCAGACACTTCACCTCAAAATGAAGCTACTTGGTGTAGGGTGTTAGGGCATGTGAGATGCCAAAAGCAATTCAGCCTTAAGAGTATTCAAGGGGCAGTGGAATAGACGGCATCCTATACATTCGCGATTCGAACGGCAACCTGGACGTCTTCAACGTCGAACACGATGACGATGGTCGTTGGTTGCGTGCCAACTATGGTAATCCCGACAATGTCTGGAATCCTGACAACCGGTTTGTGTTTGTCTCCTGCAACTTCTTCATTATCCTCCTTATTGTTTAGGGAGCGAGGTTTGTTTATCGCGCGCAGGCTGGATAAATTGTTCGGCCTGCTTGCGCCAGCCCCCGAGCATCTTTCCGACCTCGGTTAGGGGATTAGAAAGCTCCATGTACTTTTTGTTGTTCAGAGCCTTTAATTCCCAAGCTATTTGTAGGAAGAATTTGAGCGAATCTAATTTCTGGGTGGCTTTCTGAATGACAGCTAGCTTTTCGCGTCGTTGGGTATAACTGGCAATAAGAATTAATTCGACTGTCTCGGTGAAAAGTCCATCGATTTTTTCGCCGAGCGTATAGCGGGTTAAGCGCGGAATATCTTCTAGTAATCCGTGCCAGGACTTATAGGCACTGGTTGCTTTCGTGAGAATAGTCACGTTTGTGGTATGCGTTGGCATAATGTGGTTGGGTTTTTAATAAATAAATTGTTATGTGTACTCAGCTCAAAGTTACCTTTGAACAAATCATCTCTTTTGAAAATCTGCTTGAAGCATGGCAGGAATTTATAAGGGGAAAGAGAAACAAACAAGACGTGCAGTTTTTTGGCCTGCATTTGATGGATAATTTAGCAGATTTGCACCTCGACCTAGCGCACCAAACGTACCAACACGGCTCATATCACGCGTTCTCTATATCTGACCCTAAGCCAAGAAACATCCATAAAGCAAGTGTACGGGATCGAGTCCTGCATCATGCGATTTACCGCAAACTCTACCCATTTTTTGACCACACGTTCATTGCCGATTCATATTCTTGTCGCAATAAAAAGGGAACACATAAGACTTTAGAGCGATTGACTGCTATGGCCAACCAGGTGAGTGCCAATCATACGAAAACTTGCTGGGTATTAAAGTGCGATATTACTAAATTCTTTGCTAGCATTAACCAAGATATTCTGCTTTATATTTTAGGCTTATATATTCCTGATGAGAAAATTCTTTGGCTTCTCCAAAAAACTATTACCAGCTTTTCAACAAAAGAAAGGACGGGGTTGCCTTTGGGAAATCTTACTTCACAACTATTGGTCAATATCTATATGAATCAGTTTGATCAATACGTAAAACACATACTTAAAGCAAGACACTATATCCGCTATGCTGATGACTTTGTTTTTCTATCAAATAGCCATCATTTGCTGGAGAGACAAGTTAGATTTATTCAAATCTTTTTAGAACAATGTTTGTTATTGTCTCTTCATCCCCACAAGGTTTCGATTCAGACCCTAGCTTCCGGTGTGGATTTTTTGGGCTGGGTCCACTTTCCTAATCATCGCGTATTAAGGACTACTACAAAGAAACGAATGGAGCGGCGGTTGGCGGTTAATTCCGAGCGGCCTACGTTAGCGTCGTATTTAGGAATGTTGAGCCATGGGGATACTCAGAGGATAAGGGGGGAAATGCTTAATAAGTATTGGCGACCGATCAATTAATTTATATCTAAAGGTAAATATGATTATTCTTCTTTCACTCATTCACTTCTTTCCATATCAAACCCTTCTTGGGTATATTGCCCCGGTTTCTCGGAAATCGCGAAACCGTAAAGGATGGGTTCGGAAGATATGCCTTCGGTGACAAAAGTCAGGTACGCCAAGTTTGGCGCATTTTGGAATTTTGTCGGATATTCCACGTAATAACGGCCGCCTTTACGAATGACTTGACTGGGTTCGTCAATGTGAACATAGGGGCCGAGTAAATCCCGCTTGTTGTTTATCGGATCTTTTTTCAGCAGTTCCCTTAAAACAAATCCGCAGTATTTACAAAAATTGCCAAAGTCTTTTTGGTTATAATAGCCAAACATTTCTTTGGCCATCGGATCGACGTAGGCAATAACTGTTTGTTGTTCCCGGTCGTCAAGATAGTAGACCTTTTCTTGGAACATTTTGGCACTAATGAGAAGCGAGCCGATGGACAGAAAAACGACTAAACTTCCCAGCAACTTTTTTTTGGTAGCAAACAGATAGATACCAAAAATTAATAGGATGGCCAGATTGATTCGCGTATAAACAAAGTTTTGGTAAAAAGAAGAAGGGTTGGCGATAGCGCTCATTAGAACAGATATAGAAACAACAACCAGCGCGATGAGTTTTTTGGCACCTTGCTTTGTTCTGGCCCAAAAAACTGAATTAACCAGGAGAAAAAATAGAAATAACGACAGTATTAACATGGAGATTCTTTCGTCAAGGATGCTGGAGAAAATACCGCCGGTTTTATTGTCAGAGCTGTCAAGGGTGATGCCGTTAATCAGCAGAGATACCAGTACCAGAGAAAAGAATGACACTGAACTTAAGAATTTCAGGTTTTTAAAAACAAGCAGGGTGTAGAGAGACAGGGTAATGGCATATGAGATAAGAGCGGCCGGTAAATTTTTAACGGTAATATAATAGAGGGAAAAGGCGGCCGGTATAAACGCTGCCAGGTATAAAAGAATCCAAGCGATTTTTTTAGAAATGGTCACAGATGCAGTTCAGGAGGACGATTAAGGGTCTATTTATATAATAGCACAAACAGGTTTGGTTAGTTGGGACAATGGGCATAAAATATAAGTAATGGTGAATCTTTCTAGATTTTTGGTTATTTTGTTTATTGTGGGTCTCTTGGGATTTCTTGCCACTCCCAATGAATTGTTAGCCGAGTATAAATCAGATACGCCGTCGGGGCAGAATATTGCCAAGCTGCCGGCGACGCCGGACGATCCTAAATTACTTAACGGCCATGTTTATCCGAACTGGGGGCCGGTATGCCAAAGGTATACATATTCGGTAATTTATGTGGATGACAAGGGCAGAGCGCCGGAATATGTGAAAATATATTTTAACGGTCAGATGTATGACATGGAGAAAGAAGATCCGGCTAGCAGTGATTATTTCCGGGGCGTTAAATATGTTTACAAATATGTGCCTAAAAAACTGGGTTCCAATTTCTACTTTTTTGAAGCGTCCAATGGTCTCGGCAAAGCCAGGAGTAATATCATTGATTCGCCTGACAACGGGCCGGTATTGTTTAACAGCGCCTTTGAAAAAAACGAAATTGCGGTGGTGGATGCCAGTCAGCAAACAAAAATCTTGGCCTATGACGTTGGAGACGAGTGGGTCGGCGGGGTGGCATTAAGTGATGATGGTAAATACTTAGCTGCCAAAACCCACAAAAAAATCTATCTTTTTGATACCTCAAAACCAGATAATCCTATTTGGGTGTATGAAGGTCCGGGAGAACGTCCCGGGGATGTAAAGGGAGGGATTGATATCTCTGGTGACGGGAGCCGAATTTTTGCTTCAATTGGTGGCAGGGGTATCTTGTTTGACAATAAAAGCAACGAACCGCTTTGGATCTATCAAGGAACTAATAATGCCTATAATGCAGCTATCTCCAAAGACGGCAAGTATATGGCGATGGGAACGGCCGGCGGGGTATCGAGCACGGCTGACGGCTATCAATCATTCCCAGACACTAATCTTTTAATCTTGTGGAATGAGAAAA
The DNA here is from genome assembly GCA_030698495.1 of bacterium. Taxonomy (GTDB): domain Bacteria; phylum Patescibacteriota; class Andersenbacteria; order UBA10190; family UBA10190; genus JAUYKA01. The sequence goes on from JAUYKA010000032.1 coordinate 4,997, forward strand.
GTGAAGCGCCTTTATGGCAGTATCACACCGAAGGAAACTGGCATGATGTTTCTTTATCTGATGACGGCAGTTTTATAACCGGCGCGACCGGTTGTCCTGACAGGAGATTCTATCTTTTCTCTAAAGATTCAAATAAACCAGTTATAAGAAGCGAGATGCTGACAAAGGATTCGCCGGTGCACCGGGCAAAAATTTCCGGGGACGGCCGGTATGCGGCCGTCGGCAGCGAGTCTAATGACGGGGCAGTGTTTCTGTTTTTCCAGGACTCAAGTACGCCGGTCTGGAAAGCGCCTATGCCCGATCGAAGCTCGGTCAGAGCATTGAATTTTACTTCCGACGGCAAATATATCGGGGCAGCTACATTCAAAGGTGATGTTTTTATTTTCGGCCGTGATTCAGACAATCCCATCGCTCACTGGAATGTCGCTAATGTGTCATTGGGAGGAGTTGATATTGCCGAGGATGGCAGTTTTATAGCTGCTGGCGGAACTGATAACAAGCTGCATATTTTTCCGCGGGATTCCGCGGTACCGAAAAGTATTGATTTTAACGAATACGTGCAGGAAGTGGATATTGCGGCCAACGGAAAATATATCGCGGCTGGAACTGGCGGGTCTGTTTATTTTTTTGAAGCGTTCGAGGGCTCTATGCCACCAGCGGTTGAATGTCAGGAGATTAAAGAGCCTCCAGTCGAGGAGGCAACAATTATCAATCAGCCCTTGTCTGGCAATGCAGTTATAAAGGACGCAAGGACAGATAAAAAACAATGGCCGGGAATGTTGTTTGGCTTTGGTTTTTTGGGTTCACTAATGGTCTTAGCCGGTTATATCGGGGCGGTTAAATATGGCTGGTTATCCAAGCTAAAGCGCATACCAGTAAAGGAGATGGCAGAAATACAATCAGCTGATGGCCGAGAAGAGAGGTTGAAGTTGAATAGAAAAATTGTTACTGCGATTAGCGCCGTTAGTTTGATTTTTCTGGTATTGACTGTTATGGCTGGAGTAATAAATGGGATAAACAAGCAGAAACTGGAGAATAGTGGAAAACAAGGGCAGGAAGCTGCTTTGGCAGAAGAGGGTGAAATTAAGGAGACGGGATGTGGCAACAGTATGTGTGAGCCTGATCGTGGTGAAACAAAAGCAAGCTGCCCGCAAGATTGCTTGGAGTAAACAGGAAAATAAGAACGGGCACTTTCTATGCTGCCATCTCTGGCTGGACAGTTTTTCGGAAAGAGCAATCTCATAAGTCGCCGGTAATGGAGGAATGAAATGCCGTCTGTAGTTACGTGACAGGTTTCGTTAAATGGTTAAGGGGTCAAGGACAAGGAGAAATGGCTTACATGGGGGTTGAGGCGCTTAAGCTCTTTGGGCGTTCTTGACTTTGGCTGGTTTGTCGTGCACAATTTTAAGTTGCTGCCAGAGGACAGCGAGACTTAGGTTCTTTTGCAATAAGGAGACTTGTGATGCTAGACACTTTGCAGTTGTATCGTTGTATGTGTCTGATGTCCGGTAGATTTCCCCGGTTGGTTCATTGCGGAAAGGTCAGCGCGATTTTTGTTTGGGGGCGGGCTGTGGATGAGGGGGCACCGACACCATACGACGATGGAGTGTTGAAATTGGTAGCCGATTTGTATCGGCAGACAGGAGCGCCGGTGATTATCCCCGGTTATTGCGGGGTTGATGTGGGACAAGGTGGGACCGGTTATCCGGGACCACAGGTGTGGCGTGGTGTTTTGAAGGTACTAGGAGTACCTGGTGATCAGGTTATAAGTGGTTCCGGTTGTGGTCATAACACCAAGACGGAGATGGACGATTTTCTGGATTTAGCAATGACCAAGCGCTGGCGTACGATACTGGCGGTGACGCAGGTGCATAACGCTCTTCGGGCCATGCTGGGCGCTGTCAAGTCAATGGCCAACCAGCACATTTCACGTCTGATGGTGGTCCCGATGTGGCCAGTTGCGTTTGACTGGGGGCGCGAGTGTTACGGGTCGCAAGGGGAGGGGCCGTTTCCGCGGACAAGATGGGTTGATGAGGAGTTTGACCGGATTGTTCGATATCAGGCGAAGGGCGACTTGGCGAGCCTAACTGACTTGTACGCGTATCTGATGTGGCTTTATCGTGAGCTACAATAGACTGTGTGATGTTTCCCGCTCGAGGTTTTTACCCCGGGCGGTTTTTCATTTTCGGCCAAACGTATAAACTAAAAGTATAATGAGATTCGAGCGTTTTATTTGTTTAGGCATAGTATTGGCCGCGGTGATTGGCGGCGCTGTGTCTGTGTGGGCGCAGGAGGGTTGGCGTATAAATAGTCTGGACAGTGACTTGACGGTGCAGCCAGATGGGGTGCTGGCGGTGACGGAAAGCATCGCGGTTGATTTTGGTTTATTGTCCAAGCACGGGATTTATCGCGATTTGCCGGTGACATATCAAGAAGAAAACGGCAGTAAAAGTTATACGCGTATTACCGATATCACCGTTATACAGGATGGCACGCCGGCCGTGGTGGATACAACTTCTAACGGCGCAAATTTGCGTATAAAGATTGGCGATGCTGACAGGACAATCAGCGGCAAACATGATTATGTAATCAGCTATGCGGTCACGGGAGTCCTGCGGGCTTACGAGGGATTTGACGAGCTTTATTGGAACGTAACCGGCAACGAGTGGGAAGTGCCGATTAATGAGGCGCGGGCGACGGTGACAGTGCCGGTACCTGTTTTACGGGCGGCTTGCTATAAAGGAGTGTATGGTTCTAAGGAAAAATGTGATGATTTAACGCAGGCGGAGCATAAGGTTACGGTTGCGGCGCTTGGCTTGGCGGCGGGCGAGGGGCTAACGGTAGCTGTCGGCTGGCAGTCGGGCGCGGTACCGATTTTAACGGTGGCAGCGCCGCCAACTTTAGCTGATATTATTTTTGCACCGGTGACGCTGGTGACGGCCGGGCTAGTTTGGTTAATTGGCGCGGGCTGGTTAGTGCGGCATTGGTGGAAGTACGGGCGGGATCGTTATTGGGCGCGGTCCGTTTTACCGGGCGTGACTTCGCCGGGGGGTGACAAAAATTTAGCGGAAAAAATTTTGCCGTTTGGCTATCGACGTCCGGTATCCGTTGAGTATGAATCGCCGAATGGGTTGCGGCCGGCGGAGATTGGTGTGTTGATGGATGAGAAAGCGGATACATTGGATGTGTCGGCGACTATTGTTGATTTGGCGGCACGGGGATATTTAATAATTACAGAAATTTCCAAGAAGTGGTTGTTCGGGAGTGTTGATTATGAATTCGGGCGGACGGATAAGGGGTCGGCGGATCTTTTGCAATACGAGCATAAATTGTTGGAGGGTCTTTTTGATGATGGTAATAAGGTGAAGCTGTCCGAATTAAAGAATAAGTTTTATAAGGATTTGGAGCAGGTGAAAGACGAGTTGTACGAAGAGATGGTACGCAAAAAGTTGTTTGCTGGTCGGCCGGATCGGGTGCGTGCTTTGTCATTTTTGTTGACGGCGGGGTTGGCGGTGCCCGGGACAGTGTTGGTGTTTTTGTCCCTAAATAGCGTGGGGAATATTGGCTGGCTGCAGCGATTGTTACTGGGGGCCGGGATTGGCTTGGCTGCAGCGGCGGTCGTTGCGGCACTGGCAGCACCGTTTATGCCGCGCAAGAGCGGTTTGGGACGGGAACTATACGAGCGTGCGAAGGGCTATCGGTTGTTTGTGAGTGGCACGGAGAAATATCGGGCGCGATGGTTGGAGGATGAGGGTTTGTTTGAGCGGGTACTGCCTTACGCGATTGTTTTCGGCGTGACGGACAAGTTGGCACAGGCCTTTAGGGAAATGGGATACCAACCGCAACAGCCGGGTTGGTATCACGGAGCAGGTGTGTTTAACGCAGCCGTTTTTGCGGCCAACGTGGATGGTTTTTCCAAATCGTTGTCATCGGCTTTGGCATCCAGGCCGGGCGGATCCGGTTCCGGTGGCGGAGGTTTTTCCGGTGGCGGAGGCGGTGGCGGAGGGGGAGGATCGTGGTAATTAAAATATTATGAAACGACTGATTAAAACTTGGCTGGCGCTGTTTATTGGACTTGTTATTGTCGGCGGTCTGATTTCTTGGTGGTTGTTATCTGCTCCGGCGGATTGGCCGGTAGCGAAGACGGTGGGAGTGGATAAGTGGAAGTGGCACCGGCCGTTTGCCGGCGAGGCGCAAGTGAGCCAGTGGTTTGTGCCGGAAGCGGAAACGCTTTCCCGAGTGGATGTGTTAGTGGTGGATTTTAAACATCGCTCGCCGGTGGCGCCGATTGTTTTGCGGATTAGCGATATGGATTCCGGCGAGGTGCTGCGTACGGTGGAAGTGTCGGGTAATGAAGTGAAGGATGACTATTACCTGCCGTTTAGTTTTGAGCCGATCAGGAACGCGGAAGGAAAGAAAATACTGCTTACTTTATCGGCACCCGAGGCCAGTTTGGAAGCGCCGTATGCCGTGCGTCTGACGGAGGGCGACGCGATAGAGGGAGGTGTTAAAACGGCGCAGGAAAGAGTTTTTATTGAGCAGGACATTGCTTTTGGCTATTATCGCTCGACTAATCAAGCGTTTGTGTTGTGGCAGTGGGGGCTGGCGCATGAGCGGGAAGTTGTGTTGTTGGCGGCGGCGCTGGTGTTGGCATTAGCGGGGAGCTGGCTGTTGGCGGCGGCGCAGACAAGCAGAAAATATGCGAACTTATTAATCGGGGTAATAGCTGTTTTGGGTGCGGTATTGCAGTTGAATGTCATCCGCTTTCTGACGGGCGCGGTGGGCGGCGACGCTTATTATTATCTGGCGGCGGCTTATAGGATGGCGCATGGGATTAATCCGCTGGCGGGCAGTTTGCATTTGCCTTTTTATCTGTTGTTGCTTTATCCGGCCCTACTGCAGGCAGTGCCGGATTTGTTGTGGGGAAGGATTTTAGGGGTGTTGCTGACAACAGGTATTGTTTGGGCGCTGGTGTTGTTGGCTCGGGCTTTAGGGTTTCGGCCGTTGGTGGCCGGTTTGGCGGCGGTGCTGCTTTTTATTAATGCTAATTTTGTAGTGACCAGCGTGCGGCCGCGGCCGTATACGCTGTTGGCTTTTTTATTACTGATGAGCATAGCGTTATTGTGGCGGGTGAAAACGCCGCGGCAGGCTTGGCTGTGGGGGATGCTGTTAGGCGCGGCGGCAATTACCCGGCAGGAGACTTTTATTCCTATTGCCATATTAGTGGCGGTGTTGGCAGTGAGACTGTGGCGGCAGGGAACGGCTTGGCGGAAAATTGCTTGGTGTTTGGTGCTGGCGGTGCTGCCGGCGGCGGTGATGATGCTGCCTTATTTCTATGAGAATTATCGGGAATTTGGTAATCCCTTAACCAGCGCTTACTTCGGGCGTTCAGATTTAGCGGAGCCGGATAGTGTGCATGCCTTTTTAGACGGCAATTTACGCAGCATGGTCTGGACGCTGTCTTATGTGTGGCTGCCCAGTTCTGCGTCGGGAATGAAGTTGAACGCCGGCGGGCAGGTTGCTTTGATTTTCGGCACTTTGCTGCTGGTATATTTGGCGCAGCGCTGGCGTGTGAGCCGACGATTGTTGTCGGTGGTGATGCGGAAATGGTATGGGGGAGATGCGGTGGCAATCGCGGCGGCTATGGCGGCGCTGGCAGCATTGGTCTGGTGGCAATTTCGACACGGAAAAGACTGGACCCAGGAAATGAATATGGTGCTGCTGGCGGCAATGATTTTAGGCGCGGTGGAAATAATCCGGGTGGGGCGGTGGCGCGGGCTGGTAGTGGTGGGGGTCTTGTTGTCGCAATTGGGCATTGCCACCTGGTTTCATCCGGAGGCCAAGCACTATCAGCAGGCGATGCCGTTTTTGGCTCTGGGTATGGCAGTGGTTCTGCTGCCGCTGGCAGGCGCGGGAGTTATTGAAAAAAATGATACGTTGCCGACAAAGCGTTGGCGGCTGGCGTTATGGGCGGCGCCGCTGGCGCTTTGGCTGGCATTGTTGGGTGCGGCCGATATAACTCATTTTGATTTTGCTATTGACCAGCATAATTTTCCGGCAGCGCCGTATTATGTTACTACCGCTGCGGCGGAAGAGTTGGAGAGATATGCGGGCAATAAGGCGGCAGAGGTTGATTATGCTAACGGGAGCGGGATTTACCGGCTGCACACGTATCAGCAGTATAAATTTATCCAGTATGAGCTGAAGTTATCCGAAGAGGAGCAGATACGCTGGTTGTGCGATAATGATATTAAATATGTGGTTGATCATGATGATTTAAATTGGTTTACGGTGATAGAAGAGGATGCCGACTGGTCGCCGTATTTTAAATATATGTTTGAGAAAAAGACGCTGGGCAGGAACGATACACAGTGGCGGGTAAGTGTCTATGAGTTTGATCAGGTGGCGTGCGGGAGGTAAAAATTCAAGGTTTGCGGTTTTGGGGCGAGGTAGAATATAATAGGAGGCTTTGCTTTGGGCAAGGTCGCAGGTTTTCGTCCTTTTGGCAATTGAATATGGAGGATAGTGATATGAAGTTGAGATTACGCGGAATTGGAATTAATCGTGTAGGCAATGCGGCGGGAGCGCGAGGTCTTTTCGGTGATGGCTATTGGTACCATAAGTACCTTCGGCCGTTCGGGTTGAACTGGGACGGGGCGACGCTGTTTACCAAGACGGCTACGTGGGGTTCCCGGCGTGGTCCGGATTACAATGAGCCGGGCAATATGCGAATGACCGAAGACGGTAAGCAACCAAAGGAGCGTTTTCCGGATTGTATTAAAGTATATCCGGTCCGGCGTATGGCGCTTAACTCGGTTGGTTTAAGCGGCCCGTCATTAGACGCAGTACTGGCGGATGGACGCTGGCAGGTGTGGCCCGAGACGCTGGTGATTTCGGTTATGGCGCTGGGGGAAACCATGGAAGCGCGGTTGGCTGACATGCAGCGCATCGTGCGTCGGCTGAAAACGGCACTGCCCGGTTGGCGCTCGCCCGTTGTGATTGAAATAAACATTTCCTGTCCGAATGTTTGTCTGGATTTGATGGCGCTGGTGAGAGAGGCCTGGTATTTGCTAGATATTGCGGCGGAGCTTGATGTGCCCCTAATTATCAAACTGAACGCATGCACGCCGGCAGAGGCGGTGAAGAAGATATCGGATCACCTGGCTTGTGATGCGATTAGTGTGACCAACACTATCCCGTGGTGGCGCCAGCCGGTGGTTGGATATGTGGACTGGATGCGCCTGTTTGGTACGGACATTTCACCGCTGGCTAAATACAAAGGAGGTGGTCTGTCGGGCGCGCCGCTGTTGCCGATTATAGAGCAGTACATCAAGTTGCTGTTGGAAATCGGCGTGACGGTGCCGATTATCGGCGGCGGCGGAGTGTTATGTTGCCGTGATGCCGATCGTCTGATTCGTGCCGGCGCCAGTGCGATATCGCTGGGATCGATTGCCATGCTGGCACCGTGGGAGGTGCGGCGGGTGATCAGTCATGTGAAGCGACGCTATGCGGCGATTACTAGAGTAAGAAAACCCGCTTGGGAGAGAAGGCGGCGGGTGTTGTGGCCGATGGATTTGGCGGCGTGCTAGTTTGCAATCACAGTTTTAGCGTAGGAGAAAGATTATGGGTACGTATACACAGAGACGGCCGGACAACGGGCACGTGCATTTGCGCGATCTGAACTTGGAGACTGGGGAGTTGCTGCGTTTCATGGTGCCGTACACGGCGCGGCAATTTGGCCGGGCGGTGTGTATGGGCAACACGAAGCCGCCAACCGAAACGGCGGCGTCTGCCGCTGGGTACAAAGAACAGATTTTAGGGTTTGCCAAGGAAGCCGGGTGTCTGAACTTTGAGCCGGTGGTAACACTTTTTCTGACGGAAAGGACGACTCCTTTACATATTTTGGAGGCTCACGCGGCCGGTATTGTGGTGGCAAAACACATACCGGATGGTGTGAGTACAAACTCTGACAATGGTCTCGCGGATTTGCTAACTAAAAAGAACGTGCTGGCAACCATGCGGGATGTGGGCATGATCCTGTCGGTGCATCCGGAGAAGCCGGGCGTGTTCTGTCTGGATCGCGAGGAGGCGTATCTGCCGACGATTGCCGAGACTATTCGTTTGTTCCCACGCTTGCGGATTGTGGTTGAGCACTTGACAACAAAAGCAGGGGTTGAGTTTGTTGTTGAGGCGCCGGAAAATGTGGCGGGGACAATTACGGCGCATCATTTGTGTATGACACTGGATGACTTGATTAGCGGTGGGTGCCAGCCGCATAATGTGTGCGCGCCGTGCGCCAAGCGGCCATCGGATCGGGAAGCGTTGTGGAGCGCGATTGGCAGCGGCAACCCGAAGTTCTTTTTTGTATCGGACAGTGCGCCGCACATGAGAGAGCTTAAGGAATGTGCCAAGGGTAAGCTGGGTACGTTTACGGAGCCGTTCGTGATGCCACTCTTGGTGCAGAAGTTTGAGAAAAGAGGGCTACTGCACCGACTGGAGGCGTTCACGTCGGAGTTCTGGGCGCGGTTCTACGGCTTTTCACTGAATGAAGATACGATAACGCTGAAGCGGGAGCCGTGGCAGATACCCGCGAGTTATCATGGCGTCGTGCCGTTCATGGCCGGGGAGATGCTGGGTTGGCAGTTGGCGTAAAAGAGGATGCCGGTTTTGCTGTTTAGGCGAGACCGGCTTTTTAATCAGTTTTCAATGTTCAATTCCCAATTTCCATATAAATACCAATTTTCAATAATCAAACACAACGACGGAACTGTTTTTCTTCTAGCTAAGTAAGGGGAATAATAATTATGAAATAGTGGTCAGGTTTGGAAATTGATTTTGAATATTCTATGGAAATTGGAAATTTTATTCATAGTTTCCTTTAGGTTTATGTTTTATAGAAAAACAGGGATAATATATTGATATGTTATCTGATTTAGTAAAGTCTTTGTTGGCGGAGATTGATGTTAAGATTGACGGTGATCGGCCGTGGGATATTCGAGTTCATGATGACGATTTTTATGGGCGGGTGATAAGGGAGGGTAGTTTGGGACTGGGTGAATCATATATGGACGGCTGGTGGGATTGCGAGCAGCTGGATGAGCTGATGTACCGTGTTAGTAAAGCCGATTTGGAAGCGCGGGTGCGGGGAAGAATGAATTTTTGGATAGCCTGGCATGTTTTGTGGCAGCGCTACATGACGGGGCCCCGCCGACGGGCTTTTGAAATTGCCGAGCGTCACTATGATATCGGGAATGATCTGTTTAGGATGATGTTGGATAAGCGAATGGTGTACACCTGTGGTTACTGGCAGAAAGCGCGCACGCTGGAAGAAGCGCAAGAAGAGAAGTTGGAGCTGATCTGTAAAAAAATAGGTTTAAAGCACAGTATGCGGGTACTGGATATCGGCGGTGGCTGGGGCAGTTTCGCCAAGTACGCGGCCGAGCGTTATCACGCATCGGTGGTTAATATAACGGTATCGCGTGAGCAGTTAGAGCTGGCTAATAAGTTGTGCGCCGGTTTGCCGGTAGAGAGTCGCTTGCAGGATTACCGGGATGTGGATGAGAAGTTCGACGCGATTGTTTCGTTGGGGATGTTTGAACACGTGGGGCCGCGTCATTATGACGCTTACATGGAGGTGGCCCGGCGGTGTTTGAATGATGACGGGTTGTGTTTGCTTCACACGATTGGCCGGAACGAGACGGCCGGACCGTCGGATGCCTGGATAGGTAAATATATTTTTCCCAATTCAGCCTTGCCGTCGGCTAAGTTGATTGCCGAAGCGGTGGAAGGAAAGTTTATAATTGAAGACTGGCATAACTTCGGGATGGATTACAGCTGGACGTTGTTAGCCTGGCATGATAATTTCGAGCGTCATTGGCCGCAACTTAAGGAAAAGTATGGGGAACGGTTCAGGCGGATGTGGCGTTATTATTTATTGTCCTGCGCCGGGGCTTTTCGGGCGCGGAGTATTCAGCTGTGGCAGGTGGTTTTATCGAAACAGGGAGTGCCGGGGGGATATAAGTCGGTTAGATAGTAAATACAGCGAGAACAGTAAATTCAGTAAATACAGCTGCTGTATTCACTGTACTTGCTGTTTTGGCTGTGTCTGTTGTCAGTAGCTGCTGACAGGGGTTTATGCAAAAAACCTTTAAATTGTTTGGCAAAACGGCATATTGGAAGTACAAATCAGTAATATTGCAAAGGAGGGGGGTGATAAATATGGCAATGGCTTTGCAGCAGGCTAGAACGAGCGTAAAAACAGCCAGCGGGCTGGATGCGTTGGTAGGGTTGTGGCTAGTGCTGTCACCTTTTATCTTGGGATATTCTTTGTTGACGGGGGCTTTGTGGAATGCGATTATCGTGGGGGTCTTGGTAATTTTACTGGCCGGCATGAGAGCTTTGGGAGAAGGCTATCGTTCGGCATGGCCGAGCTGGGTTAATCTGGTGTTGGGACTGTGGATGATAGTAGCGCCGTTTATAATCGGGTACGCGGGAGTGATGGCGGTATTGTGGAATAGTATCATTGTAGGAGCGTTGATTGTGATTTTGGCGGCATGGAGCGCTCTATCGACACCGGAGGAACAAAAAATGTCTTAACAACTAGTCTGCAGGAAAAAACCGCGCTTTAGATAAAAATAAGGCGCGGTTTTTTATTCTTTAGGCGGCGCGGCGTTTAGAGTCTGGTAATTGAGGTTCTTCCGGTTCGGATATGGCCGGAGACTGCGGCGGTATTGGTTCGCGCGATTTTTCCCGGTCAGCGCGATTTTTCAGGTAGTCTTGCAAGACTTGATGACCCTGTTGATAGGCGGAGAAAAACTGGCGGGCGGTGTCTAGGTCGTGAACGTTGTTGGTGTCTAATAGGCCGCGAAAACGCGCCCGCTCACGCTGGTCGGGGATTTGGTTTTGAATCTCTGTTAGGAAGTTTTCGACCCATTTATGATCGTCGTTGTTTATGTAGCGCTCGTACATGTATTTATAGTAGCGCAAAATTCTACTTGACTAAAATCTATATTAGTGCTATAATTAAGTGTTGTACCCTACAATTTCACGGATCGTGAAAATTATCCTCGTGTGGTCCGACCACGCGAGGATTTTGCTTTATTAAGACTGTCGCCGGTAAGTTCCCATCAACTGCGCTTCTTTCAAAATATGATTTTGCATAGTGGCTTGCAGGTCGGAGGCGTTGGTTGTTATGGGTAGATCAAATGTGGTGTCTAAGGCATACAGGGTGAAGTAGTAGCGATGGGTGCCGGAAGGCGGGCACGGGCCGGTGTAGCCGGTTTGGTCGGAGCTGTTTTGTCCTTGAATGGAATTTAGTGGAGTACTGTTAGCGGTAATGATTGCGGTAGCGGGATTAATGTTCCAAATAACCCAGTGGATAAAATTGCCGGAAGGAGCGTCGGGGTCGTTAATAATAATGGCCAGGCTTTTAGCGCCGGTCGGAACGTCTTTTATTTCCAGCGGCGGGTTGATGTTTTGGCCGTCGCAGGTATAGCGGGCCGGAATGGTAGTTTTATTATCAAAAGCAGTGCTTATTAGCTGCATAATGGGGTGGTTATTGATAAAAGAGGTTGGAGTAGGTGGTGACTGGTTTTGGCCGGGAGTGAAAAAAGGACGCGGGGGTTTAAGTCGCGTCCTTGGTGGGTTTACGGGTTGGCTATGGTGGTTTTTGTCCGCCTAGGCCCGTGGTGTCTTTGGGGTCGGGCCGGGAAGCGCGAAGATTTTCGCGCTGAATGGCCTCGTACACTTCTCGGCGGTGCACCGGGATTTCCGACGGCGCTTCGATACCGAGGCGGACTTTGTCGCCGCGGATATCGACGATGGTGATGACGATGTTGTCGCCGATGATGATGCTCTCATCCCGCTGACGGCTTAAGACCAACATGCTTCTCTCCTTGGTATAGCGGTTTACTGTGGGGATGTTAAAAGAACCAATCGAGCGGCTATTATGGCACAGGCATTAATAAAAAGCAAGGAGGACGCGCTGTATTGCCAAGTAAACTATGCTAGGCTGAAGTAGGTATGTATATAACTAAAGCCAGAGGAAATAAGGAGCCGTTTTCGGAGGAAAAGATACACTCATCGAGTCTGCGAGCCGGTGCATCGTCGGAAGTGGCCATGGATATTACCAGGCGGGTGCAGAAAAAGATAAAACCGGGTGTAAGCTCGGATAAAATATATGAGCAGGTGGTGAAGGGGTTGCAGCAGCATGAACCGGCCTTAGCGGCGCGCTATTCATTGAAAAGGGCAATTATGAAAATGGGACCGACGGGATATCCTTTTGAACAGTATATAGCCGCGGTGTTGCGGGAGCACGGTTATGGCGCCGAGGTGGGCCAGATAATGTCCGGTGAGTGTGTACAGCACGAAGTTGATATATTAGCCCGGCGAGAAAAGAAAAATTATTTAATTGAATGTAAATATCATAATCAACCGGGGACGAGATCGGACATAAAGGTGCCGCTATATGTTTACGCTCGTTTTTTAGATGTGAAGAAAAAGTGGGACGAAAGCCATGTCGGCGATCCGCTGGCCGGCGCTTGGGTGGTGACTAATACTAAGGTGACGCAGGACGCTGTTATGTATTGCAAATGCGTTGGTATGCGGGTGATTGCCTGGCGTTATCCTGGTAGCGGAGGGTTGGAACAGTTAATAGAAAGCAAAAAACTGTATCCGTTGACGGTATTGCCGTCACTTTCCAGTGCTATTTGGATACAGTTAGCGCGCTGCGGCATTGTTTTAGTTAGAGATTTGCTGCGTTTTGACAGTGTTAGTTTGTCTCGGAAGACGGGGTTAGCGGTACGATCATTGGGTAATATTCGGGCGGAAGCGCAACAGTTGCTGGCTGTTTAGGGGGTAATTTCCCTTGCCGGAGACGTGTTGATTAGGAAGGCTTGAGATATAGATAATTTAAAAGAAAGGGGATGAGAACTATGTTTATGAATGAACCCAGCAAAGACGATATTGTTCGTGACGCTAAAAAATTAGCGGAGGATACAAGCAGGTATATGTATGCGCATGGTGAAGAAAAATGGCATAAGCTACAAGCCAAGGCGACCATGAAGGGGAGAAAGCTGGACGAGTTAGTGAACGGCAATGCTTGGGCGGCCGTGGGAATAGCGGCGGCTATTGGTGTGTTGATTGGTGCGGCAGTTTCAAAGATGCCGCGGCGGTAAAAGACTTAATATGAAAACATGGGTGAAATCGGCCGCTTGGATAGGCTTGTACTGGGGCTTGTCACTGGCGGCGATAGGTAAGAAACGGGCGGTGGCCAGGATAAAATATTTAATAACGGCAGTGTTGATGTTTGTCTTGGCTGCAGTTGCGGCAGCGGTCGGCGCGGTTTTTCTGGTCAGCGGATTGTATTTAAAACTGGTGGTAATTGTCGGGGGAGTCCGAGCGGCGCTTTTGGTGGCGGGTATTGCCGTGGTTGCGGCGGTGCTGATTTTGTTTGAAGGGTGGCGGCGGCTGACAAAGGCCAGGTCGTAAGTAGGTGTAATTTGGAACTGAATTATTAAAGAAAGCACCCCGGACGTACGGGGTGCTTTCTTGTTGGGGTGATAATTTGACAGGGAACTGGTGAGTGGGTGTAGTATGTGTGGGTCAGGGATGTTTTTTGTACCTTTTGCAGGAAAGGGCAGAATATGGAGGCCGGGACAATTCACTGGGGGTGGTTGGCAGTGCGGGCGTTGTTGCTCGTAGTCACAATGGTAGTGGTGGCTTACTTGGTCAGTCAGTCGAGCAGCTACAACGACTCACGCGAAAACCGGTCAAAGCAGACAGCCGGGAAATACAGATGATAGTTTTGCCCGGCCATAAATCGCATATCGGGGGTATGCGATTTTCTTTTTGGCTTGATTTAGTGTTTTGGGGGAAAGTCACCCTTGCATTTATTGGAAATATTCATACTATGTCATATGGTCGTTGTGTTTTGATGTTCTTTGGTTCAACATTGGGAGGTGTCGATGGAGAAGCACGGGAAAACGGAAGTTGCTAGTCGCGCTGACGTGGAGCGTGATCCTGTGTGGCGGGTGCCGGGAAGGAGTGATTTGATGACTACAGAGGAGGTTGATGACTTATTGGTTCTTCCTCTTGATAAAGCGCCTGATCCGGACGAGATACTTTTGTGCGACGGCGAAAGATCGGGCATCAGCTTCAAGACGTTCTACGGGGGGTAGAATTTCTTCGGGGCCAGTCGATACAAGCAATCAATAGCCGCTTCTGTTTTACGGGAGCGGCTCTTCTTTTTTATCGGTTTATTAGAGTAAGCTAGAAGGTAATGTCGCAGTACTACAACGCCAAGCGGACAAGGAATATTTTTGATCCGGATAGCAGGGCTTCATTTAATTTGAGTCGATCAAAGATTGATTTGTTTATGGAATGTCCAAAATGTTTTTATATGGATCGGCGTCTGGGGGTGGGGCGGCCGCCGGGATACCCGTTTAATTTGAATTCGGCGGTGGATACGCTGTTGAAGAAAGAGTTTGATTGGCATCGAGCGCGGGGGAGTAAGCATCCGTTAATGGAAGCCTATAAGATAGATGCGGTGCCGTTTAAGCACGAGAAGATGAATGAGTGGCGGGAGAATTTTAAAGGGGTGCGCGCGTTGCATAAAGCGACCAACCTGGTGATTACCGGCGCGGTGGATGATGTTTGGGTTAATCCGCAGGGGGAACTGATAGTGGTGGATTATAAATCAACGGCCAAGGAGAGTGAAGTTAATATAGATGCGCCGTGGCAGATCGGTTACAAGAGACAAATGGAAGTGTATCAGTGGCTATTGCGGCAGAACGGTTTTAAAGTGGCCAATACCGGTTATTTCGTTTATGCCAATGGGCGCACCGATCGCAAAGCTTTTGACGGTAAACTGGAGTTTGATGTGACGGTGCTGCCGTACACGGGCAGTGCTGATTGGATAGAAGGCGCTTTAACTGATATCAAGAAGTGTTTGATGGGTGAGGAGGTTCCGCTATCTGGTAAAGATTGCGACTTTTGCGCGTATCGTGTGGCGGCGCGAGCGTTTGATTAGCTAATTACTGTGTATATCTTGTTCGCGGAAAGCGTAAAGGCCGACGCCTATTAAGATGACGAAGATAGCGATAATAGTGACGAGTCGTCCCCAGCCGGGTGACATCATCCAAATTTGAGTGCCGGCGACAAAAAAGGCGACAATACCGCCGATCATGAGGCCGGGAGCAACCGGTTTAAGTTGTTTCAATAAGAGACTGGCGGTTACAGCTAAAGCGCCACCAATAGCAAAAACAAAAAGAGTGGTTTGACGGCTAGATTCGGTTTGGGCTTCTCGCTGGCGATCAATTGTTAGTGGTCCCTGGCAGTAGGCAGACGGTACGGCTGGAGAGTTTTCGTCCAGGCGCTGTGGTGCGTTTTTAGCGGATGTTTCTGGAACCCAGCGTCCGCCGGCGGCTTGGCAGGATTCTCGGGTGCTGGTATCGGGGTAAGCTTCGAGCAGGGGTTGCGGCGGCGGAGTAATTTGAATGGCGATACTGCGTAGTACCAATACATAAAGGAGGGCCAGGGCAATAGCAAACGCACCGGTGACAAAGTTGATAGTCCAGCGCCGAGCGGTTTTTGAGGCAGGCATGTTTATAGTATAAACGCAAAGTTAAAAACGAAAAAGGTAAAACAGCAACATAAAACTCAAAAGAATTCATTGTAAAAAATGCCCCTTCACCGCGAGGTGAAGGGGGAGGGCGCGAGCGAGGCTGTGGTATTGGCGCTATTCAGTCCAGACGCTAGCGTAGGCTTCGGTTTTGTGCTGATTGGCCTTAGCCTTGACTTTTTGACGGAGTTCGTCGACTTGGTGGGGTAGACTAAGGTGTTTGACTTCATCGCTGAAGTTATAAAGATCGGCGACTTCGTGAAGATCAAGGAAATCCATCCGATCAATCGTTTCAATCGACAGGGCAGCGAGAGCGGTTATGCACATATCAGACTCCTTTCGCGAGTGGTTGTATATAACAAAACCGACCCTTAGAGTAAGTCGGTTCGTTGATAAAGAGGACGATATTCATACTATATCATATCTTTTCATATGAGTTATCCACTCTTGTTAAAGCTCTTGTCATTGGTAGGAAAAACTGGCAAGGATTAACAATAGGTTCCACAATGCAGTTAATTGATAGAAAAACGAAGCCGTGCCAAGGGGTTAAATCTTTGTTGGATGAGGCCGAGGTACGGGAATTTTTAGAACAGCTGACTACATCTTGGCAGTTGATTGATGATAAAAAATTGAGACAAGAGTTAGAGTTCGCCAGCTTTATGGACACGATGTTGTTTATCAACGACTTGGCGGCGATCGCGGAAGATGCCGATCATCATCCTGATGTTTTTTTCTCCGGCACTAAGGTGGTGGTGGAGTTGTGGACGCATTCATCTGGGGGGTTGACGGAAAATGACTTTATATTAGCCAGTAGGCTGGAAGATATTCTGTAAGTAAATACAGCCAATTTTTAATTTTTAATTTAAAATTTTTAATCAATATATAAATTACGGAATTTATAAATTATTTTGGTCATTAATAAAAGTTCGGATACTATTTATATATACCTTTATTTGCTAACTACTTCATATTATGTTTAATCCGGATATTTTTCGTTCTTATGATGTTCGCGGTGTGGTGCCGGACGAGTTTGATCCGGCCGAAGCATATCATATCGGTCGGGCTTATGTTGAGTACACGCAAGCTGATCGTGTAGTGGTGGCGCGGGATATGCGCCAGAGTGGAGACGAGATAGAAGCGGAGTTGGTACGCGGTTTAACGGAGGCCGGGGCGGATGTGGTAAAAATCGGGCAGTCAACTTCGCCCATGTTTTATTTCTCGGTGCATTATTTGAAAGTTGACGGCGGTTTAATGGTGACGGCATCGCACAATCCGGGTAAATACAATGGGATTAAAATGACACGCAAAGAAGCTATTCCCATAGGCGGCGATTCCGGTTTGTATGATATTCGTGATTTGGCTAAAAAGAGACAGTGGCAAGAGGTAGCGGAGAAAGGAAATGTGTCAGAAGATACATCAATAAAGAAAGCTTATTTGGATATGGCTTGCGAAGATGGTTTGGCGGAAGGTTTAAAGATAGTAGCGGATGCGGGTAATGGAATGTCGGGGTTATTATTGAATGATGTTTTCAAAAGAATTGGCGGAGAAGTGGTGCCGTTGTATTGGGAGCTGGATGGGAGTTTTCCCAACCATGAAGCAAATCCTTTGGAAGAGAAGAATATGCGCGATTTGCATACGGCGGTTAAGGAGAACGGAGCTGATTTGGGCGTGGCTTTTGACGGCGATGCCGACCGGGTGTTTTTCGGTACCGAGCAGGGCGTGACTGTTCCCGGCGATATTACCACGGCGTTGATTGCCCAGCGGGTTTTGGCCCAACAGACGGGAGCGACTATTTTGTATGACTTGCGTTCATCGCGAGCGACTAAAGAGGCTATTGAGGCGGCGGGCGGTAAGGCGGTAATGAGTAAGGTGGGGCATTCCAATATCAAGAAGCAAATGCGGGAAACGGGTGCGGTGTTTGCCGGAGAGCTGTCCGGGCATTTTTATTTCACGCCGTGGTATGCCGAGTCGGGGCTGCTGGCATTGATGGCGATAATTAAAACATTAAAGAAAGATGGCAAGCCGCTATCGCAAATAGTTGAGCCGTTGTTACGCTACGTGAAAACCCCGGAAATTAATTTTGAAGTGGCCGATAAAGCAGGAGCTATGAATCGAATAAAAGAGCGGTTCAGCGACGCGGATATATTGGAGCTGGATGGTGTGTCGATAAGCTATCCCGAGTGGTGGGCTAATGTGCGGGCGAGCAATACGGAACCTTTGTTGCGGCTGAATATGGAGGCGAACACACCGCAACTGTTAGCGGAAAAAAGAGCCGAGATTGAAGAGTTGATTAAGGAATAGGGCAGGTAGGTTTCCGGCTGGATTTTTTGCCGACCTTGAGTTACGGTGAGTTTGGTTCATTTCTCAAGAGGAACTTCACTAAAGGCATTCGCCGAAGGGGGTCGAGATGAAATGGTTTAAAGCTCTTTGGCTGGCTGGCCTGTATACTTTGGCCGGCTTCGGTTTGGTGGTGTTGGCAACGTGGACTGTTTTGCCGTCCTCCCAGCGGGCATTGGTGCCGACTGATTATCAGGGAGGTGTGTATCAGCTGGAGGTGGGACAGCCGCCTGATTGGCAAGCGTCATACCGCATGGCCGAGCTGGTATACGGTTATGACCGGGTATACCGTATGCGGCTTGATGTGTGGGAAAAAGGCGAGCAGTCACCTATTTTGTTTGTGTGGACGTCGCCCGAGGAAACGCCCGCTTATGGTTTTCAAGTTAAGGGCTTGGAGGTGCGCCGGGTTAAGGGAAAAGCGCCACCTTCGGTTGAGCCGGTGTCATCGGGGCAGATTGCCGTGAAATAGTATCAGGTTATTGAGTGGTCGAGCGATGAGTTCGGCCACTTTTTCAAGTTCAAGTGTTTTTACAATAGTCCCATTTTTTCTTTGACGTCACGCAAGGTAGTATTCGCGAATTGTTCGGCGTGATGTTTGCCTCGGCCCAACATGATACGCAGCTCATCGTCGCTCTGACGCAGTTTTTTGTATTCTTGCTGCAGGGGGGATAATTGATTGATGACTAATTGAGCAAGCGCTTCTTTGAATTCTTTGTAGCCTTTGCCGTTGAACTTGGCCTCGATGGCTGATGGTTCTTCGTCACTAAAGGCTTGGTAGATGGTCAGTAAGTTTTTGACGGCCGGTCCGCTTTTGGTAAAGGAAAAAACAGGATCGGTCTCGGTAACGGCTGACATAATCTTGATTTTGATTTCATCCGGAGAATCTGTTAAGGCAATATAGCTTTTAGTATTGTCGCTCTTACTCATTTTTTTAGTCGGATCGGACAGGGACATGATTCGCGCCGTGTTGTTATTAATCTTAGCCTCGGGGATGGTGAAGACTTCGCCGAAACGATTATTGAAGCGTTGGGCAATGTCGCGCGCCAGTTCAATATGTTGTACCTGATCTTCGCCGACGGGCACAATCCGGGTTTGGTAAAGAAGGATATCGGCAGCCATAAGAACGGGGTAGCCGAACAATCCGGCCGTCGCTCCGCTTTCAGCGGAGGCTATGGCCGGCAAGCCGGCTTTGTTTTTCTTGCTAAGTTGTTTTGACTTGTCTTTGAACTGGGTCATGCGGGCGAGCTCGCCGAAGGGGGTGGTGGTCATAAGAAGCCAGGCCAGCTCGGTGTGAGCGGCAACGTGGGATTGGACGAAGACGATACTTTGGTCCGGGTTAATGCCCGCGGCCAAGTACGTCGCTGCCAGATTTAAAATGCGCTCGGGCATATCTTTTGGTTCGTAGGGGACAGTGATGGCGTGTTCATCAACAATGCAGAAATAGCCGGTGTTATCGGCGGCCAGTCTTACCCATTGTTTAATGGCGCCTAAGTAGTTGCCGATGTGCAGAGTGCCGGAGGGCTGAATGCCGGAGAAAATGGTTTTTTTCTGGGGGCTAGTCATTGCTTAAACAGTACGATATTGGGAGAAGGCGGGCAAGGCAAGAAAGCTTAAAACTTAAAACGAAAAAGGAAAAACAACAACGCAAAGCAAAAAAGACTGTTTCGTGAGTCTTTGTTCTTTTATGGTGTAGTTTTTACTTTTTCGTTTTGCCTTTTTAGTTTGCTAGACTTCAACAATAACCGGCAGTATCATCGGGCGGCGCTCGGTTTTCTGGAAGAGAAACTGGCCGACGGAGTCGCGCAGGGTGGCTTTAAGGTGAGTCCAGTTGGGTTCCCCGCCGTGATTTTGTCCTGATTGTTTGGAGATGATGTTGCGGATTTGCTGGCGTGTGTCCTTAATCAGCTGCTGTTGTTCCTTAATGTAGATGAAGCCGCGGGAGATGATATCGGGTTCGCCGACAACATCACCGGTGCGGCCGTCGACGGTGGCGATAACCACCACCATGCCGTCGGACGCGAGCATTTGTCGGTCGCGCAGAACGACATTACCGACATCGCCGACACCGAGGCCGTCCACCATGATGTGGTCGATTTCGTACTTTTCGCCGGTTAGGCGCACTTTGTCCGGTGTTATTTCAATGACTTCGCCGTTACTGGGCAGAAGAATATGGTCGCGCGGGTAGCCGTGGTTAACGGCCAGCTTAGCGTGCTCGGCGCGGAAACTGAAGTAACCGTGCGCGGGGATGAGGTATTTGGGTTGAGTCAGTTCAATCATGTGGAGCAAGTCATCGCGATGACCATGTCCGCCGGAGTGAATATCCATCATTTTGTAGTGATAGACTTCGGCGCCTTGTTTGTAGATTTGGTCTTTTACCATTTGGACGGAAGCCTCGTTGCCGGGAATGACGGAAGAAGAAAATATAACCACATCGCCGGCTTGCAGTTCAAGGCTTCTGTGTTCCTTGTTAACAATACGCATAAGGACGGCGTTATCCTCACCTTGGGCGCCGGTACACAGCACCAATACTTTGCCGGGAGGAAGTTTGTTGCTTTCTTCCGGTGTAATGAGGGATTCCTTATGTAATTTCATGAAGCCTATTTCGCGGGCAATCTCCACGTTGGTTTTCATGGAATACCCGTCAATGGCGATCTTGCGTCCATAACGCTCGGCGATAGCGATCATTTGCTGCAGGCGATCGATCATAGAGGAGAAGGTGGCGGCAATGATGCGCTGGTTGGAGTGGGCCTCGAATATCTTTTCTAGGTTGGTTTCAATGACTGATTCGGAGATAGAGTGGCCCTCTCTTTCGGCGCCGGTGGAGTCGGTGTAAAGGACAGAGATGCCTTTCTCGCCCAATTGTTTAATGTGAACTTCGTCGGCCGGGAGATCGTTAACCGGATTGGAGTCAAACTTGAAATCACCGGTGAAGGCAATGGATCCGGCCGGGGAGCTTACCACTACGCCGAAGGCGTTGGGAACGGAGTGGTTGACGTGAAAAGTTTCAAGCTCAAGTTCGCCCAAGCGGAATTTCTGATTAGGTTTGACTACGTTTACTTTAGGCTTAGCGTAGTTGGGAAAATCGGCTTGGCGTTTTTCCACTAGGCGCATGGTGAATTCCGAGCCGTAGATGGGGGGATTGCCGAGTTTAGGCAAGAGATGAGGTACGCCGCCAAAGTGGTCATAGTGGGCGTGGGTGACAATGACGCCTTTGATTTTTTTCTCTTTACCGTACAGGGGGGAAATGTCGGGAATAATGTAGTCGATGCCGTGCATGTTTTCAGTGGGAAACATTAGTCCCAAATCGATGATGACGATGTCGTTTTTATATTCGACGGCACTGCAGTTGCGGCCGATTTCTTCCAAGCCACCTAAAGGTAGGAGATACATGGCATCCGGATTACGCGGGGGCTGTTTGGCACTGGGTAAGTGTCGACTGCGCGGCGGTCCGAAATGCACACCGGCGTGGGAGCCGCGGCGCCCGCTGTGTTTGTTGTTGGGTCGTCCGGATTGACGGCGGAAGTTGTTGTTTGATTGTTTAAGTACCGGCGCTTGGTGACGTGGCCGGGCAGCGTTTGTTCTAACCGGAACAGGCGGAGGCAGCGGCACGGGACGAGAAGTCGCCGGGCGCTGCGCGTTACTAGGTTGGTTCATTAAATTTAATATTGACTATTAAGAATAAAAATAAATTCAGGTTAAATACCTTGCGTTGTGAACGATTGGGAAAAAAGATGAGTTTAAACGCAGTTATGCTGGCATTTATGTCTTGTCTGCCACTATAAGTAGGTAAGACGCGGCTGGTAAAATTGGTCTTTTAGAATCGGAAAACGCGAAAATCCATGTTAATTAGAACGTGTTCTTTCGTGTTGTGCGATGCACTTGAAGGAAAATCTATATAATAGCTTAGCAGAAGGGTGGTGGGTTGTCAAATTGATTTGGCAGTCCCCCGTCGCTCTTTAGTATCGGCGAAGAGCGGAGGGGTGGGGATGGAGAGACTCGAACTCTCACGAGCGAATGCCCACAGCGTCCTGAACGCTGCGCGTCTACCGATTCCGCCACATCCCCGTAAAAACAATTTACAATTTACAATTCTCAAACTTTTGTTTGATGACGTATTTCTTGTAGCTTGTCTTGAGAAGGGGAAAAAATCAAGTTATATTGATAATTATTAAGAGATACGAAATACCAGATACTAAAATACAAATTACCATGACGCATTATACGTGTACGGAATGCGGTGGGGAATCGGATCAGCCGGGTGTTTGTCGGGATAAAGATTGTCTTAAGCGCGGGCAGGAGCTGACGCCTTGCGAATGCACGGATGGGGAGCACGGTGCTGATTATGAGGAGGATTATTACGCGCGTTGATTTTTTAAGTAAATACAGCCCAGTCTTTGTATGTTGGGACTGTAAGAAGCGCAATTTTTGAGTTTTCCACTTATTTCGACCGGTGTGGTTTGCAGTAGTAGTGGATTCGAGATAATATTAGGCATATGAATAACCAAATTAATTCCAATCAAATTACACCGAGCAAGCAGGCGGCGGTGCAAAAGCCAAAACAAAAAAGAAGTAGGAAGGGTTTTTTGTTTAATTTATTATTAATTGTGGCGGTGGTTGCGGTGGCGGCTTTGCTGGTGCGAGCAGAGACAGAGAGACGTTCGGCGCAAAAAGAGTTAGAGAGCACGGCTAGTCAGCTGGAGGAGTTGCGTCAGTCAACGCAGAATAGTGGCCAAAAAGTAGCGGAAGAAGTGTTGAATAAAGTGCGGCAGCATATTGATGTGCCAAACGATCCGGCGCCAACGGTAGCTACCATCACTGACGTGGAAAAACTGCAGGCGAATAATGATTTTTATAAAGCGGCCAAGAACGGTGATAACTTGATCATCACGGAGAAGAGGGCGATTTTGTATGATGCGCAGAGGGATATTGTTTTAGACGTGGTGCCGGTAAGGGTAACGCAGACTGCCAGTCCAACGCCCGGTACGCAAACTCCTGCATCTACACCAGTGGGTGGGGCACCCGATACTAATGCTAACTCTGAAGTTACACCCAGTCCCTAGAGCTTTGGAAAGGTAGCAGTTTGTTGTGAGGTAAAATATGGCGCAAAAAGAGCGTTTGATGGTGGCGGTTGTGTCTCCGGAAGGGGTGGCGTTTGAGGGGCGTGTTATGTCTGTTACGGCCAAGAATGATACCGGCCCGTTTGATGTTTTGCCCGGTCATGCCAGCTTTATTTCTTTGATAAAAGACGAAGTTGTCATTAAAGAGGGGAATAAGAGCGTTAAAAAAATACCGATAAAATCGGGGATCATTTCTTGCCGGCGCGATAAGGTGGATGTCTATATTGGGTTTGAATAAACGACCTTTGACATTTAACTTTTGACCTTTGACTTATTTGTATCACGCTTCTTTGCGTGATTTTATGATGGCTTCAGCGGCCTTACTGCGTGCTTGTTTTTTAAGATTTTTAATACTGCCAATGTATAACAAGTCGTCGGGCTTGATGTCATCATATTTACCGTTGACCATGTTGTAAATGGCGTCAATTGTTTCTTGGCGGGGAATGTATTCGCCAATGGTATCGGAGAGCATGGAGCCGGTGAAAAGGTCTTGGGTCATGAAATTAGTGATAAGCCGCGAGCGAAGGTACATCTTTTGATTGTCTTGGGATAGTTCTCCTTCGCCTACCAGCGAAACAATACGTTTCAAATCAGTGGCTTTTTCCAGGATTTGTTTGGATTGAATATAGCTTTGGTAGTGTTTGTCGCCGATAGTTAGCGGGTTGAGAGCACTGGAAATGGATTTGAGCAGATCAATGGCGGGCAAGATGCCGGCTTGATAAACTTCGCGGGAGAGGATAATCATGCTATCTAAGAAGGGGAAAACCGAGCGCACGCCGTGGTCGGTCAGGTCGTCTGAAGGCACGAAAATCGCCAGAAAGGAAGTAATACTGGCTTTTTGGGTAGAGATTAAGCGTTCATTTAAATTGGCCATTTCGGAAGCCAGGGTGGGTTGGTAGCCGTCTTCAGAAGGAATTTCCCCCATTAGGGTGGCTAGTTCGTGTCCGGCTTGGGCAAAGCGGTACATATTATCCATAAAGAAAAGAACATCCGTTGCCATTTTGTCTCGGAAATATTCGGCGATGGTGGCGCCGGCGTAAGCGGTGCGGAAACGCAGGGCGGGGTTTTCACCCATCTGGCCCAGAACAATGCTGGTAAAGGGCAAGGCCTTGGCGCGTTCCAATTCTTCCCGGAGTTCCTGGGCTTCGCGTGATCTCTCGCCGACAGCGCTATAGACAGCCACCTTGTTTTTTTGTTTATGAGCTTGGACAACCAAGCGATTGATGATGGCGGTCAGGATTACCGTTTTGCCTACGCCGGCGCCGCCAATGAAGGCAGTGCGACCGCCGCTTAAAACGGGAGTAAAAAAATCGATAGCTTTAATACCCGTTTCTAAAACTTGGGTGGGGTTTTCGACCGCGGCTAAGCTTTGAATTTGATGATCGAAAAGCGGCCAATAGTTTTTGGATTTTATTTTGTCGGCACTGTCGTGCGCATTGCCGAAGATATCAAAAGCTCGTCCCAAGACTTCTTGGCCGACAGGGATCATTAAAGGAGCGCCGGTGTTTTGAACTTTATCTCCGCGGGATAGCTGGTGTTCGGGGTTTAAAATAAAACAAAAGAAAAGACGGGGTGAGATGGATGATACTACTTCAAGGAGAATAGACGAATCTTTGGCAACCATTAGGATGTCATGTCTTGTGGGGCGGTGATCCGAAAAAGAAACTTTAGCTATTTGTCCGTTGACAGCGGTAATTGTTCCAGTGGGTTTCATTGATTTAGTATAACAAAATATATATTCGGCTATTCCCACAAAGAAATACCGGCCAAACGATCGCGCTGTTTGCGGTTACGGTGCCGGCGATCTTGCCTTAATTTTTCCAGGCGAAGTACTTTCAGATATTTACTGATATTATTCGAGGCTTGTTCCATGGCAGTGATGCGAGAGCCAAGCAGAGACAGCCAGGATTCGCTGGTGGTTAGTTGGAGGAGGACGGAAAATATTTGGTTGTTGAAGAAATAGGTGATTTTTTCCAGAGAGGGTTCAAATATAAAAGTTTCTCCTTGAGGAAGGGTGAAGAATCTGGATTTAGCCGGTTTATATTTTTTCAAAATATCTTTTTCTCCGAATTCGGCGGTAGCGGGTTTTTGAGTAACTAAATTTTCAAAATGACCGAAGAAGACAATTACCGATTGATAGGGCAGTAAAAAACTTATCAAAGATCGCAATTCTTTGATTGTCGGCTGGCCGGCGGGTAGAGGGAAAAATTTAATTTTTCTATCCGGCAAGGCAGAGAGAAAATGTTCTTTGCCAACTTGGCCGAGAATAACAGGGTCGACTGATTGCTGGGAAACATATTTAATGAAAGATCGGGAGGTGCGCGAGGTGATATCTCCGGCTAAGCGGGTATTGGTGGAGACAAGTACGGCTGCTTGTCTGGCAATAGTTTTTGTTTTTTGCAGTACGGCGATAATCTCTTGCTGTTGAGAAGTGCGTACTTGGGAGAACACTTGGGTTAAGCCGCTGCGAAACTGGCGTGCGGCTAATACGTTGTTTCTTACTCGTTCGATGCGCATAACAGCAATTTCTTCATAGGTGGATACCAAGCCGTTGAGGTTAGCGGTAAACGACAGTTCCTCTTCTATTTCGTGGTTGACTGGCATAGGGACAATAAATAATCTTGTTGTTGTTTCATTTGCGCCGCAAACGCATCGAGGTCTTTGATAGACATTAGTTTTTGGAATAAATTATTTATTTGAGTCTGGCTTTGATAGACTTCTGCCAGGTTGTCTCTCCATTGACCTACCTGGGCTTTGTTTTTATTAAGCCAGCCTAACCAGATCATGGAGGCGAATATAACTTGTACCGGATAGGGGATGGTGCGAAAAAGTGGTTGGGAGAGGAAGTTTAGTAGGCAGTCTCCGGCGTCAAGAATACGTTGCATATTTTCCGGAAGCTCAGCGCCAAAGTGAGTATAGCTTTGCGCTTCGGCGTGTTTGTTCATCAAGACGATTAGCTTTCGGTTCAGCTGTCGGGTTAAAGCTGTTTGGGTATGACCGCCTAAACGAGTGACGGAAAGAGGGACGTTAATGGCAGGGCGGCGTCCTTGACTGAAAATATTTTCGTCGAAGAATAAATGTCCGTCAGTGATACTGATGATATTGGATACTATGTACCCGGTGAAATCTTCTTTGACTGTTTCTACAACCGGTAAGCAGGTGATGGAAACTTCTTGTTTCTTGGTGGGGTGAAAGAAGTTGCCACCTCTCTCCAAGAGGCGGGCGTGCAGGTAAAAAATATCTCCCGGGTAAGACTCTCTGGCGGGGAAGCGGCGAGCCAGCAAGCCTATTTCCCGGTAGAATTTAGCATGACTGGACAAGTCGTCAAAGACAACGAGGACGTTTTCTCCTTGGTCGCGCCAGTATTCGGCAATGGTCATGGCGGTGAAGGGGGTAATAGTAATGTTGCTTATTATGTCTTCGGCGCTGGCGGCGACGAGGATGATATTTTCCTTTTTTGCGTTCTGAACAATATAATTGTACATCTTTTTAATATCGTTCCAAGGCTTGCCTATAGCCGCGTAAACCACGATGCCTGTTTCGGCGTGGTTTCTGATAGTGGTGAGCAGGAACGAGCTTTTGCCGGTGGTGGGATCCCCCAGGATAGCTTCTCGTTGTCCTTGCGCTAGGGGGAGCAGTAAATCAATAACGCTGGTGCCGGTATAAAAAGGCTTAGTAATAGTTCTTCTGGTTTTGATATGCGGAGGGGTAATATCGATAACCCTTTCTTCTTGTTGCGTGACCGAAATGGGTTGATCGGCGAATAAAGATTCGCCAAGAGGATTGATGGCATGGCCGCGCAGGTGAGGACCGACGGCAATAGAAAGCTGTTTTTGGCAGCGGGCAACTTCCATGCCGGGCACTATATCTACGGGGGAGAGGATTAGGACTTCGACGTAATCGTCATTTAGGGCCGTGATTTGTCCGATTGCTTCATTTTCGATAATAACCATTTCACCAAGCGAGCTGCCGGGAAGTCCTTGGACATAGGCAAGAGGGTGGCGCAATTCTTCAATAACGCCGTATTCGTTATTTTTTTTGCGGTATTCCTGATAACTGGGCATATTTTTCTCTAAGTTTAGAAGCTAATGAGAAGTCAAAAAATTTACCTTTGTAACCAAAAACAATACCGGCTACTATATCCGGTTTTACCTTGAGGCGTACGATACCCGGGCCCGGTCCGTGTGTCTCCAGCCAGGCGAGCAATGTTTCGGTAAAGGCCAGAGTAGGAGAAAATGCCAAATGGACATCAATAGCAGGAAGGTTGGCTATGGCGCTAAGCGACAGTTTGAGTAATTGGATAATATCCTGGTTTTTGGCTGGTCGGGGTAGTCGGGACGCGTAAAAAGAAAACTCTTCGACGGTAAGGTATGTTTTAAGATAGTCACTACTATTATTGTGGTGGTCTTTATGGAATAGAGCCGCTATTAGCTTATTTATCCGCGAAGTAAAAAAATCCGCTTGCTCGGCAGTAAGGAGGTGATAGGGGGAGGCTTCTATGTCCATAGGTTTGACCTAGAGATGTTCTCAAGGATGTCCTTAATAATTTGTTCCTGTTCTTTACTAGGCAGTTTCCGGCTGAATGTTTGCTCTATTAATCGGGGAATAGTGTCGTTTAATTGAGTGGTAATCTGGTTAAGCACGTGCGACTTTTTGGTGTCGATATCTTTTTGGTAACGCTGGTGTATGGCCAAGATATCTTCGGCTAGTTTTTTTTGCAGGGCAGTGGTGCTAACAGTAATGTTTTGCTCCATTTTATCGAGATAATCGCCCACTTGAACGTTTACTGTTTTGGCGCTGGCGGATAAATTGCCCCGGAATGCCTCCAGGGCTTTATAGGCCTCGGCATCGGTTTGCTGGTGTAATTTTGAAGAGGTATCGGCGGCCATTGTTTTTAGGTGTTCTAACGCTTCAGCAAAACCATGGTGGGCCTCGTTAATTTTATCGATAGCGACTTTTGTTAGAGATGATACGTGAGTAGTCGATTGATTAAGAAAAGCATCAAATTCTTCGATAGTCTTGGTTTTGGCCGCGTCTAAAGCGGCATCGAGTTCCTGGCGGTGTTGGCTAATAACATCATTCATTTGTGCCAGGCTGTTTTTTTGGATTGTCTGGCTCAAAGAATCGACAACGGTAGTCAGTTTGTCCTCCAGTTCCTTAGTAAAAGACTGAATATGGGTAACACTTTTGGCGGCCTCTTGCGAGGCTTGGTCGATAATTGCCCGCGCTTTCCGGTGAGCGTATTCTTCGATATTGTCATCAGAAGAAGAAGGTGGGGGTGATGAGGAAAATAGTCCTGTCATTCTTCCATTCTACATTAAAAAGCGATGTCGTTACACCGCCATTGTTCAATTTCAGAGAGCAAGAACCAAGAAAGACAGAACCAGTCCGGCGGCTACAAAAGAAACAGTAATAACGATATTGAAGACGACAACGGCAAAGATGGATTTTCTGGCCAGGGGATTGCGTCCGATGGCGATGATGCCATTAGTGGCCGCCCGGCCAAAAACCATAAAGCCAAATCCAATGGAAGCGACCAAGATTAGTATGGCGGCGGCGTAGCGCATGGCGGTATTGGGTTCGGAAGCCACGGCGCGCATGCCGACGGTAAGAGCGTTGTTTAATTGGGCGGCAAAGGCGCGAGGTGATATTTTGTCTTGGGTTAAGGAGGATAAGAATTTGATGCTTATAACGACAGAGATTAATCCTGTCTCGCCTTGATCGGCGCTGAAAGCTTCGGAAGCGGTACCCAAAACGAAGCCGGCTTCAGTTGCTTTCATGCCAATGCCCGGGTCGTCGGAACTGGTGATGTAGTCACCCGGTTCTATATTGCCGTTCTTAGCGCTGACTAAGACTTTAGTTGTGCCGGAAGCAACGATCGGATAAGCGTTGTCGCGCCCGATTTGGCTGTAGGCCACGGCCGGTTTAAGGTTTACTACGCCATATACATCGCCACTGTAGGCTTCGTGAGCGAGTACGTGTTTGCCTTGTTCCAGGGCCACTATTTGTCCGTCGTTTACTTCTCCTTCTATTCTGACGTATTCAGCCAGACCTTGTAGGCCACGCAGATAACTTTGGGCAAGAGCTATCGGGGTTGTCATAACAACACTTAGAAGGATAGCCGTCATTATAAGCAAGGTCTTGTGGCAGTTCATGTGTTCATTATAGTCGCTATGTTGCTTTATGAGTAGTAATAAGCAGCACACGGTAGGTAGCAAGAGACGGCGGTGCGACTTATGCGACAGTTGTCGTTGGGTTGGTTTCTTTTTTACGGGTCAACAATGATTGGAGGATGAGTTTGTGGAGATGTCTATAAGTAATGGTTCTCTCCGGTTTGGTTGTTAATAGAATATTGATAGCTAATACCTATATATACACAAGTCACGCATAGTTTTTAAGAGAAGGTTTGCATAAGTTTTGCTCATTTTTCTACTGAATACTTTATGTGTTCAGGTATTAGTAGTAAGTAGTAGGCAGCAGGTAGTGGGGGGGGCAACACCAACTAGAGGGATTGTGTAAAACGTAGTTTAATTGAGTTGAAGGGTGTGTTTACCGCGATAAAAGTATAGCTGGCGGTTTTGGGTGGATAGTATTGTCAAAACACAATTGGTCATAGGGGAGTATATATCTGTTGTAGTGATACGGGGTTTGGTGTGTTGTCTTGGATATATGTACGCAAAGGAAGATGTTGCAAAAGTGTCGGTTGCCTATTGCTTATTGCCTACTACATATTGCCTGATCATTTAGAGAAGTTACAAGTTTTGGGTTATAAGGTTTGTATATTTTTGTACACAGTTGACCGTCAAAAATGTGCTATAATTGTAGTAGTTGAAGTAGGTATGCATAGATTTTTAGGAGGGTTTGCATAGATATATGCCAGAAAGTAGTCCTTCGGAAAAATTAGTGTCCATAAGCGCTGCGGCGCGGATTTTGGCTGTGTCGATTGATACGGTACGTCGATGGGAAAGGAAGAAATTAATAGCGTCTTCCAGATCGGCTGGGGGGCATAGATTATTTGCAGTCAGTGAGTTGGAGGATTTTAAGAATAATAAGCCGTATTCAATCTCGGAGGCGGCGCATTTTTTGGGGGTGTCGGCAAGCACTTTGCGTCGGTACGAGGAAAGGGGTTTTTTAATTCCTAAACGTAACGAGCATGGAGAAAGAGTATACGGTTTAGGAGTTTTAAGAGTATTTAAGGATCGCAAGAAAGAGAGAGTCAAAACTGTTGCGAAGCGTGTTGAGCAAGAAGGTTTGCCGGTCGTATCCGCGGAGGCTTTGATAGCGCCGGCGCTGTCGTCTTGGTCTCATAAACCGCAACATGATCCTATTTTTAGCCGACCGGTAAGTGTGGTTGATGAAAAACCTAGGAGGCTTTATATAGAGCCAAATAATGTTACTGGGAAAAAAGAAATTTTTATAAAAGTAAGATTTAGACATATAGCTGTATCTGCTGCAGCGGTATTGGCGGTGGTTGTAATGTCTAGAGTGTTATGGTTGTCTGGAGCTAGGTTTAGCGGAAATATGTCTTTTATGAACGAACCTTTGGCTAAGATTGCCGGTGATAGGTTTGAAGATGGCGGCCAGGCAAGCTTGCAGTTTGCGGGCGTGCCCGATGAGGGAGCGAGGGTGCTGGCGGTAACATCGGAGGAGTTGGATAGTTTTCTGGAAGTAAACGTACCGTCTTTCTTTAACGCTCCTATTACGGCGGACGGGATGGATATAAATCTTGGGTCGGGGCGAATATTCGCATCGAATATTGTGAACTCTTTGCAGGGGCAAGTGGGTGATTTGAATTTGCAAGCAGGCGAGGGTATAGCTATTGACGGTTTGACTATAACCAATACGGCCATGGGGCTTGAAGTTGAGCCGCAGGATGCGTTTCAAACAGTAAAAGTTGGCAGTGATGAATTTGCGGCGAACGAGCCGGATGAAATACTGACAGTGGCGGGTAGCGGCAGCACAACTGTTTCTTTGGATAAGAATACGGGCACTCTGACTATTACCGGCACTGATAGTGACACTACTTACACGGCCGGATCTGACTTGACTTTAAGCGGGACAACCTTCTCGCTTGATTCGGTTTTAGATTCCGTTACCACTATAAACGGGTTAACTACCGTTGACGCAGTGACGGAGAATACAGTTGAAGGGCTAATATTCGATACTGATGCAGAAACTATTAGTGGTGTGTGGACGGTAGCGGATGACACGGCTTTAGGGTTTGGTAGCGATTCCGACTGGTCGTTAAGTTATGCCGAGACAGGGACGGATCAGTTGCTTTTGCAAACAACCAACACGGCGGCTACGGCGACATCGAAGCCAATGTTTGAAATTTTGGTGGGGACGACGCCGACGGCAAATCAGCAAGTATTTGGTATTGCCAAAGGGACGACGGCAAGCCGAACGCCAATCTTTACGGTTGACGAGGATGGAGACGTGGGGGTGACAGGAACGACAACTTTGAATGGACAGACTTATACATGGCCAAGTGCTGATGGTGATTCTTATTATGTTTTAAGTACAAATGGTTCGGGACAGCTGTCCTGGATTAACCCGGCGGAGGCGGGAGCGTC
This sequence comes from bacterium, assembly GCA_030698495.1. Classification (GTDB taxonomy): domain Bacteria; phylum Patescibacteriota; class Andersenbacteria; order UBA10190; family UBA10190; genus JAUYKA01. Next base: position 36,643 of record JAUYKA010000032.1, read on the forward strand.
CGGCGATATCTTCTCGGTAGGCACATGTGCCAGCGGTGATTGTTTTACCAGCGGCAACACTCAAGCGTATAGTTTGTATTTTGAAGGGGCAACAGCTGATGACTACGAAGTGATATTGACTGCCGCCGATGCCACATCTTCCGATAAAACTATTACTTTGCCTAACGCAACAGGGACCGTAATATTGTCCGGTCATACTTTAACGAGTGATGTTACCGCGACTTTACAGTCAACCGGCAGTACGTCTGTTACTGTAGCCAGAATTAATGGTGCAGAGTTGGGCGATGTTACCGCGACAGATGGGGACTTATTGTTGGCTAATGGCAGCCAGTGGGCATCGGTGGCAATGAGTGGAGATGTAGGAATCACCTCCGGTGGGGTGACAACAATTCAGTCGGAAGCGGTGGAAACGGGAACGCTGGATTTAATGGATGGAAATTCGGTTTCTGATGAGTATTGTCTTACTTATGAGGCAGATGGCGTGAACGGCAATTTCGCCTGGCAGGATTGCAATGCTACAGGTTACCAGTCATTTGCTATCAGTGATGGATTCACATCGCAAACCATTGAGAGTGGCGATACAATAACTTTTGCGGACGGGGCGGGGATAGACGTGGCTGTTTCGGCTACCGATACGGTGACGGTAGCCTTAAGTCATCTCGGTTTGCAGAGTCTGTCTGATCCTGGTACTGATAGTATGTTTTTCTGGGACGAAAGCGTTGATGCTTCAGCGTGGTTGGCGCCTGACGGTACTATTCTGCAGATATCCGGCACTACTCTACAGGTAGCGTCCAATAGCCTAAACTTTTCCGAGTTGAGTAATGACTTGGCGCTGGATGCTTCCACCACTATTACTGCTGATGGTACGGAAGTGCTAACTATAACCAACACTGGCAGCGGCAACTCGTTTGTAGTTAACGATGAGGCGGGTGACGCTACACCGTTTGTTATCAACGCGTCCGGCAATGTGTCGGTAGGCGGTGACCTTACTATTTCTGGTGATGATCTCTTTATGACTACCAATACCTTAGGTGCTGTTTTGGTTGCTGATGGTACCAACTTCAATCCGGTTGTCATGTCAGGCGACATTACAGTTGCTGTTGATGGTGTCACAACGATTGCCAACGACGCGGTGGAGCTGACCACCCAGACGACCGGCAATTACGTGGCGACCATCGCCAACGCTGACGGCGGGGTGATGACGGTGGCAAACGGCACGAGCGAGGGCGGAGCGGTTACTTTAGATATTACTGATAATAGTTTGGATTTCACGGAACTTTCTAATACACTGGCGCTGGATGCTTCCACCACTATTACTGCTGATGGTACGGAAGTGCTAACTATAACCAACACTGGCAGCGGCAACTCGTTTGTAGTTAACGATGAGGCGGGTGACGCTACACCGTTTGTTATTGGTCCAGCCGGAACTATATCTGTTGCCGGCGTAGAATATACTTGGCCGGCTGGTCCTATTGCCGGCAATGATTATGTTTTGGCTGCCCAAACAGACGGCGTGTTGGCTTGGGTGAGTGCTGAAAGTGCTGGTGCAGTTATGGCGATAGGCGACTGCGCTTCCGGCGACTGTTTTACCGGCACATCTGGAACTTATCTGGTGTTTAATGACGCCACCGGCGATGGGACACTGGAGATTGCAGATTTAACAGAAGCGGCCGGACGCACCTGGACGCTGCCGGATGCGGATGGCACCGTCATTTTGTCCGGGCACACGTTTACCGGCGATGTCACCGGCACGCTGGACACGGACGGCAGCACGGGACTGACGATTGCCAATGACGCGGTGGAGCTGACCACCCAGACCACCGGCAACTACGTGGCCACTATCGCCGATGCCGGGAGCAGCTTAATCACGGTGGCTAACTCGGGGACCGAGAACGCGGCGGTAACGCTGACCATTACTGATGACAGTCTGGATGCGGCGCAACTGGCTGACAGCCTC
>JAUYKA010000034.1 GCA_030698495.1 bacterium
CTTCACTGTTTTACTCTTGGACGAATTCGAAAAGGCGCACGTGGCGGTTCAACAGCTATTTCTGCAGGTACTGGACGAAGGCTGGCTCACCGATGTTCGCGGCCACCAGGTTTCTTTCCGCCATGCCATTATCATCGCTACCAGCAATGCCGGCGCGCAATATATTCATGAAGCCGTCGGACAAGGCTCATTGCCCGCCGGCTTTGACAAGCAACTGCAAGAATACATTCTGGAAAAAAACATCTTTAAGCCGGAACTAATTAACCGATTTGACGGTGTTATCACTTTCACGCCGCTTTCTCCCGACCATATCGGTCAAATCGCCCGCTTAATGTTGCGTAAGTTAAATAAACAATTGGATTCAAACCACGGCATAACCGTAGCGGCCACGGACGAATTAATTGGTTATCTGGTCGCCCATGGTTACAACGCCCAACTTGGTGCCCGTCCCATGAACCGTCTCATCCAGAACACAGTGGAATACATTGTTGCCCAAAAGATATTGCGAGGCCATATTCAACCCGGTCAACAAATTTTCCTTTCTCCTGAACAGCTCCAGCAAATACCGAATACGTAATTTTCTTTTCTCTATTAGCGGGTGAGCCCAATAACTTACTATAAAAGAGTGACGCTCGCGGCATTTGTTCATGAGCGACCGTCTCAAGGCCTGCCAGCCTGGTCCCCGCCTAAATTTTGCCGCAGCAAAAATTAGGCGGGGTGGCAGGCCTTGAGTCGAGCGCAGTTCGCTGCTGGGGCGGACAAGTGCCTTGCCGGCCATAGCTTTAGCGACGGCTGGTGTCGCCATGAGCAAATGCCGCGAAAAGCGTCGCCTCATTGTTCCAGCGGTACCGCCAGCACCCTCGTTCCATCCAGCGCGTAAATAGTCTTCTCGTCACTTGCCACCGCTATGTCAGTCACCTGCATCGCCACATCCAGCATAATCTGTTGTTGCAGAGTGCCTTTCTTGTCCATAATAACCACTCGTCGGTTAGCCAGATCAAATATGTATATATTATTAAACTCTTCTCTGGTAAGAATTTTACTCGCTCCGGCTAAACTCGGTTCGACTTTTTCCGCCTCAAAATTAGTTTGCTTCCCCTTAAACAACTCTCTCACTGTGCCCTCTTGATGTAGTGTGTAAATACTGCCGTCAATCGCCATACTGACAACATTATCTGTCGGAAAATCTTTATCATCCACCCAGGCCGTACCCGACGAGTATCCGGTTAACGTCTTACTAAAACTGAAAATATTTTTTGCCGACCGATCATAAACATAAAGACGATTGCCATACGCCGCGATAGTTTTAATGTCGGGTTTTGTCGAAGAAAAAGATATATCCTGGCTGCTTAATTTTGTATCTTTGGTATCGAATATCGTAATTCCGGGTGCATCAGTTAGTAGAATTATATTTTTATCAGCCTCTTGTCCAATGGCGTCGGTAAAGAATCCGATACCCTCTGTCTTGTCGGTTACTTTATCAACTGCGCCTTCCGCGTTCATTCGTATAATCTCATTGGTTTCGGGGTTAAAGGTGTATAGCGCGTCACCCACCAATGTCATTTTATTCAATGCCTGCTTACCGGTAATAATACTGAAGTCACCCAACACCCTGGTATCGGTTGATGATACCCTCATTACTTTTTGCAGACGATCAGTCACACTAGACACTGCCTCGTCCAACGCCTTTGTCTCATCAGTATAAAGCCCCATCTCCTTCAGCTGTGCTACCTGCTGTGATGCCTCGTTTAACAAATTCGTAGCCTGATCGCGATTATTATAGATCAAAGCCGTTTCCGCGGCCGCTTCCTTGGTCTGTCCTTCGTGTAATATCTCGCTGGCCCGTTGTATTTGCGCATCCTCTGTTCTCTTACCACGCAGTAACACTAATGCCACTATCAAAACAATAGCCAGTATCAAGGTGATAATCGCAAATATCTTACTGATCCCGGGCAATTTTTGCCACAAGCTCATAAGACCTTGCCCCAAACGCCTGGGCCAACTGGTTACCTGTAGACTGACCCCTCTCATAGCCAAATTTTCCACCAATCCAACCGCTGGCGACTCCTGTAGTTCCACTCCGGCCTGGCCCTTCTTGCGCCAACCCTGTTTTGCCAGTGTTTGCATGTTCCGTCCTGTTACCGCCGAAGCGCGCACCAGCAATGCACCGCCGTGTCGCGAGCCCCTTCTCAACAACGGCCAAAATCTATGTTTAAACCACTGCCATACCAAAACAGCAATACGCATCATTATGGCAATCACGGCTCGTAATGCCGACCGATGAATTTGCAGCGGTTGCCTTGGTGTCAGCGGCATAACCGCATCGCGTTTTCGTCTTTGGCCTATCGGAAGCTCTGGCGCTAGGGGACTGCGGGCAGCAGATAAAATATTTTGCGGCAGTATTGAAATGACCAATGCCGCCAAAGGGTCTGTCGCCTTTTGATCCATATACAACTGATGCAAATGCGTGCCTATATTAGCGGCGGAATGCTCAATAGCAAATCGCGCCAAGTCTTCCCGCCGAAAAACTTTGGCAAAGTTTTCAGTCCCTAGGTATAAGACATCTCTAGCCGCTACCGTTCCGCTGGCAACCTGCGCGAAAGTTCTCAAGGGGTTGGTAATAGGGGAGTAGGCCAAATCTTGCGATACCAAAGTCAGTTTATTGTTTCTTGTGATGAACACCGCCGCGTTACCCGCTGTGCTTATATGCATTTTTTGTCCCGACAAACCCGCTACTGCCACGTGCCAATGCCCCATCCAATCTCTTACACCGGATTCCACCGCATCGTGCAGTACTAAATTGGCTTGGTGCAAAGCCGATTCAAAACTAGTCAGTACGTTACGATCAGGCTCACGATAATATTCTTTTTGTATCGCCTGTACCACCAACTCCATCAACTCCTTGCCGGTATCCTTGCGCGCTTGGGTTTCCCCGGCTACAAACAAACGCCCTAGCGCTTTTTCGCCTGCCTCCGGCTCGAAAATGTAAGTCTCGCAAACATAACGCTCATCGTCGCATATCACCAATTCATTAACATCCGGTTCAAGATAATTGCGCGATCCTTCTTGCTCCATTGCTCAATTTAATATTTCATCAATTAGTGACGCCAGTATAACATACCGTCCTATAGATTAGTACGATAAGCCCTTTATTGCTTTCTCCTTACTATCAACTATTAAATATCATTGAGCAATTTTCTTGATCGTTTTGTCGTCACGCATTACACTCGAAAGACGGCGTCATTTTCTTGTCGCGCTGCTTGACCCGCCAAACCTTGTCGCTTAACCCCAAAATTAACACAGTGCCCCTGCCGGCTTTCCTGAAGCAATAGAAAGGCTAACATTAACCAATACACATTACATCTTACGTCAAGCCAATAACTTTCTATGAATAGTAAATCTTTCCCCCTTGAGAAAATATTTGGTTCAAGAACACGAGTCAAAATCATTACTTTATTTACCACCGGAGTTAAGCGGCCGTACTACGTCCGGGAAATTTCCCGAAACGTCAATGAACGACTCAACGCCGTTCGTCGCGAACTGGATATTCTACGAAAAATCGGCATGCTTACCACTCACGATAACAAGCGCCGTAAATATTATGTTTTGAACCACAACTTTTTTCTTATTGACGAACTGGCCAGTATTATGCAAAAGGCCGGACCCGGTGTCGAAGACACTCTTTTCAAAAACATGGAAAGATTAGGGGATCTCAAATATGCGTGTGTCTCCGGCTATTTCACCGGCGCCAAAGAATCGCCGACCGACATTCTCTTGGTCGGCTCACTAAATGAAGAACGTCTGGCGAATTTCATCAAAAGAATAGAAGATCAGCTCGATCAGGAAATAACCTACACCCCCATGACCGAAAACGAATACCGCTACCGGCTTAATTTCAACGACCTATTTCTGCGCAACATCTTCGGCCATCCTTATAAAGAGTTGATAAACAAATTTGACCAGCGCCTTGACCCGGTTAACCTGACAAAAAAACAACCGGCCGTTTCCGTCCCCTTTGCCAAATAACTTCTTTCCTCCGGACGATTAGCTCAGTGGCAGAGCACTGCATTCACATTGCAGGGGTCGCAGGTTCGAATCCTGCATCGTCCACTCTTTGAACGGTCGCGTAAGCGACCTCTCTAATAATCGTTACCTTGTTTCAAAGAACTCTGAGCGACATGGCCAACAGGCCATGGAGTCGAAGAGCTACTTTGAACGGTCACCTTGCTCGGCGCTACGGGTGGTGCTGCCACCCAACAATTAAAAACACTCTTTATTTATTAGAAACGAAGGGTGTGCCCCGTAGCTTTAGCGAAGGGGTACTACATACTAAAAAATAAATAGGCTCGCTTCTGGGTATTAGAGTAATATTTAAATATCGCTTCTTGCCGAAATGCCATGAACGGTACTAACATAAACAGTTCCTTAACCAACTGAATACAGGAGCAGAAGGATATGGCCATGAACACCAAAAAACAGTCTCCCTTACCGGGCAACAGCCAACTCATTGGCCGCACCGGCTGGAAAATGCTCATACAGCGCATTTCGAGAACATCAAGTCTTAGTTTGTTAGCCAATCTCCATAACCGGATCCCTGGCCTTGGCTACCTGGGTCTACTGGAAGATATCGTCGGTGTTTATACTTTTCGGGAAACCTGCCCGCTGATTGTTCCCGTTGATTCCTCGAACTGGATGAATACGGCAGACGCAAATAAACTGATTCTGTACAGTGACAAGAAACTGTACGACCTGGCTTGGAAAAGATACAAGCAATTTCAGGCTATCGAAGCTCGTGCCCTGTGGCCTCGCCGAAGCATTCAGGAGATGAGTGAATTTCTGCGCTTGCTGATCCAAAACTCTTTTCCGGAAACCCTATGGCCGACAGCTCGTGCTGTAGTCCATTGCTTCTACCAACTGGACGATTTTGCGCCGGGCAAATCTTTATTTCATGGATCTTTGTTCGATCGCTGCCGGGCGGTAGCTGAATGTCTCTCTCGACTAAACGTCATGGGCAAAACCGGTCATATCGGGCTGGACTTTATCCAGTCTCGCGTCGCGCGCCTGATTGAAGTCGCCAGGACAAGCAGCCTGCCAAACATTACCAAACAGTTGGCCGCCAACTTTATCAAAGGGAAAGAACAGTCCTTCCGTCTCATCATCGGTCAAGCGAAGCGTCTTCTGCCGGACAACCTTCGGCCGGAAGGCGACATCATGAGCGCTTCGCTGTACGAAATCTTGCCTCCCCGAGAGGCGGAGGCTCTGGAAGCGATCGGGGTTTGCACCGTGGACGATGCCACCCGCAGTCAGCCGGACAAGCTGCTTCTTCGCCGTGATATCGGCAGACTAACCGTCAAACACGTTCGGCAAATAACCGCCCGGGTTGCGCAACAAACCGAAGCTACCGTTGCCGATCTGCGCCAAGCTATCCAACATCCATAAAGCTACCCACCCCGCCCCTTCCGGACGGGGTTTTTCATCCAGCCCGCCAAAACAATAAAAGTGCTACCATATATCTATATCAACCAACATTATTTAACATGAATCAATCCACTTTCACTAACAACAGATACAATTATTCCTTAATTATGGCTGTCACGCGGTTAGCTTTTGCTGTCTACTTTATAACCCTGTTTTGGCTGCACTTCTCCAACTTTTTTCCTCGGGCACAAACAGAATTTACCTGGCTGCTTTACCTGATCGTTCTTTATTTGGTTGCCGAAAAACTATACAGCATCTTTCGCTCCCAGGGGATTGACCTTACCTTCGCCTGGCCGCTGCTGTTCTTTGTCTATTTATTGAGCGGCGCTACGCTCTTCTTAGGCAGCCAAGATGACTTCCCCCTACTCAACCGCGCTGAACATTATATCTGTTTTATTCTGATAACATATATAATCTGGGTGTTCTTTACCAAGTACCTGCCGCAGGCAGTCTGGATAAAACATCCTTACTACACCGCTATTTTAGTGCTGGCTATATCTTCATTGGCGGGGGTACTCAATGAGATTTTTGAAGTAACTTCTGACTTTCTATTGAATACACATATGGTAGGCCTCCAGTACGACACATCTCTCGACCTGTTAATGAATATTCTGGGCAGCATTACTTTCCTTGGCGTTTGGCTTATTATCAGTACCAGCTCCGCGCCGAACAAATCAGTCGAATAACCTTGTTACACAGTTACTAACAGCTTAGGCTTTCCATATGAAGCAAATTATTCGCTTTGCCCTGAACCTGTTAATTGTCCTGCTGGTATTATCGGCCGGAATATTTTTCGGTTTCTATTACCACAACGAAATCGAGGTTCTGTGGCAGGGGATAGTGCACCAACCGGATGCAACTACGCCGGCCGCGCCTCTACCATCTGTTGATCCCACTCAAGACTCTTATATAAACTTACCCAGTCTTGATCAGCCGCTACCCCTTGTCTTTAGTGAAACCTTAGACGAACCGACAATCCAAGAATATTTAAAACAGGGAGCCGTTGTTCTTCCTCTCGGTACAACTTTTGGTGAAACCGGCAACGTAGTAGTGACCGCTCACTCAAGCGGCGCCACCAACTTTGGTCCCTACCGCTTTGCCTTTGCCAAGATTTCCGAACTGAAAGACGGCGACGATTTTACCGTTCACACCCCCCAAGCTATTTATACCTATCGCGTTTACGGCCAAGAAATAGTTTGGCCCACCCAAGTCGACAAACTTCCCAATGACGATCGCTCCACTGTCACCCTCGTCACCTGCTGGCCGCTATGGACGAATTTTAAGAGATTGCTGGTTAACAGTGAACTTACGCGCGTAGATTATAAGTAAATACAGCAAGTACAGTAAATTCAGTAAATACAGTACGTCACGTCCGCTACCCCTTAATGTCAAACCCCTGTGAATAAGTCACATTATTTCAGTATTGCGCGGTGGGGAGCAAAGTATTAATGTGTACATACGTGGATAGAAGTGGGGAAAAGTGGTGCATAACTGTGGATAACACAACAAAACCACTTAATTCACGAAATTTATTGCAAACACTCTTGGCAAAGAGACTCGATCTGAAGCGAAGAACCTAAAGAATCGTCGCTTCCGGTGGGGGATACAAGGGGGGGTACGCTCTTTACCAAGTTGTTGCGCGATAACATGTTTCGCGGGTGTAGTAGGGCTGCGAAGCAGACAAACCGGGGGATCTTAAATGATGATTTATGTTCATCGGCGAGTACGCGCACACAATTGATGACAAGGGGAGGATATCCGTTCCGGCCAAATTCCGGGAACAATTAAAAGAAGGTATCGTCGTCACGCGTGGTTTAGACCATTGCCTTTTTGTCTATCCTAAAAAGGAATGGGAAGTACTGGCGCAAAAACTGGCGGCGCTTCCCATTAGCAGTAGACAAAGTCGCGCTTTTGCCCGCCTGATGTTAGCCGGCGCCTGGGATGTTGCGCCGGACTCGCAGGGAAGAATCATGTTGCCGGAGTATCTGCGCCAATATGCCGCGCTCGACAAACACGCTACGATCGCCGGTTTGTATAATCGCCTGGAAATTTGGGACGAGGATTCCTGGCACAACTATCGCTCACAGACTGAAGCCGCCAGCGACAGTATTGCCGAGAGTATGGCGGAGCTGGGTATCTAATCTATGCCGGCATCTGATATCCATGTTCCCGTTCTCCTCCATGAAGTTCTTTCCATCTTCTCGCCTCGCTCCGGCCAGCGCCTGCTGGATGCCACTATGGGTCATGGCGGACACGCGGCCGCCTATCTTAGCCAAACGGCACCAGATGGTTTTGTTACCGGTTTCGATGCCGACGCCAACGCGCTAACTGTTGCCAATAATAATTTATCGTCATATAAACATCGCTTCGAACTAATCCACGCCAACTTCGCCAATCTCAAGAATTCATTAACAGGGGGAGGAATTGTTGAGAGGGGTAGTACTTTTACAAATAATCCTCCAAATAAAATAGCAGGATTCCATTACGTTCTATTTGATCTAGGTGTTGGCACACACCAACTATCGGACGCTGACCGCGGCTTTTCATTTACGGCCGCGTCAAATCTAAACATGCGTTACGGCGCAGCCGACGATCTGCCCGACGCGAAACTATCTTCATTGAACGACTTAAGGCGCCGCTTGGGTCATCTGCCGGACGCAGTGGACATACTATCCCATTTAGACGAAATATCGCTAGTGGAAATTTTCCGATACTATGGCGAAGAACGTTATGCCCGGCGTATTGCGCGTGCGATCAAAGCGGCGGACACAATGCCCGCAACCGGTGTACATCTGGCCGAGGTTATAGCCAAAGCTGTACCGGCAGCTTATCGCCATGGCCGTATCAATCCCGCCACTCGCGTATTCCAGGCCTTGCGTCTAGCCGTCAACCGGGAACTTGAAGCGTTACAGGCAGCCTTACCACAAGCGCTTGACCTGCTTTTACCGGAAGGTATTGTCGCGGTGATAAGTTTTCATAGCCTGGAAGATCGGATAGTCAAACAAACTTTTCGCGATTGGGCCAAAACCTGCATTTGCCCGCCCCAGCAGCCGGAATGTACTTGCGAGCACAAACCGTCTGTCGAAGTTATAACCAAAAAACCGATCACGGCTTCCGCGGAAGAGATAAACAAAAACCCTCGCTCCCGTTCAGCCAAACTGCGCGCAGCTCGCAAACTGCCGCCGTAAGACAAAATTAAACAATTAACAAACATAAACACTAAAAAAACAAACATGACTGCCAACATCAAACAAAATATTGTTCCTCGCCACAAAACAAAATATTCTTTTAGGTCATACGTAACTCTTGATGGCAGTTGGCGCACCAAACAACAGCGCACCTCGCGTTTTTTCTCATCAAACCATCCTTTTTCATCAAGACTTCGCTTTTCCCAGCGCGGCAGTGTTACCCAATCAACCCTGACATTAGCTTTAGCGCTCGTATCCGTTATTGGCGTGTCCTTAGTTGGTTTCTTTTACTTACAGCAAGTATTCGGCACCGCCTCACATGGCAGTGACGTCCAAGCCCTGGAGAATCAGGTTATTCAACTGCAGGAAAAACAAGACCAGCTCGAACTGGAAGGATCGCGCTTACGCTCCATTCAAGCCGTTGAAAAAAGAGTCCAGGATCTTAACCTGGTACAAACTGACAGAGTATCCTACTTAGTCACCCAACCTGACCACATTGCTGTTGCCGCCAAATAACCTGGCCTTCCTCCTCTCTCAAGCAGGTGCTAAAATTAAGCCTCATACTGGATTCCATCAAGTCTTTAAATAGGGAAAGGGGAGGGTATAAACATCTATGGATCAACCTAAATCCAATTTCAGCCTGCGCGCTTGGATTATTTGGCTCGTCTGCCTCCTGCTTCTAGTTAGCCTCGAAGCTCGCTTAATCGACCTCCAAATTTTTCGATATCCCTACTATACCGCCGCCGCCGATAGCCAGCGAAAACGCGCCTCTGAACTCTTACCGCACCGCGGCACTATCTATATGACTGAACGGGCCGGCACCAGCGACAGTGAAGACATTTTTCCCGTCGCCAGTAACACTAAAGGTTGGCTGGTATATGCCGTGCCGCGCGACATGGACGATCCGGCCGCCGTAGCCGACAAATTGGCCTCGGCGCTCTTAGCTTTTCGCCAGCGCCAGCACAATCGCTCTGCCGATATTCTTATTTCCACCGGCCAGGTCAAAGCCGACGAACTAAGTACGCCGGCGCAACCGGAACAAACACCGGAAGAAGAACTCAACCAAACACGCGACCAGCTCAAAGAAAAATTCGACCAGCGTACCGATCCGTATGAGCCCATTTTGAAACCCTACGAAATCATCGACGAAGAGTTTCGCCAATTCCTGTCCGACAATCAACTACCGGGCATTGTCGTTGAAGAACAAGAAGTGCGCACCTATCCGGAAAAATCACTGGCCGCACATATTCTGGGCTACTTGGGTTATGAAGAGTCGGGTCTTACCGGCCGCTACGGCATTGAAGGCTACTGGCAGCAAAATCTCGCCGGCAGCCTCGGTTTTCTTTCCTTGGAAAAAGATACCGCCGGCCAATATATCGGCGTTGGCAGTCGCGAGTTTACGCCTGCTCATAACGGCGACGATGTAGTTTTAACCATTGATCGGGTTGTTCAATCGTATATTGAAGACGAATTGCGTCAGGGCGTGGAAAAATACCAAGCCGAACGCGGCAGTATTATTGTCATGAATCCCGCTACCGGCTCCGTCCTGGGCATGGCCACTTATCCCACCTTCGATCCCAATTATTACTATGCTATCAACGACCCCCGCGTTCAGCTTAATCCGATAATCTCCGAAATTTTCGAACCCGGCTCCGTTTTAAAGCCGCTTATTATGGCTGCCGCTATAGACACCGGCAAAGTAACTCCCTCCACCACCATGGTTGATTCCGGCCCTGTCCAAGTAGCCGACCGTGTTATCAACACTTTTGACGGCCAGCATCACAGCGTCCAAACCATGACGCAAATCCTGGAACAATCCAATAACGTCGGTATGGTCTGGGTCGGTCAGCAATTGGGAGCGGAAACCATATACGATTATCTGCGCCGTTTCGGCTTGGGAGAAAAAACCGGCATTCGCCTGGAAGGTGAAACGCAAACCAGCCTGCAGGATCCCAAAGATTGGAACATTGTCACTACCGCTACCACCAGCTTTGGTCAGGGCATTGCGCTAACGCCCTTGCAAGAACTGGACGCCATAAATACCCTAGCTAATCAGGGGAAACTGATGCGCCCTTATGTTGTCGGCGAGGTACGCTCCAGTGACGGCACTGTCACCAAAACCGATCCCGTTGAAGTACGCCAAGTCGTCTCGCCCCAGACGGCCGAGACGCTGGCTGCCATGATGGTTAGTGTCATTGAAAACGGCGTTGGTTTATCCGCCCGTGTCCCCGGTTATTACATGGCCGGGAAAACCGGCACCGCCCAGGTGCCGGACGAGCGCGGCAAATACTCACCCGACCGCAAAATTATTTCTTTCGTCGGCTTCGGACCGGTTGAACATCCCAAATTCTCCGTCATAATCAAACTCGATAATCCCGCCGGCCTGTCCTTTGCTTCCGGCACTGCCGCGCCGATGTTCCGTTCCCTGTCGGCCAAACTCTTACAGTATTATCAAATTCCGCCCTCATACGATACTGCCGCTAAACCTAAATTTGTCTCACCCGGCTCGGCGGGATGAAAACTATAAACTTAAAACGAAAAGCGAAAAACAACAATAAAAAATTAAAAATAACACCGCCATAAGGCGGCTCCATTATTTTACATTTTTAGTTTTGCATTTTGCATTATACTTATATCATGCTTTCCTCCTTCGGCCAAAAACTTCTTTGGCGTCGCACGCTCGATTACCTCGACACTTATCATCCGCAAATTATCGGCATTGCCGGCAGTATTGGTAAAACCACTACCAAACAAGCCATCGCCCTGGCCCTGCAGGGAAACAAAGATATTTTTGTCGCGCCTCAACCCTACAACGATCCGCTCGGAGTAGCGCTGGGTATCTTGGGCGTAGACACACCGCCCGCCGCCCGGCACTGGTTCAATCTTTTAACCGGCAGTTTAGTGAGAGAACTTAAAGAACCGGAAGCCAATACGCTGCTACTGGAACTTGGCGCTCGCCGGCCCGGCGACATGGATTTCTTAGCTACGCGCTTACCGATAAATCTGGCCGTTGTCACCAATGTCGGCGGTGTTAATACGGAGATTTTCGGTTCCAAAGAAATGGTGGCGCACGAAATAAATTCCTTGCCGGCCTCTCTGTCTGATAATGCTACCGCCATCCTTAACATCGACGACCCGTTGGTTGCCGACATGGCCGCGCACATGCGCGCTCACGTAATCACCTTTGGCACTGACCAGGCGGCTGATATAAAACTCATCCGCCATACTCGCTTAAGTCACGGTGGCCTGGCTATCGAAGTTAATATAGCCGGAAAAACTTACGAACTTCATTTGCGCCACATCTTATGCCGCCGCCAAATCTCATCTATCCTCGCGGCGTTAGCCGTAGCCAACTTTTACCGGCTTGATCTTAAAGCCACCGCCGCTCGTCTGCAAAATTTTGTGCCGCCGTCCGGACGCATGCGTTTAACCCCAGGACGCCGCGGCGCGCGCCTGCTCGACGATAGCTATGACGCCTCACCGGAAAGCGTACTATCGGGACTCGAGACCATGCGCGCCCTGTCTACATCATTAAATCGCTCCTCCGGCCGACGCATCTCTATTTTGGGCGACATCACCCATCTGGGCAGCGAATCATTTTCCGTTCATAAAAAAACCGGCAAATTTGCCGGCGAGTTATCTCACGTTTTTATCGCGGTGGGGGAGCGTATGCGCGACGCCGCCACGGAAGGCATCTTAGTCGGCGCCGATGTGCACCACTTCGAGGACGCCCGCGATGTCGGCAAATGGTTTGCCGACTTTATTCACCAGGACGACTTAATCTACATCACCGGCTCCAATGACATGAACATGACAGAAGTAGTTAAACAACTATCAGGGTAGAAAAGCGCGTAAGCGCCACCATAATTTTGCATTTTGCATTTTGATTTTTAAATTAATTATATGTCCACTATCCTCGAAGACCCGCCCCAACCCACCGATCAAGAACCGGTATTTCTTGTCGATAAAGACATCTATTCCTGGGAGGAAATAAAGCAAGAGCTTAACAATGAAGGTGTCGCCGGCAATGGGCTTATGGTTGCCGCGATAACCGCCGACATGGCCTTGCTTGATCGCTCTGTTAATCTCACCGCTAAAACAAAAACGGTTGATGGTAACAAAACTTTTGTGTGTCAGGAACTGATAAACGACGAAATTAAGCGCTCGCGCGACAAACTGCCCGCAGGAGATAATCTGAATATTGCCAACACAGACAACGTCGATAAAGAAACTTTCTTTTCCAACGTATACAACGCCGCGATCGCAGGCATCAAACCGGCAATATCCGCCCAAGAGAAACAATTATTTCTGGATGATTTTGAGCAATTCAATAATAAACCAAGCTATGAACAAAAAGCTGCCGCCAGAGCGGCGCAAATTAGAGTATTAGGCCTAAAGCCTGACCAGGAAATTTTCGACGACGAAGCAACCGACTTACTCAAGACCAAACTGGAGCAAATGCAAGACGAAGACGACCCGGTTGAAGACATTATCGCCTACGCTGCTGACATGAAAATAGCGGGTATAAAAGGCATAAAACTGCCGACATCAATTATTCAAAGAGCCGTTGACCAACTCTACCGGCTACAAGACGACCGCGCCACCCCCAAATTCCGCCACCTCGGCGCCAACCTGGCTGTTCTCGTCAGAAAAGACATCCTCTCCCAACTTGGTTTGGAGTAAAAAGAATCGCCGTGTACCTCCTTGCCCTTTACAATGGGAGCCAAGGTGAGGTAA
Organism: bacterium; assembly: GCA_030698495.1. Classification (GTDB taxonomy): domain Bacteria; phylum Patescibacteriota; class Andersenbacteria; order UBA10190; family UBA10190; genus JAUYKA01. The sequence goes on from JAUYKA010000034.1 coordinate 13,404, forward strand.
ACAATATAAACAATGCAACAATAGAACAATTCGTGGGGTATTTTGTATTTTTCGTTTTGCATTTTACCTTTATATTATGGCCTCTTCGTCTAGTGGCTAGGACACCAGGTTCCTGTGCCCCGCGTAGCTTTAGTGAAGTGGGGTCATCCTGGAAACAGGGGTTTCCGCCAATACGGCGGACCAGCCGAAATGGCGGGCAATTCCCTGACAGTACTATGACATCATAGCGTATATAACATGGCCTCTTCGTCTAGTGGCTAGGACACCAGGTTCTCATCCTGGAAACAGGGGTTCAATTCCCCTAGAGGCTACTACTCAAGCAGTCACCGAAGGTGACTAATTATATGATGGATTCCTTATCTTGAGTAACTCCGAGCCATCCCTCATCAGAGGGTGGAGCGAGGAGCTACCTTAATGTGAAGGCGACAATTTAATAAACTAGCAACGTTAAATCAAGAACCATAAACCATCGCCACATCAGTGGCGTGGACCGAAGAGCTACATTATTCCATTTGCACCATAAGCCCCGCGTGATATATTACATCGACGCTAAACGTAACGCTTCGTTCGGCGTTATTTGCACACTCACCAACCAAAAGGAGAAACGTCATGAAAACCGTTCTTGTCATCGGATCCGGCGGCCGCGAAGCGGCCATCGTCAAGAAATTGTGTCAAGACGCTACAGTTGGTTCCGTCGTTTGTTCTCCCGGCAGTACCGGCATCCGCACTATCGGACCCAAGGTCACGCTTTTTCCGTGGCCGGCCGATCCCGATCACTATAGAGCGCTCATCGACTTTGCCAAAGGACGGAGAGTTGATCTCACGGTCGTTGGTCCGGAAACGCCACTCGTAGACGGCATCGTTGATGCCTTCCGTGAGGCCGGCTTGCGTATCGTCGGACCAACCAAATCCGCCGCTCGGCTCGAAGGCAGTAAGGTATTTTGTAAAGAGCTGCTTCGGGACAACCACATCCCTACGGCTGATTTCCAAGTCTTCGACAACCCGCAAGCTGCCTTCACTTATATTCGCAAACATGACTTGCCTGTCGTGGTAAAAGCCGACGGGCTGGCTGCCGGCAAAGGTGTAACTGTGGCGCATACCGAGGAGGAAGCCACCAACGCGATCAATCAAATCATGATCTTGCACCAGTTTGGCAGAGACGCAGGCAGACGCGTAGTCATCGAAGACTACCTGCAAGGCCGCGAGTGTTCCATGATTGCGCTGATCGACGATAAGGACATCATCCCGCTCATCACCGCCCAGGACTACAAACCGGCTTTCGATTGCGACCAGGGCCCGAACACCGGTGGGATGGGATGTTATTCTCCCGTGCCTTTCTGTACGCCGATCATTCGCCAGAAGATCATTTCGGACATTCTATTTCCAACGACCGAGGCCATGAAAAAGCTGGGCGCTCCCTACACCGGTGTTCTCTACGCCGGACTTATGCTGACAAAAGACGGACCGAAGGTACTGGAGTTCAACTGCCGCTTCGGCGATCCGGAAACACAAGCGATACTGGCGCTCATGAACCCTGACGTGAGTTTTATGTCGTTTCTGGAAGCCACAACCAACGGCACTCTTTACAAATTGCCATCCCTGGATAGATGCGGCTGGCAGAACAAGAAAGCAGTGTGCGTGGTGCTCGCCGCTCCCGGCTACCCTGGCATTTATACAAAAGGCTTGACTATCAGAGGGATCGAAAAAGCCGAAGCGCTCGGTGTCAGCGTTCTCCATGCCGGCACGGCCCGATCCAAAGAAGGGGATTACTGGGTAACTAACGGCGGTCGGGTACTGAACCTTATTACCGTCGGCGAAACGTTCGCCGAAGCACGAGATTCTGTCTATACTGGCGTCTGGTGCATCACGTTCAATGGCGCAACACCACACCATCGCACCGACATTGCCTTGTGTGTTTATTAGGCCAAACCAAGCTCCACGACAGAACTTCCTCGTGGAGCCTTTTCTTATAAAATAACGCTGTAATTCTGTGATTCTATGATTCTGATTCTAAACCTGATTCTAAACCTAAGGTTTAGAATAGCCTTAATACGGCTTGTAGCGGCAAAATAAACGGCTCAAGCGTACGCTTGAGCCGTTTATTTCTGCTTAAATAAGCAAAATCACTATTCCACTATTTCCTCTTATTCCCAGTGTTTTGTGTTTCTTCTCACTGCAGAGAAATTGATTCGCGGCAGGTGGCGCCCGCAGGCGGCAAACCACAGCCCTTTTGCTTTTGAGACGAGCGCAGTTCGCCGCTGGGGCGGACAAGTGTGTCGCCAAAAGCAAAAGGGCTGTGGTTTGAACGCACCCGCCAAAAAATCACGCATACCAAAACCGCCCCTCACAGGGCGGTTTTGTCAAAAAACTAATCTATAAATTAGTCTCTTTTATAATGCTCTCGGCAATACACCGGTCGGCCTTCCGTAGGACGGAAAGGAACCTGTGTCGGCTGGCCGCATGTCGCGCAAACCGCGTCATACATCGGTCTGTCGCCACGTGGTCCGCCGCCTCCGCCGCCTCGCTCGGAGCGATGCTTCTGGAAACAGTCACGGCAATACACCGGACGGTCGCCACTTGGCTGAAACGGTACCTGTGTCGTTTGCCCACAATCGGCGCAAACGGCGTCAAACATTGGTCTATCTGTTGAATCTTGGTCCAAAACTAATTCACCGCCTTTCTATATCCCCGTGATCTAAAACAGATAACACGAGGCTAGTCCCGCGTGTCACGTGGTCGCTCATAGGCAACTTTAACGTGATTTACGGGATAAAAGATCGAGGTTGGCCTTCACTCCCGCCGACGCTCAACCCTTTACGATGAAACCAAGATTGGTAACTGCGTGATTGGTTATGTTACGTCCGCTATGAGGAACGTTTCCCTCACTGCGATAATTACATACAAATAAGAAACAGTCAAGAAAAGTCTATTGTGCCCACCCTATGTTAGCGGAAAAATATAGATATTATTTAACCTTCATCAAACACTATGGCATTTCAATTACCAGAGCTTCCTTACGCCTACGGCGCCCTCGAACCTTACATCGACGCTCGTACCATGGAAGTTCATCACACCAAACATCACCAAGCCTACACCGACAAACTAAACGCCGCCCTGTCGAGGCAAAGCGACTTAGCCGGAAAAAGCATTGAAGACATCTTAACCGACTTATCCCAAGTACCTGAAGATATCCGCACATCCGTGCGCAACAACGGCGGCGGCTACGCTAATCACAACTTCTTCTGGAGCATTATGGCTCCGGATAGAGGCGGGGAGCCATCCGGGAAAATAGCGGACGCTATCAATCAATCCTTCGATAGCTTCTCCGGCTTCAAACAACAACTCACAGATGCCGCCACCGGCCAATTCGGCAGTGGCTGGGCTTGGCTGGTAGCCGAAATGTCGGGCGCCCTGAAAATAATGAGCACCCCCAACCAGGATTCACCCCTATCCGAAGGCTTAACACCGCTCCTGGCCATTGATGTCTGGGAACACGCCTATTATCTCAAATACCAAAACCGCCGCCCCGAATACATCGACGCCTTTTGGAATGTTATTAACTGGAACGCAGTAGAGCACCGGTACAAAAAAGTACAATAAAATTCTCACCGATCTAACCGACAAACTCCCTCGTCCCCATCCTCTCCCTCTCCGGAAAATGAAAACTAGAGAAACCTACGTTGGTCCATCAACCGCGCGGCAAGTATGCGCGACCGGATTGGCAGGCCTTTTCGGCCTGGTCCCCGCCTAAATTTTGCCGCAGCAAAAATTTGGCGGGGCGAAAAGGCCGGACTTCCTCGGAGGCCGCCGCCGGGGCGGCCGAGAATGAGGGCGCGCATACTTGCCGCGCGGTTGATGGTTTCAAACCACACCCCTGTTTTCCATTTTCCGCTTTCTCGTCTATTCTGTACTTATCCCGCCTATGCTCAATCTGCGTCCCCAACTTCAAAATCTTCTCGACTCCGCTGACCAAAAACAAGACCCGGCCGACCAGAACGAAGAAAAAATTACCGTCTCTTCCGCCACCAAGCGCATCGCTTTTGCTTATGAGCGTTTTCGCAATACCCTCGAACCGGATGAAGCCGACATTCTGCGGCGCAAAGCCATTGCTCGCATCCTGAAACGGCGCCTGGAAGAAGGCCGCCCGTCCCCAGTTATCGCCGAACAACTATTACAAGAACTGATTCGTGCCAACTACATAAAAAACGTTACTAAAAAATTCGCTCGCCATATCGCCGCCAAGCTGGAACGTACCCAACAAATTCGCCTCCATCTCTCGCCCGCTGTCGCTGCTTGGTTTCTGGATATTGTCTCCGTTTCCATCGACCGCGAACTATTTCCCTGGCGCCATGAAGAAATGCTGGTTGCCCTCATGTACAAAGATACCTACGCCCGCGTGGAATGGACGGATAATTTAGTAAAAGAAGCGGATCGCCCCACCCAACTATACATGGCGTGTCACCGCGCTTTAATTGAAGCCGACGACAACGAGATTGCCTTCCATTACTTCGTTCATCATTTTCCCGAATGGTCTCACCCTGAATTCAACACCGTCAGCCTCAACCGACTAATCAGTGGTATTCCTGAATTTTACGCCAAGATACAAACTTCTCTTTACCACCCTGCGCGCGACCGACTTACTAAAATACTGCGCCCGGTTGCCGTACCTTATCGCATTATCCGCGACATTATCCAACGAGAGCCCCAAGCTTTCAATTCAACCGATACGCTTGACCAGGCTGTCAGAGAAACGGTTTCCTGGCGCGCCCGTAAACTGCGCAATCGTATGAGCAAACGAGCCTGGCACAGTATTTTATTCCTATTTATCACTAAAACCGTAATCGCCCTTCTCGTTGAGGTGCCTTACGAAGTCTTCCTGCTCCTGCGTTTCAGCTGGCTGGCTCTCTGGGTTAACATTGCCTTTCATCCGTTGCTTCTCTTCATTCTTACCACCACTGTTCGTCTACCCGACACCGCTAACACCAACCGGATAGTTGAAGAGGTCAGCAAAATCGTCACTGGTGAAGAAATAATGTCCACCCTAATAATCAGCCGCACTCGCACCTACGGCGCGCTCACCTGGTCATTCTTTACTCTTGTTTATATAGTTCTATTCCTGGGTATTTTCTGGGGATTGTTCAGTATGCTGGCCCTATTGGAGTTTTCACTTATCGCCATGCTCATATTCGTTATGTTCTTGGGATTAGTCAGCTTTTTAGCTATCCGTATTCGCCATTCAGTCAATCAAATCCGCATAATAGCGCCGCGCGAAGGCGCGATCGGTTCCATTTTTACTTTTATCAGCCTGCCTATCCTGGAATTTGGCCGCTGGCTCGCGCAAAAAATCAGCCAAATCAACATTTTCCTCTTCTTTATGGACCGCGTTCTCGAAGCGCCTTTCAAAATCCTTATTGATGTCGTTGAAGAGTGGTTCACTTTTGTCCGCGACCGTCGCGAAGAAATCGTTTAAAATCATTTATCCCCAAGTTGAGCAAATATCTCATTGCGCCCGTGACGTTTTTCTGGCAGCCTCAATAAGATATGAGAAAAACTCGCTTTATGCTTCTCCTAGTTGTCATCGCCGCGGCCTTTGCCGCTACCTATTATTTTTATTTCCGTCCCGATGTAGTTGCCCGACGAGCTGTCAGTAAATTAAGCGACGTCAAGACCGCTGCGTTCACCAGCCAACTCACGCTTAACAACGACACCGCCACTCAAAACCTCATCGGCGAACCGGGCACTGTTGAGATTAACCTTGATGGAGTTTTTGATCGCGGCCAAAATCCCAGCAGCGTCAATACCAATTTTGACGTTAATATAAAATCCGAAAGTGTTTCCGTTCAAATCGCCGGCCAACTTGAGCTTATCGGCGACCAACTGTATTTCATTATCAATAAAACCCCATCCATATTTCCGTCACTGGTTGCCATCAAAGGACAATGGCTATCCATACCTCGCGGCAATGCCACCACCCCGCCGGCCAACTCCGCCACCGGAGACCTATTCACTCAAGTTAAACCAGACGGCAGCGAGAAAATTTCCGGCACCAGCACCGCGCGCTATCAAACCATCGCCACCACTGATGCCGTTATTCAAATGATGGACGGCATTGCCAATACCCTGGGCACCCAACTAACAGATGCACAAATCAATAGCATCCGCGACAGCGTTACTTCAGCCGGCAACATTCCGGTTGAACTTTGGATTACACCGTGGAGCAACGACCTGAAACAAATTTCCGCCACCTTAAACGTTCCGGGCGGCAACACCACTCAATTCACCCTAACCTTCAAAAACACTAACCAACTTGTTTCCATTAATCCGCCCGAAAGCGCTACGCCCCTCAATCAGCTAGCCTCGCCGTCACCCGCCCCGGATCAGCCCACCCCCGAACCATCTCCTTCTCCCTCGCCCACCCCCTAACCCCGTCCTCTCTCACTCCTACAGGCTTTTGGGAAAAAACCCAAATATTTTTTCATTATGTAGGTGCCTATCACACCCTTTACTTCCGGCGACACATAGCGCCCGCCCCAGCGGCGGGCGCTATCGGCTGAAGTCCAGCCATCCCCGCCTATATTTTGCTTCACAAAAAATAGGCGGGGAACCAGGCTGGCTGGACTTCAGACGGTCGCCAAAAGCAAAGGACGTGAGCACCTACATAATGAAAAAATATTTGTATCGAACAAAATCCCTAAACCTGCTATACTACCCCCATGAGTTCTACCGAAATATTCCTCTTAATCGCCGGCTTTACTGCCGGCGGCATAATTTTTTGGTGGCTCGCCAACCGAAACAAAAGTAGGGGAGAACTGCCGAACAATGTTTTTGCCGATCTCGAACGGCACATGACCGACCGCCTCGACAAAGTTTCTAATCAACTCGACTTGCGTCTGCGCGAAAACATCCGCGCCATGAACGAATCCAAATCATTCTTAGCCGATCGAGTCAACAATACCGAAAGAACCGTACGCGCCGTCAGTACCAGCCTAGGAAAGTTAGAAGAAGCCACCAGCGCGCTAAAATTAAACACCGATGAGATTATGTCCTTTCAGCAGCTTCTCAAAAGCCCCAAAGTCCGCGGCGGCTTCGGTGAAGTATTGTTAGGTAATTTATTGGCCGATGTCTTACCGACCGACCGTTACCAGCTTCAATACACTATGCGGGCAAGCGGCGAAATAGCCGACGCCATTATTGAGCTGCAAGACGATCAAATAGTAGCCATTGATGCCAAGTTTCCCTTGGCCAACTACGAAGCCTACGTTCGGGAAAAAGATCCCGCCAGAAAACAAACCATGCGTTCCGCCTTAACGCGCGATGTTAAAAAACATATCACCGACATCAGTAAAAAATACATCTCTCCTCGCGATCGCACTCTCGATTATGCTTTCATGTATATCCCGGCCGAAGCCGTCTATTACGAAACCATGTTGCAGGGGACTGAAGACAACAGTCTATGGAGCTACTGTTTGACGCATAAGATTGTACCGGTCTCACCCAACAGCTTTCTCGCTTACTTACACACTGTTCTGGTCGGCCTGCGCGGAATGAAAATTGAAAAACAGGCCAAAGAGATATTAAACCATCTCGGCCAAGTCCGCCGCGACTTCAAAAAATTCTCCGATGACTTTCTCGCTATTGGTTCTCACTTAAACCATGCCAAAAACCGATATGACGATTCCTCTCGCCGCCTCGACAAATTCACTAATCGCTTAGAACAAATCGAAACAGATACCAGTCCAACCCTGCCGCAACCGGAAGAAGAATAGAAAACGCCTCCGAAGAGGCGTTATTAAAGGGCTGGCGAAACGTTACGTCGTGGCACCGACGTTCTTCACGGCTACCGCCGATAGGGGAGGGGACCTCGAGAACTTGACCGGATCATGGAAGTGGACACTGCACCCTCTGCATACATGGTACAGAATAGGCATAAGATCTTGCTCTCCGTACACTGCACTTTCCTTTCGAACGACGCGGTAGTCTGACGATCCACACAGCCGGCAGCAGAATTCTGTTTCTGGTTTTTCTATGTGTACTGATGAATCGTCCAAATTTCCGTCATTCAACATGTCTCACCTCCACTTATTGTAAAAAAGGAACAACCAAAAACACCCATCCGACAATATATTCCCAAACACCTAAAATGTAAAGAAACCGCCTTAGAATAGTTTGGAAATTGGAATTTATGTTTTATTTGGAATTTGAGGCTTAAAGCTCACCCAATATCAGAGTTACCACCTAGAACAAATCCAATAATGATAACAAAATATCGTTTTAGTATTTTCTAAGCACCCCCCGTACCACTCCCTGAATAACCGGGTTTCTCGTATAAATCGGCTTCATCTTTTTATTCGCCGGCTGCAGCCGAATGCGCGTTTTTTCCCGATAATACCTTTTTAAAGTTGCGTTCTCGTTGTCCAGCAGCGCCACCACCACATCCCCGTTGCTTGGATAAAAATTCCGCTCCACAATCACATAATCGCCGTCTAAAATACCATCTTCAATCATCGATACGCCCTTAACCTGTAAAACGTAGCAATTCAAACTCGGCAACAACTCAATCGGTACCGAAATACTCTCCTTGTTCTCAATCGCTTCAATCGGCTCGCCGGCCGCGATAGCACCCACCAACGGCAATTCCACCCCGCGCGTAAACATATTTGATTTTTCCGTTAGCTCCACTGAACGCATTTGTCCGTCCGTCAGCTTTAAATATCCCTTATCCCGTAATGCCTGCACATGCGCGTAAGCTGTAGCCGGGGAGTTAATACCGGTACCGCGCATAATATCGCGATAACTGGGTGCGTAGTTATGATGTGCCAAAAAATCCCTAATAAAGTTCAATGTCTCGCTCTGCCGCTTGGTTAAATCACTGTAAGCCATATTTTAGAATCATAAATTAAGAATAAAGGATACTCTACAAACACTACCAGAAAAGAATTAGCAATATGTTTGTACGAACACAATAATAATAGCACAATATCTTTATTGAGTTATGCACAACATCACCCAAACGAAAGGGGATACCACGGGCGGCGTAAGCCCGTGGTGACTCTTACTTTGCGCTTTTCGTTTTACGTTTTACACTTTTACCATGCGTATAATCCTGGATACTAACGTACTAATAGACGCCTACACGGACGACTTCACCCCGCAGGCTAAAATTATCAACGCCGCTATCAATGGCCGGCTTACCGCTTGCTACACCCTGCCAATCGAACGCGAATATCAGAAAATTCTGCGCCGCCTGATAAGTAACCCCCCTCATCGCCAGCTCGTCAGTGAGTTTATTAACCATGCCTTACTTGTTGCGCCCGGCACAACCGATATTCAGGTCGACGACAACGAAGACGTAAAATTTCTCCAAGCTGCCGCTGATAACAACATCGATCTCATTATCACCAACGACCGCCACTTACTTGATGTCGGCCAAGCCGATGGCACAAAAATCGTCACTCCCGCCGAGGCCTGGACTATCGCCAGTGAAGAAATCGGAGACAACCAATGGAATCAATGGACTACAGGCCTGGGACTATAAACCGCCAGCAATGTATAATGAACCAATGAAGCCCTCCCGTCTTCTCCCTTTACTATCTTTGCTCGTAATCACTCTGCCTATATATTTTGTCTTTGCTGACGAAAATAATACCGGTACACCTTCGTCTGATGCCTCGGCCAAAATAGACTCTGCCGCGCAAAACCAGACTGATATTGCCGCCAAAGAAGAAGAAATCAATCAACTGAACCAGAAAATCAAAGACTTACAAAACCAAACAGCCACTACCGCCGGCGAAGCCGAACTTATTACCAGCCAGATCGCTCGTATTCAAACCAGCCTCGACAAAGCCCAGTTGGAACTGAAAAAAACCAAATTGAACATTACCACCACTAAAACCGCCAGTATCAAAACACAAGACGAAATCAACCAGCTCAACGAAACTATCGCTGCTAGAAAAAAAGAACTGCGCTACCTGCTCCGCATGTTATATACCAAGGAGCAATCGTCTCTAGTGGCTATATTCCTTGATACCGGCAGTTTCAGCCAAGTCTTAGCCGAAAACGCCGCTCTGCAAACCCTGCAGGACCGTGGCATAGAAGTTGTGCGCGAACTGCGTCAGCAAACCCAAGCGCTTCAAGCCCGGCAATCACAGCTTGAACAGCAAATTACCGATCTGTCCGAGCTTCAGCAAATGCAAGCTGTCCAACAAGCTGATTTAGATAACCAACAGCGCGAGCAGGAAAAATTCTTACAAGCCAAAAAGGCTGAACAAGCTGCCTATGAACAGAAAATAGCCGAGGCCGTCCAAGCTCGTAAGGAAATAGAGCAAGATATGTTTACACTGAAAAACGCCGGCGTACAACTATCTCTTACCGAAGCCACCGACATGGCTAAATACGCCGGCAAGCTGACCGGCGTGCGCCCGGCGCTTCTTTTGGGTGTTCTAAAAGTGGAAACTAATCTTGGCGCCAACATCGGCAGCGGCAAGTTTCCCGACGACATGCATCCGGCCAGCCGCGAACCATTCTTGCGTATAACAAAAAAACTGGGCCTCGACCCAAACACGGCTCCCATTTCCGCCCGGCCTAAAAGTTTTTCCGGCTGGGGAGGCGCCATGGGACCGGCGCAATTTATGCCGCAAACATGGGAGGGGATAGAAGGACGCTTATCTCAACTAATGCAGAAACCACAGCCCAACCCCTATGAACTAACCGATGCCTTCGTCGCCACGGCCATACTATTGGCCGACCGCGGCGCCTCCAGTCAGGCAGGGGAATACGAAGCCGTCAACCGTTATCTGGCTGGACCAAATTGGCAGAATTTCACCTGGTATGGCGACCGTGTTCTGGCTGTCGCCGCCGAATACGCTAAAGAAGGCTTATGATAGCTGTTGAACCCCAAAAAACCGGCCGCTTTTCCTTACCGGGACCAACTATAGCGGCACGTTTTATTTCTCGTTTATCGAAAATATTTAAAAAATTATCCCTTTCCGTCTACTCTGTCACGCTTGCCATTATCCTCAACGGCTTATTATGGCTACTCTCAATCAAACTTTTCCCTAGGGAAAACCCTATCGCTATCTTGCACTACAACACTGACATCGGCATTGACTTTATCGGCGGGGGAGGGGATATTACGATCCTGCCGGCTATCGGTTCTTTGCTGGTGCTAAGCAATATCGTGCTTGGTCTGGCTGTCCGCCCTACTGACAAGCAACTGGCACGGATTCTCTGGTGGATATTACCAATTTATCAAATTGTTTTACTCATCGCCTTCTACTTTATTTGGCGTATAAATAACTAATAACAAAACCAAGACTAACCAATAATCCAGCATAAGCAAAATGCCCCCTAACATATCTAAAAACTTAACATTTGAACTCCCCCTAGTGGCTTGGCGCCGTCGGCTACTTCAAATTATACCCGGCGCTCTTTCTTGGGGGACACTAATCGGCCTGTCTGTTCTGGCTATATTTCTGCCTTTTTGGATCGCCATTTTCGTCATCGCCTATGACATTTACGCTCTCCTGCGCGCCGTATATATGTCCATCCACCTTGTTTATGCTTACCGCCGTTTGCGCCGCGAAAAAAAAATCCACTGGCTGGATCGCTGCCGCGGCATATCCGGCGACCTGAACACATATCGCCGTCTGCTCTCCGACCAGCTCGCCGCGCTATCCCGAACAACATCTGTTGAAAGGGAAAAAATCCGTCAGCTGAACAAACATCTGACGGAAGTCCGGCAACTTATCAAAGAACGCCGTCACATCTTCAACTGGGCCAACGTTCATCACGCCGTCATTTTGCCTACTTATGATGAATCCATCACTGTTTTGCGTACGTCTCTCAAAGCACTGACTGCCGGCGACTTTCCCCTGGATCGTCTGCACGTTGTTGTCGGTTTTGAAGACCGCGCCGGCCGCACCGCTCGTGCTCGTGCCGAACAACTAACCCGCGAATTCGGCCATAAATTCGGGACATTCATTACCGCCTTCCACCCCGACGGCTTACCTGGCGAAACACGTGTCAAAAGCGCCAACGCCACTTGGGCCATTAAACAGTTAGTCAAAGAACTGTCTCGGCAAAAAATACCTGTCGATTCTATTCTGGTTAGTAACTTTGACAGCGATACCGTAGCCAGCCCTTCGTATTTCTCCTGCCTTACCTATACTTTTATTACCCACCCCAATCGCTACCGTGTCAGCTATCAGCCTCTGCCGATGTATCACAATAACGTTTGGGACGCTCCCGCTTTCTCTCGGGTTATCGCTACCGGCTCCACCTTTTGGCAAATGATAGAATCAACCCGCCCCGAACGACTGGTAACATTTTCCAGTCACAGCCTTACCTTAAAGGCTTTGCTCGACATCGGCTACTGGCAAACTAATATTATCTCTGAAGACTCGCGTGTATTCTGGCAATGCCTTCTGCGCTACGACGGCCACTACCAAACCCAGCCAATCTACACCACCGTTTCCATGGACGCCGCTCTGGCACAAAGTTGGTGGCAGACTTTTAAAAATCAATACAAGCAAAAACGACGCTGGGCGTGGGGAATTGAAAACTTTCCTTACCTGGTCGACGGTTTTATAAAAAATAGAAAAATATCCTGGCGCGTAAAAACCACTTACCTATTTCGCACCCTGGAAGGACACTTATCCTGGGCGACCATGCCTATTATAATCGCCGGCTTAGGCTGGCTGCCGATTTTTTTCGGCGGCTACGCCTTTCACCAAACCGTTCTCTCTTACACCCTGCCGCGTATGGCACGCACCATTATGTCTATCGCCATGCTTGGCTTAATTGTCTCCACCACTATCAGCTTAATGCTCCTGCCGCCCCGCCCTGCGCGCTACCGACGCTGGCGCTATCTCACCATGATTTTCCAATGGATATTGGTGCCTGTTATTGCTACCGTCCTTTCCGCCATTCCCGCCCTGGATGCCGAAACCCGAATGATGCTAGGCCGCGACCTGCAATTTAATGTCATGGTCAAAGCCAGGAAGAGCGAGGCATAATGTGTTTTGGGTTATATTTACCAAACTCTATCCAAAACATAAACTGATTAATTTCCAATCTTCAATTTCCAATTTCCATATAAATCTCAATGTCCCAAAGCCCAAACATTAATTCTATCGTCATTGCTTTATAGTTTACCCGAACGCAAAATATAGACAGGCATGGCAACCTGGGCATGTTTGAAAATTGATATTTGATTATTCTATGGAAATTGGAAATTGTGCATTGAAAATTAATATCAATAAATAACTACTCCCCCCAAAACATCTATGGCTATTACTTTTCCTCTAGATTTTTCCCTCCTCACTCCCTCCCACTTCTGGTTTTTTCTTTTCGGTTTTATCATCGTTTACGCTGCTGTTGGTTTGTGTATTCACCGTCCCGGACTACTGCGCGGTGTGCCGAATCGTCCCCGTACTTATTTCGCCGGCATTATTTTTATCGGCTGCCTTCTTTTTATTGATTATTTTATTCTGCCCGCCGGCGGCCTTCGTGTCGGTCTTATCGCCGTTGGTTTACTCACCATTATTATCGGTATTATCGACGAAAACAAAAACCTGCCTGCCGGCACCCAACTTATCTGGCAAATTGTTATTGCCTTAATTGCCGTCAGCTGGGGTTGGACGATTCAATACATCAGCCATCCGTTCGGTGCGGGCATATTGCATCTCGACCAACTTGCTTGGGGGAACTTCGTCTTTCCCGGATCAATATTAACCGTCATCTGGCTAATTTTTATCATGAACGCGATCAACTGGCTGGACGGCCTCGACGGCCAAGCCCCCGGCGTTGGCTTTGTAACTTTACTCACCCTAGCCGCCATATCACTGTTGCCGTCGATACAAGACCCGACCACCATCTCGCTGGCCTTAGCCGGCGCCGGTTGTCTGCTTGCTTTTCTGCTCTGGAACTTCTATCCGGCGCGAGTATATCTGGGCACGCAAGGCAGCTGGTTTCTTGGCTTGTATATCGGCCTGGTCGCCATTATTGGCAACGGCAAAATCGTCACCACCTTACTGGTGTTAAGTCTGCCCGTTATCGATCTGATCTATGTCGTTATTCTCCGCCTGGTGCATCGCCAAGCTCCTTGGCGAGGAGATACCAGCCGCCATTGGCACCATCGTTTGCTGGCCCGCGGTTTTTCACCGCGGGTAATTGCCCTTGCCGCCATTATTTTTACCGCTCTGCTGGGCCTGGCGGCAGTATTACTGCAAACCACGGAAAAAATTTTTACTCTCTTTTTAGCCGCCGCCATGCTAATATTAATCACAGGCAACTATGCCAAGGTCAGCATCTTACCTTTCTCGAAGAAAAAAGATAGCTAACAATATAACAGTAAAACAATTCGTAAATGTTTTTAGTTTTTCGTTTTTAACGTGTCCACCAAAACCCTTCTAATATTCAGTCTCGGCGCCGCCATTCTTATCGTCTTAATTATAGCCGCCGGCTTCATCTCTCGTGGCGAAGACTGTCGCGATTTCAAACAGGCGCGGCTCAACATTGACGGCGTCACCTACAATGTTGCCCTGGCACAAACTCAAATAGAGCAAACTCGCGGTTTAAGCGGCTGCCAAAAAATTCCCAACCGCAGCGGCATGTATTTTGTTTATAATCACCCTTCAGTCGTTTCTTTTTGGATGAAAAAGATGGTTATTCCCATAGATATTATCTGGATTACCGATGGCAAAGTTATCGGCGTAGCGCCCAATCTACCTCCTCAAGAAACGCTCGCCGTTGATCCGCCAACCTACAACCCGCCGCGCGCCGTCACCGGTGTCCTGGAAGTCGGCTCGGGCAAAGCCGCCGCCTACAACATAAAAATCGGCTCCACCGTAACACTTATACAATAAATACAGCAGCCTTGCGTCTGGTTACTCTTTCGTGCTACCACAAAAGCGTACCTGCATAAGCAGGTTTTTTGTTACTTGTACAATCTAGGCAGGCAGGAGAAACGTATCATGGCAGAGCAAACAACCAACCAGGTCGAACTGTCGCAAGCTTTCTGGATGGAGGCACAACCGTTGCTTACATTCATCGCTGCCAACTACCCGGAGCCGGACAGTCTTGGCAACGCATTGCGATGGATAGACTCATATGTTCGGCGGAGCTTTCGTTACTTTCTTGAAGTACTCCAAAGACACGAATTGCTTATTGCAAACCAAAAACAGGTCGGTACAGCCGACGTGGATACATTCTACAATATCGCACAGGATTGCGACTGGGAATTATATCGCTACAAACCCGGCCAGAAAACTGAAGTCATTCATCTGCATGACTTCGCGGTGGTTAAAATCATTGGCACCAGCATGAATAGATGGCATAACCAGCAAGCACATGGCACTCTCATCTCCTGCGGCCCCACTACGCAGAAAGACATAGAAGAACTCATAGAAAAGCAATGGCTGCTGCCCAACTCCGATAAACCACTAGACCAATCTTTTTACTATGATTTATACCACCTCGCCGAAGATGTCTACCTCGCCCTACGCCAGAAAGAACAAACTCCTGCCTAACCCATGTCCACACCGAGTGTGGACATGGGTTCGAACACCAACCAAGACCCGGAAACTAACCCCCGGGTCTTTTCTTATGCTTAATCCCTAGGGATAATTACGGTGATAATATTCATGATAAAACACTTCCATATTAGGGAGCGGCCCACGCCGAATGGAATTACGGGAACACACATCACGCGGTATGTAGCAGCTGACAGACTTGCGCGCTTTGTTCTGGCGGCCGTCTAAAAGCCTGCCGGCATGGTCTCCGCCTAGAGGGCGGAGCGGCAGGCTTTTAGTCGAGCGCAGCCCCGTCGCTGGACGGGGCAAGTGTGCCGTCCGGAACGAAGCGTGCAAGTCTGTCAGCTGAAAAAAGGCATCAACCCGCTGGAGATATCCAGCAAACATTGCTATTCTTACCGTATGAACATCACCATCATCGGAGCGGGGGAGATAGGCCAGGCTTTGGCCGGCGTATTAACGCAAAATCCCGACAACACCATATCTCTCTGGGATAAAGCCGACGGCAAAGTGTCGGATCAAAAACCCCTCGAACAAATCATCCCCAACGCCCAAATCATCTTCATGTGCGTGCCCTCCCGGGCTATGCGAGCCGCCGCTAAAGAAACAAGCGCACATCTGCCCGCCGAAACGGCCATTATCTCCATCGCCAAGGGTATTGAAAAAGACACGCTCGCAACGATGGACGAAGTTTTAACCGCCGAATTACCAAACAATCCCATCGCCCTCCTCGGCGGCCCCTTAATCGCCGAAGAAATTTCACAAGGGCAAACCGGCGTCGGCCTGTTGGCATCCGCCGACAAAAATGCCCTAAAAAATATCCCGCCGATTTTCTCCGGAACAAGTATTGCGATAGCCACGACCAACGATATCCACGGTGTCGCTCTGGCCGGCGTCTTAAAAAACGTTTATGCCATTAGCCTTGGTGCCGCCACTATTCTTTCACCCGGCCTGAACTTTCGCGGCTGGCTGGTGCAACAAGCTTGTGCCGAAATGAGTGTTATTATTCCGCAATTAGGAGGTCAAACCGCCACTGCCTACACCGCCGCCGGGCTGGGTGATTTAATTGCCACCGGTTTTAGCCCTGACTCCTCCAACCACCAAACCGGCCGCGACTTGGCCGAAAAGGGGACTACCGAACGTCAAAGCGAAGGCTATGTTTCCCTACGGCAAGTACTGGACCTCATCGGCGACCGACAAAACCGGCTACCCCTTCTAACGGCGATGAAAGCCATTATAATTGATCAGAAAAACGCCCGCGAGGTCTATGACCGCCTCCCCGTCGGATAAGCAAAAATATCGTCTGGTATTGGATGCCGGCACCACCGGCATTAAAGCGCTAGTCTTGGACGAACAGGAAAATTTAGTCGCCAAAGACTATCAAGCTATATCCACCGCTCGTCCGGAGACCGGCCGCGCCGAACAAGATCCCCAACAAATTCTATCCGCCGCCGTCGAAGTTATCCGTCGAGCCGTGAGTGCAAGCGCCATACCGCCCAAGGAATTTATCGGTTTTGCCATAACCAACCAGCGCGAAACCAGCCTCATTTGGCATAAAAAAACCGGCCAGCCGCTATACCCGGCTATTATCTGGGAAGACACACGCACAACCATCTTATGCGAGGCGTGGCAAAAAAACTTCGGCGAAGAAGTCCGACAAAAAACCGGTCTGCCCTGCGACCCCTACTTTTCCGCGCCCAAAATTCACTGGACTCTAGACCATGTTCCCGAAGCGCAAAAAGCCCGACAGGAAAAACAACTCCTTTGGGGGACGCTCGACTCCTGGCTTATCTGGAACTTAACTGAAGGTCACCCCCATCTCACGGATCAAACCAATGCTTCCCGCACCCTTCTTTTTAATATTCACGATAAAAAATGGGATAAAAAACTTCTGGAAATATTTAACCTGCCGGCTGATATCTTGCCCAAAGTAAAACCATCCGCCTCTCATTACGGAAAGCTTAACCAAGAAATTATCGGCGCCGAGCTGCCCCTACTGGCCGTCTGCGGCGACCAGCAAGCCAGTATGTTTGCCGCCGGTGCCAAAACAGGGACTACAAAAGTTACCTTTGGCACCGGTACTTTTATCATGCAGATTATCGACGACCACTTTCAGCTGATTGATGGCTTTTTCACTACCCTGACACCGGGCGAAGCAAAATCCGTTTTTGCGCTCGAAGCGACCATAAACAAAGGCGGCGCTGATGTTGAACCACTGCTTAAAAACCCACAAGCCCTGGAAGAATTCCTGTGGCAACTGGCGCGCGACGTCGATAAAATCATCAAGCAACTGCCCATTAAACCAAAGGAAATAATCATCGACGGGGGAGTCACCCGTGACGGCATTTTAGCGCGCATCCAACCCACCATATCCAACCTACCCGTAATAGAACAGAAAATATTCGATGGCACCGCCCTCGGCGCCGCGCGCCTGATACCGTCCAAATAATTGGCTCCTCTCAATTAGTGGTGGTACCTACTAGCTCGGACACGGGGTGAAAACCAAGTAGCATTTTGATCTTGTAGCGCTCTCGATTGCGGAAACCGTAGGACTGCCGCTTAAGCATCTTGATCTTAGTGTGACAGCCCTCC
>JAUYKA010000024.1 GCA_030698495.1 bacterium
AGCCTGGACTCCGCCTCTTTTCTGCGCTTCCACGTCGGCTGGACTACTGAAGACAACCTTGCCTGGTTTTGGTTTCAAAACACCGGCTTCATTTTACCCGCCGCTCTGCTTGGTCTCTTCCTGCCCTTGCCTAAAAACGTCAAAGCGCTCACCCTGGCTGGCCTGGCCGTCTTTATCATCGCCAATCTTTTCCTGTTTGCTCCCTGGGCTTGGGATAATTTCAAACTCCTTATCTTCTGGCTAATTTTTATCTTGCCTGTCCTCGGTTGGCTGGTCGCGCGCTATCCTATTCGTAAAAACCGTCTCCTGCAAATCGGAATTACTGCTATTGTTTTTCTGCAAATAGCCTCCGCCGCTCTTGATATCTGGAAAATAGCTCTGCCCACCGCCACTACCTGGCAGGAGTGGGATAATAACGCTATCGCTTTCGCCAAAGTTATTAAAGCTAACACCAAAGCGGGGGAGAGTATTCTTACCGCGCCTATTCATAACAGTACCGTCGCGCTCACCGGCCGATTAAGCTACCTAGGCTATGCCGCTCACGTCTGGAGCCACGGCGGCGATCCCTGGCAGAGAGAAAAAGCCATTGAACCTTTTTATTCAGGACTTTCCAGCACCCTACCCGAAACCACCCCGGACTACATCCTTGTCGGCCCCTCGGAACACATAAAATATCCGAACCTCCAAATTCAAAACACCTGGCAACTAGTCGCCGACTCGGAAGCCTATCAGCTCTATAAACTGAAATAAATACTGTCGTCAGTCGTCGTAACTGTCGTAGCTGTATTTACTGTATTCACTTCATTCACTGTATTTACTTATTGCCGCCGCCACCAATCCAAAATATCCTTCAGGGACTTATCCAAAACAATCTCCGGCTCCCAGCCACAAACACGATTTAGTTTACCATAGTCGCCAACCAATACCGGCACATCCGACGCCCGCAATCTCTCCGGATCCTGCTTAACTTCTATTTTAACTCGGGACAATACTAACAATTTCTGCAAAATCTCCGCGATACTGACGGCTTTGCCCGAAGCTACATGATAAACTTCTCCCAATCCCCCTCTTTCCATCAGTAACCGATAAGCTCTCACTACGTCTCTCACGTCGGTAAAATCACGCTGGGCTTCCAGATTCCCCACCAGCATTACCGGCTCCCGCTCGCCTTTCTCAATCGCCGCTATCTGCAACGCAAAGTCAGCCGTCACAAACCCCGGGCGTTGTCCCGGGCCAATATGCGGAAACGGACGCACCCGTATCACCCTGTCATTGAAATCGGCTTCAATAATTTTTTCCATCTCAAATTTGCTGACCGCATAAGGACTATTCGGCCGCGCCTCGGACAAAGGCAACTCCGGCAGGGGAGTACTGAAACCACGCCCATAAATATCCGCGCTGCTCGCTACCAAAAACTTCGTCCCCGGACTCACGCGAGCCGCCTCCTCTAATAATTTCCCTGTCGCCTCCACATTAACCTTACGCACCAGCTCCGGCTGTTTGAAACTTTCCCCCACTGCCGCAAAGGCCGCCAAATGTACCAGCCACTCCGGCTGTTCCTCCTTCAGAGAGCCCGAATACGTCTCCGGTTTCGTAATATCAATTTCCGGACGATCCCAAACAACCAGCTTCACTCCCGGCCACTCCCGCTCCAGTTCACCAACCAAATGCCTCCCCACAAACCCGCTCCCGCCTGTGATAATTACAGACTTCGGTATTGAATTGGTCTTGGAAATTGGAAATTGGAAATTCAATGGAAATTGAAAATTGAAAATTGTCACGCTACCGGCAACTTGGGCACCTCGCCCGCTCGCGTCTTGGCTATCTTCTCCAACGCCGCGTCCACCATCATCTTCACCAACTCGGGAAACTTAACCTTCGGCTCCCAACCTAGTTTATTCTTTGCCTTCGACGGATCCGCTAACAGCATATCCACTTCGGCCGGCCTCATATACCGTTTATCCTGCGTCACATAATCCTGCCACGGCAAACCCACATGCTCAAATGCCAACTCCACAAATTCTTGCACCGAATGTGTCTCACCCGTACCGATAACAAAATCATCCGGCTCATTCTGCTGCAGCATCAGCCACATCGCCTCCACGTAATCACCGGCAAACCCCCAGTCCCTCTTGGCATCCATATTGCCCAGCCGCAACTCCTTTGCCAAACCCTCTTTTATGTAAGCCGCCGTACTGGCTATTTTCTGTGTCACGAATTCATAACCTCGCCGGGGACCTTCGTGATTAAACAAAATCCCCGAGCAGGCAAACATGCCATAACTCTCCCGATAATTCACCGTAATCCAGTGACCGTAAACCTTAGCTACGCCGTAAGGACTGCGCGGATGAAAAGGGGTAGTTTCTTTCTGCGGCGTCTCGACTACTTTGCCAAACATTTCCGAGCTAGAAGCTTGGTAAAAACGCGCCTTCGGCTTTACCTCTTTAACCGCCTCCAGCATCCGCGTTACCCCCACGCCTGTAACATCTCCGGTCATAATCGGTAAATCCCAACTGCTTCTCACAAATGACTGCGCCGCCAGATTATAAACTTCATCGGGCTGCGCCAGTTGCATCGCGCGCAACAGAGAAGAAGAATCACTCATATCGCCCACCACAATTTCTATCTTATCCAGAATATGGCGTATATTATCAAATGGATCGGTTGCCGATCTCTGCACTAAACCGAATACTTTATAACCCTTACCCAGTAATAATTCTGCCAGATAAGAACCGTCCTGTCCCGTTATCCCCGTAATTAACGCACTTTTTTGCATAGTCAATTTTTTAAAAAATTATTAGCCGTTCTGGCTGTATTTACTTAATTTACTGTATTCACTGTATTTACTGTATATAGTAGCTTAGTAAACATATGACTCAAAATACAACCGCTAAATTATCCGGCATTATCAATATCAATAAACCACCCGGTATAACATCTCATGATGTAGTAATCCGTATTCGCCGCCTGCTTGCTGCTTACTACTTACTACCTGCTACTAAGGTAGGCCATACCGGAACCCTGGACCCTTTTGCCTCCGGCGTATTGCTAATAGCCATCGGTCCGGCCACCCGTCTCATCCAATTCACCCACGACTGGGATAAAGAATACGAAACCGTTTTCACTCTCGGCGCCACCAGCGACACCGACGACGTCACCGGAAAACTTTCCAAACCCCCAGCCGTCGCCAAGGCTATGGCCGGCAGGCAAATAACAAATGTCAAATCAATATCGAAATCCCAGCCGTCGCCAAGGCTATGGCCGGCAGGCAAAATCCAAAAAACCCTAAACCAGTTTATCGGCACTATCCAACAAATCCCGCCTGACTATTCTGCTATCAAGATTCAAGGCAAAAAATCTTACGAGCTCGCCAGAGTAGGGGAGAGCGTATCTATCAAACCTCGATCGGTAACCATACATGACATAAAAATAATTTCTTACAAATACCCCGACTTAAAATTAACCATCCGTTGCGGCACCGGCACTTACATACGCGCCATTGCTCGCGACCTCGGCCGTCTACTAAAAACCGGTGCCTACGTTTCATATCTTTGTCGCACGCGCATCGGTACATTTGACATATCAACCAGCTTAAATTTTAATAAGTTATCCACAGGTACTTTACAAAATACCATAAAATCACCCTCAACCATGATCTCTCACCTGCCATCATTAATACTCAACGACGATAACGTCGCACAATTACAGAAAGGCCAAGCGGTAGAGCAGGCAACTGATCCGACTCCCAACACCCCGCTATCCATTTTCGATCAAAACCAAAACCTTATCGGCATCGCCCGCTTTAACCCCTCCACTTCCCTCCTCTTACCCAAAATAATCTTGCCCCCTATAAAATAAATTTGCTTTTTCCCCTTATTAGCTTTATATATAGAAAACGTACTGCGTTTAGCAGTATACCAATATTTTGCGTTTTTCGTTTTAACTTTTAAGTTTTTATTGTGCCCCAAGTTGCCTCAGCCAAAAAAGCTCTACGGACAAGCACTCGTCGCCGCGTTATTAACGACCGCTGGCGCCGTAAATTGCGCGAGTCTCTCAAAGCAGTCCGAGTCGCTATAAACGCCAAAGACAAAAAAACCGCTTCCGCCACTTTCCTTAAAGCACAAAGCGTTATCGATCGTGCCATTCGCCACAAGATACTCAAACCCAACACCGCCGCCCGCAAAAAATCCCGCATACAAAAAACCATCAGCCGCATCCAGTAAATTCAGCTTCGTCACCCCGTGCTTGCCTCGCCCGGCGAAGCCGAGCGAAGTCGGGACACGGGGTCCACGTCGTAGATTCCGGATCAAGTCCGGAATGACTCTGGCTGTTCTAGCTGTATTTACTTAATTTACTGTTCTAGCTGTATTTACTGAATTCACTGTATTTACTGTACCGGTCGCCCCAACCCCATCACCAGCATCATCAGTCCCGTCCTCGCTCCTATTTTTCCCTGCTTTATGGCAAAGTCCATCGCTACTATTCTGGTCAGCGCATCAGCTAAAAACTGATCACTATAGCGCCCAACCGCCGTCGCGCTTTTTTTAACCGCGTAAGGATTTATTTTCTCCGCCGCGGCAATTGCCGACTGGCTCTTCCCCACTGCCAGTCCCCTTTTGACCAAAAGCAAAACCCTAAACTGATAAGCCAACATTGATAACAAATAAAATTCATTATCACCGGCTTCAAGCAAAACCTCCACGCCCCGTATCGCCTGCCCCCTCTGTCCTCGCACTAAGGCATCCAGCACTTCAAAAATCTGCGCCTGTTGCGGCTTCACAATTTCCTTGTCAATCACCGCCTCGGTTATTTTCGTATAGCCCAACGCCAATCTCTCCGCTTCCGACTTTAATCGCCACCTATCAGACCCCAACCATGAAATCAATCGGCCAGCCGCCGCCTCTTCTATTTCACCCCCCGCTTGCACCGCTTGTTCACGCGTCCATTTAACCAGCCTATTCATCGGTAAACGATCAAAACACTTCGACCCTTTCCCAACCTTACCAGCTAAAGCCGGTCGCTTACTCACCGCCTGCCTATCCCACAACACACAGTCCGCTTTTATCTCTTCTTTAATGGCTTTACTGATCTGTTCTTTAATTTGCGCGCCAAACAGGGACGGATCCCGCACCACTATCAACTCATTACCAAATAATCCCCGCGCCTGATCCAGCCACTCGCTAAACTGCTTTTTTACCAAGTCCTCCTCATCTAACCAACGGATATTTGTTTTCTCTCGCCGCGACATTTTGGCTATTTCTTCCCGCGCCCCGTAAGTATCCTCTCCGTAGAAGTAATGAATCATACCCAAATATATTAGCAAGGACAGTAAACACAGTAAATACAACAAGTACGTAGTCATTCCGGATTTAATCCGGAATCTACAACGTGGACCCCGTGTCCCGACTTCGCTCGGCTTCGCCGGGCGAGGCAAGCACGGGGTGACGAACTGTGGGACACGGCTGTATTTACTGTTCTAGCTGTATTTACTGAATTTACTGTACCGTCCAGGTCACCGGAACATCAGCGCTCGGCGCCATCACCCAAACCTGCCCCCGAGTGAACACCACCGGTTTGCCATTCTCGTCCAGAAAATGCGTCGGGTCTTTCTTTTCTAACTCATTCTTGCGCCAAGTTCCTTTAATGACCGCTCCGTCCTGATACACTTCCATCTCCCCCGAACCTTCAATACCCACATCATTATAACCACCCGGACCAGTCATCGGCCCGTTCGTCGCCCGCACTACCACCACGGCGCTCGGTGCCACCACCTGATTGTCTTCCGCGTCAACCTGCTTTACTCCCGCCCAGTACCGGACATACCGGTTAGTTACCGGATCATACTCATAACTCACTCGAAACTGCCCCGGCCACGATACCGTCAAAGTACCTCCGGCCGGACGTTGGTCGCTAGACGCGTCATCTTTAAAATCATACCCGTGAAAATTACTGGTTGTTCTGTACCCTAACGCTTGCAACGCTTTCCACAGCCGGTCATAACTGGTAAAACCGTTATATGGCGCCGGCAAATCATTCTTCCGGAAAAAAGCGTTATCCGGATTCACTAAAGCGTTTAGGGTCTGAAACTCCCCCACCGCGATTCTGTTCAACGCGTGATAACTACCGCCCCAGTGCGCCAAAATTGCGTCGAGGCCCTCCGCCAGAAAAAGATAATCATGCCTGGCCGAACGCACCGAACCTATTTCCGTCGGCTCACCGCACTGATACACCCCCATTAAGCGCGTTACGTTACTGGCCAGCACCGGCAACTCCCACATCATATCCGCCTTACTCGCGCCCGAAAGCGGCCGGTTAACCGGATCGCCCGCCAACATCACACCGATCGCCCGCCGCTCCGCGTGATCGCAAGGCATACCGGAAAATCCGCTCTCTGTCGCCGGTTCCTTATCCTTCTCGCCAGCTTGAGGTAAATCCCCAAAAATACCTTTATCCTGACCGCTGACATCGGTCGATCCCGCCGTCTGCCTCATTGCCGCGTAAACACCCAAACCGACAATAATCAACAAAGCAATAACACCGATAATAATTCCTGCCATCTTCTTATTAATCGGCTTCTTGCCGCCTCCCAACTCCAGCCCTTCCGATCTTAACTCTACCGTTGCCGGCTTTTGACCTCCCATCTGATTATTATTGTTTTCTTCAGACATATTTAGACTTAAATATTAGTAATGGATTTATCATAGCATAATCACACAGACTAGTAGCAAGTAGTAAGTAGTAAGCACAATGAAAACATTCACTAGGGCAAAACAGCTTGGACTGATTAGCCAAACAAGACAAAGCCGATTTTAACCAAGGCGTTAAAAATCATTAGTCGACGCCCCTTGCTACGTGCTACATACTACTTACTACTAATTCAACTCACGTCAAACAGCGACTCGCTCAAATAATCCCCGCCGCTCGCATCGGTCGGCGCCGGCTTGCTCTCGCCGTCAACCTTAAACCGCTCTAAAATCATCTCCTCCACATCCGCTCTTGCCCGGCCATACTTCTGCCGCGACATCTCCCGTATCCTCTCCCTGATATCGAAACTCCCTCCGGCCGGCGGCGGCGGTATGCGCAAACTAAACGGTCGCGACGGCGTTCCGTTCACCAATAAACGGATGCACGCCGTAAACCGTTCCAGATTAATCAAGTCGTACTCGGAAAACACCGGCTCGAATTGCTGCGCCATAAACTCCGCGTCATCCACGCCAATGCGATAGCTTATCACCGTACCCACGTTGCCAAACACCGCTTCCCGTATCGGATCTTCCAGCTGCTTAATAAACTGATGTGTCAGGTTCAAATTAAGCCGATACTTCCTGGCTTCCGATAAAATAGTCGCGATACTATCCGTCGTAAAGTTTTGAAACTCATCCAAATACAAAAAGAAATCCGGCCGCTTCTCTGCCGGCACGTTCGCCCGCCCCAGCGCCGCTATTTGAATCTTCGACACCAGCACAAAACCAAGTAAATCGGCATTAATATCACCCAGTTGCCCTTTGGATAAGTTACACAACAGTATTTTGCGCTGATCCATTATCTCCCTCACGTCAAACGAAGACTTGGGCTGACCAATCAAATTACGCACTACCCGATTACCGATAAACCGCCCCAGCTTACTGATAACATAGCTCAACATATCCGCCGACATCTGCCCCCGCTGTGACTGGGCAAATTCCTTTTCCCAAAACTGTCGTACCGTCGGATCAACCGGCTTGCGCAAAATACTTTGTCTAAATTCCTCATCCACAAACATCCGCGGCACATCCAGCAATGTCGCGTTTTCATCTTCCGCCAGCGCCAGCAACGCGTTGCGCAAATAGTGCTCAAACATCGGACCGATCGACTCCGGGTTCAGCCGTGCCGCCAGCTTCTGCAAAATCTGCACTACTTCGTTGACCACTAAATCCTTCTGCGCCGGATCACGTGCTTCCAAAATGTTAAAGCCCAGCGGCCGCTCACTGTCGCGCGGATCAAACAGCACCACATCGTTAATCCGCTCGGGCGGCACTTGCGCTAAAACATCTTCAATCAGCTCACCGTGCGGATCTATCACCGCCACCCCGTGTCCCGCCGCCATATCCTGCGTAATCATATTCAAAAACAGCGTTGTCTTGCCCGTACCCGTCTGACCGATTAAATACAAATGCCGGCGGCGATCATCCAAACCGATACGAATCGGTGTCGTCATGCCACGATACTCGTTTTCTCCTAATTGCGCTCCTTCGGCCGGCAACTCGGCCGGCGGCGGCGCTACTTTTGCCCCGCGCCACAGAATATTAGGCGTCCCGGTTGTCGGCAGCGGAAAATGAAATAACGAAGCCAGCTCCGTCGTACTAAAAATACCCGCGCTTCTTGCCCGCGGCACCCTGAAAATCAAATCGCGCAGCCAATCTTTTGAAATCTTGCCGCTAATCAACTTCAGTGAATTTAAATCCGGCAAAGCATACTGGGCGAAAGCCCCCGTCACAGCGTTAAACACCCTCTCGGCGTCTTCCGGCTGACGCGTAGATACTCCCACGCGGATATTTACTTCAAACTGCTGCTGGGACACCTTTTGCTCCACCAGTTCCACTCGCTGTTGCGCCCGCGGCGTTAATTTGGCCGTATCCGCTTCCTCCTTTTCTCGCTGCTGCTGTGATTTGGTTATCGTATTCTTCGCTTCTTTTAACAGCGAACTTCTCCCGCCCACATCGGACTGTTTGCCTTTTATGGTTTTCTGCGCCGCCTGCCGCCCCTTTCGCCGCGCCCGCTCGCTGGCCGGCCGGCACACAAATTGAATCACCGCCGCGTCTTTCTTCTGAATTTTCGCCAGCGCCCCGGTTAACGCCTGCATCGGATCCGCTTCCAATTCCTTATAGGTAGCAATTGGCAGATACTTCGCCCGACGCAGCTTCAAAATTCCCGAGCGGATAGTATCACCCGGCTCGAAGATAGTAAAATCCCGCGCCTCGCGCACCTCGGCATCCGGATAAAAAGCGTAAATCTGTTTTTCCAGATGATCCAAATATCGCCGTTCTGTTCCCACATAAAAAACAATTAGCCCGTCCTCGCGTGCCGTTATTTCCATCACCACCATCGGCCGGCCGTATAATAGTCTATCCCACCAGCTACTAGGCAAACTGGACAACGTGGAAAGCCACTGCTCCGCTACCGCGATGCGCTCTTTAATCTGATCGCCTATCCCCTCTTCCCTTTCCTCTTTTTTGATATCCTTCGGCAGCGCCACCTCCAGCATATCCAAATCCAGTGTCCGCCGCAGTTGCGCTTGTTCCCGCACCGTCCGCCAAGCCAACACTAAAAACATTACTACCACCAAAAGCAGAATTATAAGAATGGAAATTATGAGAAGCAATAGCATAACATTAAACATATAACGCAAAAGTCAAAGCGAAAAACGAAAAACAACAACTTAAAAGCAAAAATACCGTCGTCGTTGTTCTTTTGGGTTTTACGTTGTTGTTTTGCACTTTTCGTTTTGCGTTTTAATTTACACTAGCACAATTATCGCTATCCCAATCAACACGACCAAACAAATAACAATTAACACCGCTACTCCCCACCCAATAATCGGCTGCCGGTTCAGTTTCTGCTCGGTTATCACCCCGTACATCTCTCCCGTCAGCACATCGTGAAACAAATCCAGCACGCGGGGAAAATGCGGGCTGTTTTTCGCCTGATGCAATGCCGCCGACAAATCCCGGGAGAAAGCTACGTCCACCAGCGCCTGCGCTTCCTGATGTTCTTCCGGTGTGTGCTCCCACGGCTCCTTAACCGTTTCCACCGGCTGGCCGGCGCGCGCGAACTCCTCCGCCACTTCCTCGCCGACAATTTCCCGGCGTCGTCTAACCCCCGGCCGGTTTTCTTGTCGTTCTCTTTGTTCCACCCTTTCGGCAAACTCCCGCGCCTGCTCGCGTTCGGCAAACATCAATGTTTCTTTTTCCTTCGGCGTGCGCTCCCGCGTTAAAGCCATAATATCCTCGTCTTGTCATTCCGGAATTTTGCTGACGGCAAAATATCCGGAATCCAAAAACTAAAAACCAACTACACCTCAAAGTATAGCGCAAAACGCCCCGTTTGTTTTATTTTATGTATTACTTCTCATCCCCTCCACACTCTCCTCCCGCAACAACTCCAGCCTTCTTAACTCACTTTCGGCCGCCAACCTTAATATTATCTCTTGATTAACACTATCTTTCTCCTCCCCGGCTGCCCGATCCAAGAATTCGGCCAACTTTTGGCGACGGCTGATTTCTTGTTCCGCGGACTTGCGCAGATAATCCGCGTCAAATAGTCCGCGTAGCTTGCTCCACAACCCGCCCGGAAATGAAGCTCTGTACTTACTCTTTGGCGCGCCGTCATAGTCAAAGTCTCTCCACAGATCATCAATACTATCAATAACTTCAAGATCACCGGCGTTAACTATTAAAGAAGATCTAAGATTCTCTAAACGATCAATATCAATAGCCCGGCCGTTTTGCATCAATG
The DNA here is from genome assembly GCA_030698495.1 of bacterium. Taxonomy (GTDB): domain Bacteria; phylum Patescibacteriota; class Andersenbacteria; order UBA10190; family UBA10190; genus JAUYKA01. The sequence goes on from JAUYKA010000024.1 coordinate 10,495, forward strand.
ACTTTCCCTCCCGTACCCTCTCGATTAATTGTGCTGCTTCTCCTTGCTCCGTCTGAACCAGCCATGACTTTAACGATTCTAAATCACGAGCCATGCCAACCTTCTCTAACCCCGCTAATTCACTTTGTTCCTGCTCAAGCTCTTTTTTCAACCTCTCCTCCGCCTTGCGCTTTTCGTTCCTGGCCTGCCAGGCAAGTTTCACTATCTTCTCCATTCCTCCTAAAGCATCTGGACGTGGCGGCCAACCATATTTAGTAAACTCTTCCAGCTGAAACCGGCGCTTTTCAATTAAAGCTTTGATTTCCATGGCCGATAACCCGTTTTCCGCTGCCGCTACCAATTGTGCTCCGTAATAATCAATTTGATCTTCAAGGTCTTTCACCATTTCACTCGTTGTCCATTTCTTGACCGACTCCGGATCCGACCATGCCTTGCCTCGTATCAACTCCTCAAAAGCTAACACCTTGGCATAACTTTTCTCTGCATCCATTCTTTCGGCTATCGCTCTGTTTAATTCCTGCCTGGTCTGTTCAATTCTTCCTCTTAAAAGTTCCTCCCTATCAATAAATTTTTCCTTGCCCGTAAATGTTTCGTTCGCTCCGGGAATAACTGTGTCTGTCGCGCCCTGCTCTTGCTGCTCTCCGCCAACATTAATACTTTCCTTATCTTCCCCGGCAGCCGTCTGCTCTCTCTCCGCCCTCGGCTTCTTGGTTTTTTCCGCGTTTTGCCCCAGAGTCTCTTTCATCCTCTGCTCCGGCGACACTAAATCGTCTCTTCTTTCCATGCCCGCCAAAAACGCCATCGCTTCTTCCTCTTTAGTCAAACTGCCGGCTCTCTCCGCGCCTTTTTCTAAACTGACCGCGTCACCTACCAAAGACACATACCTACTCCATTTTATTTTTCCTTCCTCCGCCTGCTGTCGATACCGGTTAATAGCCGAGCCAATACCCTCCCGTACCGTCTCCGACACACTTTTCACACCGCCGGCATAACCAACGATATTTTTAAAACGAGCGTACCACTCCCACTTATCAGCTGCCGCCAGCCTGTTAAGCACCTTCCCCGCCTTAGCCATAAAACTCTTATCGTCCTCTGCTTGCACCGGTACGCCTAAATACTTTAATTGCCCGCGCATTAAAGCCGTTTTATCAATTGCTTTACCGGAGTTAACTCTCACCGCCCATTGCGCGCTAACTCTCTCATGTTGGCTCGGCGGCAACATTCCTTCGCCGCTCTTCTTATCTTTATAACCAACCTCTAAATATTTATTCCAAACCGACAATCGTAAAAACTCACTCGTCTTGCTCCCGTCGCCCGACAAAATCATCGCCGCTTTATTTAATCGGCCAATATCCCTATCCTTATCCAAATCATCTTCACCCAGCACTCCCAAATATTTCATATATCCCAAATACCTTGCCTGCTCCAACGGCGTGCTCTTTTCCTCGTCGCGAAAATTATCCAGATCCCCCTTAAACCTGGCGGCCAGCTTATCGCTAATTTCCACTTTAGTCTTAGCCCGTTTTAACTGTGCCAATCGGCGCATCGCCTCCAAAGTCGACTGCGGCTCTTTTTTATCAATCAGCTCCGCCACTTCCTTTTTAATTTCCACCAAATCATTTTTTCCTAAAGCCTCCCGTCCAAACACCTTATGTTCTCCGGTTTTTTCCGGAGCAACAGCAGAACCCTCTGTGTCTTTTTTGCCTTCGCCACCCTCCGATGGCGCACTTGCCTTCGGCATAGTTTCCACATTTGCCATACCTCCAGTTTAGCACATGCCCCCAGCCAAAAACAGCGGCTGTATTCACTGAATAGGCGCGATCTCTCCGCTGCCAAACATCCGGCCGAACACCTCCGGCTGCACCGTCAACTCCCTGGACGGCATTTCGGCCACAACTTGCTTACCAAAATCGGAAAAATCCATCGTCAGCTCCGCAAAATCCGGTCCGTCTCCTCCCTGCCCACGCGCGAATACAACCTTCACCCGCGCCAATTCCACGCTGCCCGGATCCACCCACACATCCAGCGAGCGCACTTCGTTAGCCGCCAGCAGTCTGGCCAACACGTTCAACCCTCGGTTACGCGAAGCTTTTTGATTAAATGCTTGCACCAACGCCTGTCGCTGATCTTTATTCAAACTGCCCGTGTAGTGCCACCAAGACTGCCCGTTGATGCTATCCCGTCCTCCATATTCAAAAGCTCCGACCGACTGGTTAAATGCGCTCCGCACCGCCTCCGGATTAGCCGTTTCTAAAAGCGGCACATTCACATACGTCCATTTGTCCGCCAAGCGCCCCGACGGATTAAGCAACACCGGCAACGTACTCAAGCGAAAAGCGGTGGCATCCGGCAACAGTCGCACCTGGCCGTCGGTAAATAAAGTTGTCCCCTTCCCTCTAGCCTCAATAGATAAATCACCCGCCAACTCCCAACGATTATTCTCTGCCGGCCACACATCACCCTCAACCATCACTGCCACTTCATTCAATGGCCGCTGCTTATTACCTCTCTCCGGCGGCAAATATAACTTTAATTCCGCCAATGCGTGAAAAGACTCTGCCCGCGCTATATTACTAAACGCCTCGCTAACAGCTCGCGCTTGCTTTTGACCATTTTGCCATGCCCATAACCAATACCCCGCCAGGAGCAATAATATCACGACAGCCAACCCCACCAGCGGCATCTTCTTTTGCCACGATTTTTCCATCTCTTTCTTTTACACTTATACCGCGATAAGTTCAACCCGCCGTCTCGCTTTCTGATCCAACTGCCAAGCCGCCCCTAAAACTCCCGCCGCCACGATTATAAAGAGCGCTAAAGGCATCTTGCGCTGTCCTTCTAACCAGCGCGCCGCGTCTTCCCCACCCGCCACCGGAAAACGCTTTAAAATAACTCCGCCAATCCCGGGTAAAATCGGCTTGCTTGTTATCCCCGCCACTTGGCCTTCTGATTGACCCTCCTCTTCATCGCCATCGTCTCCGCCACCGCCAACCCCGCCAATCGCTCCGTTACCACCATCGCCGCCTCCGGGCGTCGGAGTTGCGGTCGGCGCCGGTATCTCTTCGTCGCAATCACCGCTCGCGCCGGCCGCCGAACCGCCCGTATTGTTATTAACTTGATTACTCCCCGTGTTCACGCCGATAATCGCGTTATTATTAACCAAAGCATTATCATCAATATTTACTGACGCGCCGGCCGCGCTAATATCATTACTATTCACCGTGTTGCTTATCGCCCCGTCCACACAGCCGCCACCCGTAGCCAGCGCCACCGGCCCGGTATTATCATTAGCGTGATTATCTCCCGTGTTCAACAACAAATTAATCAAATTATCAATAATGGCGTTGTTTAAAATAGATAACAACGTATCGCTTGCTACCGTTAATATATTAGTATTTTCCGAATCAGCTCCCGTTAATTGGTTAGCAAAATCGGCATCCACCGTAATACCGCTGCCCCACAACGCTAGTATCACTTTATTAATCAAGTTTTGAATCGCCACATCAGCCAACGCGTCACCGGTTTCAATTACCGCGCCGGTAGTATTTTTATCCGCCTCATTACCCCCTGTATTTATCAAAAGTGGCAACTGCAACGTCCCCAGCCACGTGGTAATGTTAGCCTCGTTGTTAATATCAATCACCCGCCGGTTATTAATATTAGCCGTTATCATGTTCTTTGAATCCGCGCCGGTCGTCTCGTTGCCACCCGCGATATTCACCGCTACACCATCGGTTCCGGCAATAGCCGTCAAATTGGCCGCTGTTCGCGAATTCAACGCTAACTGCCCCGTACCCGTTCCTATCAAAGCACCCAGAGTATTCCGGCTCGCCTTGTTATTTCCCGTATCCACATTCGCGTTTAAAATCGTCTCCACATCCGCCTGATTATCAATATGGGTTTCCTGACTACTTTCCACATTCACGTCAATGTTATTGGCCGAACCCGACCCCGTCTGGCTATTATTAGCTTCAACATTTGCCGACAAACCGGCCGCCGCGCCACTATCGTAAGCTAGCTTTTGACCGCCGTAGAACAAATCGCCCAACCAGTCGCCGAATATATTAACCACCGCGATAAATAGCGAACCGTCTTTTACTGTAGTATTGGCGATATTCACCGCCGTCGCTTCTATATTGGCGTTCCCCGTATCTATCCGGCCTTGTCCGGTATTGTCGCTGGCTTCATTTTGTCCCGTTATCGCCTGCGCGTTTACCTCGTTGGTTATTTCCGCTTTATTATCCACGGTCGTTGTCCTCTCCCGCTCCAAATCAATATCAATAACATTATCTGAATTCGACCCCGTATTATTATTACTGGCTTCAATCTCGTTTATCGTCTCCTCCTGCGAAAGCTGTCGCACCTGTCCCTGATCGCCCAATAAAAATCCCAACCAGCCATTTAAGGCGTTCACCACCACCAGCGCCCAGTTACCTCCTTCAATCGTTGTGTTAGCCAGTGTTATATTACTAGCCAAAACCGAAGCATCACCGGTAACAACCTGCGCGCCGCCGGTATTATCATTAGCTTCATTCTGCCCCGTTATTGCCTCTGCGTTAACAACGGTGGACACGTCGGCATCGTTGTTTATTGTAGTTGTCTCTCTGTCCTGAACATCAATATCGATATCATTAGTCGAACCTTCGCCCGTCTGACTATTGTCGGCCACCACATCTAATCCCGCTACCGACGCCAGATAACTGTTTAATTCATCAATATTAATATTGCCGTTCAAGTCTCCAAAAATATCCGCCACTGTCACCCAAATATCACCGTTTATAACCGTAGTATTAAGCAAATTAATCAGCGTGGCCGCCACGTCCGCGTCGCCGGTCACAATTGAGCCATTGCTAGTGTTCATATTAGCCATGTTCTGTCCGGTTACCGCCGCCAAATCCAGCAGGTTATTTATTTTTCCGTCATTCTGCACTTCATTAATTTCCTTAGTGGTCGTCTGCACGCTAATACTGTTATCTGAATCCCCGCCCGTTGTCTGATTAACTGCCTGCACCGACCCCGAGCCATTACTGCCCGATATATCCGCCGTGCCGCCGCCAAAAGTTAAATTCAAATCGCCATTCATATCCCCTTTATGCCCTTGCGCGTTCAGCCCGGCCGACCCGCCGATCACCGCCGTGTTGTCGTTCTTCACCTGCGTTACGCCAATACCGACATTGCCGGTAATTACACCCGCCGCGCTGGTGTTGCCGTTCTGTGAATTAACTCCCGTAGTACCATTTACCGTCGCAGTCGTGTCATCAGTAGCGTTATTATCAATACTCGTTCCCGTTTCGCTATTAGTCGTACTGCTATTTTGATTGGTTGATCCTTCCCCTGTCGTGCTATTAGTAGCCTCAACCGTCTGTGTTGGCGCGACCGGACAGTCTGCCCCCACGCATCCCTGTGGTCCGGTTGGTTCCGTGGGGCCAGTCGGCCCTTGCGGACCGGTTGGCTCGGTCACGCCGGTGGGACCCTGCGGACCGGTCGGTTGCGTAGCGCCGGTTTGCGCTCCGGTAACATCAACGACTTCCTGCGCCAAAGAAACAGCCGGCGTAAAGACTGACAGCCACGTCGCGACAAATATAACAAATCCCTGCTTCAATCTTTTCTTTGCCGCTGTTTTTACGTAGTACATTTGTATAATTATTTCACTTAAGACCTGTCTTCCTCGTGAAGGAAGATAAGACTGCCTTATCTTCCTCGCACGAAGATCAAACAGTATTAATTACTGTTGTTGACTTCGGTAGTGCTGTTCAAGTTAACCGATACAGCACCCGTGGACTGACTGCCGGCATTGGTGTTGCCGTTCTGGTCATTGAAGCCAGTGTCAGCATCCACATTAACGTTGTTATTAACGTCAGCATTATTTCTGACGGTTGTATCAACGTCATTGCGAACTTCCAGTTCGTTCTCGTTATCCGAGTTTGGACCGGTAGTGTCGTTGGTGAAGTCAGAAGTGACTTCTAACCCGCTGCCAGCATCCGCTAGGCCACTGCCGTTATTAGCCGAATTGACAATGTCGGTCGTTACCGCCACGTCGCCCGTGGACTGACTGCCGGCATTGGTGTTGCCGTTCTGGTCATTGTGGCCAGTGTCAGCATCCACACGCACTCTTGTCCTTAAGTTAGCCCGATTAGTCACGTTAGTTGTGACATCGTTTCTAACCTCGGTTTCATTCTCATTCTCCGAGAAAGGACCAGTGGTGTCATTGATCGCGTCCGCGCTAATAACCAGACCGCTGTAACCAATTAAGCCACTGTCGTTATTGGCCATGTTACTAATACCGAACATACCCTCAACACCGCCTGTGGTTTGTGAGCCGGCATTGGTGTTGCCGTTCTGGTCATTGAAGCCAGTGTCAGCATCCAAGCGCAGGCTATTCAAAACCCGGGCTAAGTTTCTAAGGGTTGTATCAATATCATTGCGAACTTCCAGTTCGTTCTCGTTCTCCGAGTTTGGACCGGTAGTGTCGTTGGTGAAGTCAGAGCTAATGTCAAACTCACCGTCACCAGCCACCAGGGCCATGCCGGAATTCAGCACGTTGTCCCACTCCGTTGACGCGTCAACGCCACCCGACTCCTGATCTCCGGCACTAGTGTTGCCGTTCTGGTCATTGAAGCCAGTGTCAGCATCTACATTAGCCTGTTCATTTATATGACCTTGATTAGTCACATTAGTATCAGGCGTGTTGCTGATCTCAAACTCGTTTTCATTCTCCGAGTTTGGACCGGTGTCAACATTCTCGCCTGTAGTATCCACGGCCGCCATCACTGGCATAGCCACAAATAGGAAAGCGAGCGCAGATACACCTACTAAAGATTGTAAACTATTCTTCATCTGTACTCACCTCCTTTCAATGATTAACGTAATGAGCATCACAAGTTAGAAACATTTAGTAAATCTAGTCATTATCACGTGTATTTTTATCTATAACAATAGCAATCTTCCTATTTACCTGTTGATAACTTTATCCTCATACCCATCACTGCTGAATTCTCGTAATTTAGTCAACAAAAACACGATCCCGCGCTATTGAACCTACCCCTTTCTATAGCTCCCCCCGCTAGAAATCGTGTTTTTCTCCCCTTAATTAATTAAACTTTTCCTTGTATTCTTCATGCCTAATCCAAATTATTACGCAAGCCTTTTTACTACGTTGAGCTTCAAAAACTGTGGATAACT
>JAUYKA010000037.1 GCA_030698495.1 bacterium
CGGGGAGCCAGGAGATTTGAGGGTTTTTGTGAATAGTCTGGCGGCGCAAGAGGGTTACTCTTTAGTACCGTCGGTTTTAAGATATGACAGTGCGACGGCACAAAAGGTGTGTCAGTTGGCCGGCTACAGCCGAGTGGCCAGCATGAGCTGCACCAGTAAGTATGACTGGGGCAGATGCGGCTGGTCTTCGCCGTGGGACAATACGTTGTCTTACTGGAACGGCAGTAACTTTATCACCGGTAACGCGGCGGCACTGGGTAATCAATGGCTGACTAATTTAACCTGTGCCGATCCGATTGCGGCGGTAACACCGGTACCGACAACCGGGCCAACTAGTACTTTAGGACAATGTTCTAACGAGGTAATATCGATTAGAAGTTTGGCTGGCATACAGTCAATTACAGTGTACGAGCAGACGACATCTACGGCAGCACCGGCTGTTGCCCATACATTTGGCATTAATGATTCAAGACTAGGAGCAGGCACTATCGATTTCACTACTGGCGCACAAGAAAGCTATGATGTGTACATTAGTAATGCTGACGGTACCGCTAATGTTAACGGGAGTTATGTTACGGTTGCGGCTTTCCGAAATAATTACCTTACAGGATACGCCGTAGGCAACAACGTTGACGCCATTGCTCTAAATTTGAGCAATGGGGCAAAGCATTATGCGGAAGCGGTTAGCCATGTGGCTTTGGGTACCGGTTTGACTTCTGACATGATAGCAACAAACGGATTGGCATCTAATAGCTTAGGCGCTCCCGATGCGCAAGTGACATATCTGGGCGATCAACATTCCAGCATTACAGACGGGTTTTGTGAGGCTTTGAAAAAGTTGGTACCGACGGTAACACCGACGCCAACGGCAACACCGACAGCCACGCCGACGCCGACAATTACACCCACACCAACGGCAACGCCGACAGCTACGCCGACAGCAAAACAATGCGCGGACGGAATTGATAACGATGGGGACGGTTATATAGATATTAATGATTCCGGTTGTCACACCGACGGCAATCCCAAGAATCCGAGTAGTTACAACCCTAATGATGACAGTGAAAATGGTACTCATAATACCCAGTGTACTGATTCAAAAGACAATGACGGGGACGGAAAGATAGACGGCGGGGATCCGGAGTGTCATACGGACGGTGATGCCGATAACCCCAATACGTACAATCCTTATGATAATTCGGAAGCCCCCGGCGCTACACCTACGCCAAACAAGTCGCAGTGTTCAGACGGGATTGATAACGATGGGGACGGTTATATAGATATTAATGATTCCGGCTGTCACACCGACGGCAATCCCAAAAACTCCGACAGCTATAACCCAAATGACAATAGTGAGGATGGCCATTCCGGCAAGCAGTGTGCTGATTCAAAAGACAATGACGGGGACGGGAAGATAGACGGCGGGGATCCGGAGTGCCATACGGACGGTGATGCCGATAACCCCGATTCTTATAACCCTGACGATGATAATGAGTCGCCGGAAGGGAGCGAAACGAGTCTAAGGGTAACCAAGACAGACGATCGCGATATTACTCGTCCCGGGCACAGTTTGACTTACACTATCACGGTTGAAAATACGGGCGACAAGGATATTCACGACATCGAAATTGAAGATAACGTACCGGCTTATCTGCACATTACCAGCGTTTCTCCCGGAGCCAGTTCCAGAAGCGGACAGTTAGTGAAATGGGAAGGTGTTGAAGTGAATGCCGGTGAAAAGAAGGAGTTCAAAATTACGGTAAAGGTTGATATTAACACCCCAAATGGCACTATTCTGCGCAATGGCGCAAAAGTTCGAAGCGGTGATAATGATCTTAAAACCGATGTTACAGACACCACCAGAGTGGAACGTCTGCCGCAGGTGGCTGCTATTACAGTGGTGCCGATTCAAACTACTCCTGTTACTGCTAAGACCGGCGCGGGTGCGATAGGATTGGTTTCTACCCTGTTTGGCGGCAGCGGCTTGGCCGTAGCGATGCGCAAGAGAATTTGGTAAGAATAAGCAAGAGAGACCCGGAAAACACCCTCGGATAACCGAGGGTGTTTTGGTTTAAAAGACGAGCCCGCTAAACTTGACAGGATACGAGCTCCCTGTACAATGTTGGAGTAATCCATAAAACGGATTCATTCACAGCGAATAACTATCATTTTTCTCGTCGCGGTTAGAAAAGAGGGTGTGTCGAGAATGTATCCTCTTTTTTAGTCGCTACGGAATAGAACTTTGACAACCGAAACGCTTCTCACTATCGTTCGAAGCTTAAGGTAAAAGGCAAAACGAAAAAGGTAAAATAATGGTGTCGCGCCCGGCGCGACTCATATATTTTTCATTTTGCGTTTTAACTTTTGATTTTGAGCTTGCGAACGATAGTGAGGAAGCAGGAAGCAACTGTAATTTTTTACGCGGTTGCAAAATCATGAATTCTATTCATGATCATTCTTCTTTGGCACCCCCGTGTTGAAGGAGAATAAACCTTATCGTTCGTGCCTCACTTTTGTTCGGTACTCACTAAATGCAAAAGGTAAATATCAAAATGCAAAATATTGGTGTCGCGCATGGCGCGACTCATTAATTTTTCATTTTGCGTTTTAAATTTTGATTTTGAGCGGAGTGGTGAGCGAAAGCGAGACACGAGCGGCAAGGCGCCCTCCTAAAAACCCTCAGCGGTTTTAGGACGGAGTTGTTACGCTCTTAAGACGTAACAACTTCTAATTGAGAGTTTGATCCTGGCTCAGGGTGAACGCTGGCAGCGTGGATAAGGCATGCAAGTCGAGAGGGTTTAGACCCTCGGCAAACGGGTTAGTAACACGTGGGAAATCTATCCAGAAGTGGAGAATAACCCGCCGAAAGGCGGGATAATACTCCATGCACTGGTGTTTCACACCAGAAACTTTCCAAATTGTCCAAACCGGTCAAACTTTCCAAATGTTTAGGAAAGTTTGGAAAGGTTTGGGATATTTGGTGAGGTTTCTGGTGCGAAGCACCAGTAAAGATTTATCGCTTCTGGAAGATCCTGCGTCCTATCAGCTTGTTGGTGAGGTAACGGCTCACCAAGGCTACGACGGGTAGGGGGTGTGAGAGCATGATCCCCAACACTGGAACTGTGACACTGTCCAGACACCTACGGGTGGCTGCAGTCGAGAATCTTCGGCAATGGGCGAAAGCCTGACCGAGCGACGCTGCGTGTAGGAAGAAGGCCTTCGGGTTGTAAACTACTGTCGTGTGGGAAGAACTTTGACGGTACCACACAAGAAAGGGGCACCTAACTCTGTGCCAGCAGGTGCGGTAATACAGAGGCCCCGAGCGATACCCGGAATTATTGGGCGTAAAGCGTCTGTAGGCGGATAAGTGCGTCTGCTGTTAAATCTGAAGGCTCAACCTTCAGCTCGCAGTGGATACGGCTTATCTAGAGGCGGGGAGAGGTGAACGGAACTCCTGGTGAAGCAGTGAAATGCGTTGATATCAGGGGGAACACCAATTGCGAAGGCAGTTCACTGGTCCCGTCCTGACGCTCAGAGACGACAGCGTGGGGAGAGAAGCGGATTAGATACCCGCGTATTCCACGCCGTAAACTTTGCCAACTAGGCATTGGAGGTATCGACCCCTTCAGTGTCGAAGCTAACGCGTTAAGTTGGCCGCCTGGGTAGTACGGCCGCAAGGCTAAAACTCAAAGGAATAGACGGGGGCCCGCACAAGCGGTGGAGCGTGTGGTTTAATTCGATGCTAAGCGAGGAACCTTACCAGGGCTTGAAATCTAGCTGCATACCTTCTGAAAGGAAGGTAGCCTTCGAGGGTGCTAGACAGGTGCTGCACGGTTGCCGTCAGCTCGTGTTGTGAAATGTTCCCTTCAGTGGGGTAACGAGCGCAACCCTCGTCGTATGTTGTTTTTCATGCGAGACTGCCGTGGTTAACACGGAGGAAGGTGGGGATGACGTCAAATCAGCGTGGTCCTTTGACGCCCTGGGCGACACACGCGCTACAATGGCTGGGACAATGAGCTTTACGCAAACCCGCGAGGGTAAGCTAATCTCCCAAACCCAGTCTCAGTTCGGATTGGAGGCTGAAACTCGCCTCCATGAAGCTGGAATCGCTAGTAACCGCAGATCAGCCACGCTGCGGTGAATACGTTCTCGGGCTTTGTACTCACCGCCCGTCAACTCAGAAGAGCTGATAGTACCTGAAGCTCCCGTGTTTACATGGGAACCACGGTAAGATCAGTGATTAGGAGTAAGTCGTAACAAGGCATCGCTAGGGGAACCTGGCGATGGATCACCTCCTTTCTAGGGAGTAAAACTGGTCCGTTCATTCTTAAGGAATGAGACGTGATCCCTAGAGGTCGTGCTCAATTGCGAAATTGAGTTTTCAAAAAATGGATAGCACATCATCCATTTCAAAAACATGTGATGCGCAAAAGAGGCGTAACGCTTCTCACTATCGTTCGAGGCTTAAGGTAAAAGGTAAAACGAAAAAGGTAAAACTATGGTGTCGCTAAAGCGACAATTGATTTAATAATTGCGCGCTGTAAGCGCGCTCCATACTTTTGCGCTTTTAGTTTTGAGTTTTACGTTTGAGCTTGCGAACGATAGTGAGTAAGCGATTGCTACCGCGTAAAAAGCTACAGTTGGGATAGACAGCCCCGGCGAGGCTGTTTTTGTTTGCAAAAAAACGGTAATCACTGTTAAATATGGACAGATAAGCGCGTGTAGCTCCCCACTGCGCTCAATCATTGATTGAGCTTCGCGGGGCAAGACTCTATCATTGATAGTAGCCTGCCCGGCGTAGCTTTGTCAGAAAGACAAAGTTTGTTGTTGCGCGTGTAGCTCAGTGGTTAGAGCACCACACTGATAATGTGGGGGTCGGAAGTTCGACTCTTCCCACGCGCACCAGGAGTAATTTGCTTTACTAAATAAAATTGATTATAAATGTTCCCGTTACCGGTTTTTGGTTACGGGTTACTATGTAGATATGACTATCCCAAAAGAAGTACAAACAATTATCGAAAAATTGAATCGGGCAGGGTTTGAGGCTTTTGCCGTGGGCGGCTGTGTGCGCGATTTGTTATTAGAGCGTATGCCGGCGGATTGGGATGTGGCTACTTCGGCTAAGCCGGAGGAGATTCAGAAACTGTTTCCTAAGAATTTTTACGCTAATGAGTTTGGGACGGTTACGGTATTATGCGAGGGTGAAATAAAAGAGGTAGAGGTGACAACGTATCGGGTAGATGCTCAATATTCGGACAAACGGCATCCGGACGAGGTAAAATACACAACCAGTTTAAAGGAAGACTTAGCGCGGCGGGATTTTACAATAAACGCGATGGCTTTGTCGCTAACGAGCGACAGGGTAAACCGTGAATTTGGAGCTGACATTGTTAAAATAGAAGATTTAGTTGTGATTGATCCGTTTGGCGGGATAAAGGATTTGGACGCGAAAGTTATCCGGGCAGTGGGGAAGGCGGCGGAGCGGTTTGACGAAGACGCTTTACGTCTGCTGCGGGCGGTGCGCTTGGCGGCAAAGTTGGGATTTACAATTGAAGAGAAAACCCAAGCGGCACTTGTTAAGCAGGCGGCGGACATTGCGGCGGTATCCAAAGAAAGAATCAGGGACGAGCTGGTAAAAATCGTGATGAGCGATAAGCCGGAGTCGGGTTTTAATTGGCTGCAGCAAACGGGTTTGCTGGTACGGATATTGCCAGAATTGGAGGAGGGGGTGGGTAAGGAGCAAAATAAGCACCATAAATATACTGTTTTTGAGCACAGTATAAAGTCACTGCAATACGCGGCGCAGTACGGATACTCCCTGGAAGTAAGGTTGGCGGCTCTGCTGCACGATATCGGTAAGCCGCGCACGCGCCGAATTAAAGGAAATGATTTTACTTTTTACGCGCATGACGTAGTGGGGACGCGCATGGCGGAGAATGTTTTAAAGAGACTGCGATTCTCGAATGAAATAGTAAAAAAAGTGAGTCATCTGGTACGACATCACATGTTTTACTATGACGTGGGCAAAGTTACAGAAGCCGGCGCCAGGCGTCTGCTGCGCCGGGTGGGGAAAGAAAATTTTGACGATTTAATAAAGCTGCGAATCGCGGAGCGCAAAGGCTCCGGCGTACCTAAGGCAGAGCCATATCGCTTGCGTCATTTGCAGTTTCTGGTGGAGAAAGCGGCGCAGGAGCCGATTACGGTGGGTGAGCTGGCAATAGGAGGAAATGACCTAATTAAAGAGGGCGGGTTTAAGCCCAGCCCCCGGCTCGGTGGCGTGTTAAACGCGCTGTTGGCGGAAGTGCTGGATGATCCGGCAAAAAACAAGCGGGAGTATTTATTACAGCGCGCAAGCGAGTTGAAAGACAAAGACACCCAGGAATTAAAGGCTCTGGGCGAGGCGGCTAAGGAGCTGGAAGAGAAGAAGAGAGAAGAATTGATTAAGAGGAAGTATCGCGTGTGATCAGTTAATACAGTGAATACAGTAAATTAAGTAAATACAGCCTGCTTCGCCCCGCCGCTATCAGGGTTACAGTCTTCGACCATGAAGCTTAGGCTAATAGAGCTGGCAGGCGAGTACAGTAAATACAGCTACTGTATTTACTTAATTTACTGTATTCACTGTATTTACTATCTGGTGTGTTATACTTCTCCCATGAGTTTTATAGGGTTTATTTTGGGGGCGGTGATGATGGCTGTCGGTATTATGGCCGTATGGAAAACGGAGTTTTGGCTGCGTAATTTCGGCGATATAAGCGAGTTATTCGGGGCGATGAATGCCCGCTGGGTAAGCTGGAAGATCTTTGGCACGGTCTTGGCGTTTTTGGGGTTTTTGATTGCTTTCAATTTATTCGGAGCGTTGTTTATGATGACACTGGGACGGCTGTTTGCGTTTGGGCAGTTGCCAGGATAGTTGCCAAAGGCAACAAGCTTGCTAGGTGTTGGTAGGTTTGGATTTTTGGAAATTTTGGAATAGTTTATTATATTGGGGCCTGTAGCTTAGTGGCAGAGCACCCGGTTTGCATCCGGGAGATAGGAGTTCGATTCTCCTCAGGTCCACCAGACTGAATTAGTCGCCCCCTGCCTACCGGCAGGCAGGTCGCTCGGGGCTTCGCCTTAAAGTTGTAACATTGCGACGGCAAATAGTTATGCTATGCTTTAGGGCCGTGGCGTGGATTTTTTGATAGGATCAATTGGTTCTTTGGACAAAGGAATTAAATCATGGGTATAAACATCCGTTTGCTTGAAGGTGATAACGGCGATATAAGAGAGCAACTGGTGGTGTGTCAGGGCAGTGCACGGTTTGACGATCTGGGTATTGCGATTGATGCGCCGGAGGATCGGCTCGTGGCGTTTAAGCGGCAGTTTCCCGATCGCTATCTGGTGTGGCGCGTAGACTGGACCAGCACGGCAAAAAGCCGCCGGTTGGTTTTGGTGGCGGCGCCCGAGATGATTTACAACGAGAGTGAAGAAGAGAGTAAATCGTGCTCGCTTGGCTCTCAAGCAATGTATCCTCTGGAAGGGTATGCCGAGAGAGCCGACGGTTCGAAAGATGGTTTTGCCGTGCAGTTGATGCTTGGTTGGCGTCACCATAGCCCGAAGCGATTTCGCCGCCAATGGGTGCACACGGCGTTCACGTCCCGCCACTCGCACCCCGTAAATGCGGGGGTGGTGATTCACGAGTGCTTCCATCCGGTATGGGGGCAGGTAGAATTGTGGCAGCCGGAAGGAGGGTGGCAAACACTAACAAGAGCGGAACGGGTGAATGCCGGTACTCCTCATTGCTTGCGCAGTAATGAAGGTATTGTACTGCTGCAAATGAGCAACATACCACCAGGGTGCGCGATCCGAACCGTACCTCATCGACCGTTTAAGCCTTGGCAGAGTAGCTAGTGCAATGGATTTTAGCAGCGCGTTGTGGGTGACACGGCGCGCTTTTTATATTTAAGGAAGAAGATATTTTTTTGACAAAAAAGGCGTAAAAAAGTATACTAAGAGAGTAATTACATATCCTTCATAGTTTTCGAGAGGAGGTGAGCGAGACGTAATGGCCTCACAATTTCTAGGAGATTCAAGTACGGCGGCGGGCGGCACAACGGTGTTATCGTCATGGGGCGGTGCTGTTGTTAATTCTCTCAGTGAGCTTTGGGTAAGTTTTATCAGTTTTATTCCTAGCCTAATCGCGGCAATTGTTGTTTTCTTTGTCGGTTGGGCGATTTCGGTCGCGATCGGCCGGTTAGTGGAAAAACTATTGGTGATTCTGCGCGTTAATCAGGCCTTTGAAAATATCAAGGGTTTAAAGATGGCAGCGGCAAGAGCCAATTTGAAGATTAACATTCCTCGCTTGTTTGGAGAGATAGTGAAGTGGTTCTTGATTACTGTTACCTTGCTGGCCTCTACGGACATTTTGGGATTGCAAGATGTGGCCGCTTTCTTGCGGTCGGTTTTGGCGTACATTCCAAATGTGGTGGTGGCGGCTTTGATTTTAGTAATCGCGGTATTGCTGGCTAATTTTGTCTACCGAACGGTAGCGGCGGGCGTGAGCGCGGCCGGTTTTACCAGCGGTGGTGCGGTGGCGGCAATCAGTAAATGGGCGATTATCGTTTTTGCCTTCATGGCAGCTCTGTTGCAATTGAACGTAGCAGCTTCTTTGATTCAAACTTTGCTGACAGCTATCTTTGCGATGGTGGCCCTGGCGGGAGGTTTAGCCTTCGGCTTAGGCGGCAAGGACATGGCGGCGAAGTGGTTGAAGAAAGCAGAAGAAGACTTAACTGGGAAAAAATAGTAGTAAATTTGATTAGACATGAGCCCAGCTCCTGTTTTGCCGAGTTAAACGAGAAGATAACAAAGCCGGAGAATTGATCGGGTGAACTGGTTTTATCGGATGGTTTGGCGGCAAAACAGGGGCTGGGACAAAAGCAATTGTCTACAAAACAAAAAACGACGTGTCGCAGCAGGGACGTCGTTTTTTTGCGGGTAATCAGATCAATTGCCCGGCGCTAGAGTACGGTCGCTTGACAGTTTTTAAGGCTCTTGTATACTGCTTAGCAACGATATATGCAGCACTTATTTATCTGCAAACCCCCACGAAGCGGCTAAAGCCGGAAGGCTTTACTTCTGAAAACCGCTTCCTCTGGGCGCGGTTTTTTAGTACCTACAAATACCAAATACAAGCTGGAGATGAAGAGTCAAATAAAAGGGCTTTTTTCTGCGGTTTGTATTGACGGTTATTCTGAATAAGTTGTTGAACTTTTGGCAACTGAATATACCTGATTGCAAAGCTTTATCCCGCTCATGAGCGGTGCGTGAAGTTGTTGCAGTTGGGTAAGTGAAGAAAAATAACCGATCAATCAATTAATAACGATCACCGATTATCTGTATCTTATGGAGAACAGATAAATAAATAGCGACAAGTTGTCGCTAGTCAAGCGCCTTTCGCGGCTCACTTTTGTTCGCCGCTCAATGCTAAAGGAAAAATGTAAAACGAAAAATGCAAAATATTGGTATCGCCTGCGGCGATATTTATAAAATGTCGCATAGCGACTCCATTATTTTACCTTTTGATTTTTACATTTTGATTTTGCTCTTGAGCGACGAGCTAAGAGCGAGTCGCGAAAGGCATGTAGGTGCTCCATACACCGAAAGAGTATGTGGTGGATGCCTTGGCAATGGACGACGAGGAAGGACGTGGCCGGCTGCGATAAGCTGCGGGGAGGTGCTGAGCAACCTTTGATCCGCAGATGTCCGAATGGGGAAACCCAGCGCGCTTCATAGTGCGTTACCAGTGCTTGCACTGGGGTGAACCTGGTGAATTGAAACATCTTAGTAACCAGAGGAAAAGAAAAAAATGATCATTGTTTTGCTTTGGAATTTCTTTCTCTTTTTCCCGTTTCTTTCTGAAATTGGAAATCGAGATTGAAAATTCCATTGTCAAAGACAGTGTTTACATTCCCTTAGTAGTGGCGAGCGAACAGGGAAGAGTCCAAACCGAATTAGTGTATCCCGTTTATCGGGGTAAAAGCCCATAAGGCGTTGCTAATGCGGTGTTGATGGGCTGTTAGTTTCCATGTGTTTATGGCGCGTGGCTAAACATTGTGCGTTTGTTTAGTAGAAGAAGCTGGAATGCTTAACCAAAGAGCGTAAGAGTCGCGTATACGAAAGACATGCATGATATTAGTACTAACAACCAGAGTAGGGCAGGGCACGTGAAATCCTGTCTGAAACAGGGAGAACTATTAACAGTCGCGACTCACTTCGTGAGCCGCTCCCGGAAAAACGTAAAAGTAAAAACTAAAAACGCAAAGGTGTGGAGTGCGCTTCGCGCATATTTTAAAAATATGTCGCGTTAGCGACACCATAGTTTTGCCTTTTGCCTTTTTCGTTTTGCGTTTAGGAGCGACGAACGGAGTGAGTCGCGACTCTCCCAAGACTAAATACGACCATTGACCGATAGTGAACTAGTACCGTGAGGGAAAGGTGAAAAGTACCCCGGTAAGGGGAATGAAATAGACCTGAAACCGCATACTTATATTGAGTAGACGCCGGTGCAAGCACCGGAATTAACAATTTCCAATCTTCAATTTTCATAGAAGCATCAATGTTTCAATTTTCAAACACGACACGACATCGTTAGTGTTTGGAAATTGGTCATTGGTAATTCAATGGAAATTGGGAATTGGTCATTGAAAATTCCGGCGCTTGCGCCGGTTACTGCGTGCTTTTTGCAGAACGAACCACCGAGTTCGCTGTAGGCCGCTTAGGTTAAGGAACTAACGTTCCGGAGCCGTAGTGAAAGCAAGCGTTAATAGCGCGAATGCCAGTGCTTGCACTGGCATGTGGCCTGCACGAGACCCGAAACCGAGTGATCTATCCATGAGCAGGGTGAAGCCTCGCGAAAGCGAGGTGGAGGCCCGAACCCGTTGGCCGTGCAATACCATGGGATGACTTGTGGATAGGGGCGAAAAACCAATCGAACTCGGCAATAGCTGGTTCTCGCCGAAATAGCTTTAGGGCTAGCCTCGTGAATTAACAACGAGTGGTAGAGCACTGCAAGGGAGCTTCGGAAGCAATTCTGAGCCCCTAGCAAACTCCGAATGCTTGTTGCGTTATCACGGGAGTCAGAACGCGGGGGCTAAGCTCCGCGCTCAAAAGGGAAACAGCCCGGACCGTCGTTTAAGGTCCCAAAATTCTATCTTAGTGGTGAAGGTGGTGAGGTTGCTCAAACAGCGAGGCAGTTGGCTTAGAAGCAGCCATCTGTTAAAGATAGCGTAACAGCTCACTCGTCAAGCGACCTTGCGCCGAAAATACACGGGGCTCAAGATAGATACCGAAAACACGGACTCGTGCCTCACTTTTGTTCGGCACTCATCCGACGAAGGCAAAATGCAAAACGAAAAATGCAAAATATTGGTATCGCCTGCGGCGATATTAAAAAAATGTCGCGTCAGCGACTCTATTATTTTGCAGTTTGCATTTTGATTTTTGATTTAGAGTGACGAGCTAAAGCGAGACACGAGTGGTAGGCGAGCATTTCACTCTGCGTTGAAGGTAAACCGTGAGGTTTGCTGGAGCGAGTGGAAGAGAGAATGGTGGTATAAGTAACATGAACGGAGTGAGAACCTCCGTCACCGAATATCCAAGGTTTCCTGGGCAATGTCGATCATCCCAGGGTTAGCCGGTCCTAAGGCGAGGCCGAAAGGCGTAGTCGATGGACAGCAGGTTGATATTCCTGCGCCGGTTATAGAGTGCGCAAGGCAGGACGGAATTTCGCAGCCAGCCAGGACATACGACTTATCCTGCGCTTAACATTAATCGGGATGCCTAGGCAAATCCGGGCGTCCATTCCAAACGGCGAAGTTAAGCGGGAGAGTGCGGTCGCAAGACCAAACCTCTGCCGGTAAAGAAGTTTCCCGGAAAAATGTCGTGCGCTTATTCTCTATAGCCGCCCGTACCGAAAACCAACACAGGTGGATTGGTGTAAGAGTACCAAGGTGATCGGGAGAACCCTCGTTAAGGAACTCGGCAAAACAGCGTCCGTAAGTTAGCGATAAGGGCTACCGGTGCAAGCACCGGAATTAACAATTTCCAATCTTCAATTTCCATAGAAGCATCAATGTTTCAATTTTCAAACACGACATGACATCGTTAGTGTTTGGAAATTGGTCATTGGTAATTCAATGGAAATTGGGAATTGGTTATTGAAAATTCCGGCGCTTGCGCCGGTTGCAACACATGATCCCTGGCGACTGTTTATCAAAAACACAGGTCCCTGCGAACTCGTAAGAGTATGTATAGGGGCTGACGCCTGGCCAGTGTCGGAACGTTAAATCTCGCCGTGAAAGCGGAGAGCCTAAGCGCCGATGAACGCCGGCCGTAACTATAACGGTCCTATGGTAGAGGAATTTACCGCATTAAGTTTGCGGGTTTGCTGCCATAGTAAAACTTCCCGCTAAGGCAGCGGGCTGCCGATAATAATTATTGTTGGCAGGGCTATATGCTGGAAACTCTGCAAGTATCTCGTGGTACGAGATAAAATCATGTATTTTATCCGTAATAATCCAACGAGTGATGCAGACAATCAGCAGGAAACCAGAAATGGAATCCTCAGAGACCATACGCCAAGTATCCGCGCAAAGGCGCGGTAAAGATATGGTCCGACCTCTATGGCGACATAGAGAGCGCGGCAGAAATGACCGCGTCCATTCATAGCGAATAGGTAACAAGCTCATATATTATGGCTTTTCAAGACATAGTATAAGTTCGAGCGAAATTCCTTGGCACGTAAGTTGTGTCCCGCACGAATGGCGTCACGACTGGGGAACTGTCTCAACGAGGGACCCGGTGAAATTGCATTGTCGGTAAAGATGCCGCCACCCTGCGGCTAGACGGAAAGACCCCGTGAAGCTTCACTACAGCTTGGTATTGATTCGTCGAATGTTTTACTCAGCATAGGTGGGAGACTTTGATGGTTGCCTTTCGGGGCAACCGGAGTCGCCTGTGAGATACCACCTTGAATGTTTGACGCATCTAACGACGCGCAGTGAAACCTGCGCCCGAACAGTGCCTGGCGGGTAGTTTATCTGGGGCGGATTCCTTGACGTCCGCTATTAAAAACGATTAAAACACGCCGCCCGTGTTGTTAATGCTTAGATTAGGCTCGAAGCATTGATACGTTTTTATAGCAACAGCGGACACTGGGGACATAGGCTTGTAAAAACCTATGCAAACTACACTTATATGCTGGAACATCTGGTGTACTTAAGGAGCAATCCAACAAGTGTTCCCGCCATTGGCGGGAGCCAGACAATCAGCAGGGAAATATTCGGGAATTGGAAGTTGTGAAACACTCTCAAACGAAAGGGGATTGAGATGAAAGAGGTAATTGCTATTACGCTTGTTCTGGCATTTATTGCTGCGTTGGAAATCACTATAAAGCAGTACTTTTTTCGGCGCTAGCACCTTCAGGCGAATCAAGGATGATTCGCCACAACTTCCAATTCTCGAATATGCCCTCAACGACTGTACGTGTAGCTCCTATATTAAGCCATTTATGGTATAATATAGGATGATGATACAGTCTGACCTCCATGGCGACATGGAGAGGCAGGCAGAAAAAAGTAATGACCTGCCCCCTCCTAGTCATTCCGGCTTCAAGCCGGAATCCACGACGTGGATGCCGGATCAAGTCCGGCATGACGAACGAGCTGTAACAAAAGTGCCCAAATCGTAACGGAGGAGCCTATAAGGTCGGCTCAGCCCGGATGGAAATCGGGCTTTAGAGTGTAAAGGCACAAGCCGGCTTGACTGCAAGACGTACATGTCGCGCAGACACGAAAGTGGAGCTTAGTGAACCGACCGTTCTCTTGTAGTAGAGCGGAAGATCATCGGATAAAAGTTACTCCGGGGATACATTCCTGTGTCCCGCGGCTATGGCAACATAGCTGCTAGTACATGGCTAATAACGGTGAAACCCGCATTATTTGTGCCAAATAATGCCGGGCAATACCGTGGGAAGTCAGAGGTTATTGTGGTAAAATGGCTCTATGGAGCTTACAAATCGCCAAAAAGATATCCTTTTGGGAACCCTTCTTGGTGATGGGTATTTGCAGAAGACAGGCGCGCATAACGCCCGTCTAAGGATTGAACATTCATTGAAGCAAAAGGCATACGTTGATTGGAAGTATGAAGAATTAGAAAACATCTTTCGGTCAGAGCCTGTGTTTCTTCGGCGTGTTCATCCTTCATCGCATCAAATGTATAGCTACATTCGTTTGCAAAGTTATGCTGATTCGCTACTAGGGAAACTAAAACTGCGATTTTATAAGAATGGCAGAAAAACTATTCCCTTAGACATAAAAAACATTATTGCTAATCCACTTTCACTAGCGGTTTGGTATATGGATGATGGTTATTATGATAAGCGAGATAAATCAGCTCACATATATTTGCAGGCTTTTGATGCGAGAGAGATTCAGCTAATAATTAGCGGTTTCTCGCAACTTGGAATTGAGTGTAAGGCTTATTGTCGGCCAGATCGAAAAGCTTGCCAACTTAATTTTCGCAATATCCATAAGAATAAACTCTTAAGCATGATTGAACCACATTTGATTGCAGAAATGCGATACAAATTACCTCTTGACCCCGTAACGACTGATTCCCAGATTGGTGTTTGATTATAAATACCAGTGTAAGATGAGATAGTGAGGATTATAAGAATTACAATCACTATCATATGCCGTGCTCCGGTAACTGTTTTAAAACAGATGCCGGATGAAGATATAGTCTACTCCTGATAGTAATATCGGGGCTGTCACTAATAATAAAGTGAACAGGCTTATCTCACCCAATAGTCCACATAGACGGTGAGGTTTGGCACCTTAATACATCGGGGTGCGCAAGGAGCGATCCTTGAAGCATTGATTTATAAGTCTTTCCGAAATAAAAAAACAGATAGAAAATATACCAGCTAAAAACGGCGAACTCTTACCTGCCTTGATGCAAAAATAAAAGGCAGCAGACAACGCCGTGGGAAGTTAGCGCATTGCTACGCAATGCTAAATGCAAAAGTAAAAACGCAAAAATCAAAATATATGAGTCGCGCTGTTAGCGCGACACTATAATTTTGCAATTTTCGTTTTGAACTTTGAGTTTAGCGAGCGAAGTGAGTGCTTGGCCCCGTAACGACTGACCCGAAAGGGGAGGCTCGCGAGTTAGTAAATGATATTAACGCGGGCAAAAGGCTGGCTCTCATAAATAAAAAATTGCGCTATGGTTATCAGCCTGAAGCGTGATTATGAGATGAAGGCATAGTCTACTCTTCCTGGAAACAGGAAGAAAAATGACAGCGATGTCGGCTCAACCTATCCTGGGGCTGAAGCAGGTCCCAAGGGTTTGGCTGTTCGCCAATGAAAAGGTTACGCGAGCTGGGTTCAAACCGTCGCAAGACAGGTTGGACCCTATCTGTCGCAGGCGTGGAAACTTGAGGAGCGTCCTTCTTAGTACGAGAGGACCGGAAGGGACCAACCTCTGGTGTACCAGTTGTCTAGTTCTTAGGCATTGCTGGGTAGCTACGTTGGGCTGGTGATAAGCGCTGAAAGCATCTAAGCGCGAAGCCCACTCCAAGAACAGGTTTCATTATGAGACTCCTGGAAGATGACCAGGTCGATAGGCGGAAGGTGTACGCACAGTAATGTGTTCAGCCGATCCGTACTAATAAGTCCAGTTGTATGAAACGCACCTATTTGCGCTTCTCACTATCGTTCGAAGCTTAAGGTAAAAGGCAAAACGAAAAAGTTAAAATAATGGTGTCGCGCCTGGCGCGATTCATTAATTTTTCATTTTGCGTTTTAAATTTTGCTTTTGAGCTTGCGAACGATAGTGAGCAAGCGAATTGACTAGCGATATGTTGTCGTTATTACGGTTATTTTTTCTTCACCGATTCGTGTTCACTGTACAAATTGCGGTGCTTCTAGCGGAAGGGAAACACCTGTTCCCATTCCGACCACAGCAGTTAAGCCTTCCAGCGCCGATGGTAGTCAGGGCATAATGCTCTGGCGAGAGTAGGCCAGTGCCGCATTTTGTGCAGTGAACAACGTAGAATATACCAAGAGAAACCGCTTTTTTAGAGCGGTTTTTGGTTATACAGGGCTAGGACGGGGTGTCCAGGTGCTTGTGAAAGATGGGTATGGAGTCCAAGTAGTAACCGGGGAGTAAGTGGGCGAATAGAAGGGGGTATAAGTCGCAGTAGGAGATGAGCTGGGAGAGACACTGAAGGTGGGCGTAACTGATGGCTCAATGGTTTGACTGGGCAGGAGCGAAAACGTAGGAGTAGGAGTAGGGGAAGATGATAAAGTTGGCAGAATGCAGTTCACAATCACTCTACAATCAGTTCGGTAATATCCTACATTGCCAGTCCAGGCGTTTGTCTCTGGTTCTGATGTAATCTCGGGTGGTGTGTGTGCAATAGGAGTAAGGCCATTCGGGCAAAGAGGCTCTAATTCCTCTTTGTTGTCGTACCTTAAATCGTTAGTGGCAATGGTTAATCTTAGACTTAGAAGGCATTGCGTGGCGGATTCATCTTCACCCCTGCCCCATCTACCGCGCAGAAGATATCGATATTCACCGGAGGGCAGACATGATTCTCCTGTTAAAAATATTGGCTCCTTAAAACTAGAAAAATGGTTATCAGCGGAGCCAAGAGCTAAACAAGCACTTTTGGTGATATTGCTCTTGCAATTATAGTTAATAAAATCTTGTGTTTTTTCAGTATAACAAGCGCCAGTTTCTTCTCCGATCGGGGCAATTCTGGCTCCCAGGGATTTGTTAAAGGATGATTTGCTAAACGCTAAAACTAATAAAATAACCAGAACCAATATAATTCCTCCGATGATCCATAGCTTTTTTCGAGAGACTGGCGCGGGGGTTATTTCCATACATTTATTGTAGCTTATTTAGGTAATTTATTATCAATGAGTTGTGCACATTATGACAACGCACATTGTGGCGCAGATGGCTGAGTCCAGAATGTGGTGGACTAGTACATATATTTGCATTTGTGCTTAATTTGTGCTATTTTCGCGGTTGTAGATTTAGTTAGGCGGCCTGGTCTTTATCAAATGGTTGTCGGGGTGGGGGAGGGGGCTGAATTGTTTTGTTATCAATGGCTTGTTCGTCTTGCGCTATTGATTCGTC
The DNA here is from genome assembly GCA_030698495.1 of bacterium. Taxonomy (GTDB): domain Bacteria; phylum Patescibacteriota; class Andersenbacteria; order UBA10190; family UBA10190; genus JAUYKA01. Next base: position 17,191 of record JAUYKA010000037.1, read on the forward strand.
GTTGGCAAGTTTAGCGCGCTCTGGTTTAGTCAGGCCGGGTGGGGGAGGCGGTTGTATTGCTTTGTTGCCTATAGCTTGTTTGTCTCTTGTGGTAGACCACTCGTTGGATATTTTCGCCTTATCGGCCTTGGAGATGGGTAGGGGCGGGGCCGGTGGAAGCTTGCCGGATAGCGCGGCTTCTTTCTGGGAAGGGGTTTTTTCTGGTTGTGGTTTTGGCCTAAAAAATCGTTAAAATATCATATTTATATTATATCACGTTTTCTTGGCGGTAGCCCCTTGATCCAGTACCTGTGGGCACATGACTCGGGGTTCCGCACGAAGGTGAAACGGACTTTTGATTAGTCACAGATAGAGCTGTATGGAAATTTTTCATAAGTCTTACTGAATCACTATAACAGATGTCTTTTCATAAACGCTCTCCCCGACCCAGATTTGAGATATTTTTCAAATGCGAAGGCTGCGTATTTGTTTGGAAATGCTGTGTAACAAACTAACTTTGCTGGTAAGCGATTTTTAGTCGCTGGTACATTACCTTTTTGATGTCGCAAAATTCTGTCTTTCAAGTTATCAGTACAGCCAACATATGGATGGTTGTCAGCGCAGAGGAGAATATAAGCATGCCACATGAATAAATAATACATGGCGAAGGCCGCCTTCGCACCTATTCAGCGGACTGCGTCCGCCGAAGGGCGCTTCGGCGCCCGAAGGCGGAGAGGGTGGGATTTGAACCCACGAGACCCGTTAGGGCCTGCCGCTTTTCGAAAGCGGTGGAATAAGCCAGACTATCCGACCTCTCCTATTATATTTGCCCAAATTGGCCTATACGGCTACAGTGTACCGTATCAGCCTTAATACCACTATATGAGCAATGTTTCAATAAAAGAGCGCAAAGACCTCGGCGCTAAGCCGGAATTGGTGGCCGATGACGAGCGGGGAATAATTGAAAAACTGGCGGAAGGAAATTACCAGAGTGTTTTCCGCATCACTTCGAAAAAGGGGTCGGTGCGAGCTAACCATTATCACAAGGCGGATTCGCACTTGTGCTATTTGTCGAAAGGGCGGGTGAAATACGTTTTCCGGCCGGCGGAAGACGAAAATGCACCGCTGGAAGAGAAGATTATCGAGGCCGGGCAGCTATTTTATACGCCGCCGATGGAAGCGCACGCGATGGTGTTTATGGAAGACTCGGAGTTTTACACCTTTAATACGGAGCCGAGACATGGGCAAAATGCGTACGAAGACGAAATTGTGAGAGTGAAATTGGTTGAATAATTTCCAATTTTCCCCACTGCGCTAAAGCTTCGCGGGGCAGGCAATTTCCAATTTCCATTGAATTTTCAATTATCAAGTTTCAATGACGAAACAAACAGTTAAAGATAGGGTTGACGAGAGAGTTTACATAACCCGCGATACGTGCCGGCTTTGCGGCAGTAGGGATTTAACTAGGGTATGGTCTTTTGGACCGACACCTTTGGCTAATTCTTATTTAACGCCGGCGGAAGTGGGTGGTAATGAGCCATTTGCCCCGCTAGATGTTTATTACTGCGGTGGCTGCTGCCTACTGCAATTGCGGGACGTAGTTAATCCGGATGCTTTGTTTAAGCACTATTTTTACGTGTCTTCGACTTCGCCTTCCTTTGTGAAGCATTTTGAGGATTATGCGCGGATATTGGTCAAGCGTTTTAAATTATCCGGTAATGATTTAGTGGTTGATGTAGGCAGTAACGACGGCGTGCTGTTAAAGCCGCTGCAAGCAGCGAGAGTGAGGATTTTGGGGATTGATCCGGCGGAGAATGTGGTGGCCGAGGCTAACGCGGCCGGTATTCATACGTTACCGGAGTATTTCACGCCGGAAGTGGCGCGGCGGGTGCGGGCGGAGCACGGGCCGGCTAAGGTTATAACGGCCAATAACGTGTTCGCGCACACGGACGGTATCGATACCTTTGTGGATGCAGTGAAGGAGCTGCTAGTGCCGGACGGGGTGTATGTGTTTGAGGCGCAGTATTTGGGCGATTTAATTGCCAATAATTTGTTTGATATCGTGTATCACGAGCACGTGAATTATTATCATGTGACGCCGCTGGTAAGTTATTTTGAATCGCGCGATATGGAAGTTTTCGACGTGGAGCGCGTGCCGGTGCATGGCGGATCGATTAGGGTTTATGTGCAGGGCAATGGCGGCAAACAAAAAAAGACAGAGGCGCTGGCGGAAGTATTACGCGCAGAGGAAGAACAAGGACTTAATACTATTGAACCATACCGGCAGTTTGCTAAAAGAATTGAAGAAAACAAGAAAAAGTTGAGGCAGATAATTGACGATATTAAGGCGCAGGGCAAGCGTATCGCCGGTTTCGGCGCGCCGGCAAAGGCAACAACACTGATGTACGCGTTCGGCATAACGGGAGATGATATCGATTTTATCGTGGACGATGCGCCGCTGAAGCAGGGGAGAGTAATGCCGGGCACGCATGTGCCGATTGTGCCGGCGGAGCGGTTATATGAAGACAAGGTTGACTACTGCTTAATTCTGGCGTGGAATTTCGCGGCGCCGATTATGGCTGCTCACGCCGATTTTGTTAAAAAGGGCGGACGGTTTATTATACCGATACCGGAACCAAGGGTGATTAAATAACAAAATCCAAATTTCAAATGACAAATCAATGCCAAATTTCAAATGACAAATGCCAAGACGACATACGTTTTAGTTATTTGGATTTTGGGCTTGGTTTGGAATTTGAAATTTGAGCTTTGAAATTTTATTACTATGCCTATCTCACCTATTGTTAAAGAAGATATTGCTATTATAGCGCAGGGTATTGCGGCCGAGGCGGATAAGCTGTCCGGCAAGACGGTTTTAATCAGTGGCGGGGCCGGATTTTTGGGTAAGTATTTTTTGGGTGTTTTCAGTTATTTGAATGAAAACGTGTTGGGTAAGCCTTGCAAGGTGATTTCGGTTGATAATTACATTACCGGCGACCGTGATGAAAATTTTGATTTTAGCGATAAGCATATTTTAAATGTGTGGGGAGATGTGACGGTGCCGCTACCGGTGCGCGAAGATATTGATTACATTATTCATGCGGCCGGATTGGCTTCGCCTGTCTATTACATGAAATACCCGTTGGAGACGATTGAAAGCGCGGTAACGGGAGCAAAGAACCTCCTGGAGTTAGCGCGAAAGAATAAGCTGGAAGGATTCTTGTTTTTCAGTTCGAGTGAGATTTACGGTGATCCCGATCCAAGATCAGTGCCGACGCCGGAAACTTATCACGGCAACGTGTCCAGCGTGGGTCCCAGAGCTTGTTATGATGAATCCAAGCGTCTAACAGAGACAATTTGCACAATTTATCACCAGCGGCATAATGTGCCGGTGAAAATTGTGCGTCCGTTTAATGTGTTTGGGCCGGGTATGAAGCACAATGACCGGCGGGTAATACCGATGTTTGCCTATCAGGCGCTAAACGGCGAAAAACTGTCAGTGCACGGAGACGGGCACCAGACGAGAACTTTTTGCTATATTTCTGATGCCATGACCGGTTTTTTGAAGGTGTTATTAGCCGGAAGAGCGGGAGAAGCTTACAATGTCGGCAACGAGAAAAACGAGATTTCGATGCGTGATTTGGCGCAGGTTTTTGTGGAGTTGTCCGGTGATAAGTCGTCATTTAATTTGATACCGTACCCGGAGAATTATCCGGCGGGCGAGCCGCAGCGGCGCTGTCCGGATTTGACCAAGGCCAGGAGTGAGTTGAAATATACGCCGCAGGTTGATTTTCGCGCGGGGATTGAGCGGGCCATGAACTGGTGTAGGACGCAGGAATCATATATGGGAAAGCAGGTGGTGAAGGAGTTGGTAAATGTTGTCTAGGTTTTGTATACAACCGCGCCCCTTATCCTTGGCGACACATAGTGCCCGCCCCAGCGGCGGGCACTACTCGACTGAAGTCCAGCCATCCCGCTCTACGAGCGGGAACCAGGCTGGCTGGTCTTCAGACGGCCGCCAAAGACAAGGGGCACGGTTGCATTCCTGCTTAAGCGAAGTTTTACCATGCTAAAAATTACCGTAATCGGCGCCGGACGGTGGGGGCAGAATATTATCGCCACTTTGCGGGAGATAGGAGGGGTAGAGGTAGTAGTAGTTGGCAAGAAGGATGATATTAGCCCTAACGGAGAAAAAATGCGGGACGCGGACGCGGTGGTTGTGGCTACGCCCGGATCAACACACGCGCAAGTGGCGTTGCCTTTTATCGAAAAGGGTTTGCCTGTTTTTGTAGAAAAACCGCTGGCAATAAGTTTGGCTGAAGCGGAAAAAATGAAAATGGCGGCTGACAAGAGCGGTGCGCTTGTCTTTGTGGGGCACATTCACTTGTATAATCCGGCATATTTAAAAACAAAGGAGTTGGCGGATAGAGCAGGCAACATAAGGGCGCTGCTGTTTGAAGGTATGAGTAACGGACCATACAGAAACGATATGTCGGCCGTGTGGGATTGGGCGCCGCACGATGCGGCGATGGCGCTGGATTTATTGGGCGCAAAACCGCTGTCGGTTCAGGCTTGGGGGATAAACGTCTTGCGGCCGGAAACGAACTTGGTTGATTTGGCGTGGCTAAAAATTAGTTTTGATAATGCAGTTACCGCCGTTTGCTCACTAGGATGGTTGTCGCCGGAAAAGCGAAAGAAATTAACGGTTATTGCCGCGAACGACTCTATAGTTTTCGATGACCGGGCGGAGAAGAAGGTTATTTTGTATAAAAATATGGGACCGAAGGTAGCGGATAATGAGGCACGACAACAAGAGCCGGAAATCAGTTATCCGACTTACGGGACACAAGCGCCTTTAGAGCGGGAATTGACGGCTTTTTTAGATTGCGTAAAAAACGGCAAAAAACCGAGAAGTGGAATAGGCCAGGGAGTGGAAGTGGTGAGAATAATCGCGGCGGCGGAAAGATCGGCCAAGCTTGACGGGAGGATAGAAAAAATACGTTAGGCGGAAGGTTTTCAGTCTTTTCTAATCCGAAAACCGGCCTGAACGAGCGTCCGTAACAGTAGGAATATTAACGAGAATTAATGGTAGAAAAGAGCTTCCTTTTAGCTAAGTTCATCTGAGTGGCAAACTCAGTGTCACTTTGAGCATAGGCCA
>JAUYKA010000012.1 GCA_030698495.1 bacterium
CGTTTCTATCCACTTTCGCGGTAGGTAATAGCCGCATGCATTCCCAGATAGTTGGTCTTTGGGCACTTTTGGCTGCTTTTAAGAGCACCACACTCCCTAAGTCAGAGCAGGTAGACACCACCACTAATTGAGAGGAGCCGAGTTTTTGGCAAAATACCCCCTCTTTATATAGATAATAATATTTTCTAGGTATACCGCACCAAAACGGCATCAACCGACTCCGCGCCTCCAACCGCCCCAATTAATTCATCCTTTCTTCGCGGCAAACCTAAATCTACCAACTTGGACCCTGCCGCTCCTGCCAACACCGACGCCACAACTATGCCCGTCCGCAGCCCCGACCAATGCCCCGGACCGCTCACCACGGCTATCTTTTTCAGATCACTTACGGAGATTCTACACTCTTCTAATAAATCATCTATCTTTTCCAATAATGTAACCGCCAAAAGTCGATCAGCCAGCCAAGTATGTTCGGATAAAATTTCTCCATCTTTAACAAGGGCAACCCAAGCCTCCGGACCGGATGTATCAATTAATAAGATGGACATATAAAACTAAAAACTTAAAACGAAAAACGTAAAACTACAACGCAAAGGAAAAAGTATTTATTGGACTAGTAAAAAGTCAATCTTTTAAGTTTTTTGTTGTTGTTTTGCATTTTTCGTTTTACGTTTTGCGTTCTGCTAAATCTTCCATCTCCTCTAGAATAACTTCTCTATCACTCCATAGCACTATCTTTTTCCCAATCGCCATCCCTTGCTCTGCGCCCTTCCCCGTCACCACCACCACATCATCTTTTCCCGCTCGTTCTAAGCAATATCTTATCGCTTCTCTCCTGTCCACAATTCTCCGCCACTTTTTATCGGTTTTCTCCAGCCCCTTCTCCAGATCAGTAAAAATCTGCTCCTCGTCCTCTGTCCATGGATCTTCTCTTGTTAGCACCACCTCGTCAGTAAACCTTGCTGCCGCCCGCGCCATATCAGGACGCTTCCCTCTATCGCGCAAACCACACGCTCCCAGTACAGCAAACACCTTGCCTTTTGTCTGTCTCTTTACCTCTTTATATAACCTTTCTAAAGCATCCGGCGTCACCGCGTAATCAATTAAAACCCGCGGAAGCCCGCTAATTGGAAATTGGTCATTGGTCATTGAGAATTTTGGTTTCACCCACTCCATCCTCCCCGGCACTAGCTTCACTGCCGCCACACCGCTTGCAATGTTTTCCTCCTTCACCCCCGCCGCCCGTGCCAGCAAAGAAGCCGCCAGCACATTTTCTTTGTTCACTTCCCCCAGTAAAGAAGTAACGACATCTGCCGCATCTTTAGCGCTAAATTGTATTAGCTCAAGATTTGGGAATTGGGAATTGGGAATTGGGAATTGCCGATGCACAATCGTTCCCCCATCCCGCACATAATTTAATATCTTTAGTTTAGCCGCCGCATATTCCGTCATCGTTCTATGATAATCAAGATGTTCACACGCGATATTTAAAATCGCCGCCCCATCCAGCTTGATACCGAACAAACGATTCTGGTCCAGCGCATGCGAAGTCATCTCCAGCACCACCTGGTTCACTCCCGCCGTCCTCATCTTCCCCAGATAATCAAACACCAGCCGGCTCGGCAGTGTTGTCATTTTCGTCTCATTAGATATCTCCTTTTCGCCGATACGAAAAGCAACCGTCGTCAGCATCCCCGTTTTTTTCACTCCGTATTCCTTTCCCAAAATACTAGTCAGCAAATAACAAGTCGTGGTCTTGCCGTTCGTTCCCGTTACCCCGTATATTTTCATTCCCCGATCCGGCTGGCCGAAATAAAGACGCCAGTACCAGGCCTGCGCCAAGTGATAAAGATTCTTAAGCTTCTGCCAAAACCTGATCATTTAAATTATCTTAAAAATTTACGCCCCACGTTATAGATCCAATACCAATACGGCTCAAGCGCTAAATCGTACGCGCCGACATAATCAACCCGCCTGCCGCCAAACCCTAATTTAAACCTGGTAATACCGGCCCAGTCATGATGCTCGTCTGCTCCTTGCGGCGCCACACCAAAAAAATCATACTGTTGTTTGCCTGCCGCCTTAGCCCGCCTGATTGATTCCCACTGCAGTAAATGAGGCGCCATAACCTCTCTCTGCCCGGAACTGCTCGCCCCATGCACATAAGTTGTCGCCCCGCCGAAAGTAATTAATAAATGAGCCGCTAGCACTTTGCCCTCATACTTCGCTAAAGCTACTGTCAACATACCCTCTCTCGTCAGCGCCTTATGCATCACCCGATAATACTCCGGCGGATGATAATGGAACTCGGAACGCTTCTCCACTTCCCTGGCTAGCTTTAAAAAAGCTTCTACTCCGTCTTCGCCCGTGGTAAAAATAACTTTCACCCCTTTGCGCCGCGCCAGATTGATATTATATCTGGTCTTCTGATTCATTCCCGCCAACAATTCCTCCTCGCTCAACCGTAAATCAACCGCTAAAGTATGGCGCGGCTGAACATCATGATCGGCCTTGCGCCAACCGTTATTAGTCAAAAAACCGGCCTGCTCCTCTCCCCATCGCGGCTCCACTCGCACAAAAACCGCCTTCTCCCGCTGCGCCAATTCCATTAACTTCTCCTGCATCTCCCGCCAAGTATTTGAGCTTTGGACATTATTCCTTAATTGGTCATTGGGATTTGGTTGGAAATTGGAAATTGCCTTGCCGGCCATAGCTCTCCAGCGACGGCTGGGAAAATGCCTTGCCGGCCATAGCTCTCCAGCGACGGCTGGGAAATTAGTTATGGGTCCTCCCGGCACATAAAGCCAGCCGCGCCCACCCGGCATGACGCGCTTAACCGCCAAAACCAAAATTGATTCATCGCCTTGTCCCGCCCGCAGACGCCAGTAGGGGACATGCGCCTCCGCCTGCATTTCTCCCCATTCCCACGATTGAAGAAATGAACCAGCAACAGAGCCAGTTACAATATTGTTCCACTCTTTTTTATCAATATTCATAGATAACAAAATCAAAACGAAAAACGCAAAACGAAAATCAACAACATAAAATTTAAAACACTACGTTGCCATTCTTTTCTCTTTTGACTTGTAGTTTTGCATTTTTCGTTTTTAACTTTTAGTTTTTAACGCTTCCCGCACCGCCTCCTCCACCGTCTTCACTTGCTTCGGCAGCTTCTGCACCACCGCCCGCGCCTGGCTCGTGGTAAAACCAAGATTCAGCAGCGCCGACATCGTCTCATCCTGAACATCACCCCTCACTCCGGTCACAATTTTCTCCGCGCCTATTTTCCCTTTTAATTCTACCAATATCCGCTCCGCCGTTTTTTTCCCCACGCCGGACACCCTCGTCAGCAACTTCACGTCGCTTCCCGCCACCGCCTGTGCCAGCGTCCGCGGCGGCGCTATATCTAGAATATTCATGGCCGTACGCGGCCCCACCGACGGCACCGTCAGCAGTAGATTAAAATAGCGCAAACCCTCTTTGTCTCTAAACCCGTACAGCGCCTCGTTCTCACTGGAAACATGATGATGTATCTCCAGAACCAACTCCTCCCCCGCCTTCATGTTTTTCAAAAGCGCCCCCGATACCGCCACGCGATATCCCACGCCGCCCACGTCTAAAACCAAGGACTTTTCCTCCACTTCCCAAACCTTGCCTGTCAATTTAGCAATCATACCCTTAAGCCTAAGCGAGAAAAAAGAAAAAGTCACTCCGCCAACACTCTCCTGGGCAAACACAGCCAAATAATTTATACTCACAATACGATATTGCTTACGTCGAGCGATATCGCCTGTTCCTGAACAACAGAATACAGGGAGAACAACCATGTTTCTTGTCAGACTCGCGGCTTTCTGCGTCATCGCCTTCAACGCCACCATCGCCTTCGCGGTACTAATGATACCCAGCTACCCTTTCACCACCGGCAAAGACTACACCAACTTCGACAACGAGTATGGTTCCTTAGAAGATTCTTGGAAACTAGTCGCCGCTCCGGCCGGTGTTGATGGCGTCGGCGACTTCGCTCGTGTAGTCGCCGCTAACCCCAATTGGTTCAATCCCGAACCCTACGCCCGCTGGATCGCCCCGCCTACCGCCAACGACGGCACCAGCTCCTTCCCGGCCGGCACCTACGTGTTTGAAGGACAGATTGAATTCCTCGACCATGGCTTTAACAATATTCCTATCGAAATCACCGGCCGCTACGGCAGTGAC
>JAUYKA010000015.1 GCA_030698495.1 bacterium
TTATTTCCCAACACAAACGTATCCAGCGACCCATCCGTCGCGTTCAGAATCAAATTATAGAAAGTCGTCGCGATATCGGTCAGCGTGTATGAATCCGCCGCCGCGTCCCCGTCGCCCAGTAGCGTCAACGTATTAGACGCCGTATCAAAAGAAGCCGTGCCGGAATTGGCTATGTTGTCAGCCGTCAAAGCGCCGTCGTTATCCAAAGTGGTGCCGGAAGCAACCGTAATCGCGCCGCTGACAGTCAGCGCGTCATCCGAGCCGATCTTAAACTTACCGGCGTTGGCAATAGTTACCGACCCCACCGTCGTGTCCGTATTCGCGTCCTCGCCGTCCAAGTCTGTGACGACACTAGCCTGTGAACCGAGGCTATTGTTATCAATAATCAAATCACCATAGCCACTACCTTGTGCCGTAGTTTGTTTGTAAACTGTCCCCGCCGCGCCATGTGTCCCGCTAGATGGCGTTGTCCCTCCATAAGCCGTAATTGATCCCCCGCTAAAACCACTAAAATCCGCACCCCCACCTGTCAAAATAACTGCCACCCTACCACCCCCGCCCGAATCCTGGTTAGGAGCCGATCCACCGTTGGCGCTAATCGTTCCTGATCCAGTAATGGTTCCCGTGGTGAGATATACTGATCCTCCAGATCCGCCCCAGTAATCTACAGGATCTGCGCCATCCGCGCCAATCGTGCCGGCAATTGTGCTTAAACCGGAAACGGTCAGAATAGCTGCCCCACCTCCAGCCGCCCCGCCACCTGATCCGCCTGATCCTATGTTAACTGGTGCCGTGGCCGACCCGTATGTTTTTCCTACTACGCCGCTATATATTGCCCCAAGGCCACCATAACTTCCTCCTGCCTGGGTAGAACTCCCGTATCCTGGGCCGTTTCCCGTGGAGTATCCTTTGCCATTTACATTTATCGTCCCCGTCCCATTTACCGACAGATCCCCGCCAATAGTCAGATTAACCTTATACTGTTCCCCTAACGCCGTCGACCAATTAGCATCATGCGTTATATTGCCACCAGAATCTATTATTAAATCACCAGAGAAAGTATTCGCCACATCATCAATCAATGTAGCTTGATTGCCTACTGTTACAGACGTGACTGGGTTAAATGTCGAAGCACTCAAAATGCGAACCAAGTAATTTGTGTAAGAAAACGCCGCCGGCGTCGTAAATGTCCCGCCGCTCAACTGAACCCCGCCGTTATAGTTAGTGGAGTCGCCATTCATGGTGACATTAGTAATGTCCAGCGTTGTGCTAGTAGGTACACCAATAATCCCTGCATTTCTCATTGTTATTGAAGTAAAACCGCTCCAAGACGTAGAGCCGGGTATGGCGGTTGTAACGCCAAGCAGAGGCTGCTGATATTGCGTGGGCGGATTATTATTATCAATAATCAAATCGCCATGGCCTGCTCCTTCAATTGTAGTTTGCTTATATACGGTTCCAGCCGCTCCCCATCCACCAAGACTAGTAGTAATACCGCTGCCTCCATAAGCAGTTACCGTAGCGGAACCAAAACTACTAAAGTCGGCACTACTTCCTGTTAGCACTATTGCTACCCTGCCTCCTCCTCCAGTGAGAGCGTCTGTTACCGAGCCACCGTTAGCTATTACGGTTCCAGCTCCAGTAATTGTGCCCGTTGTAAGGTACACCGAGCCTCCTGCTCCACTGTAATACTGCGTACCTCCATTACCATTCGCGCTAATGGTACCGGAAATTGTGCTGGAACCAGTAACAGTCAAAAGTATGGCGCCCCCGCCAGCATTAGCCACTGATGAACCACTTCCCAAGTTCACCGGTGCCGTCACTGATCCATATGTAGAACCAGCTACACCCGTATATACTCCGCCTAAGCCACCATACGATCCTCCGGCTTGGGTAGAGCTGCCTATACCCGGCCCATACCCCGCGTTATACCCCAGCCCATCCACATTAATCGTGCCGCCGGAGGCGACCGTCAAATCGCCGCCGACGGAGATATCCAAATTGTAAGTTTCTGCCGTCGAGTTATCACCGTGCGCCATCGTCCCCGCGTTAATCGTCAGATCATCCATGGTCGTAAACACCGTAAATCCCGATTCGCCATAAACGGTATTAATAGTCGCCGTCCCCGTATACCCCGTATCCTGCGTATAGCTATACACCTCCTGGGGACAAGTGGCGTCCCAGGTGAGGTTTTGGGTGGAAGTGGCGTTTAATAATATGTCGTCTGCGCGGGTCGGCAATGCCGCCGGGCTCCAATTCCCCGCCGCCGCCGAACAATTCGCCGCCGCCGCCGCCGCCCACGTCTTCGTTACCCCAAACTCCCAGTGCGGCGTGGCTTCGCCGGCATCAGTATTACTCCCGACGCTCTGGGTAGCGACTATATCGTTCGTGGACGCCTGTCCGTCGGTTACATCAAGCCACCGCACCCACAGGTCTGCCGCCGTTATATCAAAAGTCCACTTCGTGCTGGGCGTGGAAGACACCAAGTTCAGCCGGTCGTTATCGTCCAACCCCCCTATATTCAGCGTATTCGTGATAGTCTGGGTGCTGCTGGCGCCAATCGTTAATGTCGCGTCCGTCGAATCATCACTCGCCTCCGTCTTGGTGAGGTTATAGAACGTATTCGTGCCGGAGAGTGATTGGTTGGTGCCGTCCAGAGTGACCGTCCCCGTCCGCGCCGTGAATGTTCCGCCGCTATTGGTCCAGTTTCCGGCCACCGTGAGGTTATAGCTCGTCACGCCTGCATCATCCGACGCGTCCAGCGTGCCGGCTTGCAAAGCCAAATTAGTCGAAACAGCTATGCTCTGCCCCAGCGACACCGTACCGGTATAACCGGAGACTAGCGACAGCGAACGAACAGTCGCCGGACACCCGGAATCCCAAACGGCATCCGTCGTATCGGTGTCGTCAAAAATTATATCGTTAAACGTGTCCGGCACCGCGCCCTGATCCCAGTTAGCCACGGTAGAACAATTACTATCTACCCCCGCGCCCACCCAAACGAACGCGTTACTGCCCGTATCCCACCCGTCTTCATCGCCGCCGGCATATTGCTCTGTGCCATCTTGCGGATCTTCCGGCCAAGTATATCCCGCATCAGTCAGCGCCGGCCATTGAAAGGTAATCGATTCCGCCACCGCCCACCCGTCTTCGTCGCCGCCCATATATTGTTTGGTAGTAGCGGCGATATTAGGCGTATTAGTGTAAGAAATGGCCGTGCCGGCGTTAGTGATGCGAAATTGGTACGAGTGCCCGTCCGCGGCCGTTTCAAACTTCAGAGCGTACTCATCTTCAACATAATAAGCATTGGTGAGAGAGATTTGGCTGGTGTCGGAACCGGTATCTTTACCCTGGCCGGCCGCGAACGTGCCGGTGGGAGTAAGCAAGGCAGTGGTGGCGTCGCCATCGGTAAATTCGGTTGAATTAACCAGCCGCACGTTATTTGTACCCGTGGTAATCTGCGTCCAATCACCAGCATCTTCACTGAATTCCAGCCGGCGGGTGATATCGCCCGCCGCGTCGCCGGTATTAGCTACCGAAAAACGGAGACGGAAATTAGCGCCTATCAACACACTTTTATTTGTATCCTCGGCCGCGTAAGCTGTAGCAGAGTTAAGCGCCGCGTCGTCTTCGTAAATCCTAAAATGCTTTTGATCAAAAACGGAAGCGTCCGCCGCGATTTGCCAGGAACGCGGCTCAACCCAAGCGAAGCTTGGGTTGCCCGCCGTACTGGCGGGCGGGCCCTCATTACCTAGTACCACTGGCCCAGTGGTACCGGACGTGGATTCCGGCTCGGAGCCTGCCTGACCGGTAGGCAGGTCCGGAACGACACTACTACTATCGGTTCCAAGTTCTAAGTTATGAGTTGTGAGTTTTAGGGGTCCCAGTAAGTAGAACTCCGGGCTGACATCCGGCGCTTTGAAAGTGTATTTTAATTCGATTTTCTCACCGGCCTTTATGGATACATTTTCCCAGACGATGTATTGGTCTCCATTGTTCCATTGTTCTGTTGTTTCGTTGTCATTCCCCGTGGATTCCGGGTTCTGTGACCCGGAATGACGCACCGCATCGTCATCCTGAACTTGATTCAGGATCCCCGTGGATTCCGGGTCGGAGCCCGGAATGACACTGTTGTCATCCGGTGTTGGCGAAGCATCCGTTATTCCCGCAACAGAGCCGGATTCGTGGTATAATGAATCTTGCCGTGGGCCCACCGGGCGGGGCGAACCAGATTCGTCACCTGGGTGCCGGGGGTTCAACTCCCCCTGGGTCCACGGTGCTTGAGAATCATCACTTGACACACAATCTGAATCTGCTATACTGGGATCACAGGTGACGAATCTGGTATTACCCTGTTCGGGAGTATCCCCAAGACCCGCTTCGGCGGGTTTTTGGTTTGTATCACCCTTTGCTATACTGTTATTCGAGACATTCGTCTCTGGTGGATTAGCGCCTCCTGGTACTACACCGAGCGCCCCCTCATTAACCGCTTCTTCGGAGGCGGTTTTTTGGTTTACCCCGACGTCGCTGTCATTCCCCGATTTAGTCGGGGAATCCACGTCGGAACTGGATTCCGGCTCGGAGGCCGGAATGACACTGTTATCATCCCGCGAATCGGTCGTAGGATTCACAACGACGCCGCTGTCATCGCCGCCGACACCCACCGTTGCCGACAACCTATTCCACTGCGGCAGTGGAATGCCTTCGGCGGTTACGACCGCGCCCTCACCCGAAATATTCTTTATTTCAAAGCCTTCCGGCACCTGCTCGACAATAGAACCTTCGAAATCTTCGTGCGCTTCAAGAGTGATAGTCACCGGATAATCCGCCGGCGGGTAGATACGGGTGGGCGCGTCGCGCGTGGTTATGAACGACGAATCCTTATACCTCGTAGAGTCATCCTGAAATTGCCCATCCTTGTCATCCTGAACTTGATTCAGGATCCCCGTGGATTCCGGGTCGGAGCCCGGAATGACGCTACCGTCGTTATTTGACGTTTGGTCATTTGAAATTTGGATTTTGTCATTTACATTAAACGTCTGCGTCATATTGCGCGTGCCATTTTCCGTCTCCGCTGTTAGTTTTACTGTATATTCTCCCTCCTGCTCGACTTTATATTGAGCCGAATAATCAGGAATATTGGTAACCGAACGGTCAGCGCAAGAACCTGAAGTAGTGATGGACGACGTGGATTCCGGGTCGGAGCCCGGAATGACGCCTTCGTCATCACTGGATCCCGCATCAAGTGCGGGATGACCACCGTTGTCGGCATTGGTCATTGAGTCATTGGGATTTGATTGGAAATTGGAAATTGGAAATTGGGCATTCGACATCTCCGAAGTTTTTAGCACAACACCGTTCCCATCCGAACCAGTTATCTCTAACTCCAAAGATGCATCACAAATCGTGTGTCCCCCATCATCCAAAACCGCCATGCCGATATTCACTTCTTCCTCCGGCGTATAGCTTGATTTATCAAAGTTCATCGCCAGCACGCCCCAGGTGAAATCCTGGTCAACCGAGATTGCTTCGTCGCTTCCGGCTCCTCGCAATGACAACCTTAACGTGTATTTGCCGGGCTTAAAAGATCCTTGCGGTTGCGGTACTTCCACCATCGTTTTGCCGTCTATAACCGATACTTGCGGCAATATATCCGCACTCTCCGTACCGTCCGGCATTATCAGCGCTGCTGCAACTATGCCGGCGGGGTTGGGTGGAATAATGTCTGTTACTCCAGCAACAGAGCCATTATCATGGTATGATGAATCTGCCGTGGGGGTAGCTTGGTGCGAACTCGGGCTTGTCATCCACGAGTCCGGGGGTTCAACTCCCCCTACCTCCACGGTATTTTGAGAAGTTTCATTATCCGACTTGACATTATCGTCCTCTTTGCTATACTGATTATTGGTTGACAAGCCCGAGTTTCGCACCGAGTTAGACTCGCCTAAAACCGCTTCATCAGAGGCGGTTTTTTGGTCTGCGCCGTTCACCCCAAGCCCCATCGCAGAATCGGTTTGGCTATTAGGATCTGGAGTTTGGGAATTTTCACCAACACTCGGTAATGGCGTTACAACCGGAGAAGGAGCTGTGCTTATAGTTGGTGACGGAGTCGCCACTACTACTTCCGCTTTTGCATCACGGCCAAACCAGCCGATTATGTTTTGTTTTGTATTACGAAAGAAATTAAGAAGCTTGAAGGCAGGAGGCACACTCGGCGACGGCGTGGATTCCGGGTCGGAGCCCGGAATGACGCTGTCACTATTGTCATTTGAAATTTGATCATTGGCATTAGTGTCCGGCACCACTTCTTCCTGTTCCAAACCATCCATCTTCTTTTCATCCGCCGGCTTTATCTCCGCCTTTTGTGTTGCTTCATCGAAATTAAATTCAAACTGCACCGGCTCATCCGCGGCAAATTCAACATCTTTGTAGCGCTTAACTTTTACTTTGTCAGGCTGGATTTGAATGGAAGCACTTACCCCCTCTTCATCTCCCCCTTGTAAAGGGGGAGATACCGACGGCTCGCCTACCGGATTAAAACTCAAACCGGAAACTTGCAACGGCTGTAGTAGTTTTTCGGCCCGGTTTAATGTGTCATTGACGATTCCGGGCTCCAATTCCGCGTCCGTCATGCCGGATGGAGCCTGCCCCGGACTCTGATCCGGGGAGCCGGCATCCACGCCTCTGGATCCCCCGGTCAAGCCGGAGGATGACGCAGAAATCACATCCGCAGTTGTATTTACACCTTCAACATTATCTACTATCAGATATTCTGTTTCCACCGCTCTTTTCACATTGAGCGTTGCCCCCTCGCCCAACTTGCTGGCGCTAACGCGCAGGGCATTCTCGTCCGCTTGGCCACCCGGCGTAGGCGCCGATCCTTTCAGTGTTAATTGCCCGGCAAAAGACAGGGTAGCGCCCGACTGTAAAATAAGTGACTGCCTCACTTGAGCGATCTTGCTGAAATTATTAAACTTGGCCGAACCGAAAACGACTTGTTCAATACCATTCAGCGCCACCGTGCCGCCGTTATGCTTAAAATCTCCACCGAGAAACGATAAGTTGCCTTTAACCGACAAAACACTCGACGGAGCCGTAAAGGTACCGCCCAGCAAAGAAACCGATCCCAAAATATCCATCGGCGCCGTGCCGCCGGAAAACGTCCCTCCGTTTTGCCGAAAACCGCCCCGGCCGACAACAACCCTCTTGCCCGACCGCACCGAAATAGTTGCCTTATATCCGCCGGCCACCTCTATTCCCGCCACGCTTATATCCGTATCCACCACTGCGTCCGTTGGCGACGATTCGTCAAAAACAACTATGTCGTCCGCCGTCGGTACTCTTTCCTCACTCCAATTCCCCGCCGTGCTCCAGAAATTATCCGCACCGCCGTTATCCCAGGTAACAGTTGCCGCCCGAGAAGTTAACGCCCCCCACAACTGTAGGGGATCAAGACTGGGCAGAACCGGACTAAAGGTCATGGCGATAACCAGCACCAGACTTAAGCCCGCCTTCAAGCGACGACTGTTTAATAACCTTTGACTTTTTACTTGCAGCCTGTAGCTGGCGGCCAACAAAATCAACGCTTTCACCAACCAAAGTTGGTACTCTCCTTTCAAGCCGGAGCCGACTTGGCGGAAATAGGAAAACGCCGCAGACCACGGACTTAACGCCGTCATTCCGGGCTTGAACGAACCACCGTGTCCACCTCGTAGGTGGTACAGGTTTCCGTCGTCATCCCGAACTTGTCCGTCATGCCGGACTTGCCTCGCCCGCCCGTAGCCTTGTGCGGAGGGGGGATCCGGCATCCACGACGTGGATTCCGGCTCGGGGGCCGGAATGACACTACGCTGTAACCCGGAATGACTGTTCCGGATAACGCCCCGTGCTTCACGCACCAAATCTCCAACAACTAACACTAAATAAACAAGCAACGAATAGACAACAGCTTTCGGCCAAGCAGAAATTGCCAACCAGACACCGCTTGTACTTTGTATTTCCATTTCCACATGCCGTGTGGAAATGGGGGCGTCTGCCGCACGGTTCCGATCGTCGCCGAGATTATGGCCGGCAGGCGCAATCACAACTTCGGACTCTGCGGCGTGACGCGATACAAACTTTGATTTGACTACCGAAACAACACTGCCCGCAAAAACCAATCCTCTTCTGGCAGTAGTACGACACTGGTGCAGTATATACATAAATGCCGGGCGCAATTTATCCATAACTCGTAACTTGCCGCGCCACCCCGTCTTGTCCGCCATAACCCCATCGACAGTGGAATCCTCTGGCTCGCCCAACACCACACTAAAACTTTCGTCTATTGCCTGCTGGCTCTTTCTTTTTTTCAAATCACTCAACCAGTAACTTACCGCCAGCAACCAGCGCAACGTCGACCGGCACGCGCGATATTTTATACAGCGGCGAACAAACACACGATGATTCAATAGCCAAGCAGTGAAAGTATTTTTGACTTGGTTACCCGCATACACACCGGATGAAGTATCTGCGGATACCACATCCGGTGTGTTCACCAACACGTCGTCAGCATCATCCTGAACTTGCCTCGCCCACCCGTAGCCTTGTGCGGAGGGGGGATTCAGGATCCCCGTGGATTCCGGATCAAGTCCGGAATGACGAATAGCGTTGTCATCCTGAAATTCTTTTTCAACCAAAGGATCCGCGCCAGAAACGACCTGCTCTTTCTTAACTTGATCATGTTCTACAAAAGCAGGTATTTCAGACAACGGCACAAAATATCTAACACCGGAGGTACCCGAAACAGAATTATTATCAAATTCATTGTCCTCAATTTTCTGTTCTTTTCGCGTGAACAAAATAGCGACCCAACCCCTTATAACCACCACCGGATTTTTAACGCTTCTCACCCACAAAAAAACAACCTCCTTGATCTCGAAGAAGAACTCTGGAACAGCCTGCTTTAATCGCTGAAGGAAAATCATAAAGTACGCTAATTATACCATTTTACGGCCGTATTTTGCGGACTTACTCATCCAAAAGACAACGAATTTTTACTAATTTTTCTCTCACTGGCGACTGAAATCTATGCAAACCTTAATCATTTTCGTCGCCTTGAAAAAAAGCTACAAAAAAACGAGAAAATTTATCCACAATCGCCGTTTATTTGCATCTAAAAAACATCTCTTTCCGACACCACGCCGCACGCCAATCAACCACCACCACACCGGATGAAGTACCTGTGAGTACCACATCTGGTGTGTTTTTCAGGACATAAAAACCAGAACTAAAACAGGTAATTTTCAAGTGGACAACATAGTTGTACAACAGTAGTGATTTTTGAGCACTTGATTACCGCCGACTAACATAACACAGATAAAATAGGTACTAATCAACATTTATGTTCGCTAGATATAAAATTATAGATTCCGGATCTGCTTGGATCCCTAAATTGTAATAGTTCACCTAGCACAATAATTACCTGAGCAGTATAAGGAAACAAATAAGATCATGTTGGTTTTACAAAAATCCATCGTGGCCTTAGATGAACGCGTTAGATATCTGCATGTCACCCCGGACTGCAATCATATCGTCACCCCGGACTTGCCTCGCCCGGCGAAGCCGAGCGAAGTCGGGATCCGGGGTCCACGACGTAGATTCCGCATCAAGTGCGGAATGACGTATGCGTTGGTGCGGAATGACGTACGGTTTTGTCACCCCGGATGGAGCCTGCCCCGGACTCCGATCCGGGGATCCGGCATCCACGCGTCACCCCGGGCTGCAATCATACCGTCATGCAGGGCTGCAATCATACCGTCACCCCGGACTTGATCCGGGGTCCACGACGTAGATTCCGGCTCATAGGCCGGAATGACGTATGCGTTAGTGCGGAATGACGTATGCGCGACCCGGAATGACGAAACTTAATATGAGTTCTATAATTAAACCATGGTTAAAAAAGAAGAAATTAAAAAAATGATTGACCATGCCGTAGCGAGAACACCGCGATTTACCTGCCCGTGTAGCCCGTTTGGAACGAACTGTTTTTAGGGGATAATAAAAACACTATTAAAGCTGTTGCCACAATCACGATTATTGTCTGCGCCGTTGCCCTCGCCACAACAGCGGTGTTGTTTACGTATTTTCGCAATAATCAATCAAGTGTTCCCGCCCCAAGCACGGCGGAACAACCAAACCCGGAGCAACTGGTGCAAGAATTCGAGCGTACCCTCCAAAGCGCGTTGGCAAAAAATAGTCTTAACGATTTATGGCCTCTTTTTCTTTCCGACAACCGCGCGGAAGACATAGTCTATCGGGAAAAAATCATCTCCGCTTATCCCAACCGGGAAGAGTTGAGCTGGCAACTAACCGACTACAAAATACTGGATACTCGCCAAGACCGAAACGAGGCCGAGTATCAGATTACGATTGAAGAAACGCGCGACTATGCCGACAAGACCACGGACTACGGACGAATATTTACCCGAATAATCGTTCTCGCCCAAAATGGCAACGGCTGGGGCGTTAAAGAGTATCGTAAAATACCCGCCGGCAACAATTATTCCGGCAGTCTTTCGGGCAGTGTAAAATACAGCGGCTTTTACCCGTGATGGTTAACCTTACGTCATGCCGGATGGAGCCGGCACCCACGCGTCACCCCGGGCTGGCCTCGCCCGCCGTAGCCTTGTGCGGAGGCTGGCCTCGCCCACCCGTAGCCTTGTCATCCTGAACTTGCCTGCCCTTGTCATCCTGAACTTGATTCAGGATCCCCACGTCGTGGATTCCGGCTCAAGGCCGGAATGACGTACGGTTTTGTCATGCCGGACTTGATCCGGCATCCATACGTCACCCCGGACTGCAGTCATGCCGGACTTGATCCGGCATCCACGACGTAGATTCCGGCTCAAGGCCGGAATGACGTACGGTTTCGTCACCCCGGACTGCAGTCATGCCGGATGGAGCCTGCCCCGGACACCGATCCGGGGATCCGGCATCCACGTGTCACCCCGGACCGCAGTCATGCCGTCACCCCGGACTTGATCCGGGGTCCACGGATCCCCTACTTAATAATATCCTCATACAAATCTCGCCAATCCGGATTTTCTTTTTCAATCAAATCAATTTTCCATTGGCGGTGCCAATTCTTGAGTTGCTTCTCGCGCGTGATAGCCGCTATTGGTTCTTCCGCTATTTGGTACCACACTAATTTATCCACTCTGTATTTCTTAGTAAACCCATCTACCAACTTCTGTTTATGTTCCCAAACACGTCTTACTAAATCATTTGTTACGCCTATGTAAAGCGTACCATTTCTTTTACTGGCCATGATATAAATATAGTAATACATGGTTAAATAATACTAGATTCCGGGTTAAACCCGGAATGACGGCGCTACTATCGTGGATTCCGCATCAAGTGCGGAATGACGTATGCGTAAGTGCGGAATGACTTGCGGTTTCGTCACCCCGGACCGCAATCATATCGTCACCCCGGACCGCGCGTCACCCCGGACTTGATCCGGGGTCCACGACGTAGATTCCGGGTTAAACCCGGAATGACAGCGCCTACTATCGTGGATTCCGCATCAAGTGCGGAATGACGTATGCGTTGGTGCGGAATGACGTATGCTCCACCCAGAATGACGAAACTTAAAACGAGTTCTATGGTTACTTTTAATAATCTCTTTCCCCGCCTAATTACTTTCCAAAATCTGCACGCTGCCTGCCATGAGGCGGCTAAAGGCAAGAAACACACTACCAGCGCAGCCGATTTTCTCGTACATCAAGAAAAAGAAATATTCCTTCTGCAAAGAGAGTTGGTAAACGGCACCTACCGCCCCGGCGCTTACCGTACCTTCGAATTGCAAGAATACTCCAAAAAACGAAAAATCAGCGCCGCCCCCTTCCGCGACCGCGTCATCCACCACGCCTTTTGCCAAGTGGTGGAGCCTATTTTTGATCCCCGGTTCATCTACCATTCTTTCGCTTGCCGCACAGACAAAGGCACCCATCTTGCCCTGAAAAACTGCCAGCAATATGTCCGCCTTAACTCCCACGTTTTTCAGGGAGACATCGTCCAGTATTTTGCCAGCATACATCACCGAATTCTATTGGAAATCCTGGCGAAAAAGATAAAAGATCCGCGCGTGATGAACCTGGCGACATTAATCGTCCGCTCCTGGCATCCGAAAACCGGCCGGGGTGTCCCTATCGGCAACTTAACCAGCCAATTTTTCGCCAACCTCTACTTAAACGAGCTGGATTATTTCATAAAATTCCACCTGCGCCAAAAACATTACCTGCGCTACATGGATGACTTTCTGCTGTTCGGACAAAATAAGCACGAGTTGCAATGGTGCCGGGAGGTAATCAATGTATTTTTGCGGGAAAAATTAGCGCTTGACCTGCATCCACGAAAATCGCTGGTGTATTCCCGCGCCGTGGGCGTACCCTTCTTAGGCTTCCGAACTTTTGACCGGTATCGCCGCGTCAAACCAGAAAACATTAAACGTTTTCTGAAGCGAATAAAAAAATTAAAACAACAATATCAACAAAACAAAATCGAATTTAAGGCACTGCCAGAAGCGGTGCGGCGCTGGATTAATCACGCGCGGTATGGGGATACTTATTGCTTGCGGAAAAGTTTATTTAAACAAATGATCTGGCGCCGACGAGACGTAGATTCCGGCTCAAGGCCGGAATGACGCATGCGTTTCGTCACCCCGGGCTGCAATCATACCGTCACCCCGGATGGAGCCTGCCCCGGACTTGATCCGGGGATCCGGGGTCCACGTCGTGGATTCCGGCTCAAGGCCGGAATGACAGCGCCTACTGTCGTGGATTCCGCATCCCGACTTCGCTCGGCTTCGCCGGGCAAGGCAAGTGCGGAATGACGTATGCGTTAGTGCGGAATGACGTATGCGCAAACCCGGAATGACTTGCTGTTCCGTCATCCTACACTAAACAAGAGCTTTACGGCGTTAAATATTCATAGACGTGGGGGCGTACTTGTCCTGGCGGGGCGGAAACCGATATTGTTGTTGCGATTCGTGTTCGAGTTGCTGGCGTTGTTGCGGTCAGACACGCGTAAGTTCGTCGCATCGTTGTTCCAATTGCCACCGCGAATGCCTTATAAAGCTTTAACCCCTTTATTTTTTGTTAGCGATTCACTACTTTAGTTGAACGTTCACGACGTGGATTCCGGATCAAGTCCGGAATGACATGTAGCGTCGTCATCCTGAACTTGATTCAGGATCCCACGTACGCCCCCGCATCGTTACCAGCTCAACTAAACATACCTCGCCCTCTTTTGGCTAAAAGCCAAGGAGCGTAAAGCTTTGGACTAAATTGGCGCGCTCTCCGGGTCCGAAAACCCGAAAACTCTGGCCCGCCCCCACGCCATTTTTTCTGTAAATTACTCGCTTTACGGGAAAAATGGCGTGAGGGTTAGTTGCTTCTCATCCATCCGCCGATCTGCCTGCCTATTTCGTCAATAATTTCCGCCTGATATTGGTAAGATTTAAAGCTTAACAAATTCAAATCCTTGCAAAGCCGCGCTAAAATCCTCAAATGGTCTAATTTTAAATTTGCTTCTATCAAGTTTTTCCTTCTTGCTTCTATGCTATAATTTGCCGTGATTAAATTTGATAAAATATCTAAAAGCAGGTTTTCTATTCTGTCGCCGAGCAAAAATTTATAATTTCTGGAAAATTTGGAAACGTGAGGAAAAAACCACAAAATCAAGTCATAATGTTTTAAAATTACCGGCGCTAATTTTTGTTGCATTTATTTTCCAATTAGTTTTTTGTTCTGCTGGCTTTTCAAATAATTATTTTTAGAAACTATTGATTTTCCTAATCTTTTTTCTAATTTTTTTCTGGCTCCGCCGGCTATATTGCCGCCAGCTACGGCATCGCTTTTTAATTTTGGCACACCTTGTGAATTTTCGGTTCTATGAATTTCGGTTGTTGACCGTTCGCCCAGCATAACAAAAATTAGCTCTAAATCATCCATGTGGTCTCGCAAATTTTCACGATTCAAACTTTTGTGTTCTTTGTATTCGCTTGGAGTCATACCAAAAGTCGCTTTGGAAATTTCGGCTGTTAATATTTCATAATCTTTTCGTTCCCTTACTCCTCTCTTTTGCCATTCATCTGTTAGTTCTTCACGGATAAAAATCCCCCGCATCCGTTTTTCAATCCAGTCGTCTGAATACCCTTTTAATTTGTAAAGCATTCTGGTTCGTTTAGTCGCCAATTCGGGATTTTCTATTTCCTGCACCCTTTCATAACCAACTTTTGCCAGCCATCGTTTGAACGGTTCTGCCTTTGGAGATGGAATTGACTGGATAATTCTAAAAATTCCTTCTGTGTTTGCGCAGTCAGTTCCGTATTTCTTACCATCGGATGATTCTAATTTCAGCTGTCGACAAATTGTCGATAACTCAATTTTTTCTTCATCCTTCACCCTAATTTTCATTTTATACCAATAATCGTTGGGATCTAAGCTGTCCGTAAGCGCCTCAACGACATCAATTACCGAAAACCACCATTCGTTTTGATAAATGGTTTTTCTGATTTTTTTACCTTTAAATAAGGCGATTTTTGTTGTTTCAATTTTTTTCTTCATGTTTTTTTAATTGAACTCATATTAAGTTTCGTCATTCCGGGCTACACATACGTCATTCCGGGTTTAACCCGGAATCCACGTCGTGGATGCCGGATCCCCGGATCAAGTCCGGGGCAGGCTCCATCCGGCATGACGTGATAGTAATTTGATTAAGTTGGTATAATGTTTTAATATTACCGGAGCTAATTTTTAGCAATCACGACATCCGAGGTTAATATTCTGCCAACCGGAGCATTCTTCCAGGTTGTAAGCCCCATATGTTGCTGTTTTTTATCAGCTTTTGAATCATAATCATACCAACTTAACCTAATTCATACCGTGTCATTCCGGTGTAAGCCGGAATCCACGTCGTTTAACTGGATACCGGATCAAGTCCGGCATGACGTGATAGCAGTAATTTGGTTAAGTTGGTATCAATACTGCATTCGGCGAAAATATCTGTAATTTGTAAATATACCCTGCGTTCGCTGGCGCGGATTGAACGCACTCTCTCCAGTAATTCCTTAAAATAATCCTTTCCAAAAATCCGCTCACCCTGTTTTAATCTTTCGTCGTTCATCGCGAAACCTTTTACAATATATTCTTTTAAAACTTGAGTTGCCCAAATACGAAATTGGGTGGCACGGGAAGAATTTACCCTATAACCAACGGAAATAATCATATCAAGGTTATAAAAATCAAGCTCCCGAGAAACATCTCTCCCGCCTTCATTTTGAACTACTCGAATTTTTCGATGAGTTGGATTTTCGTTCAATTCCGCGTTTTTATAAATCTCTCCCACATGATAAGTGATCGTGTTAGCTTCCACATCAAACAATTCTGCCATCATTTTCTGAGTCAGCCAAATAGTTTCGTCTTGTAAAAATACTTCCAATTTAACTTCTCCACCCGGCGAGGTGTAAAAAATAAAATTTGATTTTTTTGATAAATCTTTCCCCATGTCTTATATTAACCACAGTTAATCTCTTCTATGTCATTCCGGACTGCATGTCACCCTGAACTGCAGTCATGCCGGATGGAGCCTGCCCCGGATGGAGCCTGCCCCGGACTTGATCCGGGGATCCGGCATCCATACGTCATGCCAAACTGCGTGTCACCCCGGACTTGATCCGGGGTCCACGACGTGGATTCCGGCTCATAGGCCGGAATGACGCATGCGTGAGTGCGGAATGACGTATGCGTTAGGCCGGAATGACAGATAGAACGAATCAGATGTGGTTGGTATAAAATTTAGAATTGATATTTGATTTTTTAATTTTTAATTTTTAATTTTTTACCAAAACGGCAAAACGAATCAAATTAATTAGTCCTGGCGGGGCGGAAACCGACATTGATGTTGCGACCCGTGTCCGAGTCGCTGGCGAAGCTGCGGCCAGACACCCGTAAGTACGTCGCATCGATGTACCAACCGCCACCGCGAACGCCTTTATTGGCAGAATTCGTGGCCGGCCAAGAGGCGGGAACGGTTAATGAACCCACGCCATTAAGCGGCAAGGTTGTGGCGGCGCTATTAATTTCCCATTCCCAGTCATTGCCGGCCAAGTCGGCCACGCCATAAGGCGAGGCGCCGGTCTGCGCGTTGGTGCGAGTAATGTCGCCACGGAGAAAATGCCCCACGTCATACGGCCGGTCGACGCCCGGAGAGTAATTGGCGAAGTATTTCACGTATGTGGCGGCGCCGGAGCCATCGTTGTACGAGTAGGTGGTCGCGTCCGGATCGCCATTGCCCCAAGGATAGGTGTTGGTGTTGGCTGTGCCAATATTTGTTCCGCGTCCCGCCTTTTCAAACTCCATTTCCGTCATCGGCCGCGTAGCCAGCCAGGCCGCGTAGCCCCAACTGTCCGCCGTGGACATATAGTTATTGCCGCGGTTTGGCACGCTGGCGGCATAACGGCTGCCGTAAGCGTTGCCGGCGGTGTAAGTGATGGTGTGGCCGTAGCCGGTTTGCGCGCTAAAGAAACTGCTGGCATCGTTATTGCCTAACATATTAAGAAAATCGGCATATTGGCCTTGAGAAACTTCGTACTTGGCCAGATAAAAAGAACCGTAGCCGTTCGGCCAGCCGGCTGCCGCGCCAGACGGCAAATCGGCAGCGGAAGTCACATCCGTTTCCGCCCCGCCGCCGTAGTTATTGGAACCCGAGCCGCCAATGCCGCCGGCGTTATAGGTAAATTGGCCCTCGGGAATTTTGACTGTTTCCAGCGCCAGCACTTTCACCTTAACAATGGCATCGTCGGCAACGCTGTCGGCGCCGTAATCCCAGACTAACGTCATGTTTGTGGTTGCTGTAGATGATTTGACGAAAGCGCCCAAGTTATCCGTCGTGGGCGTAATCGTGCCGCCGGAAGCCAGCGTGGCGTGCTTGTACCCCCAAGTAGGTAAAGAAAAACCGTCCGTGCCGTATTTAACGACAATCCAGACATAGTCGGAAAAAGCTTGGCTGTCCCAAGTTAAATCGCCAAAAGCATTGTCCTGCGCCAGGTCAAATTTAATTTCAACGGTATCCAAGTCTGTGTCTATATTTTGCAGGGTGACGTTAGACACAGCCACGTTGTTAGCCCGGGCGGGAGCAGCGACCAGCAAAGCGCCAACGGCTAAAAGGAGCGGGAGATATGAATATACAACGTTTTTACGGCGCCATTGCATAGGATTAATGTGAAGGATTCTTATTCATAAAACTCATATTAAGTTTCGTCATTCCAGTATAACGCATACGTCATTCCGGGTAAACCCGCCCGGAATCCACGTCGTGGATTCCGGCTCAAGGCCGGAATGACAGCGCTACTGTCGTGGATTCCGCATCCCGACTTCGCTCGGCTTCGCCGGGCAAGGCAAGTGCGGAATGACGTATGCGTTAGTGCGGAATGACGCTCTCCTTACGTCATGCCGGACTTGATCCGGCATCCACGCGTCATCCTGAACTTGCCTCGCCCGCCCGTAGCCTTGTGCGGAGGGGGGATTCAGGATCCCCACGACGTGGATTCCGGCTCAAGTGCGGAATGACGTATGCGTTAGTGCGGAATGACATCCTGCCGACTACCTGCTGCCTGCTACCCGTCTGTGCTATAATAAAACCAAGGATAATTGATTTTAGCCCATGCCTCACATCCAAATTATTGAAGACGACGCTTTATTCGCCCGACTCTACGAAAAAGCCTTTGGTTTCGAAGGCTACGACGTAGAAGTCGCCACTAACGGCCGGGAGGGACTGGAAAAAGTAAAAACGGGCAAACCCACGCTTATCCTTCTGGATATCATGATGCCCGAAATGAACGGTTTGGAAGTTTTAGACCACCTGAAATCTGACGATGCCACCAAGGATATACCCGTTATCGTCTTAACTAATTTAGCGGGAGAAAAAGACGCGGAGGAAGCCTTGGCCAAGGGTGCGGTTAAATACATTGTCAAAAGCGATCACGACCCCAAAGAAATTGTCAGCATGGTAAAAGGCATCCTGGCCGGATACACACGGGATGAACTGCCGCCGGTAGTCTAAAAACTAAAAACTCAAAACGAAAAATTAAAAACTACAATTCAAAAGAAAAAACAATTACGGCGTAGTCTTTTGTCTTTTACGTTGTTGTTTTGCCTTTTTCGCTTTGAGTTTTTAGTTCTTTTGCCACGGGCAGCGTGAACAAAAACGTCGAGCCCTTATCAACCTCCGACTTCTCCAAAATTAGATCGCCTTTCATGTGCCGCGCCAGCAAGCGTGAAATATAAAGACCCATACCACTGCCTTGTGCCATCTCGCGCCGCAAGTAGCTTTCGCCCGCTTGTTGAAACTTCTTAAACAACAAAGATTGCCTGTCCCTGGGTATGCCCGGACCGCTATCATTAACGCGTATTTCTATAACCTTATCTTTCTTTTGCGCGTCCACCACCACGCCGCCGTGCTTGGTGAATTTAACCGCATTACCAATCAGGTTCACCAGCACTTGGCGTGATCTCTGGTAATCGGCCAACGCCGACGGCAAATTTTCATCCTCAACTTCATACCCTAAAATTATTTTCTTATCCGCCGCGTTTATTCTCAACCCATGAACGACTTCTTTAATCAGCTTCATAACGTCTACCTCTTCTTCCACCACCTTGACTCGCCCCATTTCCAGCCGCGACGCATCCAAAAAATCATTAACCAACCCGATCAGCGCCACACACGAAGAATAAATATCATTGATCAATTCGGTCATATCATCATGCCCCTGCAGCACGTTGCTATAATACTTCAACAGCATGTCCGCACTACCTCTAATGGCTGTTAAGGGAGTACGCAGTTCATGCGAGGCTGTCGCGAAAAACTCTTCCCGCGTGCGCTCCAGCATTTTCTGCTGGGTAATATTCTCCAGCAACACAATCGTTCCCCGCACTTTCCCTTCAAACACTACCGGCGTCACTATAATTTTGTACACAAAATCATCAAATTTAATCTCCCGCGGCTTGCATTTGTTATTGTCGCGCCGACACTCACTGCATATCTTCTTCAACCCCAGATCGTCGAGCTGCTGGGCTAGGGTTTTATCGGAATTATAATGCAGCATACGCACCAATTGCCTGTTGGTAAGTTGCGGCGAATCATCTTCGTCGGTAATCACCAGCCCTAAAGGCAAGCTGTCAATCAAGGCTGCCAGTCTTATCTGCGCCGCGTCGGGCGTACGTTTTGAAACACTCATTTCCATATAATCTAACCTTAACTAATATATATTAAGCAATTAATCATTGCGGCACCTAGAAACTAAAAACTCAAAACGAAAAACTTAAAACCACAGGAACAAACTAAAAAGAGCGCTTGCCTTTAAGTGTGAGTACGCTTGCTGCCAGTATATTGGCTAATTCGCAGGTCTCCTGCAATATCGGATTCACTGCATCAGCACTTACTTTTCCTGAATCCCTTAATAACCCCAACCAAAACTTGCTTTCATTAGCCGATTTTAAAGCATGAGAATAAAAGTTAGTAAAATCTTTCTTGGAACTGCCGGCCTGCGCTTCAATAATATTAGCCCCAATACTAGTGGCACTCCTGATAAGCTGCTTCATCATTACCTCTGTTCCGTAATCTTTGTTTCTCGTCTGATCAGTTAATCGCAAAATAGCCAAGGCATACAGGTAGGCTCTTTTCCTTAAATCTGTTTTAACTTTTGCGTTGTTGTTTTGCACTTTTCGTTTTTACTTTTTAGTTATTAAAGTCTCACCTGCTTACCAATCTCATAAGCGACAACATAAGCAGGAATCGTCGCCAACAACATCAGCACCGCCATCGCCAAAAAGGTTAGTTGCAATGCCGCCCCGGCGGAGTGATCCACTTCTCTTTGCGGCACTCCCACCGAAAACATTCCCAGCGCCTCCCCGTCCACCCCAAGAATCGGATTAAAAGCGACCAGATACTCCGTGTTAAGCATCTGTACCAGCCCGGTATACTGCGCCTTTTTTCCCAGCACCGCTTCAACAATTTTCTCATCCCCGACATCAGTCCCGATCCAGCGGGACATATCGCTGCCGACAGTTATCGTTGAGGCGGACAAATCCTTATCTCCGTATAAAGCCACGTCTAGCCCGGTGGCGCTTTTTATTCCATCCAAAAAGGCATTGTCCAAACTTTTTCCCGCTATCACCACGCCTTTTATGATTCCGTCTTGCCGCACCAGGGCGGCCGCTCTAATCTCAATCACCGACGCCAATACACCCGACCGCCTGACAAAACCGGATGCCACCGCCTGGCTTTTTACCGCCTTAATCACCAACGGATCTTCCGATATAGAACCGCCTATTTTTTCCGGCCGATCCCCCCAGGCCAGTATTTTTCCGTCGATGTCGGTTATGGCCAGCGTATCTATATTCTTGTTTGTTTCATATTCCGACAATACTCCGGCCAAAGATTGTTCGTCCGCCGCCACAACCATATCGGGTAGACGTGAATCGCTCGCAATCAGCTCCGTATCGGAAATTAACCCTTCCCGTAAAGTATTCCAAGAAAACTGCACCATCCTGGCGTCTGCTCCCAGGCGCTGCAATTGAGCGTCTTGAACATTACGCAGCAAAAAGACGCTGAATGTCGCCGTCGCCACCAAAAAAATCACTAACACCATCCCGTTAAACAACATAAACAACTGGACTCGCAGCCGCCCCAGCAGATATTTTGTCACCCAAGCCACTAGCAAAATTGCCGCCGTCAGCAACACAATATGCTCCACCGCCCACAATACCCCAAAGGGAGCGACAAGGTTATATAAAGCGGGATTAGTTGAAACCCGCCAAGTCCTCCCCAGCCATAACAATTCGTACACACCAAAAATAAAAAAAATAGCTCTCGCCGGCCTGACATGACGCTCCAACCCTCGTCCGGCTCTACGCCAGTACGCCCAACTAACCAGCCAGGCTGACAGCGGCAATAAGGCCGATACCGTCACGCCCAGAAAAGACCATTTCCAAAAAGCAGCTGATATAACAACGCTCGTATCCGCCAGTGCATTTTTAGGCCTCACTAATCCCGTCACTTTCGGTTTCCTCTGTAACTTATCGAAGAAAACCGAGAAGGCGACTAACAGATAGCCGCTTAATCGCACCAACGGTATCACTTGGGTAAAAACCGATTCTTTAAACACGGACGCCAACAGTGCCGGCACTTCCACATGCGCCGCTTCCGCGCCAAATGCCAAGGCCAACACCAGCCAGCCAATCAGCCCCGGCAAACGCCTGATCTTTCTCTCTAAACTCCAAGCATCAATATACAACCAGAAAGCGGCTAAAAAAGATAGCGCCGCAAAAAGATAAACGGCAAAATGAATGTTTTCCCAAACCAGAATACTAACCATGACTTTATTTTACATTAATACTCATAACTAGTAACTCGTATCATAAAAAGTAAAAACTCAAAACGAAAAACGTAAAACTACAATAATAAACTAAAAAGAACACTTCTCCTTGAACACCAGGTCATTAAGTTAGACTATCTTCCATAAAGCTGTTTTAACTTTTATGTTGTTGTTTTGCCTTTTTCGCTTTGAGTTTTTAGTTGTTTAGACGCATTAACTCCTTCCACCCACTCTCTGATTTGCGATGTGGTCATTAACCCTCCTTTTGTTGCCACTACTTCTCCCCCCGGCATCACCAACAAATGATACGGCACACTTTCCACTCCCAGCGATACTGCCGCTGCGCCGACCGGATCGGCTAAAACCGGTACCGCATACCTTCCTTTATGCCGTAAAACATCTGCCTGACCTACCGTGTCTTGCACTAAAACGGTTGCTGCGCGGATACCATCTATCTCAACCGCTCGACTTAATTGAGTCAGTTGTTCACCCGCCTGTGGCGACCAACTGGTCAAGAAAGTAATCACTGCCGGCCCCTCAACCGCCAAAGCGCCTAGCGACACACCACCGCTTTCACCCTGCACCTGTGTCTCCGCCACACTAACGGATTCAGCTTCCGGTTTGGTTTCCGGATTAATCGGCAACGCTTTATTATCTATCGTTATCGGAATAGTTTGCGGCCAAAACAAAGGCGGCGCCGGCACTTCCACTATTCCCAATTTAATATAATTTAGTGCCGCTAACCCAATCTCTGGAGCGATAAAAACATTTTTCTCCACGGTGAATATCTGACTTTGTACCGGACGATATCCTCGCGCCTTAACTGTCAAATAATAAGTGTTCGGCGGCAAAACATATCTGAAGCCGCCTTGCTCGTCTGTTAACTGCGGATTTTGCTGTCTAAAAGGACTGGCGTTCCACCGCCTGAAACGTCCCGTCAGCTCATCCTTTGCCCAAACAACCACCTGGGCGCCAGTTATAGGATTAGAGTTATTAGTAATTTTTCCTCCCTGTCGAGCGACTATTTTTCTCATCACTCTCTCCGTAACGTTATTTGCTCCGTCCTCCGCCCTGAAAACCAGCTCGTATTCACCACTTGACGATAAATTAATTATCCCCGACCACAAACTGGTATCACCGTTTCGTGTTAATGCAAATATCTCCTCCGGCCCGCCCTTCTCAACCGGTCGGGCAATCATATTGATTGCCGTTACCCCTCCCGTCGCGGACACAACAACTTTCTGATCCAACCCCGCCATCATTGACATATAACCGGACGCTGATACATCCAACATCTGCGAACCGATAGAATACATTGCCGTACCAACAACCGGAGGCATCGTGTCGAACACCAGCACCGCCGTGCTTGAATAGCCGACATTACCGCTGGTATCAATCGCCCGCAACTTCAAGTTGTAGTTATCATCAATATTTATGTCCGGTGCAAAAGCAAAAGACACCTTCGACGTCCCCAGCCCCCTGGCCGATTTGATCAATAACCAGTTACGACCGTCATCAATCGAGTACCAAACCGAGCGAACACTAATATTGTCCGTTGCCGCGCCGGCTAGCGCCGGCGCTTCCTTATACGCTCCGGATATTTGGCTGGTGAAATATACAGTCGGTGCCACCCTATCCGCTTCCGTCTCCGGCGCCGGAACTTGCTCCGCGCTCCCCGAAGAAGATCCCCCCGATTTATTTCCCGCCGCCGGCGCTGACAGCGCTTCGTCACCCGCCGGTTCATCTCCGCCGGACGAACTATCCCCTCCTCCTCCGCCACCATCACCGTTATTACCGGAATCAGGCAACACAGACGGTGTAACCGTTGACGTCGGGATAGGAGTACCACCACCGCTTGGCGTAGTAAAAACTTTATCACCTGAATTACTTGTGTTACCGACCGCATCCGCACTTTGCACTTTATAGTGATAAATTGTACCGGCCGTAAGTCCCGTAACACTCATCGCGTGCTCCGTCACCAACGTATTGCTGCGCTTGGTCGTGCCATAGGCCGTTGTGGTACCGTACTGCACAACCGTCGTGGCCGGCTCATCCGTCGTCCATTGAATACTAGCCGTGGTTTGCGTCACATTGGCCGCCGTAATGCCAGACAACACCGGCGCCGTCGCGTCACCGGTAATAGCCACGCCCGTGTCACCCGAACATGAATACGGTGAGGAACCACCGGCAACGTCCGACACTTGCACCGTCCAACTGGCCGAAGCTGTCGGATAAACACCCGTCTGCACATTAACACTAAAAGATTTGGATTCTCCCGCCCCCAAATTACCGCTCGTATATGTTACAGCGCCTCCGTCTACCGACACGCTCCACCCTGAAGCACTGCCCCCGGTAACCGAGAATTCACTGGAAGGAGAAGTGATTTTTACCCAGAGCACATCAGCCGCGTCAGTATTATTCACCGCAAAAACAAGCGTACCGGTTTGATTGGTATTTAAGACAGAAGGACTTACAGAAACAGAGCAGGAAGATATGTCGGCGCGACTGTAATTAACGGTAAACAACCCAAAAGCGGCTATAAGCACAATCGATATCCCTATAGGGGTATATTTGAAATTTGGATTCTGGATTTGATTTGCCATTTGAAATTTGGATTTTGAAAATTGCCACCTACTCTTCCGTCACTCGCTCTATCTCCTCCACCGTCGTAATCTGCTCAATCACTTTCAAATATCCATCCTGGGTAATGGTCGTCATCCCCGCCCTTAAAGCCGCTTCGCGCAGCCGGTTGCCATCAGCGCTCTTCAATACCAACTCCTCCACCTCGCCGTCAATCGGCATCACTTCAAAAATACCTACTCTCCCTTTATAGCCCGTGCCGTTACATTCGGCGCATCCCTTGGCACGCTTGAATTTGATCTGTTTGTCCCGCCATACCGCCGGATCAAAAACCTCCCAGCGCACGCCCGCCATGGCATCGGCGATTTTATCCCTTAACGCCCGGTCGGGAACATATTCCTGGCCGCAATGTTCGCACACCACCCGCACCAACCTCTGCGCCATAATTAAATTAATTGCCGGCGCGATTATAAACGGCTTAATACCCATATCAACCAAGCGCGGCACCGCTCCCGGCGCGTCATTGGTATGTAGGGTACTGAACACTAAATGCCCCGTCAGCGCCGCGTGCATAGCCGTCTCCGCCGTTTCCGTGTCCCGGATCTCACCAACCATAATTACGTCCGGATCTTGCCGTAAAATCGCCCGCAACCCCTTGGCAAAAGTATAACCAGCCGCGTCATCAACTTCTGTTTGCTCAATCCCCGTCAAATGATACTCAATCGGATCTTCCAGAGTAATAACTTTCAAATCCGGGTTATTGATGCCTTTCAAAAAAGACGCCAAGCTTGTTGTTTTTCCCGACCCGGTCGGACCGGTAATTAAAATCATGCCGTTACTGCGCTTAAGCTCCCGCATTACCGTATCGAAATCTCGCTTCTTCATCCCTAACTCTTCCATCCCCACTGCTTCTGCCGCGCGGTTTAAAACACGCATCACAATGTTTTCGCCGTCACCCCCGGGCAACACCGACACACGAATATCATACGTGTTCTTGCCAACTCTCAAGACAAAGCTACCGTCCTGCGGCACTTCGTGCACATTTAACTTCAAACCGGACAACACTTTCACCCGCGACAACATCATCTGCCACCCCGTCCGCGGCATCGTAGTAATGTCCTGCAGCACTCCGTCGATACGGTAGCGCAAACGGGCTTCCTTTTCTCTTGGCTCGATATGCACGTCCGAAGCGCCTAACTTCACCGCCCCCGCCACCACATTAGATAAAATTTCCGTCGGCGCCAGCGTGGAAATATGCTGTCCCAATTGCTTCATGTCTTCTATGGCTTTAGTGAAGCTGCCTAATTCTTCCTCGGCCACTTCCAGCTCCCCTTGCGGCCGACCCGCTACTTCCTGTTCTCGCCGATAACGCGACAACGCCACCCGCAAACCGCGGTGACTGATCACATAAATCTCCGGCTCAACATTTAATCTCTCTTTTATCAGGGCGGTCGTCTCCGCCACTTCCGACAAGACCGGGTTTACCGCTCCCACTCGTACGTCCTTACCTTGTTTGTAGAACAACACCGCCTGTGCCCGCTCCGCCTGGGAACGCGGCAAAATTTCCAGTACGTCCGGGTCAATCGGAAACATTGTCAAATTAATGTAGGGCAAATCAAGCGCCTGTGCCCGCCGACGCGCCAGCCGCTCTTGCTGTTCGCCGCCAAGTGCTGATAACTTCGCGCTCAAATCCTTCTTTAATTCTTTTTCTCTATCCGACATAAAAAACTCCCTCTCGCCCATT
The DNA here is from genome assembly GCA_030698495.1 of bacterium. Taxonomy (GTDB): domain Bacteria; phylum Patescibacteriota; class Andersenbacteria; order UBA10190; family UBA10190; genus JAUYKA01. The sequence continues at coordinate 25,740 of JAUYKA010000015.1, forward strand.
GTACAACGGGAGGCGATATTTTACATTTACGTTTGACAACATCGCCATTGCGAATCAGCCCCATTCTAAACCTTAGGTTTAGAAAAGCTATAATATGGCGTATAGTAACAATATATGAGCTATCGTTATGATGAACTTGCTCCGGGTGAAATCTATCACGTGTGCACACGCGGAGTTGAGCAGAAAAACATATTCCGGGATAACAACGATCGCGAGCGATTTATAAAACTAATCATCCACTGTCTGGCTAAGGACACAACCATTAGTTTTTCCACGGCTCTTAAATTAAACAAGGATATAACCCTACCCACAGAAAAAGCCGGGCTGGTTGATTTACTTTGTTACTGCCTCATGGATAATCACGTACACTTGTTGGTACGTGAAAATATTGAGGGGGGCACCTCAAAATATTTACTAAGATTGTTAACTGCTTACGCCAAATATTTCAACATGAGCGAACAACGTAGCGGCTCGTTGTTTGTAAATCCTTTTCACGCTGTCTTAATTGATGGCAACGAACAACTACTACACGTTAGCCGCTACATCCATCTTAATCCCTACGTGGCCCATATAACTAAAAACCCCCTACATTATCACTGGTACTCACTACCAGAATACACACAGATAAACAAACAACAAGAACCCACATGCCACACATCATTAATACATAGCATAATTAAGCCGCAAGACTATCTGAAATTTGTGTGTGACGAAGCGGATTACGCCAGATCACTCGGTGATATAAAACACCTACTAGTCGATAAAGACATCTAGAAGCCGTATATAGGCCTTTCTAAACCTAAGGTTTAGAAAGGGGATTATACGAGCTGTAGTGGCTGTTCTAAACCTAAGGTTTAGAAAAGGTTTTAGGTTTAGAAAAGGTTGTATAGTGTGTCGTCCAAGAGCAAACGCCGCGGAACCATTACCCGCGGGAGATAAACCAAACACTGGATTCCCCGATCAAGTCGGGGAATGACAGAAGGTCAAAAAGTCAAAGGTCAAAAGTGGAAAGCAACGCTTTCCGCACTTTCTCTTCGTCGTGTACTACTATCGCCCGCGGCACCACATCCCCATCTTGCCGTCGCGGCTTTTCCGCACTCACCAGCGATACTTCTATCAAATCGTACTTGTGGTCTTTCTCCTTAAACTCCACCCACGCCTGTCCCTCAACCAGCGCCATGCCCAATTCGTCCGTATTTACCAGCACCACATCCACTTCTCTCCCCATATACAATTCATACACCCGCACAAAATCCTCCCCCGTCCATGCCGTCGTTTGCCGCGGTGTCGTCAACAACGGCATTACCACAATTATTTTTGCTTTACTCTTCTTCACCGCTCGCCCCAACGCCGGCAGAGCCAGCGTCGGCAAAATTGTGCCGTAAGTATGCCCCGGCGCCACAATAATATACGTCGCTTCGGCTATGGCCTTCTCGGCGCGCGGATTCAGTGGCACATCACCCTCCGCAAACTGCACTCGCACATCACCTGGCTTCCAACGAGGATCGGCCTGCAGGTTCACCCGATGCGAAATGGAATGTTGCCCCTCGCCCAACAAATTACTCCTGCCATCAAATTCAATTACCACCCGCTGTGTCAATGGCTTTAATGTCGTCGGCACCACGCCAGAGTATTTCGGCACTTGTAGAATGCGCGCCATGGTGGCAATGGCCGTATCAATATCGCTGGTTTTCTCCAATGATGTCAGAAAAATGTTGCGCAGCGTGTGCCCTTGAAAATCGCCGCCCGCAAACCGGTACTCCAGCGCCTCCAAAAATTCATCGCCGCGCACATCGCCGCGAAAACTACTCAAAGCCATCAGCGACTTAGTCAAATCCCCCATTGCCGCCACACCATATTGGTCCCGCAAACGCCCCGTCGAACCGCCATCATCCGCCATATGAACCAGCGCGTGTAGCGAGGAGATTTTGCCGGCAGACAGCCACGGCCGTAGCGCCAAAAGCAACCGCGAGGTGCCGTTGCCACCGCCGAGAACTACCACCTTGGGCTTATCTTTGGATTTCATGGAATTGTCGATAAGTATAACCAAAAAACTAAAAACGAAAAACTAAAAACGAAAATCAACAAAAAAAATTCAAAACATTACTATTAGACACATGTTTTTTTATTTGGGTTGTTGTTTTTCTCTTTTAGTTTTAAATTTTACGTTTAATAATCAACGGCTCCCCCGCCCTCTCTGCCAGAACAACAAGCACTAACAGCACCACTCCAATCGGCACTATCATTCTCCTTTGTTCCAGAAACAACGCTGGCCACCCCATCTCCCACCCCGCCTGCGGAAAACTGCTCGCTCCCGCCACTTGTCCCGCTATTACATCCTCTTGAAACCGCGGCAGTATTCTGTATCCGCTACTTGTCTCCGACACCACGCCCGTTACCGTCACCGTCATCCCCTTTTTCATTTTCGGTTTATTTATCCCCGTATCCGGTTTAATGTAAACTTTTACCTCGCCGCTGCCATCATCCAGATAAAAAGTACTGCCGCTTGTCTCCACCACTTCCCCCGATACCGTTACCAGCCACCCTTCCGTGTCTTCGCCAATCGCGCCGGTTTCCATTTGGTGCGCTTCCGGCGCGTCTTCTTGTTTAATCTTTATTATTTCTTGCTTGTCGGCCAACTTAATTCTCGCTTCACCACCGCTGGCAGACACCACCCCCTCCGCTCTCACCCGATCGCCAAGGCGAAAATCCGGCCAGTCGCCTTTAGAAAAATATAATTGAATACCCGAACCGGCCAAATACATCACTGTTTTCCCCAACACGCCCGGCGGCACGCTGACCACGCCTTCGACTACCACCTTACTGCCCAACGGCTCGTTTCTTACTTCTTCTAAAGTTATCACTTTGGCTGCTTCTTCCTTTTTGTCTTCATCATCGGCCGCTTTTTCCTCATCCTCGTCTTCCTCCTCATCTTCCTCAACCGTAATCACGTTTTTCTCTCCTTTAGTTACCGTCGTGCTCCACGCGTAATTACCGCCATCCGTTAAATTATATGACTGTCCTTCCGCCGCCGCGCCATAAGACACTGATGATTTTTCTGTCTCGTCCGGCGCCAATAAACGCACCTCGTCACCGCTATTGCCCAGCGATATTTTTGATTTACCGTAATCTGCCACCCAAAAGCCACTCTCAACAATCTTTTCTCCGGCGGGGATTATATAAGTGCGGCTACCGTCAGTCAGTTTCCAACCCCCTAAATCAATCTCTTTATTCCCTTTGTTATACAACTCAATGAACTCGCCCGCCGTATCCAATCCTTCCGGATTTGGCAGCAGCTCACTAATCACCACATCGTCGCTGTATTCAATTTTAGAAACTTCTATTTTATGTTCCGCCTCGTTTTCCAACAAGCCGTCGCCAACCGTCAGTTTCACCGTGTAATCGCCGGTTTGATTGTAAGTATGAGTAACCTCCTCACCTTCGCCCGAAGCACCATCTCCAAACAACCACACATAAATCAGCTCGTCTCCATCTTCGTCAGTGGAATCCCCGGCCGAAAAAGAAACCTCCTCGCCAACCGACGCCGACTCCGGTCCTGTTATATCCGCCTCGGGCGCATGATTTTCCGGCGGCACACTATTAGCCTCTCCCGGCGTGCCGCAGTTTACCCCTGCTACCTTCCAAAAAGTCTCGCTTACCGCTTCCTCGCCGCTGCAAGTATGCCAATCATTAGCATCCATACCATCTGCCGGCGGATCATTCCTCTCCATTGATTTTTTTACCGTTCCGTTCTCGCCCGCCGGCCAACCGTTATCAGGCATCTGATCAACGATCGCTCCTCCCCCGTCCTGCAAAACTAGCTGCTCGCCGGGACTGTTAGCCAGCGACATGGCGCTGCTGGCCAAACTAATCATCACCCCGCCAGCCAGCGCCGATTCTTCCGCTGTCTTTTTGGTAATTAAAAAATAACCGGCCGGCTCTATCGTCCCTGATAATAATAAGGCGGCCTCCCCCGAACCGGCGCGAGCAATGGTCCAGCCGGTCAAATCAACCCCCTCATCTGTTAGATTCCGCAACTCAATCCACTCATCGCTCGTATTTCCCCCGCTGCCCATCCACATCACTTCATTAATAACCACCGTTCCCTCCGCCATCCCCTCGTTTTCCTCATCTGCCGCTACCGTCTGCCGCCAAATTACGCCTGACAAAAACAACAAACACAATACTCCCGAAATTAAAATCAATTTTTTGTCACGACCAGACATCATTGCATTATAACTATTTTTTCCGCTCTGTAAAACAACTGTACTGGTAATTACTCACAACCGTGAAGTCGTTTGTTATTGCGAGCCATAAACCACGCGACGCAAATGCCAAGCCCCCACAATTCCTCCAACTACCGCCACCAACACAACCATAATTTCCTGCTGCCCCAATCCCACCATTAACCAGATAACTCCCGCCCCCTGCAAAACTGTCACCAGTTTCCCCGGCCACCCGGCGCTCCGTATCTTCTCCCGCGCCCAGGCGTGTATCGTAATTACCGGCAATAAAGCGATATCTTTGGTCAGCAGCAATAGCGCCAGCGGCGACACCAAATTTTCCGCCAGTAAGAAGAAAACAGCCCCGCCCATCAATAACCGATCCACCGCTTTATCAAAATAATAACCAAAGTCGGTTGTCTGATTTAGCCGCCGACCCAGCCACCCGTCCGCCGCGTCCAACAACCACGCCAAGATAAACATAATCGTTGCCGCCGTCACCTCTCCCGCCAACAACAGCCACACAAAAAATATTATCAACACTAACCGCACCGCCGTTACCGCGTTCGCCGCCGTCAATATCTTCTGATTCATTTCTTTACAATAACTTATCCTGTCCCCCGCTTAAACCTAAATGGCCGCGCCCTTCAGCGGTAATTACCCGTCCGCGCGGCGTTCTTTGAATTAAACCGCACTGCAGCAAAAAAGGTTCTATCACTTCCTCCAGCGTTCTCTCCTCTTCCGAGGTCACCGCCGCCAATGTTTGCAACCCCACCGGACCGCCATCAAAATGTTCCATCATCGCTTCCAGCACTCGCCTGTCTGCCACATCGAGCCCTCGCTCGTCCACCTCTAACAACGCCAGCGCCTCTTCCACCACTTCTTGTTCCACCGTCTCGTGCTTATGTACTTGCGCGTAATCCCTCACCCGCTTCAACAGACGATTGGC
>JAUYKA010000036.1 GCA_030698495.1 bacterium
ACATCAATTACTACAATACCGGCAGGCCGCAATGGAACTTGAAAAAGATGACGCCGAGTAAATACCGAGACTATCTTTTGGCCGCTACTGGTTGATTAACTAGTTGTCCACTAAACGGGGTACACATCAATAGTGTAACATCCTGTAACATTTTTCCTCCCTAAAACCCCTCAAAGGCTTTGCCAAAGGACCCTCAAAACCCTAGAGTAAGGTTCTAGACCATAGTGGCGAATACCCTAGAATCGGTCGCGTAAGCGACTAAATATAAATAATATTTTCCTTGTAATAGAATTACCCATATAAAAATATATTTCGCAGGTTCAATAAGAGCAGGATAGAACGACTATTTTGCTTTGCGACGAACTAATAAACACGGTATCATTTGATTATGGTTAAAAAAGAACTGGAGGAGATTTTAGAAAAGTATGCCAAGCGTACCGATAATAAGATAGACCAACTGGCTAAACGTACTGATGAAAAGATAGGTCAATTGGCCAAGAGTACCGATGCAAAGATAACGCAACATACTAAAAACACCGACTATAAATTAGAGCTTATAGCGGACGACATCTCTTCTATGAAAGAAAACATCTCTCACCTCACAGAAAGGATGGATCATATGACGGGGAGAATGGATCATATGACGGAAAAAGTAGATCATCTAACAGAAAAGGTGGATGTTATTTTTGAACAAACCGGTCAGCTGACAGTAGACATGGAAATAGTGAAGAAAACAGTCCAGCGCCACGAACAGAAAATCAGACAATTATAGCACTAAAAACGGCTCAAGCGGCACTTGAGCCGTTTTTTTGCCTGCTTGACAAAGCGGTTGAAATAGGATAATAATGACGTTTCCAGTCGGGTGGTCCGGTTGGAATTTTCTATCAGTTCTTTTGCAAGTTGGGGGAGTATGCCATGATCGAAGGCATCGAGGGTATTGATAGTGTTGTGTTTAACGTGTTGCGGGATGGCAAGGAGCTACTAATACAGGAAGACGGCTACCTAGGCCGGCTAGAGCCGGGGAAGATTACGGTCAGGATTGAGGCGGAGCCGCCGTACATCGTGGACGGCTTCGTCGTGGATGGTAGTAAGAACGTCATCCCGAAGAAGAATCTGGCGGCCGACCCCGAGGCCGGAAAGATCTACCAGTTCAAGGTGGAGGTGAAGCAGAATGATGATGGTGTCTGCTTTACGCGGTTCCCGGCCAACCACATGCGGCTGGCCAAGCCGTACGCCCGCAGTACTCTGGGATGGTTTGATGTGGATTACTTCGTGCGAATTTGGGAGATCGCCGTGATTTCCCAAGCGGGTGAGTTTTTCCTGACGGTTCAGCAGACGTACGAAGCCGAGGCGTTTAGGGACAGCCGCGGCGCGAAGGTTTATCCGCAGTTTGATGGCTGGCCGCAGATGAACGATTGGTTGGTGTCATTGTGTCCGGACAATTTTTTTCTGCCGCCGATCAATGACTATCAGCCGGACGAGGTTGAACCGCTGGACCGGCTGGCCGAGAATGAGGCGGTGGTTGATTGGTTCAACTTCGCCCAAGGCCTTGGCTGTCTGAAGTTGAGTGACGGTCGGGCAGCACGGGTGCATTGGTGTCAGCTCATTGACAGACGGCCGGTGCGCGCTTTTCTGTTGCCAGGCGAACATGTCCACTTCGACCGACTGGCTGCGCCAGTGCAAACGCAAGTGCGTTCGACCCGCTTTGAGTGGGAAGCGAATGGTGTGAGCCTGATTTTCTAGCCTGTTTCGGGTTCCTGCCGTGAATACCCAGCCCTGTTTCTTGACTGAAACGGGGCTGATTTTTTTATACTAATGGATTACCCGACTAAATCAGATAATGACATTAAAGTTGGCAGATGAGAAACGAGTTGGTAACATAACTACATGAATGATGCTGATTTGATGACGGAGGGTTTCAAGCGGGCTTCAGACCAGTTGCGCCGCGCGGCTACACCCGACGGGTTTGTGGCGTCAGCTTATGAACGGGAAAATTATCGTCGCATCTGGGCACGTGATGGCGTGATTACTTTACTGGCAGCGCTAAATCTGAAAGATGACGAGCTAACTAAATCGGCGTTAGCTACCTTGCGCACCTTGGCGCGTTATCGGGGGCCGCACGGCGAGATACCTAGCAACGTGGATGCGGTACAGGGACGGGTAAGCTATGGCGGGACGGCTGGAAGAGTGGACGCTGACTTATGGTTTGTGATCGGTTGCCATAGGTACTGGCAAGTTACTCAAGATAATAGTTTTCTGGAGGAATTTCTACCTTCTTTGCAAAAAGTGGAATTTTTGTTGGGGGCGTGGGAGTTTAATAACAAGGGTCTGGTGTATGTACCGGAAACAGGGGACTGGGCAGATGAGTATCTGCAGCACGGCTACGTACTTTATGATCAACTGCTTTACTGGCGGGCACTGCGTGGACTTAGTGAGATACATGAAGCAATGAGAGGATCGGCCAGTAATTTGTTGCAAGATAAGATAGACAGTTTGGTTGGTAGAATTAAAGCCAACTACTGGTTCAATCATGATTGTGATGTTAATAAAGCAGGTGTGTATCATCCGGTAATGTTCGAGAAGGGATGTAAGGTAGCGGAGAACAGAGAGACATACTGGCTGCCTTACTTTTCTCCAACCGGTTATGGTTACCGTTTTGACGCGATGGCGAACGTACTCGTTTCTTTGTTAGGTATTGCCACGAAAGAACAGCAGGAAAAAGTTGATGATTATATTAACAGCAACATTGTCGCGGATAAATTAAAGTTATTACCGGCCTTTTCGCCGGTAATAAAAGAAATTGATAAGGATTGGGAAGAATTGCAGTCAACTTTTATTTATACTTTTCGTAATAAACCGTATGAATATCAAAACGGCGGATTGTGGCCGATGATTACCGGTTTTTACGTAGCCAATTTAGCACAGCGAGGTAAAACGGATCGCGCCAAGGAATACTTGGAGGCAATTCATCAGGCTAATAAATTAGGAGAGGAGGGTGATCAGTGGGGTTTCTATGAATTTATCAACGGCAAGACATTAAAGCCGGGGGGAATGAGGGCGCAGACATGGAGCGCGGCGGCGGCAGTGATGGGTAAATTGGCGCTAGATGGCAAAAATATTTTGTAGTGGTTATGGAGAAAATTTTATTGGCCTGCGATTTAGACCGGACAGTTTTACCCAATGGGCCACAGGCAGAATCGCTGCGGGCACGCGAGCTCTTTAGTCGTCTGGTTGAACTTGCAGAAGTGGTTTTGGTTTATGTCTCGGGGCGTAACCGTCATTTGCTGCAAAAAGCAATTGATGACTTTGATCTGCCCGAGTCGGAGTATGCTATTGGCGATGTCGGTACGACAATTTATCGGGTGGGAGAACAAAAGCTGTGGGAAGCACTGGTGAGTTGGGATGAAGCGATAGCGGTTGATTGGAAGGGTATGGATTGGAGCCAGGTAAAGGCTTTGTTTGACGGAATAAAGGAAATATATCTGCAAGATGATAGTCCGGATTTTCAAAATAAGCACAAGGTCAGTTTTTATACGGCAACCAATATTAACCGGGATGAGTTGTTGGAAAAAATGTACGTGATAGCGGATAAGAAAGGGCTTAATTTATCTCTTATTTATAGTATAGACGAGATAAAAAAGGTCGGTTTGTTAGACGTGTTGCCTCGTTCGGCGACAAAGTTGGGGGCGTTAAAGTTTTTGCAGAAGAAGCTTGGTTTTGTCGATGAGCGGGTGGTGTTTGCCGGAGATTCTGGCAATGATATACCGGTATTGACTAGCGGTCTACCGGCGGTGTTGGTAAAAAACGCGCGAGAGGAAGTAAAAAAAGAAGTGTTGCATCTGATGTCTACTACTGGTATGCAGGATAAAATTTATATAGCTAAAGGTGATTTTATGGGTATGAACGGTAATTACGCGGCGGGGGTGGTTGAAGGCGTGGTGCATTATTTCCCGGAAACAGAAAAATTATAGACAGTGGTATAGAGTAATTGTAAGATAAACACTATATGCCAAGACTAGTCTTCGATATTGAAACAGTGGGGGATGATTTTGATTCGTTCGACGAGACAACGCAAGGATATTTAACGCGATGGATAAAGCGCGAGTCTAAAAGCGATAAGGAATACAAGAAAGCATTGGAAAGCTTGAAAGGCGAGACGGGCTTATCGCCGCTGACGGGGCAGATTGTGGCGATTGGCATATTGGATTGCGACAAAGATAAGGGCGTGGTTTATTATCAAGCGCCCGGGGGCGACACGAAAGACACGGAAGAAGACGGGATAAAATACAAGCCGATGTCGGAAAAAGATATGTTAGAGAGTTGGTGGTCAGGCGCCAGAAATTATCAGGAGTTTGTCAGTTATAACGGACGGGGTTTCGATGTGCCTTATTTAATGATCCGCTCGGCTATTCACGGAATTAGACCGACCAAGGATTTGATGCGGGGAAGATACATGTATCAGAACGCTCCTGACGCAAGGCATGTGGATTTATACGATCAGTTGACTTTTTACGGAGCTTCGCGCAGTCGGGGTAGTTTGCATCTATGGTGCCGGGCTTTTGGTATTGAGAGTCCAAAAACACAAGGGGTGTCGGGCGGGGACGTGGGCAGGTTATTCAAGGAAGGAAACTTTTTGGATATTGCCAAATACAATGTGGGGGATTTGTGGGCGACAAAGAAGCTGTACGAGTATTGGAATTCATATCTGCGTTTCGGGGGTTGAATGATGTTGGGGTCGGGCGGGGGCTCCTCTCAATTAACTGTGCTTCCCAGCAGCTCTGAAACCGGATGAAAACCCAACAGCATTTTGACCTTGTAGCGTTCCCGATTGCGGAATCCATAGCTCAAACGCTTGAGCATTTTGATCTTAGTATGACAGCCTTCGGTAAACCCATTACTGGTGCCATGATCGAAGTGGTTAAGAATCTGATCTTGCCAGCGAATCAGCGTGCCGCGCAGGACGACCAGTGGTTTAGATTCAACTCCTTCCAGATAA